>JAHDWN010000043.1 GCA_023382675.1 Anaerolineae bacterium
TGCATATCTGTGAGCGGGTGACGGGAATCGAACCCGTGACATTTTGCTTGGGAAGCAAACGTTCTACCGCTGAACTACACCCGCGATAGTATGAGGATTATAGGCCTGCTCGCACGCCCTTGTCAAGATAACCACGCGCCGCGTCGTGCGCTGTGGGCTGGTGTGCGAGGGGCGCAGGGCGACCGGAGGTTAGTGGCCAGCGTCGCGCAACAATCTGCGTGTACAATGTCACAGGCGGCAGCGATCCCGCCGCTGGAGACAAAACCAATCGCAATTCCCGGCAAGCACAACAGGACATCTGCATGCTCATACGTACTCGTATTTCGTGGCTCATATTCGCGTTCATTGTGTTGAGTGTGAGCACCGCTTATGCGCAGCCGGACACCCTCCCCAAAAAGCTAATCAAATTCGGCTGGGATACCCCACTGCCGGATTATTTGCTGGCGAACATCACGACGATGGAACAACATCCCTTCGATGGCATCAGCATTGGCCTGCACGTTGGCCCCAAAGTATTCACTCGTTCGCCTTATCCCGACGACGCCTATGCACAAGATCGTGCGGATCTGGCGGCGACGACATTCACGCGCTTCACCGATAACTTCCTGATCATGTGGGCGGGGACAGCCGAGCAGGACTGGGCCTTTGCCAGCGACTCCGATTGGGCCGCAGCCGAAGCCAACATTCGCAATTTCGCGGCAACAGCGGTGGCAGGCGGTATGCGCGGCATCGCCCTCGATCCTGAGCCGTATGACTTCAGCGCCTGGTGGTACAACCGCGACCGCTACCAGGGGCTGGAATTCGAACAGGCGCAGGCGCTGGTGCGCGAACGCGGCATACGCTTCATGAGCATCATCCAGGAGTCCATCCCGGATGCGCGGGTGCTGCTGCTGTTCGGGCCTGCGAAAGTGCGGTCGGAGCTAGAAGCGCGTGGCTTTGGCCTGCGCGATAGCCCGTGGGCGCTCTACGGCGCGTTCGTCGAAGGTCTGATCCTGGGCGCGAACGACACATCCCGCCTGATCGATGGCAACGAATGGTCGTACTACTTCACGAATGCGCAGCAGTTCGTTGACAGCCGTGCCTACATCAATGACTCGATCCACGCTCTGGCGGATGATCCGACGCTGCGTACACGCTTCGGTGCGGTGGTGGAAATCGGGCAGGCAGTGTACGTCGATGCTGTGCTCGACCTGCGCGGCAACCCCGATCACATCGGTTATCACCTGGCCTCGGACGAGCAGCGCCTGCAAATGCTGGAACACAACGTCTACTACGCGCTGCTGAACACTGACGAGTACGTGTGGATGACAAGCGAGCAAGCCAACTGGTGGGAAGACGACGTTGCTTACGGCGACGCAGCTATTGCCAGCGCGCGTGAGAAAGTGGCAACCGGCGCGCCGCTCGGCTTCGATGTGGATGCGTTTGTGCAGGCGGCGCTGTCCGGTGATGGCGGCTGACGACAGCAGCGGTCAGGCTGGGCTGCGTCGTGCGGCCTCCCGTGAGAGTGCCAGCAGGCTCCAGAGGCAGACGACGCCGACAAACACGGCCACCCCTGCGCTGAATGTGGGGAACGTCCCGGCTTCCGCCATCGATCCGGCAAGCACCGCTGTCGCCACGTAAGGAATCTTGGTGAGCAGGGCGACCGCCGAGAGCGTCGTGGCGCGCGCCGCCGAATCGATCCGGTTATTGACAATGATCGAGATCCAGGTATTGCTCAGTGACCCGGCCAGGCGTATGAGCAGCAGCACGCCGACGCCCCACGTGCCCAGTGGAAACGCGCCGCCTGCGAACCCAAGCGCCAGCGCGCCGGCGATCAAGATCAGTCCGGTGTATTCCGGCAGACGCCGGCGCAGCCAGGGCACTTTCGTCTGGATGACCGCGCTCGCCAGCGCTGCCAGCGCGAAGATGACGGCCTGGGCATCCGCATCGAAGCCGAAGCCGACGGCCAGCGTCGGCGAGACGAGACCGAAGGAGAACAGGTAGTAGGCGCCCGTGGTGGCGAAGATCAGCGGCACAAAGCGCCGCAGCGTTGGCTGCCAGAGCTGGCGGAAGCCCGTGGCAAGCTGAGTGGTGTAGGTGCGAAGCGAGAATTGCCGCTGCACACCCGTGGTCGGTTCGCGCAGCCACAAAGTCGCCAGCGCGGCGACGCCGAAAGCGACTGCCCAGGCATAATGTGGCAGCCGTTGATCGATTTGATAGAACCACGCGCCGATGAGAGAGCTGACCACCAGCATGACCAGACTGATACTGGTGGCGTTCGCCATGACGCGGTCAAAGCGGGCTTCCTGGCCGCGCTCCTTGAGCGAGTCGAAGGCCAGCGCCTCAGCGGCACCCGAATAAAACGCCCAGCCGATCTGCGCGATCCAGAACCCGGCCACCAGCACCCAGATCACATCCGCTGCTGCCATGATGCCGAAGCCGAGGGTGCTGCACGCCAGGGCAAGGGTGAGCGTATGCTTGCGCCCGACTATATCCGAGATCGCTCCGGTGGGCACCTCCATCAGCAGGCCGAAGGCAAACGAGGCCGCATCGACAATGCCAAGTTCGCCAAAGGTCATCACGCGCAGCCAGAAGAAGATCCAATTGCCGGTGATGAATGCGCAGGCCTGCGCCATGGACGTGATGTAGAAGATAGCGATGTTGCGGTCGCCGGTCGTGAAATTGCGCATTCGTTATCCATTGGTGATGCTCAACACATATCACTCTACTGGAGGATGGGAGAATGCGCCTCTGACTTTTGGAGGAACGTGCGCAACGCTGTTTGGGATGTATATGCCGATACGCGGCTCTCGACTGCACGCGCTGCCGATGGCGGATAATTCACTGTTTGCCAAAATAACCTATCACTGAGATAATAACTTTCTCAGTACGTCGAGTCATCAGTAGCCTTATGCCAAAGCTGTTTGTTTCTTACAGCCGCAGCGATACCGATTTCACCGTACTACTCATTGAACGGCTGCGCCGTATCTACAACCTGCCGAATGTGTGGTACGACGATGACCTGCATGGCGGCGTCCACTGGTGGAAGGCAATTCTCAACGAAATTGCCGAATGCGACGTATTCATTTATCTGCTCAGCAACGAGTCCGTCACCTCGCCCTACTGCCAGGCGGAATTCACCGAAGCCCAGCGGCTGCAAAAACCGATTGTGACGGTGCAGATCCGGGACAATACACAGCTTTCCGACGACCTGAGCGAAATCCAGTACGTCGATATGAAGCGTGGCCTTGACGACGAGAACCTGGCAAGGCTCATTCGCGCAATTAACGAACAATCCGCGCTGGCGAAGAAAAGACGCACGCTCTGGGCACCGCCCACGCCGATGCCCACGATTCCGATGCATGAGGAGGCCGCCAGCCCGGCACGCGCCGAAGTTAATACGCCCACCCTGCGCATGACGATCCCTACAGGAGCAACACCGCTTGCTCACGCCGGTGAGCGAACCTCGTTCAACAGCATGATCGTTACCGGTGGGCTGGCTATTCTCGCTCTTGCCATCGGTATCTTGCTGCTGCAAGCGGGCAATCCCACGGTTGCGCCTGCATCGACCGCGACCCTGGAGCAGACACAGACGCCCGTAGCGCAAAGCACGATGCCCCCAGCAACCGCCGTACCTCAGGTCGCTCAGGCAAATACGGCAACGGCCTCGCCTTCGTCTACGCTCTCCAGGGATGAACAGACGGCCACAGTGGTTGTCCTAACGCGCCAGAGTGCCAGTGTTGAAACCCAGGTGTGGATCGACATCACGCTGACGATGCTGGTGGCCACGGATACACCCACCGTGACAGCGACGCCAACGCTAACGCCCTCGCCCACGCCAAACGCGACCGGCACCTATGAATCCTTGCAAGCGACCGTTTTCTACTTCCAGACCATGGCAGCCTGGACGGATACACCGACGCCGACCGCGACTCATACGCCATCGCTGACGCCGGCACCGACGTATACGCCGACCGCAACCCGCACGCCTTCGCGCACACCGACGCACACGCCCTCACCGACCCGTACCGCGACGCGCACGCCAACACAAACCCCCTCGGCGACGCCGACGTATACGCCGACCGCAACCCGCACGCCTTCGCGCACACCGACGCACACGCCCTCGCCGACTCGTACCGCGACGAACACGTCTACATCCACGCCTTCGCGCACGCCGACGGCAACCCGCACACCGACGTACACGCCCACACCAACCATCACGCCGACGTACACGCCATCGGCAACCCTCAGCCCAATTCAGGCAGCCTATGTGCAGGCAGCGGAGTACGACTTCGAGGACGGCAACGATGCCTGGACGCCCATCGAGTACGAATTCGACGGTGTGACAATGGTGCTTGTGCCTGCGGGCTGCTTCCAAATGGGGAGCGATAACGCTGAACTCAATGAGCAGCCAGTTCATGAGCAGTGTTTCGACGAACCATTCTGGATCGATAAATACGAAGTGACCAACGCACAATTTGCGCGCTTTGATGGACACATTGGGCGCCAGCGCAGTTGGACAGGCGACGAACGCCCGGTGGATAGTATCACCTGGTACGAGGCGCGCGACTTCTGCAAGCTGCGTGATGCACGCTTGCCCACCGAGCGCGAATGGGAGTACGCCGCGCGCGGGCCGGATAACCTGTACTATCCCTGGGGAAACACGTGGAACCCAGACAACGCTACCTGGCGCGGAAACTCCAACGCACAGACTGCAAATGTCGGCAGTCATCCGGGCGGCACGTCGTGGGTGGGCGCACTCGACATGAGCGGGAACGTATGGGACTGGGTGAGTACGACACTGCTCCCCTATCCCTACACGCCGGATAGCGAAATTGAGTTCGAGGATGAGCCGTTTTTGCGCGGGGTGCGCGGGGCCTCGTGGTCTGACGATAACGTTTACTTTCTGCGTGCGGTGGCGCGCGGCAGATTCCAGCCTGACGACGCAGCTCCGTTCATTGGTTTCCGCTGTGCTCGGTCTGTCTAAGTGCTGCACGAACGTTAAGAGCCAGCTTCGATGCTTGTCGCAGCGAGCGTTTTCCGCTACCCTTGCACATGATGCAAGACACCCAACACTAAGGAATCGACGCGCATATGGGCACGCTCAATCCCGATCTGGTTTCGAAGGATGTCGATGCCATCCTGAATGATGCCGTCGCACTCAAGGATGAGTATCGCAAGTCGATGCTGATACCGGAGTTAGTGCTGCTGGCGCTGCTGCGGCGCAAGGACACGGCTGCCGCCCGCCTGCTCAATCTGTTCAAGACAGAGCGCGGCGTTGATCTCGAACGCCTCGACCGGCAAACGCATCTGGCCGTCGAGCAGCGGCGCGATCAAGACGGCAACCTGGATTTTGCAGCGCTGAACAACCGATTGGTGCCAATGTCGCGCCAGACGATCATTCTGATCGATGAGTCACTGACCGTTGCCCAGGCCGCCCACGAGATCCGCGTCGATACCGATCACGTGCTGCAAGTCCTGGGCGAGAGCAGCATGAGCACCAGCGGCCTGCTGCGTCAACATGGCATCACACCCAAAGCGATCCAGGACATCCTCAGCGATAACAGCCGCGTCATCACCCGCGCCGAAGCGACCACGCGCGATTTCGTCGCCAGCGCCAAGAGCGGCAAGCTCAAGCCCGTCTATTTCCGCGAGAACCTGCTGCGCGAGATGATCAATATCCTGTCGCAGTCGATCAGCCGCCACATCATCCTGATCGGGCCGGACGGCGTCGGCAAGCGGACGCTCGCCTACAGCCTGGCGCTGCTCATGAGTGAAGGCAAAGGACCGAACGGACTGAAGAGCCTGGTGCAGGTGGATGAGGCGGCGCTGCTGGAAAGCGATCAGAAAGCGGTGCGCATGGGCCTGAATCAGGCGCGCGGCGGCATTTTCTTCGTGCCGCTGCTGCATCGCTTCTTCGGCGGGCCGATCAAAGCCGAATTCGGCAAGGCGACGCCGTTGATCCAGAAGGCGTTCCTCGAAGACGATCCGATCATCATCGGCACGACCACCGATCAGGAATGGCAGAACCGGCTGATGAGCATCAACGCCATCACCGAGAATGCCCAGCTTTTGCGCGTGCCGGAACCGAGCGTCGAAGAGACCATCGAAATTCTCAAAGTCATGCGCCCGCACATCGAGGCTGATTACGATCTCAAGGTCAACGAAGAAGCGCTGGCCCTCGCCGCCCGGCTGGCGAAGCGCTACATGGGCAGCAATCCTCTGCCGCGCAGTGCCGAGCAGCTTATGCATCGCTCCGCCGCGCTCGTCAGCATGGCGCGCCAGACGCAGCTTCCGTATAAGCCCGAACTCGACGATCCGTCGACGCTCGATGCCGAAGATATCACGCTGGCGGCCAGCCAGATGACCGGCGTGCCAGTGAGCAAGCTCGGTGAAGACGAGCGCCTGCGCTATGCCAGCATGGTCGAGCACATCAAGGAGCGGCTGGTCGGGCAGGATCAGGCTGTGCTCGCCGTCAGCCGGGCGATCAAGACGGCGCGTGTCGGTCTCAAAGATCCCAAGCGCCCGATTGGTGCGTTCCTCTTTCTCGGCCCGACCGGCGTTGGCAAGACTGAACTGGCGCGCGCGCTGGCCGAATTCATGTTTGGCAGCGAGGACGCCATGCTGCCGCTCGATATGAGCGAGTTCAAAGATGAAAGCAGCATCAATCGCCTGCTCGGTTCGCCCAGCGGCTACGTCGATAGCGAGGCAGGCGGCCAGTTGACCGAGCGCGTCAAGCAGCAGCCATATATCATCGTGCTCTTCGACGAGGTCGAAAAAGCGCATCCACGGATCATGGACATCCTCTTGCAGGTGATCGAAGAAGGTCGCCTGACCGATGGGCGCGGCAATCAGGTCAGCTTCAGCGAGACGGTGATCATTCTGACGAGCAATCTCGGCTCGCAAGACCTGGCCGTGCCGGTCATCAACGATGAGGTGCGCGAGGCTGCCATGGAGGCAGTGCGCACGTGGTTCCGCCCGGAATTCCTCAATCGCCTCGACGAAGTTATCATGTTCAACGCGCTGACCGCCGAGGACATGGCGGACATTCTCAAGCTCATGCTCAAGAAAGAGACGAAGATGGCCGCCGAGCGCGGTTTGACGCTCGACTTCAGCGAGGCGGCGCAAAGCTGGATGCTGGCGCAGAACACCGAGCCACAGTACGGCGCGCGTCCGCTGCGCCGCATCATCCGCCGGACTGTGCGCGAGCCGCTGGCGGATTTCCTGCTGCGTGCCAACCCGCCGCGCGGGACGACGGTCAAGATCGACACCACGCCTAACGGCGATGGTCTGTCATTCGCGGCGGTGGCTGCGGACGGGACGGCGATCACGGTGTAGCCTGTTGGCTTTCGGCGGTCGGCTAGCGGCCTTCAAAATGGGATTGTGAAAGCTAGAGGAACGACGACTGGGCGAGTGCGGGAGACAGTACAGATGGATGCTTCGCAAGTCGACATCAAGCGTATGTCAATGGACGAGTTCATTGCCCGTTTCAACGACGCGCCGTTCGAACTGATCGATGGGGAGTGTGTTCCGGTGACGCCTGTTTTGCTCGGCCATGGACAAACGAACCGCTCGCTCTTCCGCCCCCTAGATGCCTTTGTCGAGGAACACAACCTCGGCGAAGTTTACTACGAAGTTCCTTACGTACTGGTCTACGACTCGGAATGGGTGACTGGCTCGCGCGTGCCCGATCTGATGTTCATCGCGCGAACCCGGTGGGATGCCTACACGCAAGCCGACGCCGATTACGAGTCCAAGCCGGTCGTGCTCGTACCAGACTTGTGCGTTGAGATCGTCTCGAAGAACGACAGCTTTGATGAGGTGCAGGCCAAAGTCGCTCGCTATCTCGACGATGGCGTGCGCATGATCTGGGTGGTCGATCAGAAGAACAAGCTGGTCATTGTGCATCGCAGCGGCAGCAATCAATCCACCACGCACAGACTGGGCGCTACTCTCAGCGGTGAGGATGTGCTGCCAGGCTTCGCGCTGCCAATTACCGATGTGTTTGCATAACTCGGCTTATTGCCTATCTAGATCTCCTCATGGCCATCGACCAAAACCTCAGCGCGAACGTCGGGATCGGCATTCTCGTCTGGTGCGTGATCTACGCCTCGGATTACGCCCTGACGATCATCGGCGCACGCCTGTATAAGCGCTACGTCAGCGAGCACGTCACAACCGGCGGCAGCTACGAGCTAAACCCGATCTTTCAGCGCGATGTCGACCGCCAGCGCTTGATCAGCCCGCGCTTCCTGCTCATGCTGATCCTGGTGGTGGTTTACCTGCTGTTCGTCGCCGATTTCTTCAAAGATCCGCGCTTCTTCGTGCTCGTGATTGGCATGTTGTACCTGATCGAAGTGCCGGTACACTTCCGCCACTTCCAGAATATCCGTCTCGCACTCATGCTGCGGCGCGATCCGACGCTCGCGCAGGGGCACATCGCCTACAAGCGCGTGCTCTCATACAACCTGATCGCGCTCGATTTCTTCTTTTACGGCGTCCTCTGGCTGATTCTGGCGCTGGTGAGCGGCAGTATTTTCTTTCTCGGCGGCGTGCTCGGCTGCCTGATCGAGGTGCTGCGCTTCTACTGGCTCGGCGTCCGCGTCCAGCGTGCGGAGGAGACCCGTGCGACGGTGCTGCCCGCGCCGCAGACGGAGGCCGAAGAAGCCTTGGGAGATGTTCCTGCCGATTAATATCACCACAGCAAAACGAAGTCCAGAAACGGGTGCAGCGCTGCACCCGTTTTCGCATCCAAACTCGGTCGCACGCGCGGCAGAATCGGATTAGAATGGGAAAGGGAGATCAATCGCCAATGTGATACCAATCATCTGAGATTATGCGCCGGACTGTTTCTGCTATCCTGGGTACGTTATCCGCAGCGATGGCCCTGCTCATCGCCCTGCCGACCATCAGCTACCAGAATCTCACCTGGGTCATTCAGATGCTGCTTGGCGAGTTCTCGTGGCTCGTCACACTTCTGGGGACGCTTGCCGTTGGCCTGGGTGTCAGCCCGCGCCGTAAGTCGAGCCTGGGCGTCACGCTCGGTACATTCGGCGCGTTGATGTCGGTCGTGCCCTTCTTCCAGGTTCGCCGGGCGACGCGGATGAACGACGACGCCATGCGCAAAACACTCGGCGAATGCTATGACCGGGAGATTCCGCCGGAACTGCGTATGCGCATTGCGCAGCGCCGCTGGTCGGTGGAAACATCGCTCGGTGGGCGGCTGTTCAGCAACAATCATCACTGCGAACTCGACCGCGATGTCGTCTACCGCAGCACGCCGCAGCGCACACTGATGCTCGACGTGTATCGCCCGACCGCGCCGCCGCCATACGGTGATCTCTACCCGGCAGTGGTGACTGTCCACGGCGGGGCGTGGAAATATGGCAATAAGGGCGAGGTTTTCGCAGCACATCACCGCTATCTGGCTGGGCTGGGCTACACTGTCTTCGACATTCAGTATCGGTTCTCGACCGAGGTGCGCTGGGGTGATGCGCTGGACGACGTGCGCGCGGCTGTCGCCTGGGTGCGACGCTATGCGCCTGCCTACCGCATCGATCCAGCGCGGGTAGCGCTGCTGGGACGTTCTGCCGGTGGACATCTGGCGCTGCTGGCGGCTTACTCCGCGCTCGCGCCGAGCGAAGTCGCGGCAGTCGTCGCCATTTACCCGCCGACGGATCTGCGCCTGTGGATCTCCATCCCGAATACCGAGGTGACGGAGTTCATCGGCGGGACGACGACCGAAGTTGCGGTTGATTATGATGCCGCCAGCCCGACCGAATATGTGCGCGATGGACTGCCGCCCACGATGCTGATCACGGGCTATCGTGACGATCTGGTCGCACCGGCGCATGTCGAACTGCTGGCGAACAAACTCGCCTCGACCGATACGCCGGTCGTGACGCTGCGTGTTCCCTGGGCGCGCCACGGCTTCGACGCATTTTTGTCCGGCCTGGGCAGCCAGATTGTCCAATATGATATTGACCGCTTCCTCGCGTGGAGTCTCTACAACGTGAATCACCGCGCACAGGACGATGGATAGCTCGGTGTAGAGCCGATGCAGGCGTGCTGCATGCGCGCAAAGGCGAGACTAATTATGAATAACCAGACCAGACGATTGCCGCGCCTGCCCAAGCGCCCTGAAAACGGTCTCCTGGCGTGGCAGGCGACGATTGGCTTCATCAGCATGGTTTATAGCCCTGACGCCACACTGACGATCAAGATTCAACCTGAAGAGAGCAAGCATGTCTGGGAGGCGTCGATTGCCTTCGGTAGTCGCCATGAGGATGTGGCAGGTCGCCCCAGCCTGGCGGAAGCCCTGCGCGATCTCTGGCTGGAGTTGGAGGGCAAGTTCGAGGTTTTCCCCTCACCCGTAGAAGCTGTGCGCAAACCGGCTAACTATGCCGATGACCGGTGGATTGATGCCGACACCGCGCGTACACTCGATTCCCTGATCGATCTGACGGCATCCGTTTTCACTGCGGACTGGCGTTTGATGATCGTCTATCAGGCACTGGATACGCCGAACCAGCGCGTGAAAATGCGCCTCTTTGCCCGCGATAACGAAGTCGCTATCGGTGGGCAAGGCCCCTCGCTGCGTGAAGCCTGCCGCAGCCTCTATCGCAACGCCGCACCGCAGTATTTCCTCAATGCCGGGCGGCTGGTCGGCGACGCATTGGAGTAGCAGCAGCATCTTTGCTCATCAGTTGCCGTTTGATTCAAGGTGTCAGACCGCGTGTTATCGAACATTAACATATCAAATCGTATAACAACCCCGTATCAATGACATTATAATCAGTGGAGAGGAGTGAGACGCAGCATAGACTGCTTGGTCACGCTACCGTGTGGCTGAGCACAGAGGATCTCGACACTCATTCCGCATTACTTTTTTCGGAGGAGAGAAACTCATGGTTCAATGGGGCATCAACATTAACCCACGCCATCCGTCCGGACAGCCCAACGACGCGACCGCACTGGCCGGCGTCAAGTGGGTGCGGGCGGTCTTCAGCGTTGACGCGGCGCGTGTATCCCTGGACGATGCGTTCCGCACTTACGACGATTTGGTCACTCGTTACAATAACATTGGCGCAAAAGTCTTATTCGTGCTCAATCAGGAAACCTTCTGGGGGCATGGCCCGTGGGATCATGGCGACTATGATCGCTACGCGCGCGAATTTGCGGAGCGCTGCGGACAGATCGCTGCCCATTACAAAGGCAGAGGCGTCGCCTGGGAAATCTGGAATGAGGGCGATCTCAAGGGCGGTTCGTCGGTCTTTGTCGCGGCAGACGATTTTGCCAAGGTGCTCAAGGCCGTCAGCGCCGCCATCCGTGCTGCCGATTCCAAAGCGCCGATCATCTTCGGTGGTCTGGCCGGTGATGACACGCTCAACTACCTGAAATCGGTGCGCAAGGCGTTGAACAACAATCTGCCGGTGGATGCCGTTGGCATTCATCCCTACGGTCAGTGGCCGCCTAACTTCAGCGGCAAGCCTGCCTGGGGCGGCTGGTTCGGCCTGCTCAGCCCCGGCCTGCAAAACATGATCAACGCCTTTCCCGGCGTCGAGTTCTGGATCACCGAGATCGGCGTGTCCGAGCACATCCCTTATCCGAAAGAACAATACCCGATGGTGATCAAGTATATGGAGGGTATCCAGGAATTGATCGCCAAACGTTTCCGCAAGGCCATCCCGAACGTGATCTGGTTCGCCTGGTCGGATGGGATGCGCAACGCCGGGATCGTGGACACGAACAACCAGCCCAAACAGGACATATATCAGGCGTTTTTCCGGGTGGTGCAGGCCGCCAACACCGAAGTGCCACCGCTGCGGGACCCGCGCTTCAGCAAGCCGTTCAAGGTTGTCTACCGCAAGAGCCTGCGCGTGCGCAAAGAGCCGCGTGCCGAAAACAGCACGCTCATCAAAGATCTGTTCCTGACGTTTGGCGAAGTTGTCTACGTCGATCCCAATTCGCGCACGGCCAGCGGCGATTACATCTGGTGGGAGCACGATCAGGGCTGGTCGGCTGCCGAGCGCGTCGATGGCACCGAGTATTTGATGCTGCCGCTGGACGAAAACGGCAATGTGATCGAGCCGAGCGCGGAAGAAGAGGTCGCCCCAGCCGCGCCGCCGCCACCGCCCGCCGCCGAGCCGGTGACGACCACACCCGTGACGCCCACGCCGGAAAAGATCGAGTTCCGCGTCGTCATCGACGGGCTGCGCGTGCGCAGTCAGCCGCGCACCGGCAACGATACGCTGACGAACAAGCGGCTGAGCATCGGCGAGATTATCGAGGTCGAAGGCAATTCCGCGACCAATTCCAACGGCTTCATCTGGTGGCATCACACGCGCGGTTGGTCGGCGTCACGATCGGTGGACAGTAACCAGGTCTTCATGGAGAAGGTCGAAGCCGACGACACAGAACGCAAGGTCAACATCCTCGAAGTGCCATGGATTTCGCAGGTGAGCGCAACGGCCACCGGCGCGTTCGACTGTGGGCAAACCTGTGTGCTCATGCTGCTGCGCTACTACGACAAGGTCGGGACGGATAAGCACGTCATCGACCTGACACGGATCAAGGATGGGCGCACGACCTGGAACGATCTGATCTCGCTCTCTGGTCAATTCGGGCTGCAAGTGGGGCTGCAAGACATCAAGCAGAACATCACGTCGATCAAGAGCAGGCTGCCGAAGCTGATCGACGCGGGCCAACCGGCGATCATGCTGGTCTACTACCGCGATTTGCAGCTGCCCAACACCATTGCCAACCCGCCGCGCGCTGATCCGGGTCTGCACTGGCTGGTCGTGCGTGGTTACGACGGCGACACCTTCTTCGTCAACGATCCGCTCTGGCTGGAGGAAGAACATCGCAGCAAATATGCCAGCGGCATGATCCCGGTGCGCCTGGACACGCTCAACCGGGCCTATCGCGGCGCATCCCTGGCGTAATCACGCCACACAATGATCCCCCGCTCGTCTCAACGTAGGCGAGCAGGGGATATTCTTGCACAGCATCTAGCCTGAAAACCGATGCCCCCACCGACCCTCCAACACTACCTCGACGCCTGGGCGCTATCTGATCCGAAACTGCTGGCGGAGACGCCGACCAGCCACGTCTACACCGTCACTTTAGATAGCAAGACGGTTGTGCTCAAGCTGCTGACGCCGATTGGCATAGACGATGAGCAAAGCGGCGCGGTCGCCCTGCGCTGTTTCGATGGACACGGTGCCGTCCGTCTGCTGCGCCATGACGCCAATGCGCATCTGCTCGAATATGTCGCGGGCGATGATCTCGTGCCGCTGGTCAAACGCGGCGAGGATGCGCAGGCGACCGCCATCATTGGCGACGTGCTCAACCGCCTGCACGGCGCTGCGAAAGACGCGCCCGCCGATGGCCTGGTGCCGCTGCGGCGGCGCTTTCGCTCGCTGTTCGAGCGGGCGGTACGCGAGGGGCATCTGGGCGCACAGTCGATCTTCGTGCGCGCCGCCGCCCTGACCGAAGACCTGCTGGCGCATCCGCGCGCTGAGTGCGTTCTCCATGGCGACATCCACCACGAGAACATCCGCCACAGCCTGGCGCGGGGCTGGCTCGCCATCGACCCCAAGGGCGTGTATGGCGAGCGGACATATGACGCGGCGAACACGCTCTGCAACCCGTATGGAATGCCGGCGCTGGTCGAAAGCGCAGCCCGCCTGCGCCAGACTGCCGGTATCCTGGCCGATCAGATGGGCGTCGATCGGGCGCGCGTGCTGGCGTTCGCCTTTGCCTATGCCTGCCTGAGCGCGAGCTGGTCGCTCGATGTTGGGCACGATGAGGATGCGGGTCACGCGCTGCGCATCGCCGCTATCATAGAAACTCGCCTTTTGTGATCACACATCGATCTGATGCGAGATCAGATCGGGTTGCATTCGCTCACACACGCATATTGGTTTACAATGGCGTTATATCCGTTGATACTTAAACCCGCTGAGAATGACCCATGGATGCTAAAAACATTGGCGACTCGGACAACATGCCCAATCGGGAAGAACTCCTGCAAATGGCTATAGAGGCTGCGCGAGCCGGTCAAAAAGATGGTGCTCGTGTGATCTTTCGGCAAATTCTGAACCAGGACCGGCGTAACCAGCGCGCCATGATGTGGATGGCGAAGCTCGCGGACTCTAAGGAAGAGCGGATTCGCTGGTTGGAAATGGCGGTCAGCACCAACCCCGATAACGTTCAGGCGCGCAAGGAACTCAATCGCATCCGCTATACACGCGCTGCCCGTGAAAACCGCACATTGGTGATTTTTGGCGTGATCGCCGTGGTGCTCATCCTCGTATTCATCATCGCCATGGTGCTGCTTTTCATGAATCGCGGCGTTTGAACCTGGAAAATCCGGCTCATTTTCCCAGCTTAAGCTCACAGAATGGCGGGAATAATCCATAATGGTATTCAGTTGAAGATCGCTGCTGCCGTTTTGCCACTGCGAAGTCTCTGGCATCGGCACTGGCCCCATGAACCGGAGGGATATTCGGCTTGTCTGAAAACCCATCTCTTCAAGAAAAACTCCGACAGGGTATTGCTGCCGCCCAACGCGGCGACCGGGTGACGGCACGGCGTTTGCTCCAGCAGGTATTGACGGCAGACGGCCGCAACGAGCTTGCCTGGATGTGGATGGCGTCGGTTGTCGATAACACCGATGAGCGGCGCGCTTGTTTGGAACGTGTGCTCAAGCTCAATCCGAACAACGCACGCGCACGCGAGGCGCTGCGCAGGCTGGGTGTTGCGCTTCCTCCTGCCAGCGGCACGCGCAGCGACGACTCGCAGCGGGACACGCGCGCCGTGCCCATGCCCATCCAGCTGCGTGGCAACCGCTCACTGTATTTCGCGCTGGCGGCGGTGTTGACCCTGGTCTTGTTGACAATCGTCGGCGTCTATCTGTTGGGGCGCTCGCCCAGCGATGCCGACGTGCGCCAGACGGCAACCGCGGTCGCGTTTCAGCAGCAGGCAACCTTCGAAGCCACAACCGCTGCGTCCGCCACCCCACTGCCGACCGTATTCGCCGCCGTATTCGTCACGCGCGATCCGAATCAAAACGATCTCCCACCGACGTTTACGCCGACGCCGACTGAGATGCCCACGGCCACACCGCTGCCCACCGCCACGCCCTATCCGCTGGAAAATTTCCCCGTCTTCTTCTCGGTTGCGCTCAGCGGCCAGCCGCAGACGGTGCTCTACTCGATACGTGCCGATGGCAGTGATGAGACCGCTTTCGGTGATGCCACCGTCGAAGCGTCCGATATTGCCTTGAGCGCGGATGGCGGGCAGATTGCGTTCATCCGCTGGCTGCCGAATGCACAGGACGCTAATGCGCCACTGACGCCGCAGCTGTTCGTCGCTCCGGCCAATGATCCGGCATCGGCGCGCCAGTTGACTCAGATGGCCGGGACGCAGATGTCGCGCCCTGGTTGGTCGCCGGATGCTGCGCAGATCGTCTTCAGCAGCGATGAGGATGGCGACGAAGACCTGTACATGATCGAAGCTGGCGGCGGCCCGCCGATCAAACTGACGGACAACAATGCCAGGGACGGGGAGCCTGTTTTCAGCCCGGACGGACGCCAGATCGTCTTCAGTTCAGATGTGAACACGCCTGGTTCCAAAGAACTCTACACGATTCCCGCTGGCGGCGGTACACTCACACAGTTGACCGATGCTGGCGGCAGCAGCACCACCCCGGCGTTTTCGCCGGATGGCGACCGGATCGCTTTCGTGAGTGATCGTACTGGCGATAATGACATCTTCGTGATGGATGCCAACGGTCAACGCCCGTTCCAGGTCACGATTGACGATGGCGATGCCGATGATCGCAGCCCGTCGTGGTCGCCAGATGGTCGCTGGCTGGCGTTTGTTTCGAACCGGGGACGCAACGGCTTCCAGATCTATTTGATCACCCTGTCCGGCGATACCCTACTGCCGGTAACGTCGGGTAACTTTAACGTTCAATCGGCGAGCTTTCAGCCGGTGTTGTTACCGTGATGAGGTGAAGGTGTGAGCGCAAACGACATATCGGAATTGATGCGTCAAGGCATCGCAGCAGCGCGTGCCGGTGATAAACAGGCGGCTCGCGCGGCATTCGAGCAGGCTGTCGAGTTGGATGAAGAAAACGAGAAAGCCTGGTTCTGGCTGGCATCGGTGCTGGAGGACGAAGCCGAAAAGCGTCTTGCGCTCAACACCGTTCTCCATCTCAATCCTGAGAATGAGCGTGCCAGGAAGGCTCTTGAACTGATCGAAGTGCGACAGCAAGCCGATGAGCCGGGGGCGGATGAGGTTATCCCCGGCGTTTCCCGCCGCACGTTGACGCTCTTGATCGTCGGCGCTGCCGTGGTCGTCCTTGCCTTGCTGGCGCTGCTGTTGGTTTCGAGTATCAACAACAGCATGGCCGTGGCGAATGTGAACGCTACCAACACAGCCGTGCAGCAGCTCGTCATCAACATTGAGAATACAGAAGCCGCGCAAGCTCTTGCGCTCCAGCAAACCCAGGCGGCAGAGACACCGACCCGCAGCCTGCGCGATCTTGCCGCAACCCTGCCACCCACCTTCACGCCGACAGCTGCGCCTACCGTGCTACCGACGGCGGAGCCGTTGCCCTTCCCAACCGGCTTATCCGGCAAGATTGCTGTTTGGGCCGGGCGTGACGTTGATGTGAACGGCTATCTGCCCGTGGGCACGCTCTCGCTCACCGATGGGAGTTTTACACGCATCGGTGAGCAGGAGGGTCTCGATATCTCGATGGCTGCCAACGGCGAGCGCGTCGTCTACACGCGCTTCCAGCCCGCCGTCTTCACCACGTTGATCGAAATCGTCAACGTGAACGGCACGTCGCCCGCCGCTCTGGAAGCCTCTACCCTGTTCGATCCCAAGATGCCAGATCTATCACCGGATGGCTCGCAGGTGGCATTCGTGGCGCGCGAGGCCAATCAGCCGACCGATCACATTTATGTCACTACGACACCGGATGAAGCGAGCGCGGGCGATATAACGCCTCGGCGGCTTACCCCGGATGATGCGAGTTATGCCGATCCGGAGTTTTCGCCGGATGGCCTGCGCCTGGTTGCTGTGCGCGATAATGTGAACGAAGCAGACGCCGGTGCGGACGTGGTCGTGCTCGACATCGCCAGTGGCGCCACGTTCCCGATTACCAACGATCGCGGAGCCTACATCGAATCTGCGCCATCATGGTCGCCCGATGGTTTGCAAATTGCCTATGCCGCAGCGCCAGCGTCAGAACCGAACAATCACGACATCGCACTCCGTTTCGCGGCTGGCACCAGTTCGGTCGATTTGATTGCACGTGACCCGGCTGACGACATCCTGCCGGCGTTCAGCCCGGATGGGCGTTATATCGCCTTTTCCAGCAATCGCGGCGGCAATTATGACGTGTACGTCTATGATCAAATGACACAGGAGTTGTTCCAGTTGACAAACACCCCGGACGAAGATGAATTCGTCGGTAGCTGGCGCTGAAGGTCGGCTGGTGGCAGAGCTTGACCAGTTATCGTTCGGGCGCGATCCTGTCGTTGCGCGCCTTTTGAGTCACAGCAGCAGTGCGCTGCGTGCTGGCAAAAGAGAGAAGGCTCACCAATTGCTGCGCCAGGCCGCCTCATTAGCTCCATACGACGAGGCGGTCTGGTGGGCACTCCTGGAGGTCGTCGATACCGAGGATGATCGGGTGGTCTGCCTGGAGAATATCCTCGCTATCAATCCGGATAACGCTGAAGCGCAGCGCCTGCATCGGCTGGCGCGGATCGGCATCAATATCAAGGATTTGACGCCCAAAGACCCGGCGAGATCGCTCGAGCCGCTGCCGGCCACCGTGCGCCCGCTGCCACCGCAGCGCCGGAAGACGCGCAAGAAACAAGCGCCCACACCTCGGCGCAGGCTGCTGCGCTTGTTCATCTTGATGCTCGTTTTTGGACTGCTGGCTGCTGCGCTCGGCGTCGTTCTCAGCATTCTGCTCTACGGCGGGTTGATTCACTAAGGGCGGATGCTCAGTTTCGCCCAGAATGAGTGGATGATTTCCCGGTCGTGTATACTTCTCACACATCTGCTAATTGCCTACAACGAGCTAAACAATGGACTCACTGTATCCTTTGCTGTTGACACCTCAGCTGAAGACGCGCCCCTGGGGTGGACGCAGGCTGGCGACCGAATTTGGCAAGCATTTGCCGGACGATCAACCCTACGGCGAATCCTGGGAACTGCACGATACCTGTAAGGTCGCGAACGGCGCATTGGCCGGGCGCACCATCGGTGACCTGCTGGCGGAGTATGGCGCAGCGCTGGTCGGCGCGGGCAATGATCTGAGCGCAGGGTTCCCGTTGTTGGTCAAACTGCTCGACGCGCATCAATGGCTGTCGATCCAGGATCATCCTAATGATGAGCAGGCGCTGGCGCTGGAAAATGAGCCGCGCGGCAAGAACGAGGCCTGGTATTTCCTGAGCGCAGAACCGGGCGCGAAGCTGGTGCTCGGCGTCAAACCAGGGGCGACACGCGAGGCACTGGCGGAAGCGATCCGCGACAACCGCCTTGAAGCAATGGTCGCCTTTGCCGAGGTGCAGGAGGATGACAGTGTCTTCATGGCCGCCGGGACAGTTCACGCGCTCGGCCCCGGCCTGATCATCTACGAGATTCAACAATCGTCGGATACGACCTACCGCCTGTACGATTGGGGCCGTGCGGGTCTGGATGGCAAACCGCGCGAGCTGCACATCGACAAGGGCTTACAGGTGGCAAACCTTGGCGCGCCGCCGGAGATTCGTTATACGGGCGATGTCGGCGGTCAGCGCGTCCAGATCTTCGAGACACCCTACTTCATCACCGAGCGCTATAGCCTGAACGAGACCGATGGCCTCACTGCGCACCTGAATACCCACGGGAGTTTTCACAGCCTGACCTGCATCGAGGGTGCGGCGCGCGCCGAAAGTCCGTCAGGTGACGTTGACTTCGCCCTGGGGCAGACGGTGCTCATCCCGGCGGCGCTCGGCGCGTACAGCCTGTCGGCGGGCGATCAGGCACGTATTCTGTTGAGCAAACAACCCTGATGAGCCAGACGCAGGAGATCATCAACGCCGGTGGGCACACGATCCGCGTCTACCGCCAACGCCGCCGGTCGATTGTCATGAAGACGACGCCGGTGGGGTTGGTGTTGTTCATTCCGACCCGCATGAGTCTGAGAAATGAGCAGCTTCAGGCGTTCGTCGCCGATGCCCTGGAACAAATCGGCGGGCGAGTCGTGCCGGAAAACGCGCCGGAAATCACCAGCACGGATGAGTTGCGAGCACTGGTCAAGACCTGGGCACAGCGCATCGGCGTCCAGCCAACGCGCGTGAGCGTACGCGAGATGTTCCGCAAGTGGGGTTCGTGTTCGCGCAAAGGCAGCGTCTCGCTCAATACCGCCCTGTGCCGCGTCCCGCGCGAACTGGCGGAATATGTCATCTGTCACGAACTCGTCCATCTGATCGAGTTCAATCATGGCAAAGGTTTCAAGGCGCTCATGAATGAGCATATGCCGGATTGGCGCGTACATGAGCAGGCCTTGAGCGAATGGATGGCAGGCGGCACGCTCGATTGAGACGGGATTGCGCATCTGGCGATGCAAATAATCCGGTGGGCATGGCGTCGCCAAGTCTCTACGCCTCCGGCACGTAGGGCGCTTCGTTGTCGATGTTGCCGACGAACTGCGGCAGACCGGTATGTCCAAGCAGCTGCCGGATCGCCTGCGCTTCACCCAGGTGATACCAGTAATGATAGGTCGTGCGCAGCAGCAGCGAGCCGAATGTGACCGGCAGCGTCTTGCCGTCCACAACCGGATTCGATAGCAGCTGCTCAGTCGCCAGCGCATCGAGATATGGGTCAGATGCCTGCGTGACCGCGCGCCAGATGCGCCACATCTCGTCCTGCGGCGGTGTGCTGGCAGGCTTACCATTCGCCGTCAGGGTGTTGAGTTCCGGGAACGGCGTCTGCCCCTGTGCGCGCGTCAGCCAGTAGCGCTGCTCCTGCCACGCCAGATGGCCTATGATCCAACTGATGCAGTTCATGGGCATGAAGCGGCGGCGCGCTTCTTCATCAGTGATGCCCTCTAATCCGCGCAAGAATTCGCTGCGGGTAAACCGGAGTTGAACAACCAGTGGATGCGCCATGTGTATTTCTCGCTTGAACGTTTGTTCTGTGTGGGTCGTAGCATACCGCGTTTGCTGTCAGACGGCAAGACGTGTACGTATGTATCAAAACGTACCCGTCGAAAACAAATGTCACCGCCCATCTAACCAGGGTATTCGCTGGGATCCCCCAATGACGTTGTGCGAGCTAGAATAGTCAACTTAGTTCACTATTTATGGCCAGGGAGTCAAAGATGAGTAATGAAACGGATGAAAAAGTCATTGATGTCGAAGCCGAAACGCTAGAAGAAGCCAGAGATATAATCAAATCTCAAGTGCCCGAGGGCCTGGCGATTCTGTCTGAGCAAGTCGAGGATGATGGTAAAGCACATACTGTGCAAGCTTCAGCCGACACTGAAGAAGCCGCCTTTGCGTTGGCTCAGAAGAAAATAGCTGATGGGAAAGACATCGTTGATAAAAAAGTGATTAATTCCCCTGAGCTGCGAAAGATCAATGTTGAAGCGTTTGATGAAGGCGTTGCAAAGGGACAGGTAGAGGCGCAAAAAATCGCTGCGAGTTTCACCATCAAGAGCGTCAAACTGACTCGAGAGGGCAGCAAGGGTATTCTGGGCCTGGGCAAGAAACCCAATGAATATGAATTTGAAGTGCTGATTCCGGCTGCTGTAGAAATTACTTATCGCGGTAAGGCACGAGTGATTGCGAAAGTCGGCAAGAAAAAGACGGATGCAGGTGTGAGTCAAGTATTTATTGATGCGGTCAAAAAAGGCGCCAAAGATCACGTAGCAAAAATGGATACATCAAAGTATCTCGGCACTGGGGCATTTGAGTCAGTCGCCGAGTTGGAGGCTGCGACCTTCATCGCACTTTTGTCCGATATGACAGGTGGTATGACAAAAGATGAAGTCATTCTGGCTTTGGTCGTAGAGCATTATGGGCTTGATGAGTCGAAAGTACGCGCAATTCTGAGAGATTTCAAAGCGTCGCGTCGGTAACGACTGCTTTTGCATCATCAGCCTGGCAAGCCGCTCAGATCCTGTTGGTATTTGAAGAAAGTAAGCGAGCTGACGGCACAAAGTCTATCTATCCGGTTTTTACCTCTCATTCAAGTCGCTGAAAGCCAGCTCGCCCGCGTGGACGGGGAACGGCAGGCGGTTTTCGGGCGGCGCGAGCGGGCAGACCCAACGCGGATTGTAAGCGCACGACGGGTTATAAGCGAAGTTGAAGTCGAGCACGATCCGCTCGCCAGCCATGCCGAGATCTGCGCCCTTGATCGTGTCCAGCAGGTAGCGCCCGCCGCCGTAGGTTGCCTCGCGATTGGTGCTATCGCCGAAGGGTAGGAAGACGCCGCCGGCATAACCCTCGATCCAGTACAGGCTCAAGATGGTCTCGCCTGTTGGCAGTGCGGCGCGCACCTGGCCGAAGCGGCGGCAGGCGAACTGCCCGTCGTCGCCCAGATCGTAAGTCACGTGTACAGGTTCAACCTGCGTATCGACCGTCGCCACGACGCGGTAGGCCGGAGCGTAATCAAAATAGCGCAGCCCGCCGAACGCCCGCTTTTGATCCGCATCCAGCGGCGACTGTGGGTGCGCACGGAACAGGTCGTCGCGTGTGCGGCGGAAATCCTGCCAGGCTGCGGCAGGCATCTCAGCCTCGCGGATGCGCCGGTAGAGATCGCCGACGCGGCGGCGATAGTCGAGCAGATCGAGCATGTCCGGCCTTTCCGCATCAGGATGCGATGTGATCGGCGAAGTCGCGCAGGATCGCCTCTGGCACACGCGCGATCTGGCCATTGGACGGGTGGATGAACGCCCACTGCGAATTGGCGCGCGCCAGCAGTTCGCCGTCGCTTGCACGCACGATCTGGAAGTGGCGCACGGCGGAGATGCGCCGCAGATCGCTCAAGTAAGTCGTCACCAGCAGTTCATCGCCCCACACCGCCGACGCTTTGTAGGCGATCTGGTAGCGGCGGGCAACAATGGCGATGTCCTCTGATTCCAGCCGCTCAATCGACCAGCCGAATGCGTTGAGTGATTCGATGGCGCATTCTTCCATGTAGTTGAGATAGGTCGCGTTGTTGACGTGCCGGTTCATGTCGATGTCGCGCCATTCAACGCGCCGCTGCACGGTGAACACACCAGGTGGGGGCGGCGGCGCATCCGGGATGTCTTTGCGTGGGGCAGCCTCCGGCACGCCATCGGGTGTGAAGGCAGCGATCATCTCCGGCGGAACCGTCACCGGGCGCTGCGTCTCGCGGTCGAGATAGGCCCAATCGGTCACGGCGCGCGCGGTGAGCGCTTCCTCACCTAGGCGGCGGAATTCGTAATAGCGCTGCGAGCGCACCCGCCGGAAGTCCGCCACCCACGTCTTGAGTTCGACCACATCGCCCGCGCGCAGCGGCAGCAGATAATCGATGTCGGTCTCGTAGATCAGCCACAGCGTGCCCATGGCAAGATAACGCGCTTCATCATAGCCGACCGCCGCCGAGGCTTCGATAGCGGCGTGCTCCATGTAGCGCAGGTAATTGGCATTGTTGACGTGCCCGTAGGCGTCGCATTCGTAATGGCGGACAGTGAAAGTCGAGGTGTGAATCATAGTGATGAGGTGAGTAACTGAGGGCAATGTTTGACTAGCATAGCGCGGGTTGCAACCGTGCGCCAGAAACCTCAAACGTGATATGATGGAATCGCTGAATCATCGCAACGGTAGCTAACAAGATAGTGTTTCCGAAACTGCCGAAAACAGGGCTCAGTGGGGCCTATGCGTTTTCGGCATTTCTCATTTTAAGAGAGGTGGACGATGCCCGATTCTGCCTTTTTCGATCAATTGACACACTTCCCATATGTCGGTGCGGAGGGTGAAGGCTGTATCCCTGCCTTTTATCGCGAGGCCATGTCGATCAACGCCAACTTTCTTGCGCCGCTCAAAGCTGTGCGCGCTCTTCTGCCATCCAAGAAGCTGCAGCCGCTTCGGGCGACACCATGGCATGCTATCATCACTATCGCCGCTTGCAGTTACGCTGATACCGACGCCGGCCCCTATGACGAAGCCTTTGTGGCTGTGCCAGTGACGCTGGACAAGCCAGCTACGCCGCTCTTTGGTCTGCTACGACACCTGGCTGAACGGCCGATGCTCTACATTCACCAAATGCCAGTGACGACGCAGGCGGCGCGCGACGGTGGCTGGCTATGGGCAAACTACCCGAAGTTCCTGGCAAACATCCATTTCGAAAAGAAGGATGACTGGATCACCTGCCAGCTATCTGAAAGTGACCGACGCATTCTGACCTTCAGCGCACGGCAGATCCCCGTCAAGGAAGTGGATCGCTGGCACTTCGACGCGCTCACGGTCCGCGGTGATCGCATCTTGCTCTCGCCGAACACGCTCAGCCCGTGCAAGCTGGGTGTCTCGCGCAATCCCGCCGATGTCCAGCTTGAACTGGGCGATCACCCAATAGCGGATAAACTGCGCGATCTACAACTGGGACGCATGATCGAACTTCAGTATCGTCCGCAGTTTCAATTGATTTTGATGCCCGCCAGCGAGAGCTTCCCCGGCGAAGGTGCATATCAAGCACCGCGCATCCCGGTGCATTCAGAAGCGATAGAACAAGAAGAGGCTGTCGGTTTTATGTAGGCGCTAGCAACTGAGGATCGTTCGCAGTACACGCACGGCGTTGCCGACGCCATCCTCGGCGCGGATGGTGTCGCCGAGCGCGGCGGCGCGCGCCTGCATCGCGCTGTCGGTCGTCATCTGCGCGATGGCATAGGCCAGCCGCTCCGCGCTCAGATCGTGGCGGGGGATCGGCTGTGGCCCGACGCCCAACTCATGCACACGTCGCCCCCAGAATGGCTGATCGCCCATGTGCGCGACAATGGTCGAGGGCACACCCGCGCGCAAGCCTGAGGCGGTCGTGCCCGCGCCGCCGTGATGGACGATGCCGGCCACGCGCGGAAACAGCCACTCGTGCGGCGCGTAATCGAGCATGTAGATGCTGTCAGGCAGATCTTCGGCCTGGAGACCCGCCCAACCGCTGTGGAGGATGCCACGCCGCCCCGCTTTCTTCAGCGCTTCGACGAATGTGCGCAGTGTACCCCGGGGGTCGGTGTTGGACATGCTGCCGAAGCCGATGTAGACCGGCGCAGCGCCCGCATCGAGAAATGCTTGCAGCGCCGGAGGTGGCGTGTAGGTCTCGTCCGGTACGTCGAACCAGTAGCCCGTGATGTGGAGATGCGGCGGCCAGTCGCGCGGCCTGGGCACGACATGCTCGCTGTAGCCATAAAGCGCTGGCTTGCGATTCCAGGCGCGGATGAAGTCGCCGCGCGTGCCCGGTGGCAGATGCAGCACGTCTTCGCGCAGGGTATTGGTCGGCCCGCGCATGACGTTCCACATGATCATCTGAACCAGGTAACCCCACCAGCGGTTGATGAAGATGTTCTGCCCCGGCAGTGGCGCAGTCAAACCTGCCGCGCCGTTGGTGGTCGGATAAAACGGCTGCAAGAAGGCGTGGATGTGCCGTTTGCCATAGAGCTGCGCGAGCGAATCGGCGGGGGCAACCGTCATCAGGCCGCTGACATAGACATCCGCTGTCTGCGCCATGCGCATGAGATCCTGCGCGACCGGCCCGGCGACCTCGTCGGCCATGCGTTTCATGTTGCGCATCTCGGTGCGCGGGTCGTGGCTGCTATCATTCAGCCACTCTTTGCCGCCGCTGCTGTTGACGAGCGCCTCGACATCGACATGGATCGGCTCGTAGGTGAGACCTTCGCGCTCGATCCACGTCTGAAAGTTGATCCCGGCGGCGAGGGTCACGTCATAACCGGCGTCGCGCAGACCTTTGCCGAGCGCCACCAACGGCTGCACGTCTCCGCGCGACCCAAAGCCTAATAGTAAAATTCGCATAGGTTTTTGCTCCTGTGCGCATTATTACAACACAAATTTGCGCTGCTGAACAGATACCAGGAAGAAGATGTTAATTAGAACCACAGAGATACGGAGGGCACAGAGGAAATATCAATGGACGCCGAAAATGGCGTCCGGGTTGGTTTTATGGGGGCGATCCGCCGGATCGCCCACCTATACATTACGCATCACCAACCGAATGCTGACCGCCGACAGCCTACGCGACGGCGTGGCGAATGCTGCGCGTCACCCACAGGGCAAACAGCGCCGTCAGCACGGCGAAGGCCGTGAAGCCGATCAGCACTGACGGATCGCCTGTGCTCCCGGCGACCAGCGCGCGGGCAGCGTCAATGGCGTAGGCCAGCGGGTTGACATCGGCTATCGTGCGCATCCACTGCGGCGCGAACGTCAGCGGCAGCAGCACGCCGGAGAGCAGCAGCAGCGGCAGCGTGAACAGGTTTGCCATCGATGCGAGCGCGTTTTCATCCTTGAGCGCCAGCGCCATACCATAGGAGAGCGACGCCATCGCGACACCGATCAGGATCATCAGCCCGTAGAGGATCGCCACACCCAGAGCATCTGGACGGAAGCCGAAGAACAGCGCCGACACGCAGAGAACCGTACACTGCACCAGCAGCATCAACACATCTCTGGCGACCATACCGAGCACGATGGCGAGGCGGCTGACCGGCGTCACGCGCAGGCGTTCGAGCACGCCGCTGCGCAGCTTCTCGATCAGGCCAAAGCCGACGAACAACGAGCTAAACAACGCTGTGATGATCAGCAAGCCCGGCACGAAGACATTGTAGGCGTCATCACCGCCCAGGCCGGGCACGTTCTTAAGCAGCGGTGCATAGAGCAGTAGATACATGATCGGCTGCATCAAGCCGACGATCACCCAGATGGGATTGCGCAGCGTCTCTTTGACGGACGCGAGAAAGATCAGGCGCGTATCACGCAGGACTCGTTTCATGATTCGGGTTTCCTTTTTCCAGTGGCCTTGGCCGACCGGTGATGTGTGCGTTTGCAGATGGGTATCGCGCGGGAGTTACTCCGCGGCCTCGCGCAGCGAGCGCCCGGTGTGATGCAGAAAAACGTCGTCCAGCGTCGGGCGTGCCATCGTCACCGTGCGGATCGGCATCGCCGCGCTGTCGAGCAGCCGCAGCACACTCGGTAGGGCGCTGTCGCCACCTTCGACCACCAGGCTGACGCCGCCATCGGCCTCGCGGGTGTTGCGCACGTAGGGCTGGGCGCTCAGCAGATCGCGCGCACGCTGGGACGCGCCGTTCTGCACGTCCAGGCCGAGCGCGATCACGTCGCCGCCGATCTCACGCTTGAGTGCATCCGGCGTGCCTTCGGTGACAATCGTGCCGTGGTCGATGATTGCCAACCGGTCGCAGAGCGCGTCGGCCTCGTCCAGGTAGTGCGTGGTGATGAAGATCGTCGTCCCGGCGGCGCGCAGCTTGCGCACTTCCGCCCACAGATGTACACGGCTCTGCGGATCGAGGCCGGTCGTCGGTTCGTCGAGGAACAGCAGGGCCGGACTGTGTACCATGCCCATTGCCAGGTCGAGCCGCCGCCGCTGGCCGCCCGAATAGGTCTTGACCAAACGGTCACCGTAGGATGCCAGTTCCAGCGACTCCATCAGGTCTTGCGTCCGCTGGCGCGCCTCGGCGTTGCTCAGGCCGTACAACTGTGCCTGGAGCATCAGGTTTTCGCGCCCGGTCAGGCTGGCCTCGGTGCCGCCAGACTGCCCGACATAGCCGATGCGCTCACGCACGCGCTCCGCTTCGCGCAGCAGGTCGTGCCCGCCAACAGTCGCCTGGCCGCTGGTTGGCGGCAGCAGCGTCGCCAACATGCGCATGGTCGTCGATTTGCCCGCGCCGTTCGGCCCCAGAAAGCCGAAGATCTCGCCCTCGCGCACGCTCATGTTGACGCCCTTGACGGCTTCAACGGTGCGCGGCGCGCCTTTGCCGCGGGTGCGGCTGGTGAATGTCTTGGTCAGATCTCGCGTCTCGATGATGTTCATAGGTTGTGCTCCCCTCTCACTCATCATGCGCTTCAGTCGGTGATTCGTGACGAAGCGTCGATTTGTTCAAATCGCTTGCAATTCCAGCATTTACGTGCGCACCTGTATGTATACGCACGAAATAAAATGCGTTGCACTCAGGCATCCAGACGGTGCGCCGTCAGCGCGTGACCACCCCACACACAGTCGATCTGATGGGCACGGCCGTTCGCATCGCGGACGAAGGTCATTTCGACCTCACCCTTGGAGCGGGCGAAGAACTTATTCTCGGCCATCGCGCTCATGACGGCTTTGGGCAGCCCTCGGGTTTTCATCACTAATTGGTCGCCCTCGATTTCGAAGCGCAGGATCGACGTGCGCCCGAAATACTGGATTTCGTATTCCCCGACGTAATCGGCCAGCAGCGCCGGATCGACCGTGATGAAGCTGCGCGCGGACGGCAGGTCGTAAGCCTCGCCGAGGACGGCTGCAACCAGGTCGCGCGTCAAGCCTTCCCAGGCCGCGCTGCCCAGGTTGCTCAGGAGGATGATCGTCACGTCGTCACCGGGGAAGTAGGCGATATTGCTGACGAACCCCGGCATCCCGCCCGAATGGCCGATGCTGTGCCGCCCGAAATAGTCGTGCAGTTCGAAACCGTAGCCGTAATTGCCCGCGTCTGTTTGCGTGTGCGCCTGTGTCATCAGACGCAGCGTGTCGGGGCGGATCAGCTTGCCGCCGATCAGCGCGCGCATCCAGTGCAGCAGGTCATCGACCGTCGCATGAACGTCACCGCCGCCGAGCATGACCGACGAGTCGATCATCGTCACTGGCTGCAAGCCGTTCGCCGTATCGACGTAGCCCGTTGCGTGTGCGTTCGTGACCGCCGCCCAATCGAACCCGGCGGTGTGCATCCCGGCAGGCTTCAGGATGTGTTCCTGCGCATACTGCCAGTACGTTCTGCCCGTTATGCGTTCGATGATCACGGCCAGCAGCACCCAGTTGGCATTGCTGTAGCCGACCTCCGTGCCGGGCACGAAGCGCAGCGGGCGCTCGCGGAAGAGGGTCATCAACTGTTCCGGCGTGACGCGCTCGGCTTGCATCTGCTCGAATTCAGGCATGGCGATGAAGTCTTCGATGCCGGAGCGGTTCGCCAGCAGGTGCGCAACCGTGATCTGGTCGCCGTTAGGGTAATCCGGAATGAACTTGTTGAGAGGGTCGTTCAGGGACAGTTGGCCTTGCTCGATCAACTGCATCACGGCGATGGCGGTGAACGGCTTGCTCATCGAGGCGATGCGAAACGCCGTCGCCGGTGTATTCGCGATTCCGCGCTGCTGGTCGGCGCTGCCATACGCCTTGCGCAGGAGCACCCGGTCGCCGCGTGCGACCAGCACAGCCCCGCTGAAGCGTTCCTGAGCAGCGTAGGCTGCCGCCAGCGCATCAAGCGCGCGCTCCATCCGACTGCCGAAGAGAACACTGCTGATTTTGTCTGCAAACATGGTTGGTCTCCTTTTATACATGCGTGCATGTATGTATACGAGCAAAATAAAAAGCGGGTTGCAGATCAGGGACGCAGTCCGCGCAGGAACATGTCGGCCAGAGCCGGAGCGCTCTGCTTGATCGAGAAGGCCGCCGGGTCAAGCACCCACATCAGCACCACGCCATTCAGGTAGCCCAGATAGCCGCGCACGACTTCGCTCGCATCCAGGCGCGGGTCGATGTCGCCCGCCGCCATCGCCAGGCGCACGCTCGCGACCAGCTCGGCAGATTGCCTGCGAATACCTTCGATCTTCTGCTCCATGCCCTCGCGCAGTTCGGGCGTCAGCTCGGATTTGAGCATACTCAATTCCTGGACGGCGCGAAATTCCTCATCTTCTTCGAGGTACGACCAGACGCGCACCATGATCCGGTGTAGAATGTCGATCATGCGGCCACCCTCTTCGACCGCCGCGCCGATCACACGCGCCACCTGTTCGGCAGCGCGATACTGCAATTCGACGTACAGGTCGGCCTTGTTCTTGAAGTGCCAGTAGATCGCCCCGCGCGTCACCCCGGCTTCGTCCGCGATTTCCTCCAGGCGGGTGGCTGCATAACCCTGACGGCTGAAAACCTTGAGCGCGGCGCTAAGGACTGCCTGGCGGGTCAGTTCGGCTTCTTCTTTCGTCTTACGTACCACGTCGAATCCAGGTCACTTCGAACAAAGAGCATCATTTACATACTAACGTGTACGTATGTTGCTGTCAAGTTGAGAATTTCACCTCACACGCTTGCCAGAGAAACCGTTATACTGAGAGCAGTCTTTATCGCTCACAAGCTCAAATAGGATCACGGATGGTACAGCACCTCTGGCATAATCTATCGCCCGGCCCAAGCGCGCCGGAAGTCGTCTATGCAGTCGTCGAAGTTCCCAAAGGCAGCCGCAACAAGTACGAGTACAGCAAGAGCGCCGGCGTCATCAAACTCGACCGCGTGCTCTACAGCCCGCTGCACTATCCGGGTGATTATGGCTTTATCCCGCAGTCATATTATGGCGATGGCGACCCGCTCGACATCCTCGTCATGATGAGCGAGCCAACATATCCTGGCTGCATCATCGAAGCACGAGTCGTCGGAATGCTGCGCCTGGTCGATAGGGGCGAGAACGACGACAAAATCCTGGCCGTTCCCGCGACTGACCCGCAGTTTGAAGAAGTTCATTCACTGGCCAATGCGCCAAAGCATTTTTTGCGCGAAGTCGAGCACTTTTTCCTGGTCTATAAGCAGTTGGAGGGCAAAGCTGTCGAGAGCAAAGGGTGGGCGGATGAAACCGAGGCGCGTGCGGCTATCGAGAGTGCGCTGAAACTCTACCGTGACACGTTCCCGCCGCAGCGCATCTGAATTTAGAGACAGTTCACGCGTCTCTAAGACGGATCTTATGGCACGCCTCTATCGTAAGCTGGGATAAAAAGGTCGATACGCACAGGCTGGTGTTGCCGGGCACAGTTTTCTTGAGGTCATGAACGTATGAATGAGTGGGTAAAACGGATTGTATCGCTGGCGACGGTGGCGCTTCTGATGTTGGGCGCTTTTTACGTCGGCACGATGGTCGTGGCGACGAATGCCAGCCGGACGGTCGTGTTCGACGCACTGCAACCGGTCATTGTGACGCCGCCGCCGGATGCCACCGATCAAGAACGGCAGTTGGCCGAGCTGTACAACAGTGTCGTCAAATCAGTCGTGTCTATCGAAGTTGTGGCACAGTTCGAACATCCGACCGTGATTGATGAACAGTTTGCTCAGTCCGGCGGCACCGGCTTCGTCCTGGATACGGACGGCCACATCGTGACCAACTATCATGTCGTCGAAGGTGCTGTCCAGATTGCCGTCAATTTCTATGATGGGACGATTGTGCGCGGCGAAGTCGTCGGTCTCGACCCGGACGCCGACATTGCGGTCGTGCGGGTCGATTTGCCGGTCGAAGAGCTAGTGCCCCTGCCCCTGGCCGATTCGAGCCAGTTGTTCGTCGGCCAGACGACGATTGCGCTTGGCAGCCCCTTCGGACGCGATTGGACAATGACGACCGGCATCATCAGCGCGCTTGGGCGCACTATTCGCGGCCTGAACATCTACTCGATTGGCGAAGTCATTCAAACGGACACAGCCATCAACCCCGGCAACAGCGGCGGCCCACTGCTCAACTTGCGCGGCGAGGTGATTGGCGTCAATGCACAGATCGCCAGCGAAGTGCGCGCCAATTCAGGCGTCGGTTTCGCCATTCCCAGCAATCTGGTGCGGCGCGTCGCTAATGCGCTGATCGAAAAGGGACAGATCGATTACAGCTATATCGGTATCCAGGGCGGCGACATGACCCTCGCCCAGATCGAAACGATGAACCTGCCTAACAACGCACACGGTATCGTCGTCGGTTTTGTCGAGGAGGACAGCCCAGCTGCACGCGGCGGCTTGCGCAATCCTGGTCGAGAGCGCACTGTTGACGGCATCACTGCTTACGCAAATGCCGATATCATCACTGCCATCAACGGATTACCCCTGCGCGACATGTCGGATTTGATCGCCTATCTTGCCAGCCAGACGCAGCCCGGCCAGACGGTGACGCTCACTGTCCTGCGCGATGGTCACGACATGATCGACTTGCCGGTCACACTGACCAGCCGCCCAACGCAATAGAGGCGAGATCAGCACACGACAGAAACAAGGGCGTTCGCGAGAGCGCCCTTGTTCGTGTCAGACAGGTGCGGTCCGGCCTGTAGGCGCTTAAAACATAGTATAATGAATGGAAAATGACATTATTGCATCACGCAGGGGACAGACTATGGCATCACCAGCCGTTACCCCTTTGCCAGTGCAACCTCGTCATCAAATCTTCGTCAGCTACTCCCGCAGCGATCTGCTGGCCGTCAAGAACATCTACGAAGACCTCCAGAACGCTGGTTACACCTTGTGGATGGATGTCGAAGGTATCGAAGTCGGCGAGGCCTGGCGCAAAGAACTTGAAACGCAGATCACCGCCTCGGAAGCACTTATCGCCTGTATTTCGCCAGATTTTCTGGCATCTCCACATTGTCAGGAAGAGATCGCTCAGGCGCAGCGGGAGCACAAACCCATCTATCCGGTGCTGGTGCGCCGCCTGAACGCAGGTCAGAACACAGGCAGTTTATCTCATCTGCAATACATCGATCTCACGACGAATTATCGCGCCGGTCTGCGTCAACTGCGCCGGCGCTTGCCGCGGCGACGCTTCGTGCCACGCCAGGTCGCGCGTGACCTCGCAGTCAGCGGGCTGTTGTTGCTGGCCGTGCTTTTCTTCGTTCTCATCATCGCCGCAGGCCCGCAGATCAATAACCTCATGTTCGGCCCGACGCCTACCCTGACGCCAACCCCATCGCTTGAAAGCTACAGTGTCGGTGTGGCTGTCGGCTACTTCTCGACCCAGGATGACTCAACTGTGCCGACGGAAGACGCCGATCTCATGGTTGACCGCTTCGGTCGCCTGCTCGAACAGGAGTTGGCGGAGTACAGCCGCCGCGCCGAGGCACGCATCACATTTGGCTATCTGGGGCCTGTGGTCATTGGCCGCATTGCCGACGAAGACGTAGCCAGACAAAAAGCGGTTGCGTATGCCGCAGATATTGTCGTCTATGGCACCATCGGTCGCACACCGGGCGGGCAGGTCGAAATCCAGCCTCAGTTTTACATCAACCCGAAAACACATCCTGGTGTGCGTGAGATGACCGGGAATTACCGGTTTGGCAGCCCGATTCGGGTATCCAGGCTGGATAGCGGCTTATCACAGGACGAATTGAGCGCGCGGACGCAGGTGTTGGCGGATGTCATCGACGGGCTGGCCCAGTTCAGCAACGACAATTTTGACGACGCACTGGTTGCTTTTCAGTCAACCTCGGATGTCCCTGGTTGGGACGAAATGGCAGGGCGCGAAGTCGTCAATATCTTGATGGGCAATGTCTACCTTGGGCGGGCAGGTCAAGCGACTTTGCACTGCGAACGCGACGCAGTCCTGCGCAACGTGGATGATGCGATCACCGAGTTCGAAGCAGCCAACGCGCTCACCAACGAAGCAGAAGGTGTCCGCGCCTATGGACGCCCATACGCCGGGTTGGCCGCCGCTCGCTATCTGCAGGCGCGCTGGCTCGCGCCAGACAACGATGGCTGTAACGATGAGTTGATCGACGCTTCGCCACTGCGCCAAGCGGTCGCCGACATGGAACAGGCCAAACGCATTTATGCTGACGATGCGACCGCATCGGAGCCAATCGTCAAGGCGCGCATGTGGGCTATTGAAGCCAACCTACAATACACGATCTGCATCCTCGAACCCGGCGGCGACTTCAGCGACGAAGAAATGGACACCGCCTGCGCGCAGACGCGCGCCATCGCTCAGCAGATCATCGATCTGTATGCGGACAGCCACGATCCGACCGTTGCCTCGCTGGCTGGCGAGTCACATGCCATGCAGGGCGATCTGGAACAACTGCTCGATCAAGATTACTACGCCGCGATTGACGCCTACGACGCAGCGCTGGCGATTGATGGCATCTTTCCGGAGCACCGGATGCTCTACACCCGCTTCAAAGGCGATTGCTATTACTGGCTCAACCAGCTTCCGCAGGCGGCTGGGCTGTATGACGACGCACGGAAGATCGCCGAGGAACTTGGTTTGGATACGCACGCGCGTTTGTACCGTGACTTACGCAACATGGTCAACGACGAGCTCCAACGATCTTAAGCGCTTTAGCGAAAGGACATTGTTATGCAGAGACTTAAGAACAGACGTCGTCTGGGCTTCCTTCTGTGCGCCATCCTCGCGTCTGTGCTGGCGATCTTCCTGACCGTAGGCGACAATCTGCAAGCACAGACGCCCGTGCCGGGGTCGACTTCGCGCACGCGCATCGGCCGGATTCGCGTGCGCCCGCGTCCTCAGGTGGCAGCCAGTGCGCAAGGCGCGGGCGAAAACGTCGGCAGCACACGCCGAATCTCGAATGTCGATCCACCCTGCTACAGCGGTATCTTCGACTCGAATGCGGGCAGCGCTTCTGCCTGGGGCTTCGATCCATTCGAAGGCGTGCTGCTTGCCATCCCGAGCAAAAATGGTGACGTCTTCATCTCGATCCAGGCAGACGGCGATGGGCAGGTCACCATCGACGACTTCAGCCAGATCTATGAAGCGACCGGATTGACTGCCCACGACCTAACCGATCTCATGTTCATCGAGCAAGACGGTCTGGTGCGTGGGAACTGCGCCGACTTGCTGCCCGACATCCCGGCCAGTCTCTACCAGCAATACTTCGATGGCAGTGGTTTCGAGCCGATCTTCTACATGATCACCGCCGTCATTGCGCCGTCCTGGGAAGGTGCGATTGAATTCGGTAGCTGGAATGAGAACACACTCGCGCGCGATCATGGTGACTTATGGAATTTCTACGGCGACCGCGGGCAGGTGGTCTCGATTTCCGTCGGGAGCGGGGCCTTCGATACGGTGATCCAACTTCAGAACAGCAATGGCGAATGGCTGACTCAGGATGATGACGGCGGTCTTGGTCTGGACTCCACGATTGCCTACTTCGAGCTGCCCTATTCCGGCGAGTACCGCCTGCTGGTCAATTCCTTCGATGGCGCGTCGTCGGGCACATATTGGGTCGGGTTGGGCTGGCCTTCAGACATGGCGAGAGAGGCCGGCTATCTCGGTTACGGTGACGTTCAGGAAGGTTATCTGGAGACGACCGCTGGCGATCGCTGGTGGTTCGAGGGGCGGGCAGGAGATATCGTCTCGATCACCGTTTATGGCATGGACGAGTTCGACCCGATGGTCGAGTTGTACGCGGGTGATCGCAACTACCAGTTCGAGCGCAATGACGACTTTGGTGACTCATTGAATGCGGCCATCGTCGATTTCGAGCTGCCATCGACGGGCGCTTATCGCATCATCGTCCGCGGCTATGCCGACACCTACGGTCCCTATGCGGTCGAGTTGTATCGGCGCTAAGGGCAAAACAGAAGCCCCTCCCTGCACGAGCATAGAGGGGCATTTGACGAGTCATTCTTCGTCGATCTCGGCGCGTGAGGCGTCCGCCGCATCTTCACGGCTGCTGGTCGCCTTGTAGCGCCGCCACAGACGTTCGAACAGCACATCGCCATCACAGTCCACACCCTGTTCCGAGAAATACTCGCACACACGCACAACGTCGCGGTGCAGGATGTTCGCGGCCTGCCGGTTGCTGCCGATGTCGACCACCTGTGGAAAGTCGATGATCGTCACCCGGTCGTCCCAATACAGGATATTGTAGGCGCTGAGATCGCCGTGAATGATGCGGTGACGCAGCATGATGTGCAGATTGCGCACGACCTCATCGTAGAGGCTGCGCGCCTCGTCCACATCCAGCGCTACGTCACTCAAAGCGGGTGCGGCCAGCGAACCGTCACCGGCATAGCCCATCAGGATGGCATTCTCGCTGACGGCGATGGGTCTGGGCACCGCCGCGCCCGCCATGTACAGCGTCTCCAGCGCACGGTACTCGTGCATCAGCCAGGAGGTGTGCGCCAGTTCAGAGCCATAGGCACTGCCCTGGTCGAGTGCGCGCATGGTACGCCGGTCATTCTCCTTGACCGCGCCACCTTCCACGCGCAGGATCTGGCGTCCCTCGCGGTACAGCTTGTCGTTGCGCAGGTTGCGGAACATGCGCGGGCGATACACCTTGGCCGCCACCAGGGTGACACCGGTCGTCGGGTGCGCGGCGCAGCGGTAGACGTTAGCCTCTTTGCCACCGCGCACGCGTGCCAGCACATCCGTGATCAGCGCCTGGTCATAGAAACTGCGCAGCGCGGACAGCAGCCAGCCTTCTTCAAACAGGCCGGGCACGTAGGTGGTCTCGAATCCGCCTTCAAGCCCCTGGGTATCTGCGATAGCTTCGACGATCTGTTCGTGGGATTTCTTGGGTTGATGTTTGACCTTCGGCTTGCGTTTGCGGCGCGCCTGGCGGTCGGTTTTCATCGGATCGAAGTACGACTCGTAAGCTTCGTAATGATCGTCATATCCACTGTCGAAAGACATGGTGAGGATTTTCCTTGCAATCAAATGGTTTGCGTCAAAGAGCCGGGCATTGCCCCGGCGCGGCCAGCGCTCCCTGACGGGGAGCGCACCGGCAGGATGCCATGCCGCTCATGCGCATGACGCGCAGAACGACAGGGCGGTACGCATAACCACCCACGCGAAGCCGGATAGGATTTGACTGCAAGGTCGCGGAATCGTCTTGAGGAAGCTTAGACCTTAGACGCGGCCAATCACCAGCAGCGACGCGCGAGCGGCAAAGACAGTGGCTGTATAACGATGGGCTGCCATTACGCGCCTCCTGGTGTATCTAAGGGTCATAAACCGTCAAAAACATACTACAAAACATGCCAAGGTGTCAAGAGCCGCAGGCCACGATGAGCCAGAAAAAGATGGTGATCACAGCCGCAATCGACCGCGCGAGATGGACGGCTATCAGTGTTCTTCAACTCAGCATGTGATGGGCTGGCGTCAAGTCTCAGCGCCCATCACTTGAGTTCTACGAGATGCGCCTCGGCAAGCAGCGCGGACAGACGATTCATATCACGCTCGATCACGACCGGATCGCTGCGCTGAACGAATGTCGGGCCGGCGCCGCCATATTCGAGCGCTAGCGCCCATGGCTGCGGCATCTCCCCCGCTGTGATCTTGCGCAGTGCCCATTCGACCAGTGTCCAATCGTCGTCCGTCATCGGATAGTGATCGACCAGCCGACGCTCTTCTTCGCTGTAGCGCGTCCCGGCGACGTGGAGTTCGCGCAGCGCATCCAGCGGCAGCTGTTCGAGATAGGCGATCACATCCATGCCGAAATAAACGGCGGACATCTTTGCGTGGCCGAGATCGAGCAGGAAACCGCAGCCCGTCTCGCGCACCATTCGCGTGATCAGCGCCGGGCGGATGACGGCGATGGGGATGTCGTAGTTCGGGTCGTAGTTGGCGTTTTCGAGGATAACTTTGTCCGCGCCGTAGCGTTCGGTCAGCGTGGCGATGTCGCGCAGCATGGCATCAGTGTAGCGTTTGGTCAGCGCCGGGTCGTCAGCGAACATATCGACGCCGAAATCAGCGGCGCGCGGGGCGATATGGGTGTTGACGTAGGGTGTGCCGGTCTCCGCCAGCGCCGCCTCGACCCGCTCGAAACCGACCTTACCGATGTCGTCACGACCGGCGAGGAACGGGAAATGGGCGTAGGCAGGGCGCTGGCGCTGCGCGTCGGCGATCATGCTCGGCCACTCGGTCGTCTTATAGAGGTCAAACTCGATCTTCCCGGCGTCGAGCAGGGCGGCGGCTTGCGGTGAGTAGTTCAGCGCGCGTTTCATGCGTTCATCCTGAGGGCTGTGCGATTTACCAGACAGTTATACACGCGCGCGGCCAATTTGGCGCGGATGACGTAGAAAAGTGGTTGAACCACGGAGAACACGCGAGGGGGGTGTACATCCAGGGTTGTACACAGACGGGTGAGCGGCACACACCGCCCACCCGCGACATGACTTGTAAAGAGAGCAGAGAAAGGGCGCGGCCTACTCCTCGATGCCGCTGAAGATGCGTATGTCCTGGTATGCGGCGTAAGCGTCGGGCAATTCGATGGTGAAGCCGCGCGGGCCATGGACGGTGATCGTGCCCTCGACGCGCGCAGGCCGTGACGTGATGACGAATTCGTTGTCACCGGCGGCAGTCGGCAAGAGCGCCCACCAGTAGACGTGAATTTCGACATCAACCATCTCGCCGGAGTTGCGGTCGAGCATCGGCACAATCGTGTCAATGCCCGCCCAGCCCAGGTCGTCGCTGACCGAGATCCAGTCCGGGTCGTCGGGCATCGGCACTGCATTTTCGGCGACGAGGATGCCATCGGTCGCGCCACCAGGGCCTAGCATGTGCAGGTTGAACCGACTGGTCAGTGTCGGTTCCACGCCTATACGGAAGGTGGTATCCCTGTAGACCAGCAGATCGAGATATTGGTCGTCAGGTTGCGCAGGTACGCCGTGCTCCCTGGCGAGCAGATGTGCAGCGGCGCGGAAGACGTTAGATTGCGCCTGAACGGGCGCGAGCGAAACTGCAAACAGACTCAGGAGTAACAGCGGGACAAGCAGTCGCCGTGACATGAAATCCTCCGAGACTAGATGGTCTGAAAGGAGTAAATCGAGTAATAGACGTGATACTGCATCTTTCCGTGAAAAGTATACATCCAGAATGATCCGGCCGTGCTAAGCAATTAAGTACTGGTTGCACTCCTGGCGATCATGCGCCTTCTGCGCTGACCTGCGCAGCGCGGGCGTTGAGCGCGAGCGTGTTGACGTAGATGAGCAGATTCTCCAGCGCCAAGTAGAGCCAGAAGCCGATGATCAGCAGGCAGATCAGCTCGATCCCGGTCAGGTTCAGGACGCCGATGGCGAATAAGACGACGGATAAAATGCCGACGCCGACCAGGATCAGTGAGGTGCGTTTGAACGGCTGGCCGAGCACCGGGTCGGGATACCAGGAAGCGAAGAACAGGCCGACGATGTTGAAGATGATGATCGCGGATGTCGCACCGCCAGTGTGCGCGATCAGCGTGCCGATGTCACGCGCATCGGTGCGGACGAAACCGACGCCGAGCAGACCGAAGAGCGCCAGGAAATAGAGCGCGCGGAAAATCTGGTAGGTGTGCGTGTTGATCCACTGCTGGATGGAAGCGCGCAAGCCGCCGCCGGTCGCCTGGGCGGTGAGTGCGCGCTGCGCTTCTCCCTGCACCGTGATAAGCCGGACGAAGTTATCGACATCGATCCACAGCAGCACGAAGATGATGAAGACGCTGCCCAGCGTGGCCGTGAACAGCCAGCTTACACGCGGATCGGCTCCGGCGCGGCTGATAGCCGCCTGCCACCACTGCTGGCCGTTTTCCGGGCTGGCGAGGGCGAAGCTGGCGCACAGACCGGTGATGAACGTCAGGAGGCCGAGCGCCACCAGATGGCGCGTGGTAACGGTGAGCGACCAGTAGACAAAAATAGCTGTGATCGCTGCGACTGAGACGGCGGAAAAACCCGCCGCCGACCAGAAAGGCGCGCTGAACTCCTTGAAGATCTGCGACAGTATGATCCACAAGACCGAGAACAGGACGTAATTCGTGATCGTCAAGGCAAGCGCCACCAGCAAGCGGCTGATCCGGTGCATACGCGTTTGTGATGCGCGCTTGAAGTCTTCATATTGAGCATACAGTTCATGGACTTCGTAGTGTTCGAGTAAGAGATTTCTGTAAGTGAAACCAACAGCGATGAAGATCATGGCACAGGAGAGCAGCCGTGACGCCGCTGCGATCTGATCGCTATCGCCAGAGCGAAGAAAGGCGACGAAAGCGTCTGCCAGCCGCTGGAATGAAATGCCGACCTCACCGGGCACAGTCTGAGCGGTGAAATTGCTCGACACCGGCTCCCATTCCGGGAAGCTGTGAAACATGGGGACGTTGTCTGCGCCTGCGAAGAAGATCAGCGAGGCCGCGAACGCGACCACGAATGCGAGCAGGCCCCAGATCGCGGCGATCTGCATCCGCCGCATTTCCAGCGCCTGGGCGCGGCGCAGGGGCTGAACGGCCGTCTGGGCATCGACGACCAAGTCGGCAAGATGTGCGGGTGTTTCCATGGCAACCCCCTACAATGACAAACGTGTTTGCCACTGAAGCAAGTACGTCATGCCCATTGTAAGATGATTTGCCAGAATCCGCGCCACTCGCGGAAAGATCAGGTGTCGCTGCGGCTGCGGTGGTAGTGGCGTTTGGCTTTGGCGCGGTTGCCGCAGACTTTCATGTCACACCAGCGGCGGCTGTGATTGCGGCTGGTATCCAGGAACAGCCATTCGCACTCGTGGCCGTCGCAGATGCGGATCTGCCTGACATCGCCCGACATGAGCAGTTCGCCCGCTGACCAGGCGACCGGCCACAACATGCGCGCCAGGTCATCTTCGCCGCCAACCCATGCCCAGCCGTAGCCGCCATCACGCGGCACGATCTGCATGTGTGCCATCGCCTCCGCAAGTGAGGTGTTCAGCGTGTTCAGGTCGTGCGCGGCGGGTGGTTGGTCGTGCGAAATCGCTGCCAGAATCGCGTAGATGGCTTCACGCAGGGCAATCGCTTTTTGATATGCAGCGGTGGCGGCTTCTGGCTGGAGCTCGGCAGCGGCGAGCAGATGCTGCACCTCATCTTCGCGCAGCAAATCGACGTCCAGACACCATGACAGGAGGTCGGCGTAGGTGTTCAGATGATCTGCGTCGAGGTTGAAGTGATAGGGCGTGGAGTTGGTGAAATCGAGGCACAACCGCTCATGAAGCTGATTGATAGCGCCGAAATCAAAGGCGTCGATCTGCATGTTAAATCTCCTGCATAACCATCAAAATGAGTTTGACAGGTTATATAAGATGTGCTACACTATAACCAGTAAAATCAATATAGCAGGTTATGTGTGAGTTGTAAAGGACTCGCGACATGTACGATCCCATGACCATGTTGGCAGAACAGCATCGCCGAGAATTGACGCAGGCAGCCGAGCAGCTTCGGCTGATCGAAATCGCCCGACCCAATCGGAAGCCCATTGCGTCGTTGCTTCAGGCTATGGGTCGGCGCATGATCGTCTGGGGTACCCGGCTGGCAGCGGAGCCGTGCGCCACTCAGCGGCTGAACTCACGCAAATCGGACGGGGATGAGCCAGCGATCTCTACCGTCGGCCAGCGCAGGATCGTGATCGAGGTGCGCTAATGCGTTGCACGGTACACGGCCACCAAAGTTTCTGATACCTGCTTCAACTGCAATCGATACCTTAAGTGGGGCGCACTACATTGAACGGTGCGCCCTCTTGTTTTACATTCAGGGCAGCGCCACACCATCCGCAGGCCGCTGATCCCCATTTTGCCCGTCGATACTCTCCAGGTTTGAGAATCCGCTCTTTGTCTCCTTTCGTGGTTTGTGGTTCAATTAAGCCGTCTTTATTCGATGGTCGCGGGCCATCGCGCACAATCAGAAAACCAACTATGAAGCGACTCTCTCCGCTGGTCTTATATGCACTCGAAGCCGGACTCGTCCTGACGTTCTTCATCCAGGCGCTGCGCTTCGCTATCGGCACGTTCTACAGCCGCGCCGCCGGGGCTGCCTACGCTGGTGCGCTTGACCCGGCGCTCATCCCGCTCGACGCCAACGGCGTCGTCTCGCAGGCCGCCGCACAGGGCGAGATCATCTTTCTCATCTGGATGCTCGCGCTGCCGCTGCTGGCGTTGATTCTGGGCCGTCTGCCATTGATGCTCGTCATTGCGGCGGCAGTCACAGCCGTTGGGCGTGTACTCATGAACCTTGGTGGCATCAGTCCTGCACTCGCGTCAGCACTTGCTGTCGGTGGTGGTCTGCTCTACATCGCGCTGCTGGTGCGCCACCGGATGCGCGCGCTCCCGTTCGGCTTTGTCCTTGCGTTGGGTGCGGATCAACTCTTCCGCGCGGCGGGCGACACGTTCGATCCGTCGTGGTCGCCGGAATACACCAACATCCAGCTTGTGCTCTCGGTCATGACCGTCCTGCTCGCGCTGCTGGTGCTGCGTCGCCAGCAGACCTTCGAGGCTGAGCGTGCCGAGATGGGCGAGGCCTCGCCCGACCGGGGGCTGCTGCCGCTCTGGGGTGGTGTCGGGCTGGGCGGCCTGCTCTTCATCGAGCTGGCTCTGCTTGCCCTGCCGAACGCTATCGCCGCCCGCGCGCAGACTGAATACGCCACGTTTGTGCCGCTGACGCTCGTCGCCACGCTCCTGCCGCTCCTGCCGTGGGTGCGCGCCCGCGCTCGCGAATTCGTCGCCGTCTTCGATCAATCGCTGCGCGGTTGGGTCTGGCTGCTCTTGATCGCCTTGCTGGTTATCCTCGGCACACGCCTGAGCGGGATCGTCGCCGGTGTGGCGCTCGTCATCGCCCAGTTTTTCGTCAGCATGTTGTGGTGGTGGCCCGCCCGCCCGCTGCCGGATAAAGCGCGCCACGCGACCGGCCTCTGGGTTGTCCTCGGCATGGGCGTCTTCGCGCTGCTGGCTGCTGGCGACTATTTCACCTATGAATACGCCTACGTCCAGGATTTCGGCGGCAATCTCGCTTTCCTTGACCGCTTCATCCCGCCGCTGCTGCGTGGCTTCCGTGGCCTGGGGTTGGGCGTGCTGCTGCTGGCGATCTTCTTCGCCGCGTTGCCGATGACGCAGACCCTGCGCCGCATCCCCTGGGGCGGTGAATCGCGCCGCGGGCTGATCCCGCTGCTGCTGATCGTGATTGCGGCCACGGCGGGGGCGGCCTATCTCGCCCGCCCGCGTCTGATTGCTCCCGTCCAGAACGTCGATACGATCCGCATCGGCACGTACAACATTCATTCGGGAGCGAACGAGTTCTTCTACCCGGATCTTGAGGACATCGCCCGCACGATTCGGGTCAGCGGCGCTGATGTCGTCATGCTGCAAGAGGTGGAAGCCGGGCGCTTGACCAGCTTTGGCGTCGATCAGGCGCTGTGGCTGGCGCGCCGCGTCGGCATGGATCGCCGCTTCTATGCCACCAACGAAGGGCTGCACGGCCTGGCGGTGCTGAGCAAAGTGCCCATCGCTCTGAGCGACGGCGTGCTTCTGACCAGCCGCGAGCAGCAGACCGGCGCGCTCCGCGTGCAGATTACGCCCAGCCCCACGATCACCGTTACGCTCTACAACACCTGGCTTGCACCACTGACCGCCCGCGTGGGCGGCGGCGATCTCGAAACGCAGGAGCAAGATCAGGCGCTCCAGTTTACCGGGCTGTTCGCCTGGATCGCGGGGCATTATTCCGGCGGCGTGCTGGGGCGCACCGTCATTGGCGGGACGTTCCACAACGTGCCGGATTCGCCGCTTTTGGGGCAGATGCGCGCCGCGGGCTTCGAAGATCCCTTCGCCGGGCTGCCGACCGAGTTGAGCGCTACGCTCTGGCGTTCCGACGTGCCGCACGTGCGCTTCGATTATCTCTGGCTGCGCAACCTGGGCCGCCTGCGCGCGGGCGTCATCGACCCCGATTTCCCTGACGCCAGCGATCACCGCATGGCCGTCGCCGAGGTCAGCCTGGGCGAGTAGATTGGATGTACCGCAGGAAACGGCGCCACTGTTAAGAGGTTATCTTCGTGACATTGGTGGCCTGTTCGCCGTTGCGAGCCGGTTTAATCTCGAATTCCACCCTATCGCCTTCTTGAAGGGTGCGAAAACCCGACGTCTGGATGGCCGAATAATGGACAAATATATCCGCGCCGTCTTCTGACGTGATGAAACCGTAGCCTTTGTCATCGTTGTACCACTTGACGACACCACGCTTGCGCGCGGGATTTTCGGGCGGCGCAGATGGACTCGTGGAAATAACGCGGCGGGGCGGTTCGGATTTTGCCGGCGGCGCCGTCACGGGGGCGCTGAGCGGCTTCTGCAACTTCTGGCAAATGGCACTCAGATTTTGCGGGTCGTAATTCGGGAAGTGCTTCTGGAAATCGGCAAATTCGCGGCAGCCGAGCGCTCTCGTTCGTTCGATCCTCATCAATTCGGCTATGGATGCGTATTCGTGCTCGGCCTGACGCTGGCGCGTCTGCTGCTCCAGGATCTGCTCGGCCTCGGCGAGCATGGCGCTGATGATGCGACCGTCGCGGTTGCTCGCCTCGCCTTGCTCTTGCGCCTGCTTGAGAATGAAAACTGCGCTGTCATAGTCCTCGGCATCCATCGCAGCGGCAGCTTCACGCACAGCGTCGAGCGCGGTGCGTTTCTTGCCGGGGGCTTCGGCCTCGTCGGGCAGCGGTGGCGCAACATGGGTTGAGAGATGAATGCGCTCGGCAACGGTGATGGCATTCAGCAGCACGTGAATATCTTCCATCCCGGAGCTGAGATCAGCGTATTGGATGTGGCTCATGGACGCCGGCACCTCGACCCGGCCCTGGATCAAGACGGGAAAAATGTGCTTTTCCAGGTGCTGGGCGATGGCGAACTCTTTCTGGCAGTATTCCGACGCAACGGAAGTTTGCGAAAGCAGGTAGACAAAACCATCGCACCAGTTCAGGCGACGCTGAATCTCGCTCCACCAGTCCTGACCGGCAAACAGGCGCTCGTCATACCAGGTTTCATGGACGCCGGATAAGCGTTCGACGACGAGCTTGCACAAGGCTTTATCGACGTGCGCGTAGGAGACAAACAAACGCATAATGCCCCACCGTGTCTGGCCGCAAAGAGATACATCCTGACTTTAGGATACCGCACATAGGCCAGAGCATTATTTACAGTTTGTCGCGCAGGATGGTGGAAAAGCCAGGAGAGGATGAGGCCGTGACATCCGCGAGTATCATTTGCATTCAATTGACGCCAATACGGATGGCTCATAGGTGGTTTCAATTTCATTGATCGAAATGAAATGGCAGATTCGTGGCGGATAAGCAGATGAGGACAGACCGCAACTGTCCTCATCTGCCTATCGAGCCGCTATCCCGGATTCGTCTTCCTCATGTGCGTGGCGGAGCGCGTCACCAGTTCCTTGAGCGTATCGATATCGACATCTTCAAGCTTCTTGAGGTACAGGCAGGCTTTGCCCGTCTTGTACTTGCCGAGCTTGCTCATCAGGCCGTCGTATTCGTCAAACCCGGCCAGGATATAGAGCGTCAGTGCCTGCTTACGCGGCGAAAACCCGGCCAGAGGCGAATCGCCCTCGCGCCCGCTGGCATACTTGTAGTGGTAGCTGCCGAAGCCGACGATGCTGTCGCCCCACATCTGCGGTTCCGCGCCAGTGGCTTCGCGCATCAGGTCGATCAGCGCCAATGAGTCCTGGCGTTTTTTGTCGTCATCAATGCTGGCTAAAAATGCCTGCACGTTTTTGTCGTTCGCTTTGGTTTTGTTTTCAGCCATGGGGGATATGCCTCACGCTGCATGACGATGGGCACAGTATCGCACAAGTGTTCCATATGGTCAACCAGGGCGCGAGCGATGGCTCGACATTCAGCCGTTTCACCTTAGAATCTAGGCTGACGATATTTTTCCAATACTAAGGATGCTTCATGCCCACGTTCGAACAGATCTACGCGGCGCACGCGGATGACTACGACCGGCTGGTTGACCGTGAGGATCATCGCGGCAACATGATCGAGGCGATCCGCGAGCTTCACCCCCTCGATGGTGCGGAAGTGGTCGAGATGGGCGCGGGCACGGGGCGCATCACCCGCCAGCTCGTGCCGCTGATCAAGCACATCCGCGCGTTCGACGCCTCGGAGCACATGCTCAGTGTTGCACGCAAACGCATGGAGACGACCGGCTTCACCAACTGGTCGCTCGAAGTTGCCGATAACGCCGCACTGCCGGTCGCAGATGCCAGCGTTGATGTTTCGATAGCGGGCTGGTCGTTTGGCCACCAGACCGAGTGGGCAGAAGATCGCTGGCGGCAGACCATCGGTGCGGGTATTGACGAGATGCTGCGTGTGCTCCGCCCGGGCGGCACGGCCATCATCCTGGAGACTCTCGGCACAGGATCACGTCAGCCTGCGCCACCCAATGAGACGCTCGGCGCATATTACGACTGGCTGGAAAAGGAGCGCGGCTTTAGCTCGACCTGGATTCGCACCGATTACCAGTTCGAGTCGGTCGAAGAAGGTGCGGAACTCTTCCGCTTCTTCTTTGGCGATGGTCTGGCGCAGCTCGTGATCGACGGCGGCTCGCCCATCGTCCCGGAATGCACCGGCCTCTGGTATCGCCATCGCGCGTGACCGGCAGCAGCGCACGGTCAGGACATAAACACAACGTATCGGTGCTTGCCCAGAACAATTGTTCACACTTATAGTCAATCTGCGCATCAAGACATGGATGATCTATCGTGTTCTTGGAGGCAATTATGGATATGCGTAGTGTCTGGGTGGAGATTCCGGTCAAGGACATCGAGCGTGCGCTGCGCTTCTACAGCGCTGTGTTCGAGCTTTCCGCTGAGATAACCGACGACGGAGTCCGGCGAACGACCACCATCTTTCACGGCAGTGATAACAGCGGGGGCGTCTCGCTCAACAAGACGGCCAATTTCGATCCGGGCGCGAACGGCCCTCTCATCTATTTTGAGGCAGGGGACGATCTGAGCACAACGCTGGCGCGCGTAGCTGCTGCAGGCGGCACGATCATCATTCCCAAAACGTCGATGGGCGAGGGAATGGGCTTCTACGCTACATTCCACGATAGCGAAGGTAATACGCTCGCGCTATATTCGATGGGCTGAGCGACAGCACTGGGCAGCAGCGCGTTGGCAATCGCTGCCCGCTTCAAGGGACAAGCGTATGTTAACGCTGGCCGATGTCGAGCGCATGACGCGCGAAGACGGCGAAGGATGGGGCTACGCGCACGTCTGCCGCGTGCTCAAGCTGACGAGCATAATCGGGGTCGATCTGGATTATGACCGCGAGGCGGTGGTCTGGGCCGTGCATTTGCACGACTGGGGCGCCTTCCCGCGCCATCGTCAGCCCGGAATCGATCACGCGCTGCGCTCGCGGCAGATCGCCGAGCAAGACATTCTGCCGCAGGCCGCCTTGACGGCGCATCAGGCAGCGCTCATCCTTGAGGCAATCGAAAAGCACGATTACCGCGACGAGCGCCCGGTCACAATGCCAGAAGCGCTCGTGCTGCGCGAGGCGGATTTCCTGGATTTCCTCGGCGTGATCGGAATCGTGCGCGAGTTCGCCTGGGGGCCGAACAACCTGCAGGTTTGCTACGAGCGCATCCTGGCGCGGCGCGAGATTATTCAGGCGCGCTTTACACTGCCCATCGCCCAGCAGATTGCCACGCAGCGCCTGGAGACAATGCAGTGGGCGCTGGAACGCCTGTTCGAAGAAAGCCGTGGAGACCTCTGAAAAAGACGCGCTCGCATCGGCTATTCTGCGAATAGTGCCGGCAGCGCATACCGCAGTTGCAGCAGAATGGCCTCGGCGTAGCGGCGTGCGCCCGCCGGGTTGGGATGGCCGACTGAGGCGAGCGGGCAGGCGACCTGTTCGAGTACATCGATGCTGCCGGCGTGTTCGGCGCAGGCTTGCCCGCGCACGTCGGCGAGGGGGTCTTGCGGCGAGAGATCGGCATTGACGCCAAAGAGCAGGCTTTCCGGCGCGGCGATGCAGTGTTCGTCGCCGAATTTCGGGTCAGCGAACAGCAGGCGGCCGGCTGTGTTCGGCAGTCGATCGTTCAACTCGTGGATCGTCTGGCGTATGCCTGCGTGCGCGCCTTCGACGAAGACCGCCGACCGCCGCTGAAGCTCATCCCCGGTCAGCACGTCCACCAGCAGACCGCTGATCGCGCCGCCCAGGCCGTGATTGGGCAGGCCGAGAGCGCGGGCGGCTGCACGCTCGATCTCGCTTTCGGATAGATCACTGAAAAATGGGTAATAGCCTGTGACGATGACTGCTGCGTTTGGAAAGCGCAGGCAGACGAGTTCCAGCAGCAGCTTCATCTGGCGGTGGAAAACGTCTTCGATGCGGCTCTCCAGGCTGAAATCGAGCAGGTTGATCAGATGCGCGGCGTTCACGTCGTTAACGCCGCCGCTGATCAGCACCAGATCGACGCCCGGGGCGCGCCGCCGCTTGCCCAGCGCCGCCTCGACCTGTTGAAACAGCGTCGGCTGTTTGACCGGCACCTCGCCCGCGCCGGGGCCTTCAAGCGGCGGCGTCCGTAACGGCTCGTCCGGCTCACCAATGATTGCGCCGGAATGAGCGCGCGTCTCGATCATGATGCGGAGACCAGGTTGCTGCTCGCGCAGCGCCGCCACGACATGCGTGTGGATCTTTTCGTGCTCATGCAGCCCCTGACCCCAGAGGATGCTGTCGCCGATCACGAGGGTGCGGAACGGCCTGTGCGTCAATGTGTTCATGTCGTCAAATTATGGCGCATGGCGGCGTATTTAGCATGTGATTGGGACGGGAGCAGATTTTTGAGCGCGCATGATGGCGAAAATCCTGTAACATAGCTTGGCTCTTATCCACGCACAGGCTTTCCAACGGGCATATGGAAGGGGGAACGATGTTGCCATATCCGCTCACACGCCCGAATCGCTTGCGCTTAGCCCGCGCCTTTGCGCCTATCCCGCGGGTTGATATTTCGATTGAGTGCGCCGTCGAAGATCAAATGGGCCAGGCGTTTGTTGATTCGGTAGCCAATCCACAGTTGTTTATGATCGAGCAAGATGGGTTCTTTTGCTATTTCGCGGGTGATTTGGACAGCGACGCCGGACGCGACTTCCTCGGCAAGATCCCGAACGGGCGCATGCTCATGGCCGGTTCTCCGGGCTGGCAGACGGCGGTCGAGCGCAGCTTTGGCGAAAACCTGATCCATATCAGTCGCGATAGTTATGCGTCGGCAGCGCTTTCGGCGGATCATCTGAGAAGTCTCGCTTCAAGCAACCCGCTCTCGTCCGACGTGGTGCGCGTCGATGCGGCACTCGCTGGCGCTGATACGCCCTATCTCGGCATGGGCGCCTTCGACTCCCCGGAAGACTTCGTAACGCGAGGCATTGGCTTTTGCATCATGAAGGATGGCACGATCATCGGCGGCGCCTATTCGTCGCTCGTGTGCGGCAATGCGATTGAGGTGAGCATCGTAGTCGATCCGGCGCATCAGCGGCAGGGGATCGCGACGGCGCTGGCCTGTCAGCTCTTGTTGTGGTGTTTGGATCATCATCTCGCGCCGCATTGGGATGCCGCCAACGCAGAATCGTGCGGCCTGGCCGAGAAGCTGGGATACACGAAAGAACGGAAGTACGCGGCCTACTACCTGAAATGATCGCATCTCCCCATCCGGCGCGGTGCACTTCTGCTATAATGCCGCGCCGTAGGGCAATCTGCGCCTCATGAGCCAAAGCGCTGGCACGCGGCGCGAAACCATGCATATTGGAGTGTTTACGTGCCGACGGAGGGAGCATGACCAACGTCATCATTCGCCCCGCGACGCCTGACGACGCCCTCGCCCTCAACGCATACCGGCGGCAGAGCGCCGACGAACCCAACAATATGCTTACTTACAGCGCCGGTGAGTACACGCGGACGGTCGATCAGGAGCGCGAGCGCATCGTCAGCGCCAGCACCGCCGACAACCAGCATATGTTGGTGGCTGAGATCGATGGCAAAATTGTGGGACATTGTGTGTGCGCAGGACGGCGGGCACAGGGTGCGCTCCGGCATACGGCAGGACTCGGCATCGACATTCACGCAAACTATCGCGGGCAAGGCATAGGCCGTGCGCTGATGCAGGCCATGCTTGCGTGGGCACGCGAGAACCCCGTCATTCACCGGGTTGAACTCGAAGTCTTCACGCATAACACGCGCGCCATCCATCTGTATCTCAGCCTGGGATTTGTTGTCGAAGGGCTGCAACGCCAGGTCTATTTCAAATATGGTCGCTTCGTCGATGTCTACATCATGGCGCTGCTGGTCGGGGCATGAAGCCCTGGGCATAGTACCTCCGCGCGGGCGCACTTCTGCTATAATGCCGCGCTGGAGGTACGCGCATCATGAGCCAAATCTCTGGCACGCGTCGCAATGGGCGCTTTAGCCGGGGCACGCTGCTGGTCATCAGTTTTTTCATCTGCATTATCCTGTTCATCGCCAGCGTCATCGGCCTGCTCGCGCCGGTCGAAGGGCTGGCGGCAACGCCGTTGAACGCCTTGAGCGGCGTCCTCAACCGAGTCGCACTCAGCATTACCGGCGGTGTCAGTGATTTTGCCGAACTGCAAACGCTGCGCCAGCGCAACGCCGATCTGGAAGAGGCCTTGGCGCGCCTGCAACCCCAGCTTGTCGAAGCACTCGAAATCCAGAGCGATTACCAGCGGCTGGCCGATCTTTACAATTACACCAGCCGCCGCACCGACCAGTCTTTCCTGGCGGCGGATGTCATCGGCGGCGACCCGAACAATCTTCTGCGTTCGAGCACGATCATCATCAACAAAGGCGCGCGAGATGGCATCGCCGAGGGGATGCCGGTCGTCACCGGGCAGGGGCTGGCCGGGCGCGTGATCCGCGTCAGCGCTGACGCGGCGCAGGTGCTGCTCATCACCTCCCCATCGAGCGCCGTCAGCGCCCGCGTCCAATCCTCGCGCGCGGACGGCAGCGTCGTCGGCGAGGTCAACGGCGTGCTGACGATGCGCTTCATCCCGCTGGAGGCGGATGTGCAGGTCGGCGACATCATCATCACTTCCGGTCTGGGCGGCAACTTCCCGCCGGACATCATCCTCGGCCAGGTCTCCAGTGTGCGCCAGACGGAGTTGTATCAAGAAGCCCAGCTACGCAGCCTGATCAACTTCGACATCCTGGAGCTGGTGCTCGTCATGACCAACTTCCAGCCGGTCGATCTCTCGGTCTTCGAGGGCGACAGCGGCCTGCCGCCTGCGCCCGGCAGTTGAAATGCGTGCACTGATCGCTTTCATCCTGGTCGTGCTGGCCGCGGTGCTGCAAGGCACGTTCAACCCGCAGATCCGTATTCTCGGCGGTGAGCCGGATCTGGTCTTCCTGCTGGTGCTCGCCTGGGCAGCACGCGCGCCGCTGCAAGAAGCGCTGCTGCTGGCGTTCGCCGGCGGCATCAGCATCGACCTGCTCTCCGCCGCGCCGCTCGGCCTGAGCACGCTTGCGCTGCTGCCGGTCGTCTTCACCGTCGATGCTGTGCGCGAGCAGTTGTTCGGTTTCGGCTTCCCGCTGGTGCTGATCTTTGTGGCGGCGGGCACAATCCTTGTCAAGCTGATCTTCTTCTTCGGCGCGTCAGTCGCGGGCTTCGCGCTCCCGCCGGTCGCTGCCCTGGCCTATACGATCCTCCCCACCATGGTATACAATCTCGTCGGCATCCTCCCGATCTACGTGGCCGTGCGCTGGTTGGCGCGCCGCTTTGCGGAATGAGGGCTGGCGGATGTGGCTCGTGGCTACGGCTGGGCCGCATCCGCTATCTGAAGGTGAGATATTTCCGGAGGGACGGACATGCGTCGTCTCGATCCGTTTCAAGGTTGGCGGCTGACCGCCTTTATCGCCGTCATCAGCGCTGTTTTCGTCGTCTTTTCGCTGCGGTTGGTGCAGTGGCAGTTCTTACAGTCCGACCAGTTCACCATCGCTGCTGAAGACAACCGTCTCAACGAACTGCCGCTGGCTGCGCCGCGTGGTGTCATTGTTGACCGCTACGACCAGCCGCTGGCGATCAATGTGCCTGCCTACAACGTGCTCATCACGCCGGCGAGTCTGCCGTCAGACGACGCGGAAGTCCTGCGCATCTACAACCAGCTTTCCGCGCTGACCGGTGTGCCGCCGACGATTGCCATCGCCCAGGCGTCCGGCCAGGACCCCGAATCGAGCATTCAGCGTCAGGTCGAGATCGGCCAGGGCATTGCACCCTATCGCCCGGTCACAGTCGCCCGCGACATCGGTCAACAGGCAGCGCTGCAAATCCTTGAAGATCGCATCAACCTGCCCGGCGTTGACATCGATGTAGCTTCTGTGCGCGAATATCCAACCGGCTCGCTGACCGCGCACATCATCGGCTACATGGGGCGCATTCCGGCGGAGCAGGAACTCCAATTGATTGAGCAAGGCTACGATCCGGCCTACGACCGCATCGGCTACGCCGGACTGGAAGCTTCGATGGAAGATGTGCTGGCCGGTCAGCGCGGGCGCATTGTCCGTGAGGTCGATGTTGCCGGGCTGCCGCTGGATACGGTCGTTCGCGATGAACCCGTCGCGGGTTACAGCCTGCGTCTAACGCTGGATACGGATTTGCAGCGCGCCGCCGAAGATGCCGTCCGCAACCGGCTCGCCATTCTCAACGCAAACGCCGGGCGCATCGTCAGCGAGCGCGGCGTCATCGTCGCGCTCAACCCGCAGACGGGCGAAATCCTGGCGATGGTCAGCTACCCGACCTACGACAACGCGCGCTTCGCCCGTTCCATTGATGTCGATTACTATCAACAGCTCGAAAACGATCCGCTGCTGCCACTGATCAACCAGGCGACGCAGGCGCTTTACCCGCCTGGATCGACCTGGAAGCTGATCACAGCGCTGGGGGTGCTCGGCGAAGATGTGGTCAGCCCGAACACATTCCTCAATGACCCTGGCGAACTGCTGCTGGAGAACCGTTACGCGCCCAACGACCGCGCCCGTGACCAGCGTTTCGTCTGCTGGCTGCGTACCGGCCACGGCCCGGTCGATTTCCTGCGCGGCATCGCCCAGAGCTGCAACGTCTACTTCTATCAGGTCGGCGGCGGCAATGATGCCTGGTCGCCGCAGGTGCTGCGCCCCGGTGGGCTGGGGCCGGTCGATCTATGGCGCTATGCGCTGTCGGTTGGCATTGCGTCGAATACCGGCGTCGAACTGCCGTTCCCCTCACGCGGCCAGATCTACGATCAAGACTGGAAACGGCGCAACATCGGCGAAAACTGGTCAACGGGCGATACCTACAACGCCTCCGTCGGTCAGGGCTACATCCTGACGACACCGCTGCACATGGCGGCGGCGGTTGCCAGCATCGTCAATGGTGGCACGCTCTACGAGCCGACCATCGTCCGCGAGATCTACGACTCGAATGGCAACGTCGTACGTCCGTTCCAACCGCGCGTGATGCGCAACGTCGCCATCGATAATCTCGCATCCGACGAGATCATCACGCTGCTGCCTATCGAAGATATGATCATGCGCGGCTCGACCAGCCTCGTCTGTGCCTGTGAACGCAACAGCGATTACTACAATCCGGTACGCTGCAACCCCGCCGCCTATCGCGGCGAAGTCGATGTCGATCCTGACCCGGACATCAACGTCATGCGTGAGTACCGCGTTTCCGTGCCGGATAATTACGCTTTCCAGGATAATCTGTGTACGGATCTGCGCTTCAACCCGCGTTACCGCCCGCCGTTCAGCACCAGCGACAATATTCGACTCATCCAGGAAGGGATGCGCCAGGCGGTGACGGTCGGCACGGCGGAACGCGCTAACCTGTCCTATGTGAATGTCGCTGGCAAAACCGGTACAGCCGAATACTGCGACAACATCGCCAACTCACTCGGTCTATGTGAGCCGGGCAACTGGCCCTCGCACGCCTGGTTCGACGGCTACGCCTCCTATGAGAACCCCGAAGTCTTAATCGTCGGTTTCGTCTACAATGGCGACGAAGGTTCGGCAGTTGCGCTGCCGATGGTGATGGAGACGATGGAAGCCTACTTCCGCATCAAGAACGAGCGTCAGGGGCTGCCGGTCGCGAATGCCGGCTAACCGCAGTTGTCACGAATAAAAGGAGATCGGCATCTCACCGATCTCCACGCCACTCCCGGCTAAACTGTCAAGGTTCAGCACCTGCACGCTTAGCCTTGCCGCGGACCACCGCCGCGAGGACCCCAGTTCATTCCGCCCCGCATACCTCGGCCCATCATGCCGTAACCGTGTCCGTACGTACCCATCATGCCGATGCCACCCATCGGGCAATTGTCGACACCCGCCCCACTCAACATCGGCATCTGGTCGATGTTTTCTCTCATCCACGCCAGGTGTGTATCGGCCTCTTCCTGGGTGATGACGCCCGCCGTGACCATCGCGCTCATGTGCGCGGTTGCTGTCGCCAGCATGTTGTCGTAGAGGGTCTGTACGTCCACACCTTGTTCCTGAGCGATTTCCGCCAGTGTCTTTCCAGCCTGGAGTTCGGCGCTCAACGTTTGCAGATCGATGCCAAGTGACTCCGCAACGCTCGACCACATCGAATCGCCGTTCCAGCCGCCAAACATCATGCCGTGTCGAAAGCCGCCGCCCATCATGCCGAAGGGGGGAACCGGCGTCTCGCCGTTGTCCTGAGCAAACGCGCTGAATGCACTCGCTACAATCAGCAGGGCCACTATGCTCAGAGCGATCATTGCCATTCTCATCTTGAACTTCACGCGCTTTTCTCCTGTGATGAAACATCCATTTGTCTTCCAGGATGCCTCACTTGCATAGAGCGCTCATGTCGTTATTGTGAAGTTTTGGTAAAGCTCTGTGCAATGGGAAGCGTGAAAAAGAAGGTGCTGCCCTGACCTGGGCCTGGGCTTTCCGCCCAAATCTTTCCGGATTGCGCTTCGACAAAGTGGCGGGCAATGGTCAGCCCGATGCCGCTGCCGCCGCTGCTGCGGGATCGCGATTTATCGACACGATAAAATCGTTGGAAGACGTGCTGGATTTCGTCCTGGGCGAGACCGATGCCAGTATCCTGAATGGAAACGCGCATCATTTGTCGATCTCGCGTCAGACGAACTGCGACTTGACCACCCGGTGGCGTGTACTGTAGGGCATTGCCGAGCACATTGACCACCACCTGCTCAGTTCGATCACGATCAGCCAGAACAGTCATCGAACCTGGAGAGTCTTCAATGTGCAGACCAAGCCCTTTTTCAACGAACTGAGGACGCAAGCGTTCAGCAACACTGCGAATCAATGACGATAGATCGAGGACTTCTGGTTGGAGCGATACCTGTCCTGCTTCGGCGCGCGAAAGCTGCTGCAAATCCTCTACGAGGCGCTGCAACCGCGACGCTTCTCGATGAATCAATTGGAATGTCTCCGGTGTTGGGGGCACCAGATTGTCCTGCAGCCCCTCCATATAGCCGGTGATGCTGGCCAGTGGCGTCTTCAATTCATGCGCCACGTCGGCCAATAATTCACGGCGCATCTTTTCCGTCTCGGCCAACGCCTGAGCCATGCGATTAAAGCTTTGGGTGAGTTCTCCCAATTCATCGTCGCTATGCGCGTCAATGTGTCTACCATAGTTTCCGTTGGCGATCTCTTTGCTCGCTTCTGCCAACGCACGCACTGGCCTGACAATCCGCTGGCTGGTCAACCAACTCGCAACAACCGCAGCGCAAGTTACGACTATTCCCGCCACCAGTAGGGCCTGGTTGACAGCCAATCGGAAGCTGCGGTCAATCTCCTCATCAGCGGTCTGCATTTGCTGGGACATGGCGCCTTGCTGCATCCCTGGCATTCCGCGGCCACTCTGACCTCTGTGCATCATCAGGTCGGTAAAATTGGCTGGCGCGATCAGCGATGTCGAGATCGTGAGGATCGCCAGGCCTACGGCCATCGTGAACAATTGCGAAACAAACAGCCTTTGTGCAAGTTTCATATCTACAAATCCATGAGTTTGTAACCGACACCCCGGACAGTCTGAATGAACTGCGGATCGGACGGATCGTATTCAAGTTTCTGGCGGATGTGTCCAATATGGACATCGACCACGCGATCTTCGCCGTAGTAGTCATAGCCCCAGACGCGCTCAAGCAACTGTTCACGGCTCATAACCATGCCAGCGTAGGCGGCGAGCGTCTTGAGGAGCTTGAATTCGAGCGCAGTGAACTCTATCAACTCCCCATCGCGCCGCACTTCGTGACGTTCGTCATCGATTTGAAGATGTTTGAAGGTCAAGACCTGCGTCTGATCCAACGTCTGACTGCGTCCACGACGAAGAATTGCTTTGACACGTGCAGTGAGTTCGCGCGGGCTGAAAGGTTTGGTCAGGTAGTCGTCCGCACCTACCGTCAGGCCAATCACGCGATCCATTTCATCGGATTTGGATGTGAGCAGCATGACGTAGACATCGGACTCACGGCGAATTTG
>JAHDWN010000044.1 GCA_023382675.1 Anaerolineae bacterium
TGCGTTCACGTCCTGAGTGGCGGCGGTAGCGCTGATACGCTGAACGGCGCGCTTAATGCTCACATGCGCTTTGTCGGCTAACAGATCGTAGATCGTGCGAGTTGCCACATTATTGGGTGTCAGCAGACTTCCCAGGGCGTAGGGCAGATCGATAATCGCCAGCGCCACCGGACGCCCATGGATCACATGCCGCCGCCGAATGCGCAGAATGCGATCCTCACCGCTCAGATGGAGCAACTGCGCCACGGATTTGGGCACTGCGATGACCTCGAAACCCTTGATCTCCATCACCTGACTGGGATGCTGCTCGATCATCAGCTCGGCAAAACCGCGCAGCGATTGCAGGTTTTCCTCGGTTTTCCGAGCGTTGATGTACGTTCCCTTGCCGGGCTGCCGGATCAGCAGTCCTGCATCGGTGAGCAGTTGCAGCCCTTTGCGCGTCGTCACCCGGCTAATACCATAGGTTTCAGTAAGCTTTTCTTCAGTGGGTAGGGGATCACCAACCTTGAGCACACCGGCGTCAATTTGTTGGCGCAGCATGTCATATAGCTGACGATAGAGCGGTACAGGGCTGTCACGGTTGATCTCTGACATACCCAACCCCAGGGAAGTGCAGACAATAAGACACAATATAAGATGTTATAAGACATATCGCATTGTATATTTCATACGAATCTAGCTGTGGGGGCTACTTTGCTCATCTGAGGGAGAAACAATGCTTTAAGCGCTGCGTCGATAGTCGTGATGTAAGCCGCCCAAAACAGGAAAAGCAGTGATGCTATTCCTCATTGGCTGAAGCTCGTCTTGCACAGGGAGTGGAATCGGAATCCGGCTCCCAATGCCTTGATGCGGTCGGGCAGAATTGAAATACGCCACATAGGCTTTGATCACCCGCTGCAACTGCTTCTGGTTGAGTATCAGCACGTGATCCAGACACTCACGTCGGACACTCCCCAGAAAGCGTTCACAGACCGCATTCGCTTTGGGTGCACGTATCGGCGTGCGCACAACGTCAATGCCGCTGGCAGCCCGCGCGAACGCAGCACCGTACTTGCTGTCGTTGTCACGGATCAGGAAACGCGGGCGCGTGTCGAAAGGTGTCGCTTCCCGGAGTTGCTGGGCAACCCATGCGTCGCTAGGGGAGCGAGTGACGGCAAAATGTACGACGCGGCGGGAACTCAACTCGATGACGAAGAAGATGAAGCTGGCGCGAAACCACAGGTCGTAGGTCTGAACGAAATCGCACGCCCAAATGTCCTGTGCGTGATTGTTCAGAAAGGCAGCCCAGGTCTGTCCACCTTTCCGGGGTGGTCGGGTAGGACGAACCTGCCGGATGTACTTGGCAACGGTGCGCTTACTGAGCGGATAGCCCAACTTGCGGAGTTCATCGCGAATGCGTTTGATGCCCCACAAACGATTGTCGAGCGCCATCGAGTGGATCAGGTTGATCACGTCCTGGGGAACGCGCGGTGGCCGCGTTTTCGGCCTCGACTTCTGTCGCCAGAATAGGCGAAAGCCCTAGCGATGCCAGGGCAGAAGCGTATCCGGTTTGACAATCAGCAGGGCTTCTTTTGCTGGCTGGCAAATCGCTCATCACCAGGTACAACGAGTGTATGGGCTTTCAGATCCTGAATCGCAGAACAGAGTAATGCAAGATGATATTCTGAGCACTCGCTCATTTGAACTCACATGGATCATTTCCTTGATCATGTACCTGCTCGCGGTCGCGGATAATCTGATGTATCCGCTGCGGAGAAACCCCGAGTTCGCGGGCGAGATTGGATAGGCTTTCTCCTTGCGCATGACGTTTTCTAATGAGTTGATCCCGGCTGACCTTGCGTCCATGGGTCTTGAGACCCGAAGTCAATAACAACCATTGGACGATTTCTGGCATTGATCGTCGTCTGAGTTCGAGTCTCGTTGGGGTCATACGACAATCATCAATACCATACACGATGACGAAGAACAATTCGCATTGCGGATCGGGACACGCATATCTGTCATCGACTACACTGCCTTGCGCCAGCGCGGACGCCTTAACATGATGTTGAGGAGCAGAGAAACGCTGATGGGGCGCATTTCCTCCGGATGGGCTGAAATGCACGCCCCAAATCCATCGACCGCCGCTTCCTGGCCAAGCACGAATTCTCGGAGATTTCTGTGAGCAGTACCCACCCGCTTGCCATAAACGTTGCGCCAGCGCACCCTTGAGCAGGTTCATGCCATCTGCTCAGGCGAATGTCGAGCCGTGAGGCTTTCGCTCAACCACTCCAACGCCCGACGAACTCGCTGAGACTCCGGTACAGCGGCAGCGAAGAGCGATAGCTCTCCTTGAATAAGGCATAGCCCTCGGCGTAAACGCCGTGATTCCTTGAATCCGGGTGGATGGTTTTGACAATCGTTACCATCTGCGCGGCGGCTTGCGCGTGGTCACGATAGTAGCGAACGCCGACGGCGGCATTCATGGCAGCGCCCAACACGCCTAACTCTGTCGCCTGCGGAACGTCGAGATCAAGCTCCAAAATGTCCGCCAGAATCTGAAGCCAGAGCGGGTTACGTACGATGCCGCCGGAAATCCGAACCTCGTCGACGGGTGTGTGCTCGTGCACTAAGTTCTCTTGGTGAACTTCAAAGCAATCTTTGAGTTCGTAGGCAACGCCCTCCATTACAGCACGCGCCAGATCCGGCAGCTTGTGATTGAGGCTCAATCCGAAGAACGAGCCGCGCGCCTGCGCGTTGTAGTACGGCGAACGCGACCCGGCGAGATAGGGGAGAAACAGGACGCCACGTGCCCCCGGCGGCGAAGCAGCAGCGTCGGACATGAAGCGTGCATAGCGTTCCGCCTCGTCGAGTTCGCCGTAGACCGTGTTGGTATACCAACGTGCCGCTTCGCCGGACGTGTTGGTCGCCGTTACCAGATACCATTGATCGGGGATGGGGTGTTTGAATAGCAGGCAGCGCTGCTGTTCATCTGCCACGAACGATGGCGAGGTGGACATCAACACGCCCGCTGTCCCGACTGTTATGCCTACCTGACCGGGACGGATAATCCCCAGCCCCAAAATGGTCGAGACACCGTCGCCGCTGCCCGTGACGACCGGGATGCCAGCAGGCAAGCCGATCTCGGCCGCAACGGCGTCGGTGATTAGCCCGACAGGTTGCGCCGATGCAGCAAGTTCCGGCAGGATAGCGGATGGGATGCCGAGCAGTTCGGCAACATCAAGGTTCCATGTGCCTTTGCGGTTATCGAGCAGCAGTGTCGCCGAAGCGTCGGTGAAATCGGTGCGGATGTCGCCCGTCAGCCGATAGCGCAGGTAATCTTTCGAGAGGATGACGCGGCGAATCCGCTTGAAATTCTCCGGCTCGTTCTCGCGTACCCAGAGTAGCGGCAGCACCGTTTGCGACGGCGAGAGTGCCGTGCCCGTGGCGGCGAACATCGGTTCGTCATAATGGTTGCGCTTGATCCACTCCAACTGCGGCAGTACACGCTGATCGAGCCAACTCAGGGTCGGGCGAACCGGGTTGCCCTGCTCGTCGAGCATGACCGCCATCATCATCACGCCGCACACGCTGAGCGCCTTAACGTCGTTGGCGTCAATTTGGCTCACGACCTCTGCCAACGCGGCGCAGGTGAACTTCCACCACTTGTCGGGATGAATTTCCAGCCAGCCCGCTTTGGGCGAGTCGAAATCATAGGTGCGCTCGGCTTGCGCTACCTGTGTCCCGCGATCGTCAATCGCCGCGCACTTGACACTCGACGTGCCTAAATCAATTCCAATAAAGACTGCCATCTCGACATAATCCTTAAATACACCAGCGCACTAAATCATGGTTTTGTCCTCACTCCAGCCCTCTCCCTATTGGGAAGAAGGGCCGGAGACAGCGACAATCGCAAGTCACCGAAGCCACAGTTTTTCCGCAGCCCACTACGTCCCTCGCCGCCGATTCATATCAATGGCGACAGCGACGAAGATGACGAGCCCCTGCACGAGCTGCGTGTAGTAGGGCGAGACGTTGAGCAGATTGAGCGTGTTTTGGATTAACCCAAGAATGGCGACGCCGAGCAACGTTCCCCAAACGCCGCCTTTGCCGCCCGATAGGCTGGTGCCACCTATGACGACCGCCGCAATCACGTCGAGTTCTAGCCCGGTGCCGATGATGGTCGGCGCAGAGCCGAGACGCGCGACGAGAATCAGACCGCCGAACGCGGACAGCACGGCGGAAATGACATAGACCGAAATCTTGATCTGATTGACTTTGATGCCGACGATCTGCGCCGCGCGCTCGTTACCGCCGACAGCGTAGATCTTGCGCCCGAACGAGGTACGGCTCAGAACAATACTGGCGATGACGTACAGCCCGAATAGCAGGACGATGGGGACGGGGATAGGACCGATCGTGCCGCGACCGAGAAAGTTGATGTCCGAACCCAGGCCTGTCACCGTGACCGCGCGACCGTAGATCAGTTCTAGCCCGCGCGCTACACTCAACATTGCCAGCGTCGTAATCAGCGGCGGCACACGCAGCTTAGTGATCGCTATCCCATTGATCAACCCGATGATGATGCCAATGCCGACGGCGATGAGGATGACGACGACGGCAGGGCTGCCGGACTTCGAGTAGGTGGCAGCGATTGTGGCCGCCAGCGCCATCGTCGAGCCAACCGAGAGGTCGATCCCGCCCGAAAGCATCACGAAGGTCATCCCGACAGCGACGATGCCGGTCGAGGTCATCGTGATGATCACGTTGACGAAGTTGCCGACGGTCAGAAAGTAGGGCGAGAGGATCGAGAGAATGATGCCGAAGCCGATAAGGATGATCAAGAGACCGGTTTCGTCGGGGAGGCGTTTGAGAAACTTGAGGTTGGGCAGCCTCGCCGGAGCATTCCAGGCACGCGCAACGTGATTTTCGGGTTCGGAAATGGAATTAGGTTTCAAGAGAAATACTCTCCGTCACAAGTGCGATCAATTCATTGCGGGTGACTTCACCGCGCGCGATTTGACGGCTGATCCTGCCGTCGTACATCACAAATATGCGATCGCTCAAATCGTAGACTTCGTCAATCTCGGAAGAAATGAGCAAGATTGAGGTGCCTTCCCCCGCGAGACGTTGCAGAATCCGGTAAATTTCGCGCTTGGCACCGATGTCGATGCCGCGCGTTGGCTCGTCTAGGATCAAGATGGTGGAATTCAGGAGCAGCCATTTGCCCAAAACCACTTTTTGTTGGTTGCCACCGCTTAAGTACATGATGTGCTGTTCCTGGCTGGCAGCACGCACGCCCAGGTCAGCGACCATTTCGCCTGTCAGTTGCCGTTGCGCACCACGATCGAGGAGTCCGAGCCAGTTGCTCAGCCGGTCAAACAGCGTGACGGTCGCGTTTTCGCGCACCGATAGTCCGCCAATGATGCCTTCGACCAGGCGGCTCTCGGTGACAAAGCCCATGCCTCTGCGAATCACGTCGCGCGGGCTACGAACGTGAACGGCCTCGCCGTCGATAACGACGGTGCCGGAGTCATAGGGCAGCAAGCCAAACAACGCCTTCGCCAACTCGGTCTTGCCTGCGCCTAACAGCCCGCAAATACCGACAATTTCACCGCGTCGCAGATCGAAGCTGATGTCATGCAGGACGTCGTGAACCGTGAGCGCGCGGACGGACAGAATCGTGTCGCCGGCGTGCGTCTGGCTCTGGCCTTCGCCGATTTCGAGGCCGTGCCCGACCATCTTCAGAATCAAGTCTGACTTGGTGATTTCCTTCGCCTTGTGGGTGCTGACCTTCTTGCCATCCTTAAGCACCGTGATCCGGTCGCAAATCGCCAGCACCTCGTCAAGGAAGTGCGAGACATAAATGATCGAGACACCTTCCGCCTTAAGCGATTCGATCAGCTTAAAGAGCGAGTGCTTCTCGGATTCGGTGAGCGAGGATGTTGGCTCGTCCATGACGAGGATGCGCGCGTCCAACGAAATCGCACGCAGGATTTCAACCATTTGCGCCTCGGCAAGGCGTATGTCACCGACGAGCGCTGAGGGGTCGATCTCCAAACTCATCCGCGCCAGCAGTTGGCGCGCCGCCTGCTTCTGATCGGCCTTGCTGACCAGCCCCCAGCGATTGAGGCGCGGATGCCCGGCGAACAAGTTCTCTGCGACCGAAAGATTCGGAAACAGGGTCGGTTCTTGATGAATGAATGCCATCCCCAACGCCGCCGAGTCGCGCGGGTTGGCGATGACACGCGGCGCCCCGTCGAGGCTGATGACGCCGTCATCGGGGTTGACGATGCCATTCAGGACTTTAATGAGGGTTGATTTTCCCGCGCCGTTTTCGCCCACCAACCCGTGAATTTCGCCCATTTGTAGCGAAAAGTCGACGTGATCGAGCGCGAGGATCCCCGGATAGTGTTTGGTTATGCCGGACAACTCTAAAAGGCAGTCTTGTTCCATCTACAATCATCCAAACGTTCAAAACAAGCCTAGCTCACGTATTCAAAGTTTCAAGTTGTCGGTACGGACGACCCGTAGGCCGTCCGTATGTCGCGGTTCCCCCAGATGAGCTATGTGCAGACAGCGAAGTGATTGTCGATCTCACTCCAGCAACTTGACTCGGCGATACTACTTACTGAGCGATGTCCTGGCTAAATTCGATGTCACCCCAGAGGGTTGGGAAGCTCGCGATGTTATCGGGAGTGACCACGTCGCCGCCAAAGAACAGGCCGCTCGGAATGGTATCGCCCATGCCCTGGAGTGCGTAATCGATGGCGCGCGCTGTCCAGACGCCCTGCATGTACGGGTACTGCGAGAAGGATGCATCAGTCGTGCCTTCGCGGATTTGTTGGAGCGTCTCGCCGTTACCGTCAACGCCAATGATCCAGATGTGCGCAGGATCGGAGGCCGGAACCATGCGCCCTGCTTCCGTTACTGCCGCAATCGCGCCGGAATTCGTCAGATCGGTCACTGAGTAGATGACGTTGATTTCGGGATTCGATTGCAGGTAGGTGGTCACAATCGAGAGAGCGGTGTTCGGGTCAACTTCGGCGTCGGGCGTGCCAACCAGCGTGAAGCTGTCGTCATCCTGGAAGGCGCTCAGGAAGCCATTCAGGCGGTCGACGAAGGGGACGACGCTGACGGGGCCATAGAGGACGAGTGCGTGAATCGGTCCGTCAATCCGATCGCGGACGTACTGCCCGAGCGACTTGCCTGCAACGACGTTATCGGTCACCAACAAGGCAGTGACGGGGCCGCGAATGTCACGGTCGATGGCGAAGAACGGGTGCCCATCTGCCATGTACGCTTCAATCGCCGGAACGAGCGCATCGGCATCGAGAGCAATCGCGGCAGCGCCGACGACGTTCGTCACGCGGTAGTTGTCGATGTGACCCACCTGCCGTTCGATCGAGTTTTCGGCATTGTTGACGACGACGTTGTAACCAAGACGTTCACCTTCGTCCTTGAAACCATGCGCCGCAGCCCAATAGAAGGGCGCGCCCGCGAACGGAATCGTCAGAGCGATGGTCGGCGTATCCTGTGCAAGAAGCCGGGCTTGGGGGACTGGGGCGCTGATCGCGAAGAAGGCGATCAAAACGACGACAAATAAGAAACTACGGCCTTTCATCTAATCCTCTTTCTTTAGAATTTAAGACTCTCCAACGACAAGCGATAGCCTTCACATACCTGGTTCGACAGGCATTCCAAAGGCTGTGCACACTCTGTAGCCCGCAGACTCCCTCCTTTCAAGACTTGTAAGGGAAACACAGTGAGGCACCCTCACTGACGTCCTAATCATTGTGGAAACACTTTTTAAGTTTGTCAATATGTATTGACAAACTTTGTAGGCTATTCTAAAGTGGATAGTAAAATTGGGAATTGAGAAGACGAGTTCCATGCGTCAGTAGAGAGTTTGTATTACTTTGCCAATCCTAAAGCAAAACGGTATCCCACTTTACGTCCAGATCGAGGAGATCTTGTCTGAACGCATCGCTATCGGCGAGTGGGCGGTCAATGAAACGATTCCAAATGAGATGGCGTTGTGCCAAGAGTTTGGCGTGAGTCGCGGGCCCGTGCGGCAGGCATTGGATCAACTGGTGCGCAGAGGGTTGTTGAATCGCAAGCAGGGCAAAGGCACGATTGTCTTGCCGCCCAAAGCCGAAAATCCCCTGAGTGATGTTTACAGTTTTACCCGATTGATTGAGCGTCGGAACAAGCGCCCGTCGATCCGGTTGCTGGCGTTCGACGTGGTTCCGGCAGAAAAATACGCCGTCACCTATTTGAACCTGCAGCCGGGCGCGAAGATTTTCAAGATGCGGCGCTTGCGGTTGGCGGACGACGAACCGTTGATCATCGAAACGGTCTACTTGCCACATGAGATTTGCCCGGAGTTGACTGCAAAAGAAGTGGCAGGCCCTTCGCTTTACACGCTCTTGCGAGAGCAGTACGGTGTCAACCTTGTCCATAGCAAACACTACTTTGAGCCGACGGTAGCGAATGAATTTGAGGCGGGCGTCTTGGGCATTGAAAAGAAGGCGCCGATGCTCCTGCAAGAGACGATTACTTATACCTTTGGAGATAATCCGGTTGTCTTTAGCAAAGCCGTGATGCGAGGCGATAGGGTACGTTATTACGTCGAATTAATTGCACCTATCGTCTCTCCGTAAGCATGTTTGCAATCGAAATGATGGATGAACCAACCCACGAAACGACTGGGACGGTTGTGTGCGCCTTCAGTGCGAATGGTGTGATGTTGCACGCTGGCATGGTCAAGGGATGCTATTCATGATGTCGTCGAAGAGGTTTCGTGATGGATATTGAAATAAAGATGCCGGATCTCGCGACTACGGAAGATGAAGTCAAAATCCTGCGTTGGCTCATCGAGGTCGGCAAACCAGTAAAGTTGGGGCAGCCGCTGGTCGAAATCGAAACCGACAAGGCGACGATGGATGTGGAGTCGGTCGCTGCCGGGACGCTCAGAGCTGTCCTGGTGAACGAAGAGGAGATGGCGGCGGTCGGGCAGGTGATCGCTATCATCGAGAGCGCCGCCGTGAGCAGCCCACCAACCGTGCTCGCCGCTGCGGCACCCGAGGCCGCGCCGGTCGTCGTGGCTGCGGCAGCCCCGGTGGCGAAGCGCGCCGAATCGATGTTCGCGCGCAATCAGCAGGCGCGGCAAGCCGCTAAGCCAGACGAGATCGCACTCAACGCAACGGAACAGGAACTGGCGCGCCGCCTGCAAAAGAGCAAGCAGACCATCCCGCACTACTACTTGACGACCTCGGCGAACGCCGAGCGCATGGTCGAACTGCGCGCGGCTGCGCGCGAACAAAACCCGCCACAGACGCTTGTCTGGGATGCCTTCTTCGTCGTCGCCATCGCCCGCGCGCTCAAGGATTTCCCGCGCATGGCCTACCAGTTTGACGAAGCCCGGCTGGTCAGCGCGGCGACGGGCGCGATTGGCGTTGCCGCCGAGATCGATAACGCGCTCTACGTAGTCGCGGTCGATAACCCGCTGTCGCTCACGATGGAGCAGGTATCCCAACAAATCACAGGCAAGGTCGCGCGTATCCGCCAGGCCGATCCAGCATCCAAAAAGCTCGTCCCGACCGCGATCACAGTGACCAACCTGGGGGCGGAAAACATCGAATCGTTCGCGGCAATCATCAATCCCGGTGAAGCGGCGATCCTCGCCATCGGGAAGGTCACGCCGACCGTCCAGGTAGTCGGCGGCGAGATCGTCATTCAACAACGCGTCCACATGACCCTGTCTGTTGATCATCGGGTTGCGAACGGCAAGTACGCTGCCGGATTTCTGAGCAAGATTATGACTGAGCTTGAGTCCTTATGAAAGGTCGCTAATGGAAATTGAGCTAACGAACTCTATTGAGGTTTCCCAAACCTACTCGCGGTCGTTCCTGTTGGGATTGTACGAACGGATGGTGACGTGCCGTCAGTTTGAAGACCGCGTGAAACTCCTGTTTCTCGAAGGCACGATGCCCGGAACCATTCATCAGAGTCAAGGTCAGGAGGCAAGTGCGGTCGGCGTTTGTGCCGCCTTGAACCAAGATGATTTCATCACGTCGACGCATCGCCCCCACGCTCACGCGATCGCGAAGGGGCTGACGCCGGAAGAGATCATGCTTGAACTGTTTGGCAAGTCGGCGGGCTGCTCAAAAGGCAAAGGCGGATCGATGCACATCGGCGACATGAGCAAAGGGATGGTTCCTGCGATCGCCATTGTCGGCGGCGGTATCCCGCTCGCAGCGGGGATGGCGCTGTCGTTCAAGATGCGCAAGCGCAGCCAGGTCGTCGCTTGCTTCTTCGGCGAGGGCGCAACCAACGAAGGCGCCTTCCACGAGGCTGTCAACCTGGCAGCGATCTGGTCGCTGCCCGTGATTTTCGTCTGCGAAAACAACCTCTATGGCGCGTCGACCGCGTACTCCAAGACCACACGCGTGCCGCGCCTCTCACAGCGTGCCGACGCCTACGGCATACGTGGCGAAACGGTCGATGGCAATAACGTCGTCAAGGTCTACGAAGCCACGTTGCAAGCGGCAGAAGAATGCCGTCATGGGGAAGGTCCCGTTCTACTCGAACTGCTGACGTATCGCCGCGTCGGTCACTCGCGGCGCGACCCTGCGCACTATCAAGATAAGGATGAGCAAGCCTTCTGGTTTGCGCGCGATCCGATCGCGCTGCTGGCGAACAGCCTGTTGAACAGCGGTGACGTGAACGAGGCGGATCTCCGCGACATTGATGCGCGCGTCGCGCAGACGATTGAAGACGCCGTCACAGTCGCGCGCGCTGCGCCCTTACCGACCGAGGCGGATCTGACGACAGACGTTTATGCGATGGAGCTAACGTAATGAAGCATCAGAGCATTGCCGAAGCGTTGCGCGAGGGGATTGCGGAAGAAATGGAACGCGACCCCGACGTGTTTTGCATCGGTGAAGACATTGGCGTTCCCGGTGGGTTTGGTGGCGCGTTCACCGTGACGCTGGATTTGGAGAAGCGCTTCCCGGATAGGATTCTCGACACGCCGATCTCCGAGCTGGGCTTCATTGGCGCGGCGGTTGGCGCGGCGATGATGGGGATGCGCCCGATTGCCGACGTGCAGTACAGTGACTTTCTCTATCTGGCGATGGATCAGATCGCCAATAATGCCGCGAAACTTCGTTATATGTCCGGCGGAACGATCAAAGTCCCGCTCGTCCTGCGCGCACCCGTCGGGGCCACCGGACGCGGCTCACAACACGCGCAGAACATGGAACGCTTCTTTATCGGCGTGCCTGGTCTCAAGATCGTCGCGCCGTCGAATGCCTATGACGCTAAAGGGCTGCTCAAGGCGGCGGTGCGCGACGATGACCCGGTGCTGATCTTCGAGCATAAGCTGCTCTATGGCTCAAAAGGTGCACGCGCCGAGACGGGCACAACCAACGCCAGCAGTGATGTTCCCGACGAAGACTACGTCGTGCCGCTCGGCACGGCAAGCGTTCGGCGCGAAGGCAGCGATGTGACGGTATTGGCCTGGCTGTTGATGCTGCACGAGTCCCTGGCGGCTGCGTCACTGGCCGAGCCGGGCATCAGCGCCGAAGTCATTGACGTGCGCAGTCTCGCGCCGTTCGATTGGCAGACGATTGGCGACTCGATCGAAAAGACGGGACGCGTCATCATCGTCGAGGAAGGCCCGAAGACGGGTGGCGTCGGCGCGGAACTGGCCGCGGGAATTATGGAGCGCTTTCCCGACAAGCTGATCGCGCCCGTGACCCGTGTGGCGTCGGCGGACATCCCCGTGCCCTTCTCGCCCGTGCTGGAAAATCTCTATCGTCCGGATAGACAGCGCATCACTGCAGCGATACGTGAGATCACCGCGTAACGACGAACGGCAACCCAGTGAGTGAGCATAGGCCACTTGGCTGATGCTCATTCATTGCGCGAGGACGTCTGACAGTGAGCAGGCTGTAGATGATGCAGTCCAAAAGCCCGTTGGCCCCGCCCACAACGTATAAAACTAGCTCAGCCGGTTATGTGCCTGCATCTTGAAGAGCTGAGCGCAAGCGATGAAGACTCCACTTTGCTCAAAACGATACGCAGCTAAAATTCCCCACCCTTCACAATTTGATGTACTCTCTGTGGCGAGACGCCGAATTCGCGGGCAAGTTTGGATAGGCGTTCTCCTGCTGCATGACGCTTTCTGATGACCTGATCCCGGTTGACCTTGCGTCCATGGGTCTTGAGACCCGAAGTCAATAATAACCATTCGACGATTTCTGGCAGTGATCGTCGTATGAGTTCGAGTCTCGTTGGGGTCAAACTCTGTGGTGACCCTAGGTTTTCCATGATTTGCTCATAGGACCGCTCCTCAAATAAGGTATCCTTGTTCATAGATGATGCCTTTTTCGCTCTTTGTGTTCTGCTTTTAGCTCAAAAGGTGTCATCGACATTTCCACTGTCAACTTGTTCGTAGTCCCGTCGCCGACAAGGTATGTGTGCCAAGCGAGAATAATCGGGTATCCTACAGAGCGCGTGTAGGCCTATGATGTCCCCACATGCCTGCCTTCATGAGTTACTTGCCCTTTATTCTAGGAATGAATATTGTGAATTGTCTCTTACCGCAGATTCATTCCCGCGTATCGCTGCTGCCCTATCTTTTGGGTAGGTTTCTTGTCCTTATTAGCGGCATTGCATTCTTCATTCTGGTTGCTAGAAACATTTCTGACGGCAGCCAATTGACTCAGGTTGACCAGAAAATAGCGACCGAGTTGCATGATCGGGCAACGCCCCTGCTCACCTTGATTCTGAGCCTAATCACCTTGCTAGGCTACTCAGTATTGTGGGGGATCGCAACTCTAATTGGTATTGTGCTAGCAAGACAGCGGAAATGGATCCATCTTGTTACTTGGACATTCGGATGTCTTGGTGGCGAACTCTTGAACCGGACATTGAAGCAGATCTTCTTGCGTTCACGCCCCGTTTTTGACGACCCGCTGCACACGGTGTCAGATTACAGTTTTCCAAGCGGTCATGCGATGTTCGCAGTGATCGGCTATGGACTGTTAGCATACTTTGTCTCGCTCGGTACAAACTCGTTGCTGGCTCGCATCGCTGTTTGGCTTGGGGCACTATTGCTGATGCTGCTCATCGGTTTCAGCCGAATGTATTTGGGCGTTCACTACTTAAGCGATGTCGTTGCAGGCTATGCGATGGGCTTGGTGTGGCTCAATGTCTGCATCATCGGCATGACGACCGCTCGGCGACATCTGGAGAGGAAGTAGCGCCATTGAGAGCCATCGCGCGGCATTGATCTCCAGCATGCCATGTATCTGGATCAGGGATACTGGTTGATGAGCTCAGCAGCATTTACTTCAACGACCTGGGCATTGCGTGCTCCAGGATTGATGCCATCCCAGGTGAAGCTCTGGTGACCGGCCAGGGCTTCACCCGCATAGATGGATAACTCCACGGTCGTCGCACCGATGTGGCCACGCTCGATCTCAAACACCAGTGTAGATTCCGAATCGACATTGGCGAGAGAGACCTCGACAGACATCTCCACCTGCTCGCCGGATTGTGCACGTTCGATGGGCTGCTGCAAGAGAAAATGATCGGCTTCCAAACCAGCGAAAGTTGCCGTTTCGCTCGCGGCGATGCTACTTGGCCGCATCCAGTCAGCACCACTGACAAGGCGAAAGGTCGTCCAATCCGAACTCGTCACGATACGATAGCGAACGCGCACTGTTGTCGGCCAAGAAATCGCGAGAAAACGGTCTACCCAATTCGCCGTCTGTCTCAAGTAGCCTATTGGCGAGAGCTGACCATAATTCAAATAGTCAAAACCAAGACCGTTATCGGCTCTGATTGCTGCCGGTTCGATCTGGGTGCCTTCGTGCCACTCATTGAACGATGTGATGGTAACAAGGGCAGGCTCTACGCCCACTTCGAGTGCCGCAGCCCATTGCGCGTCAAACATTTCGCCATCGCAGCGGCACACGGTGGTTTCTTCAGGATATTGGATGCGCTGGGCAGAGAAGCCAGGAATTACACTGGGGACGTACCACGCGTCCGGCGGGAGGCTTCTGGCCCAACGGAAGCCATCGCTCTCAGTTAGATCGAGCGTGGCGTAATTGTAGAGGCCATCGAAGTGGCCCGCGTCGATAGCCTCGCTGGAAGTAGTATTTGCGATAACAATGCCGCCGTCGGGAAATGCGTGTATTGCGTTCAATCCCGGCTGCCAATAGTCAGGGCTAACGGCATCTCCATCCGGTCCCGCAGACGCGATTGACCAGAGAAAGAACAGCCCCTTGGACCGGTCGTTCGTACTCCAGCGGCTGCTCGCCGTCGTACGATAGAAAGCGCTATGATCGCCATAACGATCGTATAGATAGCGGATATCGTTGACTAGTTGATCGCGGTTGCGGCTGCGATAGGGTTCGATATGAAAGGCCACTTTGATGTCATATTGCGCGGCGACATCCAGCAGCAGAGGAATGGCCTCATCTTCGAAGCTACCGCGCCCCCACCATGAACTGATGATCAGGCCCACTCGCGCCTGACGCAGCCAGCGGAAATGTTGTGCGAGAATTGAAGGATCGAGCACACTGTAGGCTCCCAGGAGCGGGTAATAGTCGCTGCTGATGTCCAGCGGCGGATGAAAACCTCCTTCTTGCCAGTGCACCCAATCTCCTGACAGCTCCGGCATGCTATACCAGGGATAGTAAAAGGCGGCTGCCCGGTCCGTCGGCTCGGATGCAGCGGAGGACATCCAATCAACAGCGGCAGGCACATCGATCGGAGACTGATCGGTGGATTCGCTGCTCGCATGCGGCATTGCAATGGCCGCCTCTGCCGATGACGCACTTACCAGTGCTGGGGAAATCAGAAGCAGACAGAGAGAAAACCATGAGATAGATCGCGAAATGGTCTGCATCATCATGCGAGCGTCCTCATTGCACACCTGGCAGCATAATGATTATGCCTCGATATGTCGCCTGAAACCTCCACCATCGGGTCGATCTCCGCGCCAATCAATGCCGGTTGAGTTCATCTAGCAGGGATCGGCTAAGTGAGCGTGATCAGATGAAAGAAAGCTTCATGATGATTTCATGATGACTTCATCTCGCTGCACATATGCTGATTCTGGCGATGTCGCTCGATCGATACTTCAGATTTGGACATGAATATATTGATTTCAAGCGAATGCCCACCAATGAGTACGGTTCAATTGGGTTATCGATATCACCTACAAGGAGAGTCGAACGGTGATGCAAAGTAATGACCAGAATGGGTCGGATTCTAGCACACAGCCGTTGTTATTGGCTCAGGGTCTGCGAAAGTCGTATGGCCCCAGACTGGCTCTTAGAGGGTTGACGTTCTCATTGAAAGCCGGACACATCTTGGGTTTTCTGGGTCCCAATGGAGCAGGTAAAACGACAGCCCTGCGTATCCTCACCACGATGCTGGAGCCTTCTTCGGGACGGTTTGAAGTGGATGGTATCAGTTCCGAACATCCTGAGAAAATTCGCCGTAAGATTGGCGTTCTTCCGGAGGGACTAGGATTTCCCAGGCACAGCACCGGCATTGAGTATTTGACTTTTTTCGGTCAGCTCTATGGGCGAACAGCTGCAGAAGCGAAAGAGTATGGTCTGGAGCTTCTTAAAGAGGTGGGAATGCAGCAAAGAGCAATATCCTTGATCAGTACCTACAGTCACGGGATGCGACAAAGATTGGGAATCGCGCGCGCGCTCGTCAATGATCCAGTGGTCGTCTTCCTGGATGAGCCGACTCTGGGTCTTGATCCGCGAGGTCAACAAGAGTTGCTTACGCTCATACAGCGGATTGCGCGAGAGCGAAACACCAGCATCGTTTTGTGCAGCCACATGCTGTCAGAGATCGAAAGCGTTTGCGACGATGTTGTTATCATGAACTTAGGACAGGTTGTTGCCTCTGGATCCGTAGCCGAAGTTCTTGGGCAGGCCGAGCGCAACATCATCCAGGTACGTGTCCCTGCCTCATCACTTGATAAAGCTCAACAAGTCATGATGGCTGTACCAAAGATCAAGCAGGTGACTCGGACAGACGAGTTGACAGGTCAGTTGGCGGTTGAACTCGTGGACTTGGCCAACGGAAATGGATCGGAGGAATCCCTCATTAGAAACCAAATCCTGGGGGCTCTTATTGATGCCGAAATTCCCGTCACCAGCTTTGGGTTCGCAGGCAACCGATTACAAGATCTTTTCCTCCAAGTGACTGACGAGGCAATCTCATGACCGAGAATACCAGTCAACTGAGCAGTATACGGCAACAAAGTCGGGTTGAAGCATCCAGTTCGGCGTCGCCTACATGGTGGGTTGTCTTCCTCAATGAAGCCCATGGATTGTGGGTTGGAGGGAAAGCGCCTATCCTCATTCTCCTTTTCAGTATCGTGCTGGGATTTCAATCCTTTGTGACCGCATATAACGTCGAATTGAGTCTCATGCCCCCTAAGGAAATGGTCTACGAGACACTGAAGACCGCTATCTCCGTCGGCCTGTTTATAGGCATGATCATCGGTGCAGATATGCTTAGCGGTGATCGAGAACGAGGTACTCTCGAATCGCTTCTGCTTACGCCGACGAGGCGGAGGCAGATGGTTGTCGGCAAGTTCCTTGCCGCCCTTACCCCCTGGCCTGCGGCTCTGGTTTTGTCTATTCCTTACATGGCTGTACTCGCCCAAGGTGACGAGGTCTTAGCACCAGCTGTGCTTTGGGGTGCCTTACTCGGGACGATACTAACCATTGCCTATACAGGTACGGGGATGTTCGTGAGTTTTTGGGCTAATTCAAATCGCACCAGTTACTTGGTGAGCCTGGGCATTTTCGTCCTTATTCTCGTTCCGGCGCAGTTGCCCGGGCGTGCCCAGACGGGAGCCGCGGGACAATTTTTGCAGCAATTGAACCCACTCGCAGCCCAGAATCACTTTCTTTCGAAGATCCTCGTGAATAACCGAACGTTTGAGGAATTTGGGAGCTGGCTCTGGTCGCCGATTGTGTTTGCAGTCCTGATGCTGATACTACTCCTCGTGTATGCCGCCCCAGGTCTTCGCATTGAGGGAGGGAAAGCACGCTTGTTTCCGTGGAAGTCAGGTCGTCTAACAAGCGTGCTCGTACTTGTAACTACCGGCCTCATCCTTGTCCTGAGTACATTCGTCGCGTCGGCTCAGGAAAATCCATCGCAAATTGAACAGCCCGCGAACCCAGAAACACCCCTGGGTATATCCATCGATATGGCTTACCAGACAGTGAAGACAGGAGACCCGATCTTTTTCGATACGGTGGTGACAAATCTACAAGGGGAGACGGCTCCCCCTACGATTGTAGCGATGAACATTATCAATCTCGACCAAGAGGGCGATGTGGTCGATCCAGAGGATTGGTCGCCAGAGCGGACCCAATATATTGACCAGTTGTCACCAGGCGACTCCTCTACGCTTTCGTGGAGGGTCAATGCAATTCTGGATGGTGATTACATTGTGTATATGGTCGCCATGCCTGAACCCGCCAGCCGGGATGATACTAGCCAGGCTGTCGCTAGTTCAGGTATCCACCTGACGGTGATGCCGTTTACCCGACTTAATCCAAGAGGCATAGTTCCACTTGTAATAGGAGCGCCACTTGTATTGGGGCTGGGTACGCTGGCTTCATTTGTGATCCGACGTCGGGAAACTCAGGGTGTTGGTTCCAATACCGGTCCCTTGCGGCTCAGTTTCGTGGTCATTGGCGTGGTACTAGGGCTGGCTGCCCTCGCCATTGTAGCAGTAGCTTCCCAATCTGATGGGACCAGCCCGGTGTCCGAACCAGCCCTGGCTGCTGAGGCGACTTCTGCGACTGAATCGAGCCAGGCTAGCTCAACAGCCTCAGAATCTGTATTGCTCGAAATTGATACGTCAACTGATGCCACAGATTTCTCCTATGTCCAGGAAGCTTTAGAAGCACCGGCTGGTTCAACGATTACGCTCACATTCAACAATCGGACAGACCCGGATGACGAAGTTGGACACAATTGGGTGTTGGTAGTGCCCGGCCAAGAAGAGAGCGTCATTGCCAATGCCATCGCTGCGGGTGACAACAAGGACTGGTTGGATGTCAATGACCCCGGCATCATCACACATACCCGATTGATTGAGGGCGATGAAAGCGATTCAGTAACGTTCGATGCGCCTGCCCCTGGCACCTACACCTATCTGTGCACCTTTCCTGAGCATTATGAAGGCGGCATGAGAGGAACGCTCACGATCAAGTAGAAGTTCGATGAAAACTGTGTACAAAGGATGCTGCTCTGCAACGTCGAGGCCTTCTTGCCGGACTTAACGCCCCGCGTCGTGACTCAGCGAATGGGAGTGGCGGTACAACAGTGCCGCTCTCCAGAGAATAGTATAATTCGACGAAGGGTGACAGCCAGGACGGATTGAATGCGTGTTCTCATTGTCGAGGATCAGCCGAACGTATCAAACTACGTCAAACGGGCGCTGGAAGAGCAGGGCTATGCTGTCGATCTGGCGCATACCGGACGTGAAGCCCTAGACTGGGCTGATGTAGTTGAGTACGACATTATTGTTCTGGACATCATGCTGCCAGAGATCGATGGCATCACGGTTTGCCGCCGCCTGCGCAGCCAGGATAATCAGGCGGCGATTTTGATGCTGACGGCGCGTGACACGGTTGACGATCGCGTTATCGGGTTGGACGCGGGCGCGGATGATTACCTCGTCAAGCCTTTCAACCTGCGGGAATTGTTGGCACGCCTACGTGCGCTCTCCCGTCGTAGTACGAATAAGAACCCGACGCTGCGAATCGCAGACCTGACCCTTGACCCGCGCACGCGCGTCGTGATGCGAAACGATACGCTCATCAAGCTGACATCCAAGGAATACGCCGTTCTAGAATGTCTTATGCGCGATCCCGGAAGCGTTCTCACTCGAACAGAGATTGCCGAATCCGTGTGGAATTACGACGCTTTTAGTCAGTCGAATGTCGTCGATGTTTACATCCGCAACTTACGTCGCAAGATTGACGATCCATTTGAGTTGAAGCTCATACATACCGTGCGAGGAGCTGGCTATCGTCTATCGGATCAGGACTTAGATGAATGAAGGGACTGAAAACACTTCGGGTACGCTTCAGTCTCTGGACAGCAGGCCTGCTCCTCGCTGGTTTGGTGATTTTCGGACTCTTTGTCTATGCGAACATGTCTTACAGTCTCTCGGCAGCCGTCGATGAGACACTACGGGTCGTCACGGTTCAATTATTGGCGGAGGTCGAAGTCAGGCGTGGTGAGCTGATCTCCATCGAACACTCAATCGATGATCCGCAGTATGAGGATCTGCGCGAGCAGGGATTGAGCATATTGGTCTGGAATCAGAGCGGCGACCTGGTGCAGCGGTATGGGCCGTACTCCGACTTGCCACCTCCCCGCGTCGATACCGGCGTATCCAATAACGTGGGAGAATTCAGCACCGTGACTGACCCTACCACGAAAGATCAAATCCGAATCTTTGACTCACAGATTATTGCCGATAACGAGATCGTTGGCACACTCCAGGTCGCCCAAAATCTGAATAACGTGCGGCGCGTCTTGGATAGGCTGAGCATTGCGCTTCTCATCGGTGGGCCACTGGTCGTGATGATGGCCGGCGTTGGTGGTTATTTCCTGGCTGCACGCGCCCTCGCCCCCGTCGACAAGATCACGAGTACGGCCCGCCAGATTTCGGCTCATGATCTATCCGCTCGCTTGAGTCTGCCGGAGACCGAAGACGAGGTGGGGCGTTTAGCCGCCACCTTCGACTCGATGTTGACCCGGCTGGACGACGCGTTCCGGCGGGAGCGCCAGTTCACCGCCGACGCTTCTCACGAACTGCGCACGCCTTTGGCCGCCATGCAGACCATCATCGCGAGTACGCTGACGCGTCGGCGTGACGTCACAGAATATGAACAGGCACTCTCCGATTTAGGGCAGGAAGCTGAGCACATGACCTTGTTGACCCAGGGATTGCTGCAATTGGCGCGCCAGGATTCAGCGCTGCAGCCAGCAAAACTTGAACGGATTGATCTGGCAATTCTTCTCAAGGATGTGCTGGCCTCGCTCGCTCCGTTGGCTGAAGACAGAGGGCTCAGGCTCGTCGATCGGCTCCCAGATGACGGCCTCATCATGATGGGTGACCGCGATGGGCTGATCCGGTTGTTTGTGAATCTGATCGAAAACGCCATCAAATACACGACGAAGGGCACGATTGAAATATCGGCACTGCCCCCAACCAATACACATGAATCGATGGCCATCACTGTCAGTGATACGGGTGTTGGCATTGCACCGGAGCATCTTCCTCACATCTTCGACCGCTTCTATCGCATCGATAAGTCACGCAGTACAAATGGCACGGGCCTGGGTTTGGCAATCGCCAAGACCATAGCCCGCGCTCACGGTGGCGATATCGCCGTGCAAAGCCAGGTCGGAGAAGGAACAACGTTTACAGTTCAATTATCAACGAGAGGGAAAACAGGATGATGAAAACTGTACGAAACGTTGTACGCTTGCGTCGCATTCAGGACGTCGCGGTTGCATGGCGGCGGGTCAATCTGCTGGCTTTCAGCCTCGTCCTTGTCGTCGTCCTGATCGGGTGCAGCAGCGACGTGACATCATCCGCGTTGTCTGCCAACGCGCCGAACGCGAGCAAAGACAATGCGGCCAGCCAGGAAGTACAGGCGGCTTCTAATCAGGGCGGTACGAGAGAGCAAACCGCCTTGCCCGGCTCAGAGGAGTTCGGCCTTTCCAGAGCGGAGCTTGTGACAAGCATCGAGGAGGTCGAATCGCTGATCGCCGAATGCATGAGTGAAGCCGGGTTCGAATACATAGCCGCCGATTACAATACCGTGCGTACAGCAATGGTATCTGACAAGTCACTGCCGGGATACAGTGAAAGCCAGTATATGGAGCAGTTCGGCTTCGGTATCTCGACGCTCTATACCGGCCACCCACCGCAGCAAGCTCAGGCAGGAACGCCGGCCCGCACTGGCCTGGGCGAACAAAACGTTCAGATCTTTAGCAACCTCTCCCCAGCCGATCAGGTCGCTTATAATCGTACCCTCTTGGGCGAGAACACCGATGCCACGTTCGCCGTTGCCATCGAGACTGAAGACTTGACACGAACGGGCGGCTGCACGCGCAGGGCCATCGAGCAGGTCTTCACGCCGGAGCAGCTCACCACGACCTATGTCAACCCAAAGGACGCGCTCATCGAGCAAGATCCGCGGATGATCGCCGCACTTGCTGAGTTCGGCCAATGTATGCGTGATGCAGGCTTTGACTACAACCTTGAGCGCGAGATCGAGCCGGACCTCAGGCGACGAGTCCATGAACTCACAGGTGGCGCTCCGATCGAGTCGCTGTCGGAGGATGCCAGGGCAGCACTGGCAGCCCTGCAAGAGGAAGAGCGCGCGCTCGCCGTCGTCACGTTCCGCTGTGAGGACCGCATTCTCGATCCGGTTGAAAGCCAGGTTGAGCGCGAATTATATGCCGGTCGGCAAGGCTAGCTCGGCATCTGAGTGGCATTGGAACCGGTGTTCGCGCCAGCTCGGATGAGTGCATTGTCCGGCCCAGCGACCACAACGAGAGGAAACCATGAGCAGAAACCGGATGGTAACGTTGTTCCTTGTCCTCGCGCTTGTGATTGTTGTCGCGGCGGTGAGTTGGATTGCCGGATCGACGATCATGTCTCCGGCGGAGGCCGCCGCGCGCACAGCGCCCCCCACGCCGTCGCCGATCCTGGTCCCGGTTGAGGAGCGCGTCCTCACCTCCGATGTCATCGCGCGCGGCACGGCCCGCTTTGGCTCGCCCCTGGCGATCTCGGTCGTTCCGTCACCCCTGAAATCAGAGATGGGTGTCATCACCTCCCTGCCTGCACCGGCGGCACAGACGGATGAAGGCGATGCGCTGCTCGGCATTTCGGGACGGCCGGTCTTCGTCCTGCAGGGTGAAGTTCCCGTATTTCGCGATCTTGTCCCCGGCACTTCCGGCGATGACGTGCGCCAATTGGAGCAAGGGCTGCAGAGACTCGGCTATGATCCCGGCCCGGCTGACGGCATCTATGACGATCACACCAGCGAAGCCGTGTCCGATTGGTATGTCTCGGAGGGGTGGCAGCCCTACGGGCCGACAGACGAGCAGCTTGCTGTCATCAGGGCCCTCGAACATGAGTTGGCAGAGGCCGCCAACCGTCAGTTGACAGCGGAAGATGCCGTCGCCGCGGCTCCGCTGCTGGTGGATGCGGCCCGTGCCGACGCGGAAAGCGCTAACATGAGCGCGGATGCCCAGGTCGCTGCACGGGTCGCAGACCGGGACTCGCTGCGACTCGATGCGAACGCGACGGAGGCAGAGATCGCAGCTGCGGAGGCGAACGTCGCTTTGGCCGAGGCAGCAGCGAGAGCTGCGCGACTGGCCGGCGAAGTGGCGCTTCAGACTGCCCTCGATGCTCAGAAAGCCGCCGAACGCGATGCGCTGACCGCTGCTGGGGCAGTCGAACGTATCAGCGCGGATCTGGAGGCGGCACGACTGGAGGTAGGCGTACAGGTGCCCGCCAACGAGATTGTGTTTCTACCGATCCTGCCGGTTCGCATCGATCAGGTTAATGTGGTGATTGGCGATGAAGCGGCTGGGTCGTTGTTAACAGTGACCAACAATCAACTGGTGATCGACTCGTCTCTGCCGCTCGATGAAGCGCCGCTTGTTCGCCCCGGGATGGAGGTCGCAATTGACGAGCCAGACCTGGGTATTGATGCGTCAGGCGTCGTTGGCCTCGTCGCCGACACACCCGGCACGTTCGGTGTCGATGGGTTTCACATCTATTTTGAAGTTCTGGTCGATGAGACGCCGCAATCGCTGGCAGGCTTCTCCCTCCGACTCACGATCCCTGTCGAGTCGACTGACGGGGCGGTCATGACGGTCCCGATCAGCGCGCTGTCGCTCGCTGCCGACGGGACTTCACGTGTGCTGTTTGAGAACAACGGTGCGTTTGAGTTTGTCGCTGTTGAACCGGGGTTGTCTGCTGATGGCTTTGTCGAAGTAACTGCGCTCGACGGATCGTTGACTGCTGGTCAAATGGTTGTCATCGGGTTCGAGACCGCATCATGACAGCAGCACCTGACAGGACCGAGCATGTCCTTGAACTGAAGCAAGTTAGCCGGCAGTATGGGCGTGAAGTCACCATCGAGGCGCTGCGGGAAGTCAATTTGAGTCTTGAGCCAGGGGATTGTTTGGCGATTACGGGGCCGTCGGGTGCCGGAAAATCGACTTTGCTGAACATCATCGGCTGTCTGGATCGCCCCACCAGCGGCAACTACTTCTTTGAAGGCATCGACACCACTACGCTGAGCGATCACGAACGCGCCGGTCTGCGGAGTCAGCGTATCGGCTTCGTGTTCCAGTCATTTCACCTGCTGCCTCACCGGAGTGTGCTGGAAAACGTCATGCTGGCAGACGTTTACCGCAAACAATCCCAGCGCGGTAGATGCGAGCGCGCTCTGGCGGCAATTGAGCGCGTCGGCCTCGCGCATCGTGCGGACTTCTTGCCGTCGAAGCTATCCGGTGGTGAGCGCCAGCGAGTGGCGATTGCGCGGGCGCTGGTTGGGTCTCCGAGTCTGCTCCTATGTGACGAGCCAACAGGCAATCTCGATTCAAAGTCGGCTGCCGAGATTCTCGATTTCCTGGAGCAGCTCAATCTACAGGGCATGACCCTGATCATTGTGACGCATGACGAGAATGTCGCCAGGCGAGCCGCTCGCCGCGTCCACATCATCGACGGAACGTTGACAGACATTACTGATCAGACGAGCAGCCGTATTCCGGCAGAAGCCGCCATGAAGAGTGACGCGAGAGGTGCGCCGCTGCCGTCTGGAATGGCGTTTCGCGACCTCCTGGAAGAAGCGATCGCAGGCATGTTCGCCCGCCCACTGCGGACTCTGCTGACCATGTTGGGCGTCGTCATTGGGCTGACGGCGCTTGTCGCAACCGTCGGACTGTCCTTTACCGCCAACAATCGCATCATCAGCCAGTTTGATGAGTTGGCCGCGACCGAGGTTATCGTCACCGGGAAGTCCGGCCTGACAGGTGTCGATCCGCTTGCCCTTCCCTGGGATGCTGCTGAGCGTCTTCTGCGTTTGAATGGCGTCGTCGCCGCCGGTACGATGAGTGCCGTGGATACAAGCGAGGTGTTGGTGAGCGCCTCTCCAGTGAGAGATCCGCGCCGGCAGACGGCTTTCAATCTGGCGATCCACGCCGCGTCGCCCTCACTATTCGCGGCGGTAAGGGCCGATCTCGAATCGGGACGGTTCATGGACGAGGGGCATTCGCAGCGTATGGATCGGGTCGCGGTGCTTGGACCGACGGCTGCCCAACGGCTCGGAATCGTCAGCGTTGAGCATTTGCCCGCGATCACGATTGGAGACTATCGCTATCTGGTCATCGGCATCCTGCGCGGCGTTGCCCGCCAGCCCGCGCTGCTTGGCTCCGTGATCATCCCCGAAGGCACTGCCCGCCACGACTTCGGCCTGCAAAGACCTCTTTCAGTTGTGATTGAGACTCGGATTGGCGCAGCCTCGCTCATCGTACAGCAAAGCCCACTAGCGCTGCGCCCTGATGATCCTTCGGCGCTCCGAGTGGAGTTTCCGCCAGAACCGCAGCGTGTGCGTGATGCGGTGCAAAGCGATCTCAATGCCATGCTGCTGCTGCTTGGAGGACTATCGCTGATCGTCGGCGCCATTGGCATCGGCAATATCACGCTGGTGTCGGTCATGGAGCGGATCGGCGAGATCGGGCTGCGCCGTGCTATCGGCGCTACTCGCAAGCACATCGCCATACAGTTTCTGCTGGAGAGTGCCACCATGGGCATTGTCGGCGGAATTCTTGGCGCCAGTCTCGGCGTTCTGATCGTGGTTGCGGTCTCTGCCTACCAGGTATGGACGCCGGTGCTCGATCCGGCGGCTCCGATCCTTGCCCCAGTCGTCGGCGGCGCGATCGGGTTGGTATCCGGTACGTATCCAGCGCTGCGAGCGGCGCGCCTGGAACCGGTTGAGGCACTGCGAAATTGACGAGCCTTCGCTTTCACAATGAAAGATGCTCGGTATCGGAATGACACCGAGCATTAGGTAGTCAGCTATCGAAGTATTGCGACGGACGTGTTAACCCTCCAGCGCCATCGCTTCCGAAGGTTCCGTCAGTCCATATATATCCGGACTGATTTCATAGGCGTGTGCTTCCAGCGCGAGCGCCTCGGCCCGTATCGCTTCCAGTGCATCGGGGTCAAGCACTCCATACTCGACCAACTCCAATTCTTCTTGAGTTGCGTCTGCACCTCTCCAGCTCGTTCGAATGTTCCCGACACTTCGAGCATAATATTTGAGCTGGTAGGCGTCCGGCTCCGACTCGCTTGTTTCAGCAATCACCAGAACGTCTTCGTAACAATCCACAGGCACACAAACTTCCTGGCCCACCTGATCAACCCGTCCGCGATCCGTCCAATCGACAGCGGGGGCAAACCCTTGCATGATACTGGGTGTCCCCAATTGGGGATCAGCCAGCATTTTTACGCCGGGCAATGCATCCTCGACCCCCGCTATCCAGGTGGGTGCCACGACAAATTCGCCGTTCTCATATTCCTCCGGATGCTCACCAAAATACCACACGTTGCCGTCGTCATCCTGCGCGTAAAAGGCGATCTCTTTTTCGACCACCTCGTCATCGCTGATGTCGACTATCCAGGCGACAACCGTGTTCACGCCTTCAATCCGTTTTATCAGGTCGGTAACAGTGAATTCAATCCTATGTGGGATTTCTTCGCCATCTTCCACTGTGATCCCCTCAAAGGCCGAAAAGGTACCTGGCTGCATGGGGTGCCATGCGTTGTCAATGGTGCTCGAATTGCTAAAATTCTCTGGAAGGAAATCCACAAACATGACTTCAGACGACTCGTCAGCGGCGGCATCTGACTGGCTGTGGACATGCGCGGCAGTAGCAACCATCAGCATGAACACGATTGTCGTTAACCAAACTCTCCAAAAACGACGCATCACATTCTCCTTTGATTGAAGCGGCACGAAGTATCAGGCGTCAAAGAGCATTCTTGAATGAAGCTGGGTCAAATTCAGGGACTTGACTCGCCGCCGTTATGTTCGTCTCAAAACTTCAAACCGCAATAACGAACGATCATCAAAATCGCGGTTGAACCACTGATGGCTTTCCCGCGATTTTGATGAACAACGCTAGGAAGGGTTTGACACGCTTCTGTCGATTGGCGTTTTCAATACCCCATCGCTAGCTCGCTCAAGATGCCTGTGGCGCACCATGCACTTCTACATGATGATCGCGTCGTCTACCGAAGCGCAGGTAGAGTGTCGGTATCACAAACAGGTTGAGCAATGTTGAAGTCACCAGGCCGCCCAGGATGACGATAGCCATCGGGTGTTCGATCTCATGACCCGGAATACTGCCAGCGATCACCAGCGGCACCAACGCCAACCCAGCGGTCAATGCCGTCATCATGATCGGAGCGATACGTTCGCGCGACCCGCGAAGAATAAGCTGCGGGCCAAAGGTTTCGCCTTCAAAGTCCTCAAGATGCTGGTAATGGCTGATCAGCATGATGCCATTTCGGGCAGCGACGCCTAAGATCGTGAGGAAGCCTACCAGTGAGCCGAGTGAAAGAATGCCACCACTGGCGAAGTACGCCGCCAGGATGCCGCCCACCAAGGCCATCGGTAGACTCAGGAAGGACATGACTGCCAGACGCAAACTGCCAAGGGATACCCGCAGAAGCGCGAAGATAACCAGCGCGGCAACAATTCCGGCGACCAGGATGCGCTGCTGGGCGGCTTCTCGTTCCGCGTATTCTCCCAGGAGCTCAGGGTGGTACCCGTGCGGAAACTCAACCTGTGTGAGCGCCTGTTTGACATCGCCCACGACTGAGCCCAGATCCCGCCCAACCACCTCAGCTTCGACGTTGATACGTCGAGCCAGATTCTCACGATTGATGGCGTTCGGAGCTGGAGCGATGCGCACATCGGCCACCTCCGACAGAGGCACCTGGCCGCCGCTCGGCGTGTCAATCCGCAGGTCGTAGAGGCTCGTCATGCTTACACGGTTTTCTGGAAGGCTCCACACATTCACGTCATATGTCCGGTTGGACGTGTGAATATCACCGACCTCCCAGCCTGCGATCAGGTAGGCCGCGGCGCGCCGAACGTCACCCGGACTCAGGCCATAGCGTTCAGCCGCAGCAAGATTCACCTCAATCTCTATTTGTGGAATGTCTACCAGGAATTCCACATGGAGGTCAGTGATACCCTCGATTTCCGCGAGTTTCGCCTCTACCTCATTCGCCTTGGCTCGGAGTACGTTGAGATCTTCACCGTAGATACGAATGACGATCGGATGGCTTGAGCCGGTCAGCACCTCTCTGATTCGCTCCTTCAGGTAGGTCTGAACGTCACGATAAAGCCCGGGATAGCCGTCTACAAGTTCCTGCACACTGGCGAGAGTCTGGTCGTAGTCAACCGAAGGATCGACGCTGATCCAGTTCTCACCGAAGTAGATACCGTAGACCTCGTCCATCAACAGGGCTTGTCCAATGTGCGAGCCGCAGTTGCGCACCCCCGGAATTGTCCTTAATTCTTGACAGGCCAGGGTCGAGATACGAACCATTTCAGGATGCGACGTGCCTGGTTTGGTCAGCCAGTGCATCAGGAAATCCCGTTCCTTGAACGACGGGAGGAGTTCCTGACCGAGCAATGGCCAGATCAAGATGCCCAACACCAGGATAACGACAGAAGTCGCGTAGGCCAGAGATGGCACTTTCAGGCTTCGCGACAGCAATGCGTGGTAGATACGGTGCAGCGGCGGCACGATCGGTGACAGGCGGTCACGAATCGGAGCAGCAGACAGGAGAATCATGATGAGCGCCGGCGTAACCGTCAACGCGATCAGTGGGGATACGAGCGTCGCCACCACATATGCCTGGGCAAGCGGACGGAAGAATGCGCCGGACAGGCCTTCCAGGAAGAAGACCGGCACCAGGGCACTCATTTCGATCAACGAGGCGTTGACAATCGCGCTGCGCACTTCAAGCGATGCATCGAGGACGATGTTCACTGTCGGCACTTTGCTCCCCGCCTGGCGAAATTGCCGGAGGCGGCGCACGATGTTCTCCACATCGACGATGGCGTCATCGACCACGGCGCCGATGGCGATCACCAGCCCTGCTAAAACCATCACGTTCAGGGTCGTCCCAAACAGCGAGAGAATGAGCAGGGTGACCACCATCGTCAGCGGGATGATCGTGGCGCTGATGAGCGCGATACGCCAGTCCCAGAGGAATACCAACAGCACCACCACAACGAGACCAGCGCCGATGAACAACGAACTGACCAGGTTTTCGAGCGCCAGTTCGATGAAAGTCGCCGGACGGAAGATGGTGGTATCGATGTCTATCCCGGGAAGGCCGGGTCTCATATCCTCAATAGCGGCTTCTACTCCGTGCGTCACCGCCACCGTGTTGGCCCAGGGGAACTTTTCAACGATGAGCAGCAGACCGGGGCCATCGTTGATGACGGCATCGCCGATCATGGGCCAGGTACCACGTTCTATGGTGGCAATGTCACTGAGTCGCAGCGCAGTGCCGTCATCTTTCAGCTCATCGTTCACTGGTATGTGTATTAGGTCAGACGGCTGCGAAATGGACGCGACGTGCCGAATGGGAATTAGTTGATTGGGAGTCTCAAGGAACCCACCAGTACCAACTTCCGATCCATTTGAATATTGGATCAAACCAACGTCCAGAGCATCAGATGTGACCTGAATCACGTCGTCAACCGATACGCCATACTCCGCTAGCAGCTCCGAATTGACCTGAACCAGCGGTATGTCAATCTGCTCGCCCCAGATGGCCACATTCGCCACACCAGGTACGCGCAGTAGCTCCTGTCTGATCTTCCAGTAGGTGATCATGGACAGATCGATTACGGACAGCTCTTCCGACGAGATCCCAATCTTGATCGTGCGCGCAGTGGACGAAAGAGGCGGCAGCATAAAAGGTGGTGCGGCCCAGGTTGGCAACGTCGGCGTGACCAGTGACAGACGCTCCTGGACCAACTGCCGCGCCTCCATCAAGTCGGTTCCCTGGTCGAAGATGAGGAGGATTGACGACAACTGCTCAACCGATTTGGAGCGCATGATGTCAAGTCCTGGAAGCCCATTAAACACCTGTTCCATCGGAATGGTGACCAGGGCTTCCACCTCACCAGCCGACAGACCAAGGCTTGGTGTCTGAATTTCGACCCGTGGCGGTGCGAACTCGGGGAATACATCCACCGGGATGGTGCGGATCGCAGCGATGCCAAAGATCATCAGCACCGCACCAACAAAGACCACCAGGTATCGGAATCTCAGGCTGGTTGCAACAATCCATTGCATTTCACTCATTTTCCGACTCCGGTGTCAATACCGTACAGTTCGGCGACGCCAACAGTCGCAACGAGGGTGCCCACGGGCGGCCCATCATCAAGCACGACCAGATCGCCGTTGATGCGGTCAATGCTGATCACCTCTCGAACAAAGGTCAGAGGCGCAGAGCTAACGTAGATCCAGGTCTCCCCATTCAGGCCATAGATGATCGCAGAGTACGGGATGACCCTTCGGGTCGCTCCATTTACCACTTCCTCACTAACTTCAGCTGTCTGAATATCGAGCCGTTCGGCGGCACGTTCGGTCAAGGCGACGCGATTGAATTCCGATCCGTCGACTTTTTCGACGCGTGCAGGTTCTTCATGCTCGACCGCTGTGGTTGTTTGTGCCGGCGCACATGCCACAATCTGAATGCCAACCAGGACAAGGACAATCGCACAGATCAGGCGTTTATTGCGGTGCATTCCAACTTCCCTCCGCTTCAGGCAGTTAATACGGTCAGAATTCATCGAGACTAGTCTCCCCCAACACCGGGCTGCGTGATGAGCTGCGGCATTGCCTCAGGCACGACTTCAAACCCAAATCGCAGGTACAAGGGGGGGAGGATGAACAGATTGAACAATGTTGAGGTTACCAACCCGCCCAGAATGACGACCGCCATCGGGTTCAATAACTCGTTACCGGCAACACTGCCGTACAGCACCAGCGGGATGAGGGCAACGCCGGTTGCCAGCGCCGTCATAACGATCGGTGCCATTCGGTCTGCTGCGCCGCGCAAAACGAGCTCTTGCCCAAAGGGCACGCCATCATATCGCGCCAGGTGCTGGAAGTGGTTGACCAGCAAGATGCAGTTGCGTACCGCGATAGCCAGCACGGCCAGGAAACCAAAGAGTGAGCCAATCGAGAGCGTGCCGCCGGTGGTGAGGTACGCTATCAGTACTGCACCGGCTTGCGCAGCCACGGGCAAGGTCAAGACGGTGAGAAATGCCAGGCGCCAGCTATTGAAGCATGCTTGCAGCAGCAGCAGGCTTCCGATCACCAGTGTGGCAACGACTCCCACCATGAGCTGCTGAGAGGACTGCTGTTCAAGAGACCCTGCAATTATCTCCGCGTGGTATTCGAGCGGGAACTCAACCTCGCCGAGTCTCGACTCGATGTCGGCAGCTACCGCACTGAGTGATCGTCCTTCAACCGAGGCAACAACATCGGCGTAACGCGAGACGGCGTCACGTCGAATGATGATCGGAGTCGGCGCGATTCGCACGTCAGCAACATCACCCAGCCGTACCTGGTCGCCATTGGGCGTGTCGATTAGCAGTTCCTGGATGTCCGTGAGATTGTGGCGTATTTCAGGCGCACCCCAGACGACCACATCGAACACCTTCTGTTCTTCGTAGAGATCGCCGACACGCAGGCCAGACAATAACGTCGTCGCCGCCCGGCGCACATCACCCGGCAGGATGCTGTGGCGTTCAGCCGCCTCAAGGTCTACCTGGATTTCAACTTGTGGGCGTTCCTCTGGCAGCGCAGCCTGCACGTCAACAACGCCGTCGATCCCGGAGACAATTTGGCTCACTTCCTGCGCTTTCTCGCGCAGCACGCCCAGATCATGGCCATAGACGCGAACGACCATATCCTGTTCGGTACCGACCAGCGCCTCATCAAGTCGTTCAGGTTGGAACGCCTGGACATCGCGAAGCAGCCCGGGGTAACCGTCAATCACTTCCTCGATCTGAGCCACGGTCGCCGCATAGTCGGCTGCAGGGTCGAGGTTGATCCAGAGTTCACCTGAATTGATGGCAACCACCTGGTCGCCCGTAATCGCGCGCCCTACGTGGGACCCAACGTTACGAACACCGGGAATGGATCGCAATTCGGCAATAGCTTGTGACATCGTCCGGATCATGGCTGCGCGTGACGTGCCGGGCGCCCCCTCCCATTGCACGCGCAGATCTGTTTGCCTGAATTCCAGTTGCAATGACCGGTTCAGGGCCGGCAGCACGAGGAGACCAATCAGCACAATCGCGCCGGCGACGATGAGCGCGCGCGTTGGCGAGTGAATCGTTCGCTTGAGAATGCTTGTGTAAATGCGCTTGAACGCATTCACAAGCGGGGATTCCCAGCGACCAACGGGCGCATTTGCCAACAGAATCAGACTCAGTGCCGGGGTGACAATCAGTGCCACAAACAGAGATGTGACGATCGCCACAATGTAGGAGATGGCTAGCGGTCTGAAGAAGGTGCCAGACAAGCCCGGCAAGACGAACACCGGCACGACAGCCAGCAAGATGATAAACGTCGCGTAGAGAATGGGGCCGCGCATTTCCATCGCGGCTTCCAGGGCAGTAGACAGGGCACTTTGCTCGATACCCTGTGCGCGACGTTCGCGCAGACGCCGGGCGATGTTCTCAACATCGACTATGGCGTCATCGATGATGACACCGAGAGCGATGACCAACCCTGCCAGGGCCATCGTATTGAAGGTAGCTCCGGTCAGGTAGAGCACGAAAACGGCCGTGATCAGTGAGATCGGGATCACCACAATACTGATCAACGCCGTACGCCAGCTAAAGAAGAAGGCTATCAGAACGATCAGTACGAGAGCGCCACCGACAAGCACCGCTGTCGAAAGGTTCCCGATCGCCTGCTCGATGTAGTTCGCGGGTCGGAAGATGTTCGTGTCAATTTCGATGCCGGCCAGACCGGGCCGCATCGCGTCGAGGGCTTCTTCCACACCACGGGTCACGTCGAGCGTATTGGTGCCCGGGAAGACTTCGACCACCAACAAGAGGCCGGCGCCATCATTCAGGAGGGCATCACCGATAAGTGGCTGATGATCTGCGACGATGTTGGTCACATCACCTAGACGCAAAGGGCCTTCGGTATCGACCACTGGCACTTGGGCCAGGTCTTCGGGTGACGTGATGGGCAAGATGTGCTGAATGCCGAGACGCTGGTTCGGAGTATCGATCCATCCGGCGGTACCCGGGCTTGACGATTTCAAGTAGCTTAAGGGTGAAACCCACAATGCTTCCCCAGTCGTCTCGATGATTTGATCGAGCGTGACGTCGTTGGCGTGCAAGCGCTCCGGATCGACCTGCACCTGGAGCTGCCAGTCGCGCCTGCCCCAAATAGACACGTTGGCGACACCTGGAACGCCCATCAAGCGTGGTTGAACCGTCCAGCGGGCAAGGACGGACATGTCGATCAGGGAGAGTTCGGTCGACGACAGGCCGATGGTCATGACGCGGTTGGTGGCCGACAACGGCTGAAGCATCACAGGCGGCTGCGACACATTCGGCAGCGCGTGCGCCTGTGTCAGGCGTTCCTGCACCATCTGCCGCGCACGTATCGGATCAGTGCCTGGCTCGAAAATCATCTCAATCGACGACAACCCGTTGACCGACTCGGAACGAATCGCGTCAAGCCATGCCACCCCATTCAGCAGGTCCGCCTCCATGGGAACCGTGATCAGGGCTTCAACTTCTTCAGCAGACAGCCCCAGTGCTTCAGTCTGAACTTGGACGACAGGTGGGCCAAATTCGGGAAAGACAGCAACTGGCATAGCACCCAATTGCGAAATGCCGAAGATGATCAAAGCTGCCGCAAGAACAACTGCAAGAAAACGAATTTGTAGAGACTTGTTGATGATCCAACGCATCGCTCCAGACCTCCTCTTTGGCTGCATTGCAAACCTGGACTCGGAACCGATCTGAGTATTTGACCGGCTTCAGCGAGATGAGAGCGTGGTGCGTGGTGTCCTATTTGGATGGTCGCGACTGGCCGACTATTGACCTTGCCTCCCCTTTTAGCAAGGTATGCTCTGTGTCGGAACGGGCCAGTCGTTGCGATGGAAGGCTGCGATGAATAGCGCTGCACCTACCATGCGACTTGTTTGATGGGCTACTCCTTTCTTCGTCAGCAGAGTGTATGGTCGCTGGATTTGGACGTCTGCCAATAGCGATGACGACCGCATCATGACGATGGATAGTTATGCTGTGCCAAAAGACGTTCAGCAAAAGTGAGTTCGACGGATTGCCCGCAAGCGCCTGGGCCTTGCTGAACTCCACCGCTGGGGTTCACGCTAGGATACGCTCTGACTGAAACCACTTTCCTCTTAAGCTGGGCGCGTCGAAATAAAAGAGGAGGATGCCCCAGATTGCCAGGCAAACTATTGACAACACTCACACTGTTGCGTTCTGGAAGCCGGTGAACGGTTGTAACGGTGGAAACGAAAAACCGTTTCCAGGCTCTGTGGATTGTGCTCAAAGCGTCGGCGACGGTGGTTGCCGATTCTCTCGAAACAAAAGCCTTTTTGAGGCGTTTCGAGAGTGGCGGGACGTTCTGGACTTCGTACTTCGTGGCTATGAGGATGGACAACGATGCATTAATGTGCTGTGAATCAAGTCCGTTGGCTCGAACGTCAGGTATCCTCCCGTCGCCCACCATCTGGTAGGGCATGGCGAGACCCCCCTGGTTTCCTGACTTGCAAGGGCTTACGCAGCTTCACACCAGAACCTAAAAATTTTTTATGTGTATTTTAATTGTTATTGTATCTTTCAAGGTTTACCTAACAAATGCCTAAAAATATCGCCACATTAGGTTATAGATTTGTAACAAAATTAGTCGACAAGATGTGTTTGTTAACAACACAATGTCATGGGACAACGTTACAGACGCTGAACAACTTTTTATTAACTATCGACTTAGGTAGTTCGCGCTTTTTGCCTCTCTCCGTCTGCAGAGGCGGCAGTTTGGCGCAGGTTATAGACATCGGCTAAATGCAGGTACATCAGGTCGAAGGCATGAATGTGGCCGCCGGAATTGGTGACGCCTCCGGCGGCTCCAACGCTGGCGTATTGGTAGGATAATTCGGTCCAATGGTCGGCTGTTCCAGTGTTGTCGTCGACATCGGGATGGCCATGTCGGGCGTAGCTTCCTCCGGCGGAATCATCGTCGAAGGTGGTGAAAGAGTCTCCGTCGGCGGAACGACTGTCGCACTCTCTGTCTCCGTCACCATCAGTGGCGGCGGGGATGGCTTGCGCCCTGCTGCCTCGGTCGCCGTCGGTTCGATAGCGTCTGTTGGCCGTATGGTCGCCGTCGCACCGACAGGACTCGACGGGTCGAGCGCGAACTTGAGCAGGTCCTCCAACGAATAGGCCGCCCCCAGGCTGTTGAGCGTCTGGTTGACACGATCCCAGTCGTCGCTAAAAGTCATCAACCCAGCAGGAAATGACCCTGACCCGTTCCAATCACCGGAAACCGGTATTCCCCAACTACCTCCATAGCTGAAGCTAATATCGGGCGACCCATAGCTGTTGCTGTTGCGCAGCAGCCACAGCCCAGTCTGGTAGGCGAACAGCCCAATCGTGTCACGCCCGTCGCCATCCCAATCCCCGGCAATTGGGAAACCCCACCAACCCCCGTAACCGCCGACGACTGCATCGGCGCCTCCACCCGAATTGCTGTTGCGCAGATACCAATCCCCGTTCGTCGGGTTGTAGATGCCAATCGTGTCGCGACCATCACCGTTCCAGTCACCAACCACCGGGTATCCCCATCCACCGCCATAGATGAAGCTGACGTCCGGCGCGCCATAGCTGTTGCTATTGCGTAGAAGCCACTCGCCTGTGCTCGGTACGAACAGCCCGATGTTATCGCTACCGTTGCCATCCCAGTCGCCGCTGATGGGCAGACCCCACCAGCCGCCATAGCTGCTCACCGTGATGTCCGGCGCACCTCCATTACTTGAATTGCGCAGATACCAGTTGCCGTTCGCTGAGTCGTAGACCCCAAGACTATCCGCGCCATCCCCATTCCAGTCACCAGCGACCGGCGCAGCCCATCCTCCACCATAATTTGCCTCATAGTCCGGTGCTCCCGGCGATGCCGAGTTGCGCAGATACCAGGCCCCGGTCGCCCGCGCGTAGATCCCAATTCCGTCGCGCATGCTGCCTGCAATGGGCGACGGTGTCGGCGGCACCGTTGGTACTGCGTCGATGATTAGCTGCGGTGGATTGGCACCTTCCCGACTAGAAAAGCGCACCTGCGTTGTGTCCGCAGATGCCAGCGCAAGATCATACTGTCCTGCAGCAGTAACCAGTCCAGTTACATCCACGGTCGTCCATGTATTGGCGGCAAACGCGGCAGAACTCCCGAAGGAACTGCCGAGGGCTGGAGCATTTGTGAAGTTGATAGTGGATTCATCCCACCCCCCGCCGGTCACGTATACCTGGTAGCCGCCTCCAGAACTCGTTTCGGCAAACACACGCAAAGTAGCGCGGGCAATGTTGCCAGAGAGGGCAGGCACCTGAAAGCGAAGGTAGCTGCGAATGACCGGTGAGGCGTCCGTCCGCAGAGCGTCGCTAGAACCAAAATTCTCACCTGGAGTCGCTTCATGGACGTATGCATCCGCGACCGGGTTCAGAGTAACGACTTCGCCACCAGGAGGATTTGTAGGTGCAACTGTGGGAGTTACGACCGGTGTTGGGGCATTCCCGTTGATGATGGAGAAGGAATCGTAGAACGGCTCCCCAGATCCGGTTACTTCGTACGTCATGAGGAATTGTGCGTCAATTCGATCTGGACTGACGGTGTAGACCGTTATTCCTCTGCCCACGCGGCGCGTACTGCAACTCCCGTCGCGCCAAACTGATCCGTTGCCTCCCATGGCACTCGCAAAATAATTACGTTCACTATCGTTGCAGTCAATTGACGTGAAGCCGCTCCCGCCAAATGCGCCGTTAATCAAGAATAGGGTGCCCGCGCCGCGGGAATACACGTTGTCGGCACCATCGTCGGCGACACAGCTTGCGTCAAAGACGCCGGCGTTGGCGCAGATCAACTGCTTGCTACGCTGATAATCGTGGTCGTGGCCCTGTAAAACCAGATCTACACGCTTGGCGATCAGCAGATCCATCAGGGCTTCCCCGATTTCGCAGCTCTTGTTGCCTATCGTCAAGCAGTTCTTGTGCATGCCCACGATCACCCAGGGAATATTGCTCCCCCGCGCGGCATCGATAGTTGCCTCCAGCCAGGCATAGTGTGCATTGCCAGGTTCGTAGTCGTATTTCACACCATTTACGTCGTTCCCAGCCCCGATCATGATGAACCGTGCGTATGGATTGGGTTGGGGATAATCAGAGTAGTATTCCGCGGCGTACACGCCCGTGGAGTTCATCCGGTCGGGCAGGCAGACGGCAAAGTTGTTGATGAATCCGTCAACAAAATCGTCATCCTCATGGTTACCCACAATCAACTGAAACGGAAATGTCTCACCGATAGTCAGCCTGATATTCCTGTTCGGATCGGTACCACTACACCAGGGCGATGGTGTGACGCCGTCAGTCGGTTCGGGCCCGGAATCTGAATAGCTCAGGTCGCCAAGTGCCAGATGAAAGACTGCGCCGCTGTTGGCAATAGCCTGTAAACTGCTGCGTGTATCCGCCTCATTGGGCGCGCCGTGATCGCCGCCAGCAGTGAAGATGAACGATTGGTTCTGCGCGACAGCGATGGAATCGAGGGATGAAGCAACAAAGTGAAGGCCGAAAACAAATATGGTCAACCAGATAGGCGTCGCCAAACGCCTCTCTTTCGCACCCAGCTCCTTCATGACTCCCCCTTTTGCCCGTGCGGCAACCTAAAGAAGTAGGGACTGATTGCATTTCAGGGTAGTCATGCTTTCACATGAAGTCAACTAAGTCGTCACATGAATAGGTTGGATCGGGGCGCGCGAGCCATGACGCTGGGATGATGGTACCACTAGCACTTGGCTTGGCCAGGGAGCAACCAGCACGAGACGGCAAACGTGCTGACCGCAGCGCAGATATGGAGAATACACGTTTGAGACATCGCTTCTTGTGAGTAACAGGGGTGGTCCAGGGGAGTAGTGAGAGCGAAGTCGTGATTGTCGATCAGGAGTCCGTCTTATCCTGTGCCTGCTCAGAGCGTACAAACACAATGAGAGGTGTTTTTGAAAGGCGCATACGAATCAACGTTGTTAGGGTCTTCCAGCGCTTGCTGAAAAACCTCAAGATGGACATACCGTCGACCTCGTGGCCCAAGCTAACAGCGATCTTCTTCTCAAGATCGGTTAGCTCATTTGATCGCTTCGTCATCGTTAACATGCACCCGCCCAGTTACGCTTTGCTTATGATTTCTCGTGTTTACAGCCATCAATCCGTCTGCTGAACTCTCGGTCTGACCATAAACACAAATACCGGTTCATAGATTTCTGCAGCAATCAATGTTAACTTCATTATAAATACCATTTGGCAAATCGAAAACTTGAGGCGTATTCACCCAAACGAATAGATTTGCTCAATTCTAAGATTCTTTCCAGTCAGTTACATTACTCCAATCCTCTATTATACATCAGAAGATGAAGCCCTGGTTGTGAACAGGTAAAGAGGTCATTAAAGGATGACCAAATCGGCTGCATCGAGATGCCCAATACCGATCATGTTCTCCTACATCGGACAATCGCACGGCATATCCGGCGGCAGAGCGCCGCCGACAGCATATATATTTATATATTACATTAGAACTACTATACAACTAGTATATATGAGACTTTCATTGACCTAACACGCGCAGATCGACCCATCGGCATACGGAAATGAATATTATCAATTAACACAGCATTGAGTTACATTATTGCAAGATATGAACGGCCACACGCTAGCTTTAATCAACCCCGCGATTACCACCCAATCTGGCAATATTTGTGGTCCTCATAAATAAATGGAAAATTGTACTAAGGTCGTAATGTTCAGAAATTGTCTCGTACATATTAATCCATTAGGCCCTATTGCGCGGTTATGCTCTACGGCTCTATAACCAGGCTTTACAGTTTTTAGGCAATTGTTAGGGGATTGTGAAAACCTTTTAACAGAACTTAAATATTCCTAAAAATTCTGTTAGGTAGCTCACGTCGCTGGAAGCCGCAGTTAGCAGTACGAAACGTATCAGGAATGCATGGGGAGCCTCACTATGTCCTACCAGAAGGTGGGCGATGGGAGGGCACCTGACGTTCGGGCCAACCGACTTTCTACACAGCAGACCGCACTCACACTGTCCATTGTTGTACCCACCAAAAATGAAGCCCAGAATGTCTTGCCGCTTCTAAAACGCCTGGAGAGCGCTGTCGTTTCCGAAGACATCGCCGCCAAAGACGTGGAAGTCATCTTCGTCGACGATAGCGATGATGATACACCGGCTAAAATCGAAGAAGCCGGCCGTCAATCCTCTTTTGCCATCAGTTCAATAGTGCGACCACGGGAACGACGAAACGGCCTAGGGATGGCCGTCGTTGAAGGCATGCAAATTGCGCGTGGAACATGGGTCGTCGTTATGGATGGCGATTTGCAGCATCCACCAGAATTAATACCTCAGCTATTGCAGAAAGCCCGCTCTACTGAAGCGGATCTTGTCGCTGGCAGCCGTCTGGCTGAAGGTGGCAGCGCCGACTCGCTTGGCTGGCGGCGTAAACTGCTGTCGCAGGCACTGGCACAGTTTTCGCGTTTCATCTTCTCGAAGAACCTGCGGTCAATCACTGATCCTTTGACTGGTTTCTTCCTCTTTCGTCGCTCGGCCGTCAATCCGGATTATCTGCGTCCAAAAGGGTTCAAAATCCTTCTGGAAATCCTCGTCCGCTGCCCAAAACTCAAGGTGGCGGAAGTTCCATTTGAGTTCGGGCAACGCCTAAGCGGTAAAAGCAAAGCCAGCCCACGCGAAATGATCGCGCTGTTTGAACAGATGGCTGGGCTGCGCTTTGCCCCACACGAGCATTTGTTCCGTTTCCTCATGGTCGGACTGTCCGGCCTGGTTGTAAACACTTTGCTGATGTTTGTGCTCGTCGATTTCCTCGGGTTCCATTACGTTCTTGGTGCGATCGCGGCTACACAAGGCTCAACCCTGTGGAATTTCGAGTGGACGGAGCGATGGGTATTTGGGAACCGGGAACTCCCCGGCCGGCGTTTGTGGGTACGCATGCTGAGTTTCTTCGTGGTCAACAACTCGATGCTGCTCCTGCGCGGTCCGATGCTCATCTTCTTTGTCGCATCGCTTGGCATGCACCATCTGCTCGGTAACTTCGCGTCGTTGGTGGTAATGACCGCGCTGCGTTTCCTGATTGCCGACCGGTTCATCTGGGGTTCAGGCAACAAAAGCAGACAGGACATCTACTATTACAACATCCACGACATCATTCGAGTGCGTTCTATGCGGCGACTGCCGGAACTGCGCTACTTCTCAGTCAGCGAAGTCATTGCAGAACCTGACATCGACGTAATCGTTACGACGAATCTCGACGGCTACCTGAGCGACAAGTCAATCACCTATGAAGAAATGTTGGGTTCGCTGGGATTCAGCATTGTCATCAACCAAAAAGAGACGCGCACAGATGTGATTGCGTCGCCACTGATTGGCATGTCGCCGCACGTTCTTTATACCAACGTGGTTGAGCCATTGCTCCGGTGGACCTTCGTCCGTAAGGGCTACGCGCTAATGCACGGAGCCTGCCTGGCGATTGATGGTAAAGCGTTGTTCGTCACAGCGCGCACCGACACGGGCAAGACCACGACGATTCTGCAGACGATGCGGAATAACCTGGACAAAGTCACGTTTCTATCGGACGACATGACGATTGTCAGCCGCGATGGTCGGGTGATGAACTATCCGAAGCCGCTGACGATCAGCCTGCACACACTTCGGGCTGTCACGGAGGCACCGCTGACGATCTCACAGCGCTTGTTCTTGCAGGTTCAAAGCCGTCTGCATTCGCGGGGAGGGCGCAAGGCTGGATTGTGGTTGAGCCACAACTCAGTTCCGGCTGCGACGCTCAATGCCATCGTTCAGAAGTTGATCCCGCCACCCAAATACATGATCGATGAGCTGATCCCGAGAGCACGTCACACAAGCGAAGCCCAACTGAGTCACGTCGTTCTGATTGAGCGTGGGCCGGATTTCGAGGCAACGCTAGACGAAATCGAGAAAGCTAGGGTGCTGGTCGAGAACGCCGAAGACGCATACGGATTCCCGCCCTATCCTACACTGGCGCATGCGCTTTGCCATTGGAACGGCATCGATCTGCATGTATCTGAAGCCGAAATTGTGACAGCCGCGACCCAGAACCTTCCGGCGATCCACCTCAGAAGCCCGCGCTTTGACTGGTATCGCCGGCTGCCTCACTTCTTGCAGGAGCCGGTGATAGAGCTTCCGACCAAGAGTGAGGTCCTGGATTGGCCTGCACCTGGATTACGACCATCCGGCTCGGCATGAAGCGACGAAGTGCAGCGTCACAGAGTGAATGTTGTTTGGTGACGTTCGCTCTGTGACTCTGTGGCGCCTATTCCCTGAAATCCGACGCCAGCACAGAAGAGGTCTACCCAAAGCTAGATGAGTTCTGAACCTGCAGCCATAACCATTTACGACACGAAGACCGCGCGCGGTCGCTCAACCGCCAGATGGGCAGGATTTGCGACTGTTTTGGCGCGAATTGGCGCCATCGTAGCTGTGCTGGCGATCGCTGCGGTGATGCGTGTCCTATTCCTGAACGAGCTCGGATACAACAGCGATGAAGCTGTATATGCTGGGCAGGGAGCCGCCATGGCTCAGGTTCCCGTCCTCAAAGATATCTTCCCCGTTTTCCGTGCGCATCCATTACTGTTTCAGTTTTTGCTTGCGCTCTCCTTTTCGGCTGGAGCCTACGATTGGCTCGGCCGCCTAGTGTCAGTTATCGTCGGAGTGGCAACCGTCTACGTGGTCTTCATTGCAGGTAAACGACTGTATGGACGACGCGCAGGCCTGATTGCTGCACTAATACTCGCGCTGATGCCATATCACGTCATCGTCACACGCCAGGTTCTGCTCGATGGCCCAATGGTCTTCTGTGCGACGCTGACGCTACTTATGATGATACGGTTCGCAGAGACTGAGCGTGCTATTTGGCTCATCAGCGCTGGCGTAGGCATGGGGCTCTCGTTTCTTGCCAAAGAGACAAGCATCTTGCTTGTAGGGGCAATCTATGCCTTCCTGGCCCTATCCCCAAAGATCCGCGTGCGCATCATTGATATCGTCCTCTCGCTCGTACTGATGGCAGCGACGATGGCCCCATTTCCGCTATCGGTATCACTTGCAGGTGGCGGGGGCGGCAGCAAGACCCAATCGTATCTTGTCTGGCAGTTGTTTCGACGCCCCAATCATACGTTGGATTTCTATCCGACCGTGGTGCCGCCTGCAGTGGGCATCCTCGTCATCGTCGCCGCGGTGATTGGTCTGTGGGCGCTCCGTAGTGAAAATGGGTGGCGCGAGCGGCTGCTGGTCTTATGGATTCTCGTTCCGTTTGCGTTCTTCCAGCTCTGGCCCACCAAAGGCTTCCAATATCTACTTCCCACCGCCCCGGCAATTGCCCTCCTCGCCGCTCGCACGCTGACGAAGTGGCCCCTGAAGCCTGTGCGCTTCCACCGGTGGCAGATACCAGCGGCGTCCGTATCTTTCACATTCTTCGTGATGATACTCGTCACGCTTTTCACCAGGAGTTGGGATTCGATCTCTCCATTTCAGTCAGATCAATTCCTTGCAGGTTCTGGCGGTCTACCTGGCGGTCGCGAAACCGGTCTGTGGATCAGGGATCATGTGCCTGAAGGGGCAACCTTCATGACCATTGGTCCATCCATGGCAAACGTGATCAAATTCTACGGACACCGTCAGGCGTACGGATTATCCGTCAGTCCGAATCCTTTGCATCGCAACCCGTCGTACGAACCTATCTCAAATCCGGATTTCAAGATACGCACCGGTGACCTGCAATACCTTGTATGGGACTCGTTTTCCGCTGCCAGGTCGTCTTTCTTCTCGGACAAGCTGTTGGAATATGTCCGCCGGTACAACGGTCGTGCGGTGCATACGGCAACAGTCACCGTGAATGCCTCCGGCGAATCTGTAGAAAGGCCGGTCATCATCGTTTACGAGGTTCACCCATGATCCGCGTAAGCCTACATGTCTTCAGCGTGAACCGGCGCAACCAGTGGATGATCTGGACGGGCGTCTCGTTGCTGGCATGTCTGTGCCTGGTCTCACGGTCGGTGTCCGCGCAGGCAGTTACCAGCTCTGCAGAGCCGCCCGAGCCAAATACCCCCATCGAGCATTTCATCTTCCTGATGCAGGAGAATCATTCATTCGACAATTACTTTGGGACATACCCGGGTGCCGACGGCATTCCGCCTGACACATGTATTCCTTATGATCCATCGATAACTACTCTGGCGCGCATCCTTGTGCCAATGGCATTACGCGGGACGGAAGTGTTCCCTGTAAACCATCTTGACCTCACAACCACTGATTGCGTTGAGCCATTTCATTTTAGTGAAGGCGACGTGCAGCCGGATGACCCCGATCACTCGCGGGAAACGTTTCAGCTTCAATACAACGACGGCGCGATGAACGGTTTTGTCTATGCACTGGAGCAGCGCAACCAGGATGGACGATTGGCGATGGCGTACTACAACGACCAGGATCTGCCCTACTACTGGAATATCGCGGACGAATATGTGCTGTTCGATAATTTCTTTACCTCAGCGGGTGACGGAAGCTTTATCAATCATCTCTATTGGATCGCGGGCACACACGATGAACCTCCAGAAGGCCAGAGTTTGCAGGAGTATCTCGCCGGTGTCACCACGATCTTCGATGTGCTCGAAGCAGAGGGTATATCCTGGAAATTCTATATCCAGAATTATGAACCGGACTTAACCTATCGCACCCGCCATCTCTATCCTGGCGATCGACAGTCTCAGGTGACGTGGGTTCCGTTACTCAGCTTCGATCGGTTTATTGACGATCCAAACTTGAATTCGAAGATGGTGAACCTTGACGAATACTACGAGGACCTCAATCGCAACACACTGCCAAACGTCGCCTTCATGGTTCCCTCAGGCCCAAGCGAGCATCCGCCGTCCAGCCTCATGTCCGGGCAGCGCTTCGTTCGCATTCTGATCCAATCCCTCATGCAGAGCGATTATTGGGACAAATCGGCATTCATCTGGACTTATGACGATTGGGGCGGCTGGTACGACCATGTTCCCCCGCCTCAGGTCGATCAGCACGGATTCGGGCCACGTGCCCCCGCTCTGCTCGTCAGCGCATACGCCAGGCGCGGTCTTATCGACAGCACGCTTCTGGATTTTACTTCCGGCTTGAAGTTCATTCAGGAGAATTGGAATCTTCCTTCACTGGCAGAGCGTGATGCGAATGCCAACGGTCTCATGAGCGCGTTTGACTTCACTAGCCCACCACGCCCTGCAAGAATCATCTCGATGGAACGTGAAAGCGGTGCGGCACGCCCTGAGCCGAAGAGAGAGGTCATTTACATGGCCTATGGTGCGGCGCTCGTGCTGGCTTCGGTGGTTATCACAACGGCAGTGGTGACGACCAGAACTTCAACGCGCGCCGGAAACAGACATGGAGAGCAAACGTGACCATGCGCAACGCGAACCATGCGAAAGCATTTGTCATCATTCTGGTCGTGATCTGTATGGCGATCATGATCACCCCACTCCATGCTCAAGGCGATGAGCAACTCGACAGCGTTCTCACGATGGATCCGTTAGCGCCACAACCAGTTGGAGCGCGAACAGAGATCACGGCTCGGCTGTCCAACGTTGAAGGCCGTGGCAACCCCAACAAAGTGTTGATCTTCTACCTCAATGGTGAGTCCTTGCGCCGAATTCGCACCGATGAAAATGGCGTTGCGACGGTTCTACTGCCAGAACTGCGCATTGGCATGTATACCGTCCAGGTTGTTTTTGAAGGCACCCAGGCCTATAGAGCAGCGATTGTGTCGATGGATTTCGAGGTGCGCGGAGCCACACTCAGCATCGTTTCTATCCCGCCGCTGCCAAATATCGAGTTTTCGTTGGATGGAGAGCTGTTTGCGACCGGAGAAGACGGTATCGCGCGGATTCAAGTAGCCGACATGGGCACGTACTCGCTTGAAGTGCTGCTCCCGCCAGATACGGAGGTCGTGGAGAATACGCGCGCAACGTTTGACCGTTGGAAAGACGGTTTCCAACCTCAGCGTTCGGTGACTATTCACGGGGATATTTCACTGGAAGCAGGCTTTGCGATCAGTCATCCAGTGAGTCAGACCTTCATCGATTTGCAGGGACAACCGGTCGAACAAGAGCGAATTGAGGCAATCTCGCTCAAAGGCACCGATGGATCGCGCTTTACGTTTCCTGATGGCGAAGAGCGATGGCTGCGGGCAGGGCGGGTCGCACGCCGATCATTTGGATTGGAATTGGCTCCTATTCAGTATTCGATCGAGAGTGTCATGATCACGGGGTCGAACGTGGTCAATCAGTATCAACAGAGATTCTTTGTTGAACCGAGGGAAGTGTGGCCGATTCAACTCTTGCTCTATCATGCGGTCCTTCGAGCCAAGGATGCGCTTTTCGGTTTCTCTTTGGGCACTGCTCTCCGACTGGAGTACCCAAATGGGTATGTTGAAGAGCTACCCTTTAACGACAACAATGAAGTAGTCACAGGCAAATTGGCCCGCGGCGTTTATCGAGTCCAGGTTCTAGGTGTCCCAGGAATGGCCCCAGTAACGCCCATGGCCTTGTCGCGCGATCAGGATGTCGACCTCAAGGTTCTAAGCGCACTTGACATCGGACTAGGCGCGGTTCTTGGAGTCGTTGGTGCGCTTGGCTTGCTCCTCTACGGACGTCCGCACCTTCCACGTGTCGCCCTGCAAACATCCGTTGACATTCTGCTCCTGCGTTTTTTGCGGAAGCCAACTGCTGTACCCGAGACCGCGGCGAACCCGGCTCCCCGCCCAATGCCTGCCCGGGCAGCGTCTGTCCTCATTCCACAGCCAGTACTTGCCTTGGATAGCGCGCCCAGCGCAGGAGTATTGTACGGGAAGGAAGAAAGCAGCCCAGCAGTATCGAACGGGGCGCACGACGACCTCGTCTCCGCGATTATCGACGTGTCAGTCAAGAACCCCTGGCTTGGACGCAGACAGGTGGCCGAAGCGTTGCAGAAGGAAGATATTTCGATCTCACCGTCCCGCGTTCGCGCCGTTCGCCTGCGCTACAAACTGGAGACATTTGATCAGCGGGTTGTCTGGCTCAAGCGCTACATCATTGCCAATCGAAAGAGGCATCTAACCAGCGCCCAACATGCGGCGCTTGACCGGGTGCATGAACAGCACAAATTGGAAGCAGAGACATTCGCACCCTACCCTGGGTACCTGGGCACACAAGATAGTTTCTATGTTGGTCACCTGGAAGGTCTCGGTCACGTCTACCAGCAGACCTTCATTGATGTGCACAGCGGTCTTGCTTTCGTGCGCGTATACAATGCGCGCAATGCACAGACCGCCATCGACATGCTTGAGCATCATGTTCTGCCTTGGTTCCGCAGGCGACGAATGCCCATACGGTGCATCCTGACAGATCGGGGTAAAGAATACACCGCGCTTCAAAAGGATGAGGCCTACACTGACTTCCTGGCGACTTGGGGCATCAGTCACAGCAAAACGGTAGCCAAAAGTGCTCAGCATAATCGCATTTGTTCACGGTTCCATCGCGAAATGCGAAAACGCTTTTACACGGTCATTCTCGAAGATAATCAGTTCCAATCGTTGGGCGCTTTGCAGCAGGAGATCGATGTATGGATAGATGGGTGCAACTCCGAATTCGTTAGCAAGGAGAGAAATGGCCTTACACCAGTACAGGCATTCCTTGCGGGAGAAACGCCGCTTCTCGGCAACCGGCGTAAAGCGGCGTCTCAGCAAGTCGGCAATGGGACGCATGCCCAGCAACCGGATGAGATTGTATCGACGACTTTTGCGGAAGTGTCCAAGTGAACAGCGCACATTCTCCTCGATCGGTAACACGTCTTCAAGCGCAATCACGTTCCTGTTTGTTCAGGCACAAGTCTCTGGGTATGTCAGACGCTTTGCCCCGCACTTGTAAGCGGATTACCATCAAACGAACCATCCTCCTGCTTGGCCTTTTCATTGGCCTCTTTTTTGAACGTCCAGCAGTCGTGTTGGGGCAAGTCGATTCGCGAGATCCCGTTCCCTTTATGGCGTACTACTACATCTGGTATTCACCCGCATCCTGGGATCGAGCGAAGACCGATTATCCAATCCTGGGCCGTTACAGCAGTGACGACCGCGCAGTGATGGAACAGCATGTACGCTGGGCGCAGGAAGCCGGTATCGATGGCTTCATCGTGAGTTGGAAAGCGACGCCGCAGCTCAACAGGCGTCTCCAGTTGTTGATAGACGTTGCCACAGAGGCAGATTTCTCGCTCTGGATCATCTATCAGGGACTCGATTTCGACCGCAATCCGCTGACTATTGACCAGATCGATCACGATTTGGCTTTCTTTGTATCGAACTATGCCCATAATCCCGTTTTTCACATGTATAACCAGCCGGTTGTGATCTGGTCTGGCACGTGGGAATTCACAGCCGCCGAGATTAGCACTATTAGCAGCGGCTACCGCCGCGAACTCCTGATATTGGCATCCGAACGCAGCGTCGAAGGCTACCAGCGACTTGCACACGCCGTTGACGGCAACGCTTATTACTGGTCATCCGTAGACCCATTCAACACACCAAACTACGAAACGAAGCTGATTGAGATGGGTGAAGCAGTCCATCAACGCGACGGGCTCTGGGTCGCTCCAGCAGCGCCGGGCTTTGATGCGCGTTTGGTCGGCGGTACCCGCGTCATTTCGCGCAACGGCGGCGATACATTCAGGCAGGAGTTGAACGCCGCTGTCCGATCAAGTCCCGATGCGATTGGCATCATTAGCTGGAATGAATTTAGCGAAAACAGTCACATTGAGCCTAGCGTTAATTACGGAACAGAAGCACTCAATATGCTGATAGGGGGGGAGCTTAATCTGGCGACGCCAATAATGGATTTCGACTCCAGCGCGCCGGGCACAACTGATTTCAACGACTCCTATAACATTATTGTCTTTACAGGTGTGTTTCTGTTCATGGGCGTAATGATTGCGGCCACGATCGTGCGCCGCGCCAAACACAGCGCGGTATCAGAAGGGTAGCTCGCGTAATGTTGGATTTTGGGTTGCAAGATGTGCAGTGGTTTGTGGCGATCTTCCCCCGGATAGAATCGCCGTTCGATCTGTTTGTGGTTTCGGAACACAGGTTCATGACCGATCACGCTGCCGTCGGTTCTGATGAGAACCCAATGGGTCGAGAAAGGAATGATGACCTGTGAAGAGCGATAACCTGCGAGACGTTGTGAAGAAGGCAGATGATCTCATAAAGGCAGGGCAATACCAGAATGCCTGGAATGTGCTTGTGCCATTCAAGAACGAACCGGCCGTCCAGAAGCGCCTCCAATGGTTGCGGCAGAACCGTGAACGAACCATGCAGTCAGGGAGTTTTCAGACTTTAGCATCAAAGAGACGCCCCGGCTACCGACTGTTCTTGCTTGGGACATTTGTGGTCATCGTCGGGCTTGGGCTGGTCGCGCTGTACCGGATGTCGATTCAGAACGTGGCAGACACTTCACCCGGCGACACATCAGCGAACGCGCTTCTTAGCCCGGCAGCCACGATTGTCCGGCCGACCGAAGACCCTACAGAAGTGGATTTGCAGCAAGAATTGCGGGATTGGTTCATGACAGTCGATGGCGTTGAAAGCGTTCTTTCGCTGGATGTGGACGTACCGGGCGATCAGCCGCCACTGATCTTTGCGGAGATCATCGTCGCGGACGGTTTCAACGATACCCGCATCCCGGATACTTTCATGCACCGACTGAATGAGGCGCTGAGCACGACGCAGTACAGCGATTTTGTGATCATCGTCAAGGATCAGATGAAAGCGGTTGAATACGGGCTTGATACCGAGAGCCTGTCCTGGCATCAGACGGAACTGGCATCGGTTGGTTAGTCAATGCGAGGAACGGAGAGGTATTGCGACTCATGTAGTCTACATCGCATCAAACTCAGTGGACCGGGTTTGCTTTGAAGTGTTCTAAGTCGCGAGACGCGGGCCTCCTTTTTTCAGGAGATTTACGGTTATGAGCAAAAGTACACGGGCAGCCAAATTCATCTTCAGCGGGATCTCATTGCTCCTTGCGCTGCTTGCATTTGCACCTGTCTTTGGTCAACCCACGCTGAGCTTTGACGTCACGCGCGATGGGAGCACCAGCACCTACCACGCCATCTCGCAGACCACCTCCTCGTCCTACACCGGGACGCTCAAATCTGTGGTGGAGAGCGCTGTCAGCGAACTTGTCTCGTTTGGCGGAGGCAACATCTTCTTCGCGGCCGGCGATTTCGACCTGGGATCGGACTTCTTCAAGCTCTACGACCCGACCGACATTGTGTTCGCCGGTCAAGGGATCGACGTCACGATCATCCGCAACTTCTCGAGTGCGTCAGCGGATACCGAGCCGTTCAATTGCTCCAATTGCGACAGGCTCACGATCCGAGACATGACGATCTCTGCTGGCGGCCCGGTGCGTACCACCAGCGATGCAATCGACCTGGACGATGGCGATGATAACCTGATCGAGCGGGTCAAAATTACGAATTCGCGTGGTCGCGGCATCGTCTTCGATGGCAAAGGACCGGGTGGACACGCAGATGGAAACACCGTGCGCGACTGCATCATCACCGGCCCGATGGATCAGGATGGAATCCAGATGTTGGCCTCCAGCAACAACCGCATCGAAAACTGTCATATCTCCGACGTGGGTCGGCACGGCATCTATGCCAACAAATCCAGTTCCAGCGCTGCCCAACCCAACAAACCATCAGACGATAATGTTATTAGTGGCAACCTGATAGAACGGGCTGGCAGCAGTGGCATCTCGGCTAACAGCGGCAACCGTAATCTCATCACGGGCAATACCGTTCTGAGCAGCGCAGTCAATGGTATCTTGATCACCACCAGCTCATCGCTCCCCTGCAATGACAACGTCGTGGAATTTAACACAGCGACCGCGAATCAGACCTATGGACTCAACATCACAAGCGCGTCCTGCAACCGCACCGTGGTGACGGATAACAACTTTGCGGACAACGGTACCGGCGCCATTCGCGATATGGGGACGAATACAATCTACAGCCAGTCCGGTACGCCGACGAATACGCCCGTAATACCGCCCACAGCGACGGGTATTCCACCGACGAGCACGCCGGTGCCGCCGACCAACACGCCCGTCAGCGGAGGAACGCTGACACTAACCGCGACGGCGGACACTTACGTCAACAGTTCGAGTACGGGCAGTAACTATGGCACCAGCTCATCGCTCCGGACAGACAACTCGCCGACGATCAATACCTACCTGCGTTTCCAGGTGCCCAACCTCTCCGGCAATATTCTCGGTGCTACGCTGCGGGTCTATGCCAACTCAGCATCGAGCATGGGTTACGAGGTGCGCGGCACGACCGGCGCCTGGGACGAGGTGACTATCACCTATAGCAATGCGCCCGCCTTCGGCGGCAGTGTCGGCAGCTCGGGCGCAATCACCAGCAATAGCTGGACCCAGGTGGATGTGACCGCGCTCGTAACAGGCAGTGGTCAGGTCAACTTCGTGATGACCTCGACCAGCAACACAGCGACGAGTTTCTCGAGCCGAGAAGGCGCCAATCCACCAGAGTTGATTGTCGAGGTGATTGACGGCCCACTGCCGACGAATACGCCGCTGCCAGCGACGAACACACCGCTGCCCCCTACCGATACGCCGCTCCCACAAACCCACACACCACTGCCACCGACGATCACGCCATTACCACCAACCGATACACCCATACCACCGACGAGCACACCGATACCGGCGACCAACACGCCCGTCAGCGGTGGGACACTCACACTGACCGCAATGGCAGACAGTTACGTCAACTCCTCGAGCTCCGGCAGCAATTATGGGAGCAGCACGGCGATCCGCACGGACAACTCTCCGGTGATCAACAGCTACCTGCGCTTTGAGGTACCCGCACTTTCTGGCAGCATCACTAGCGCCACGCTGAGGGTCTATGCCAACTCATCATCCAGCGTCGGTTACGCGGTGCACGGGACGACCGGCGCCTGGGACGAAGTGACTATCACCTATAGCAATGCGCCAGCCTTCGGCACTAGTGTCGGCAGTTCGGGAGCTATCACCGCCAAGACCTGGACGCAGGTGGACGTGACGGCGCTGTTGATCGGTGGTGGTCAGGTCAATTTCGTGATGACCTCGACCAGCAATACAGCGACGAGTTTCTCCAGTCGCGAAGGTGCCAATCCGCCCGAGCTGGTTATCAGCGTTGCTGGTTCCCCATCGGCGAATGTCGTGAGCGATCCGGTCACGGGGGCCGTGCCACTACCCGACACACTGGTGCCAGCGACGGTCACGCCAGAGTCACCGACACTCACTCCACTGCCGCCAACCAACACACCAGAACCACCGACGGTTACACCTGTGCCAGCGATCGACACTCCGCTGCCACCAACTAAGACTCCGGAGCCACCGACAGTCACGCCGGAACCGGCGACGATCACACCTGTGCCAGCGACCGGGACGCCGCTGCCACCAACCAGCACTCCGGTGCCACCGACGGTCACGCCGGAATCGGCGACGATCACACCTGTGCCAGCGACCGAGACACCGCTGCCACCGACCAGTACCCCGGTGCCGACGCTGCCGCCGTTCGCCACACCAACACCGGTTCCACCCACTGACACACCTGTGGCGACGCTGCCGCCGTTCCCGACGCCAACGCCTGTGCCGTCAACAGACACGCCGACACCGCCGACTGTCACGGCGATCCCACCAACGAACACCCCACTCCCGACTGGGCCGACCTTCTACCGGGCGATCAATCTCAATGGCAATCCGGTCGTGGTTGATGGCAACAGCTGGGACGGTAGTGGTGCCGCGAATTTCACCACCAACGGTATGCCAGCGTGCAATCCGTGGATGCCAACAGTGCCATCGACCGACGCGGCACGCACGACGATGATCCAGTGTTACGTCCAGCATTGGGCGCACAACATGGTCATGACAAATGTGCCCGAGGGTACGTATCAGGTGTACCTGTATGTCTGGCTCGACTGGGCGGACCCGAATCCGCAGCCATTCAATGTCCAGATCGAAGGGCAGACGGTCGCTACAGGCATCCTGGTGAGCACGTCAGGTGAATGGCAGCGGATAGGACCGTACACAGCAAGCATCGCCGATGGCAGCATAGACGTCACCACAAGCGAGGGATTGCCCAATGTGTCGGGTCTTGAAGTCTGGAGGGCGGGAAGTTAGACCCATAATCATAGCTCACGTGCGCGGCTGGTGCCCGCCAGAACCTATAAGCGAGCACCAGCCGCAAATGCCTGAGACAGTGTCGTCTTGAGCAGCATCAAAGCAACAGAGCATGTGATTAGGGTCGGATCAAATTGGCTCGGCGGGAACAAGGTTGCACTCTTGCAAGGAACGATATCGCGATGAGCGGGTCCCGTTATTTCAGGAGGCAGACAGTTATGATAAAGAGTATAAGCACCTCCAAATCCATCCTCATCGGGATCTCATTGCTCCTTGCGTTGCTAGTTTTCGCTCCCGTTTTTGGGCAGTCCACGCTGAGCTTTGACGTCACGCGTGACGGGAACACCAGCACCTATCACGCCATTTCGCAGACGACCTCCTCGTCCTACACAGGGACGCTCAAGTCTGTGGTGGAAGACGCCGTCGCCGAACTTGTCTCGGTTGGCGGAGGCAACATCTTCTTCGCGGCCGGCGACTTTGACCTGGGGTCAGACTTCTTTAAGTTGTATGACACGACCGACGTTGTGTTCGCCGGTCAAGGGATCGGCGTAACATTCATCCACAACTTTTCGAACGCGGCGGCGGATACTGAACCCTTCAACTTCACCAACTGCGATCGCTGCACCATCCGAGATATGACCGTCGCGGCGGGGGGAGCAGATCGTACCACCAGTGATGCGCTCGACTTCGACGATGGCGACATGAACCTCGTCGAACGGGTCGAAATCACGGATTCACGTGGCCACGGCATCGTCTTCGATGGCAAAGGGGCGGGTAGTCACGCCGACGGAAACACGGTGCGTGACTGCATTATCACCGGCTCGATGCCCTTAGACGCCATAGAATTTTTGGCCTCCAGCAACAATCGTGTCGAAAACTGCCACATTTTCGGTGCGGGTATAGGTCGCTATGGTATCTATGCGAGCAAGTCAAGTTCCAGCGCAGCCCAACCCAACAAACCGTCAGACGACAATATCATCATCGGCAACTTGGTGGAAGATGTTTCCAACAGTGGCATTGCGGTGCTTGGGAGTAATCGCAACATCATTACGGGCAATACCGTCCTGAACAGCGCCAACAATGGCATCATCATCAATACCTCTAATTCGATCGCCTGCAATGACAATGTCGTCGAATTCAACAGTGCCAACGGCAATGGGAGCTGGGGGCTCAACATAACGAGTGCGCTCTGTAACCGCACCGTAGTCACCGACAACAATTTCACCGGCAACGGGAGCGGTGAAATCCGCGATCTTGGAACAGACACGATCTACACCACAACGGGCACGCCGACCAATACCCCAGACATATCGCCAACAAACACACCGCTGCCTGCTACCAGCACGCCGATCTCACCGACCAACACACCTGTCAGCAGCGGAACCCTTACACTTGTCACGACCGCGGACAGTTACGTGAACGGGGATACTCTGACTCAGGACACCAATTATGGACTGAGCAACGCATTACGCACAGACAACACGCCGATAGTTAACAGCTACCTGCGCTTCGAGGTGCCGAACCTATCCGGCAATATCCTCAGCGTCACGCTACGGGTGTTTGCTAACACTGGATCTGCTATTGGCTACTCAGTGCACGGGACGACCGGGGGTTGGGGTGAGACCACTCTGACCTTCAACAATGCGCCATCCTTCGGCGGGAGTGTTGGAAGTTCCGGTAACTTCGGTGCCGGTACATGGACACAGGTGGACGTGACAGCACTCGTGACAGGCAGTGGTCAAGTCAATTTCGTGATGACCTCGACCAGCAACACGGCGACCAGTTACTCTAGCCGTGAAGGTGCAAATCCGCCCGAGTTGATCGTCGAGGTGATTGACGGCCCGCTGCCAACCGACACGCCCGCCCCAGCAACCAACACGCCGGTGCCACCGACGAATACGCCGGTGCCGCCAACCGATACACCCTTACCGACGAACACGCCAGTGCCGCCGACCAACACGCCGGTACCGCCAACCGATACACCCTTACCGACGAACACGCCAGTGCCGCCAACCGATACACCCTTACCGACGAACACGCCAGTGCCGCCGACCAACACGCCGGTACCGCCGACAGCCACCCCCGAGCCGCCGACCAACACGCCGGTGCCACCGACCAACACGCCAGTGCCACCGACGAACACGCCAGTGCCACCGACGAACACACCGGTGCCGCCTACCAATACGCCGGTGCCGCCGACCAACACGCCAGTGCCGCCAACGGCTACGCCGGTGCCGCCGACCAACACACCCGAGCCGCCGACGAACACACCGGTGCCGCCGACGAACACACCCGAGCCACCGACCAACACGCCAGT
>JAHDWN010000045.1:0-24818 GCA_023382675.1 Anaerolineae bacterium
TCGATACCACCTACATGACGGAAGCCGATATGGTTGACCACATCGCCGCGCTGTGGGCACAGCGCGTCATCGAACTGACACGGCTGGGATGAAGCGTTAAGACTCGTCGCCCTAGCTCCTTGAAGCATTTGGTGCAGGTGATTCGCGATCACCTGCACTTTCGCTCTCCGCGAGATAATTTTTCGGGTTATTCGCAACCTTAATCGGTTACAATAAAGATCGGTCATAATCCAAGAGGAGATAAGCCTGTGCCAAGTCTCGTCATTAGTATGGCGCAGATGAATATCGCGCATGGTGATACACGCAAAAACGTCAAGACATTCGAGGATTTTACGCTTGAGGCTGCCCGGCGGGGATCACACTTAGTCTTGTTCCCAGAATTGTGGGCCAGTGGCTACGCGCTTCAAAACGCGCGCGACTTATGCGACCCGCTCAATGCAGGCACATTTGCCCATGTCTCCACCTTTGCCGTCCAGAACAAGATCAGCATCGTCGGGTCACTGCTCGAAAAGCGTGGCATGGAGGTTGCCAATAGCGCGACCTTCTTTGCTTCCAATGGCAAGCTTCTCGGCGTCTATCGCAAAATCCATCTCTTCCGCTTAATGGACGAGCACAAATGGTTGCAGCCCGGTGCCGCCCCCCTGCTTATGGATCTTCCGTGGGGCAAAACCGGCATCGCCATTTGCTACGACCTGCGCTTCCCGGAGCTTTTCCGCCGTTACGCCGTCGATGGCGCAAAGCTGATCCTGATCCCAGCTGAATGGCCCATCGAACGCATCGAACATTGGCGAGCGCTGCTCCAGGCGCGTGCCATCGAGAATCAATGCTACGTGGTGGCCTGTAACGCCGCCGGGGTGACCGGCGAAACCACCTTTGGCGGTCACTCGATGATTGTCGATCCTTGGGGTAAGATCGTCGTCGAGGCTGGTGAGAATCCCATGTTGTTGACGGCGGAGATTGATCTTGCCCTTGTCGATGAGATTCGCGAGCGCATTCCCGTCTTTCAAGATCGCCGTGCTGAGGTCTACTAAAGTGAATATGTATTGGTACGATCCCGCTTTATTGGCATGTTCAGCAGTGAATATCGACAGGGTTTGCCCCCAGGAGATGTGCAATGCACGCTGACGTGCGCTGGCTGATCCCTGACCGGGTTTTCTGCATGACCTTAGAAGGTACCCTGACTTCGGAATATCTTGACGCTGCGCTGGCGCAGTGTCGCGCACTCCTCGCGCAGGATCGTGCAGCGCCCGTTCATGTCATACTCGATCTCACCGCTACCCAGCGCGATGAAACAATGATCGTCAAACTCAAACAGTCGGTCGATGAGCTGCGCAAGATGCACCCGCCGCAGCCACGCGCAGGCTGGACGATCATTGCGGATTCCATGCCCAATCAGATTGTCAAATCGATTGGAGCCAGCATCACGCAGGTGATCAAGATACGCACTCGCTTTACCACCGGTGTCCAGGAGGGACTTGATTTCTTGCGCCGCATCGATGCAACGCTTCCCGCTGCTGACCAAGAACTCAATACGCCTTCGTAACCACATTCCCATGTCGGCGCACCTCCACATAGACCGCATCGATCACCTCGTGCTCACCGTCGAAAGCATTGAAAACACGGTGGATTTCTATACCCGCATCCTGGGTATGGAGGTCGTCACCTTCGGCGCTGGGCGCATGGCTTTGCGCTTCGGCCCGCATAAGATCAATCTGCACCAACGTGGGCGCGAGTTCGAACCGAAAGCGGCGCACCCCGTTCCTGGTTCGGCTGATCTTTGCTTGCTCATTGCCCTGCCTCTTGACCAGTTGATCACGCATCTCCAGGCACATGCCGTTGTTATCCTGGAAGGCCCGGTCCAACGGATAGGAGCGGTTGGAAACCTGAATTCGATCTATATTCGTGATCCAGATGGCAACCTGATCGAGATTGCCAATCTGCTGGAGGCGGATACTGAAACCTCGACGTAGTCATTAAGCGCCGTATGGTATCCTTAGAAACGCTCTGTGGAGGACGTGAGGCATCGTGCATAATCTGGTTGGTCGCAAGCTCAAAAATCGCTATCTGATTGTGGAGCATCTTGGAGACGGTTCGACTGCGACCGTCTATAAAGCGGTTGACACACGGCTCGGACGTGATGTTGCGCTCAAAGTATTGCTTCCGCATGTGCGCGACACCACCCGCAAACGCTTCTTTCAGGAAGCCACCGCTGCAGCTCGCCTCAATCATCCCAATATCATGGCGATCTACGACATTGATGACGATGGAGACCTTCACTTTCTCGTCATCGAATACGTCGAAGGTGATACGCTGACCAGCCTTATCCCATCGCCGGTCGAGACCGTCGTCCGCGTTGGCCGCCAGATCGCGCTGGCGCTGAATTATGCCCACGAACGCGAAGTCATCCACCGCGACATCAAACCTGCCAACATCAAGGTCACGACTGACGGCACAGTCAAACTGATGGATCTCGGTCTGGCACTTCCTAAAGAAGCCAAGCGCGTCACGGCTGAAGGCATGATCATCGGTACCCCCGCCTATCTGTCTCCGGAGCAGGCACAGGGTCACACGCTGGATCATCGCACCGATCTCTATTCTCTCGGCATTGTGCTCTACGAGATGGCGACGGGCCAGCTTCCCTTTTCGTCCGATGATATTCCTGCCCTCTTGCTCCAGCAGGTAAAACAGCCGCCGCCGCCGCTCCGCCTGCACGTCCCCACCATACCGGTCGCTCTCGACACGGTGGTGTTGAAGGCGCTGGAAAAGCAGCCCGCTCGCCGTTTCCAGACCGGGCAGGCTATGGCCGATGCCCTTGACACAGTCCTTCAAGAGACAAAGTCTCCATCCACACAAACCACTGAGTTTCTAGACGCAGACGACAGTGCTCTTAGGCCCGACATCGCTGCCGAGACACGCCCGAACCGGCCTCTGCGGATTATCCTGGCAGACGATCACACATTGGTTCGCCAGTCCCTGGTTGCCTTTCTCAGCGAGCAGGACGGATTCCTCGTCGTCGGCCAGGCAGCCGATGGTGAACGCGCCCTGCAGCAGACTCTGGAACACCGACCCGATATTCTGGTACTCGATCTCAACATGCCGGGCAAAAGCGGCCTGGAAGTCTTGCCGCGCGTGCGGGCACTGGCACCAGAGGTCAAAGTCCTCGTGCTCAGCGGTCGCGATGAAGATTGGTACATCATGCAGGCGCTGCGTGGTGGCGCCCACGGCTACATTCTGAAAACCTCTGCCGACAAGGATCTGATCGAAGGCCTGCACAAAGTTGCACGCGGCATGATGGTGCTTGGCGACGGCGTCGCGCAAAAAGTCGTTGGTGGCGTCCTGCGCGCCGATAACGCAATGTCCGATAGGATGCTCACCGAAATGGAACGGCAGTTGCTGCTTCACATCGCTGCTGGTTTTGAAGAAGAGCAGATTGCCGAACGCCTCCATCTTAGCCCGGACACCCAACATGCGCTCGTCGCGTCGGTCATGTCCAAGATGGATGCAAAAGATCGCCATGCCGCCGCTTTGCAGGCACTACGCCGTGGTTTGATTCTGATCGATGAAGTTCTGCTGATCTCTGCCTGAATGGCGAGATGCCCCGCTGTTTGCCGGGCATCTCTTTTAGACGTTCAATCCTGTGGGGCGCTGGTCGGCCGTTCTTCGGCTGGCTTCTGCGGCGGAATGTAATACTCGAGATGTTCGTGCTTTTCCCTGCTCACGACGTAAAACACGATACCAACGGTCAGTGCTGCAACCAGCACCAACACAGCTCCCACAAAACCACCTAAAAAGCTCATGATCTGGCCTCCGCCCCCATGTTCATCATGCCAAAGATTGTAACAGATCTCGCGCGTTTCACGTAGAATCGCCTCAATTCCAACCGTTCCGCTATACGCGCCGCGAGCCTTTCAATTCAGTCCCATCGGATGTGGAAGCAAGCGATTCTACTCCGCCAGATCTGGCACGAAAGCGAAATGAATACTGCGGAGTTCGTCCGGCACTTTCGCTATCGGCTGCTGCCAATACACAGGTCGAATCTGCCGACCATGCTGCAAGGCATACTCCCATTCCTGGCGCACGTAGCGCGAATCCGCCGCTGCGGATGACCAGAACAACTGGAAGATGTCCGCCTGTTCGATCAAACGCATCAACTCTTCATTCCAGGCTTGCCCGCTGCGCAGGGTGATGACATCACGTAAGTACGTCATCCCCAGTGCTTTGTATGCCTTTTCGACCCGCTCCACGATTTGCGTGTCGTCATGGCTGTAGCTGCAAAAGATTGAATTGTAGGGTGTCTTTGTCACCGCGCCAGTCATCGCCTCGCCCACCATCTCGCCGACAAATATCGAGATCGGCAAATCCGCGACAATCACACCTTCGACGCTGAATGTCATGCTGCCATTGACTGCGCGGTTGAGTGGCGCGCTCGTCGCCCGCACCTTGAAGCCAAAACGATGAAATTGTTCGTAGAATCCGAGGATAAGAGACGGTGGGTTCACCTGGAAGCCGGGCAGATTGGGCGTTGCCGTCACCAGAGCGCCCTCGCTGATCGTCTGCCGGGCATTTTCCTCGGCTCGCCGGAAATCCTGGAGACGCGCGCCCAACACTTCTTTCACATCTTTCATCACGTCGGAAGTTGCTGATTGCCGAAAGATGTAGCCAACCAGCGGTTGCCACACCTGCGGTGCAGTCTCACGCGGATAATACGCCGAGAACTTGACCGTTTCCGGCACAATCGCCATGCCCTCAGTTGAGGTGACAGGCGCAGGGGCAGCTTCACGGTCTATGCCTCGTGACGGCGCCGGCGGAACCGATTCCAACGCGCCTTCATCACGCTCGCTATCCCAGGGCGCTTGGGCAGGCGGGCTGGTACGGCTCGTTTTGGGCTCACTCGCCTCTTTTTGCTCCAGCAAGTCGTCCATGATCTCACCCGGCGCATGTGGCTGCGGCGCTGCTGCCCCCGATCCAGGGCTTTCTTCCTCGTCACCGTTAAACAAATCTTCCACCTCATCCCAGATCTGTCTGCGATAGAGGAACGCTGTGACCAATACGATGATCGTAAAAACGATGAGAATGATAGCAATTGGCAAATCCACGCTTCGCTCCTTCAGCGTATGTCGCGCTTAACCACCCGGTGGAATGCTTGCTCCGGACGCCCGTCCCGTACTCGCTTGTTCGCTCACACTCGATTGTACGAATGTTTGGTTCTGTTCGCTCAACACGGCTTCAACGCGCTGCACAAACACATCGAATGGATTGGGACTCGCGTATTCTGCGGCACGGGCAAAATACATCCGCTGTTCACGCTTGATGAGTTCGCTCGTCCGCCGGAAAGCGACCCAGTTCTCGCCGTTCTTGAACACATTCTCCAATCCTGTCGCAATCGCCACCATGATGCTCACCACTGTCGGCACGATTTGCGGGACGCTGGGAGTCGCCAGCAGCACGGGCACGAGCACCGCGCCTACCACGATAATAACCTGTAAGAACTGATATGACTGTTTATAACCTTTGGCCTTTTTCGAGTGATACTCCTGCTGCTGCTTGGCCTGATCCACATAGTACTTCTGACGTTCTTCTGCCATCATATGCCCCTTTCTGCTCTACCCCTGATCGCTTCAATCGTTGATTCTACCGCATCACTATTCTGATGTAGGTACAAAATCTTTCTCGCATATCATCGTTAATTGTGATTTTTTAGGTGGAAATTAGTTGATTGAAAGGTTGAAAGGTTATTTTTATTCTAGAGCGAGTGGTCGTCCAGCACCAATGGACTTCATTGAGATTGGCCGAGACTCATCGCCGTTTCTCTTCTTATCTTGCTAGACTGGTGATCGCGTCTTCATGACTTTTTTCGAGGTAACAACCCGGCGTCTGACCAGAACCGATTTCACATCTCCGCCCCGCAACCATCTCTCGTCAGATATTGGCCGTCACAAAGTCCTAACCCAGCGTCAAAAGCGCATGAAACGCGCATTTGATGTTGTGATCAGCTTCACACTGCTCTGTCTAATGCTGCCACTCATGCTTCTGGTGGCGCTGCTGCTCTATCTGGAGGATGGATCGCCTATCCTTCAAAAACAGTGCCAGATCGGCGCGGGCGGGCAGATTTTCTGCATCTATACCTTCCGCACCACCTTGCGTCATGATGCTGAGACAAGGTCCGATTTCGGACGCTTCCTCATCGCCACGTGCCTTGATCGCCTGCCGATTTTCTTAAATGTCTTCAAAGGAGACATGAGTCTCGTCGGGCCAAATCCGCTCGTCTATACCCCTGGAATCGCACTTACAGATAGGCGCCGTGCCGGGCTGTGTATGTCTCCCGGGCTGTTCCAGGCCAGAGACGAGCGCGCTTACCTGGAAAACTACAGCCTCTGGTCAGATATTCACGTATTGCTGGCGAATTTCGGCATTCTGTTGAAATAGTCCAGACCAGCAGACGTATTTGTGCTTTCACGGTTTCCGGGCGATCATTAGTGTCGAGAAGTTGAATGCCCACGGCGAAACGATCTTGAGCAACCCACCCAGACGGTCCGCCAGCTTGCTCGTGCGGTAATAACCAGGTGCGCGAAATACACTTCCAAGCCCCCACAGGGTGTAGGCATGGCTGGTGGGCAGGACCTGTTCGATGTGAAAACCTGCCTGTGTGACCTGGCCGACCAATTCACCCCGATCATAAGTGCTCTCATAAAAATCGTCGTCGTTCAACCGGCTCACGCCCGCCTGTTTGCGCCGCCAGCCTACCAGCCAATTAACGACATTCGGATACGGGATTGTCAGTACCAGCACCCCCTGGGGCATCAGTACACGGAAGGCTTCTTTTAGTGCGGGCTGCATCCCATGTTCGAAATGTTCCAGAACGCCAAACGAAAGATACGCGCCCAGCGAATCGCTTGCGTAGGGTAAAGCATGAACATCACCGCTCACCAACGGCAACCCGGCATCATGCAGCTTGGATGTGCGCAGTGCATTGATCGCGTAGTCAAGTCCCTGGATACGATACCCCATCTGGCGCAGCGTGATCACGACTGCGCTCAAGCCGCTCCCCGCCTCCAGGAGCGGCACATCTTTGGGCAAATAGGGCAGATACGCCCGCAACGTCGCTTGCGAACGTTCGTAACCAATCGCCTCTAGCTCAATTTCTATCGACGCGCTTTCCCAGATATCTTCCCATGCCAGGCGCGTCGAGTCGTAACGCCGGCCTCTGTCTTGCGACTCACTCATAAATTCTGTCTGATTTCTGCTTGATTACGTGCGACGATTGTAAAACCCGGTGTAGCCCTTCGTCCAGCCACGACAGTGAACTGGACGCGCAAATTGCCCGGCAGCGGCTGTGCCCACGACAAATTGACTGGTTGACAGCCTGAAGAAATCGGCATATCATGTATTCATATTATGCATTTAACCGCATAATTGAAATAAGTTGAATAACTTACATAGGATGTTGGCCGCGAGGAAGGTTGGTCATGGATCGGGATTACATCAGCGCGCCGCAAATCGTCACAGTCGAGTTCAATCTTGAGCCGGTCATGATCCAGCTCGAAAGCCTGACGCTGCTCAACCAGCAGGAAGAACTCTCTGGTCTGGGCGAGTGGGTGACGCGCACCTATGCCGCGATGACGCCTGCCGAACGCCGCGAAAATCTGATTGTCTTCGAAAGTGCGGACTATCTCTTCCTCATTGACATGCCCCCCCACCCGGAGCACCTGACGATACCGGACTACGTCGAATGGCTAATGCGGCAGGATACAACCGGTGTGGTCGATCATATGCTCGCAGGCTGGCTGCAAAAAGTTGCCGACTTTCCAGAACACTGGCATTCAGATAAGCCGCTGCCGACTTTTGAACAACTTCGCCACGACCGCGAATCATTCATTGCGTTCATTGAGAATGCGTGCGACTGCAACAATGATAGCGATCAATGGGGCGAGATGTTCGACCTGCTCCAGCAGCCTGCTCGCTGGTTCGAACGCATCAGGAAGCATTTGCTCTATATGTGGGAGAACTTCTTGAAACAAGAATGGGCAGAAACGCAGCCAATGCTGGTCGAGTCAATAGATGCCTTTCGGGGCATGAAGTTCGACAACCTGACACTGTTCGAGGCCATCCGCGCTGTTACCGGACGAGATATGAGCGGCAAGCTTGGCGATGTTGAGGACAAAGTTGAAAGTATTGTCTTCATTCCCTCGCCGCATATTGGCCCGTATGTCGCCAAACTGCTTGACGGCACAACGTTAAAGACCGTCTTCGGCGCGCGTTTGCCCCGCGGTGTAGACACGCAATCGTCGGCACTCAGTCGCTCGGAACTGCTCATCCGCATGAACGCCCTGTCCGACGACGTTCGCCTGCGCATTCTGGAGATGCTCACCCGGCGCGAAGAAATGTGCGCCCAGGAGATTATTGAACGCCTGGGACTGAGCCAATCGACCGTCTCCCGGCATCTTAGCCAGCTTGCCGCTACTGGCTTCCTGGCGGAACGACGGAAGGAGGCCAATAAGTGCTACAGCTTGAATACGGACCGCGTGGTCGATACCGTCCGCGCGCTCACCAACTTCCTGGCCAAACAGCAGTAATTCACGTCTGGCTGTTGGGGTCGCATATAGGATTGGGCTGGCAATCACGCCGGCATCGCGCTCACGTCTGCTAGAGAAGGTTGTGAATGGAGCGACAGGATCATGATGTCCCAGACAGAGTATCAGGTCACTTACAAGTACATGTTAGTGGAAAAGCGGATGCAGGCCGAGCGTCGTCGTCTGGTTCGCGAGGCGCTGACAGCCCACCGTGGCAAAGTGCGCGTGGTTGCGCCGCTGCTCGCGAAACTCGGTTCGCGGCTGGTCACTCTGGGCAGTGATCTCCAGCAGCGCTATGGTGAAGCCCAGTGGACTCGCCCTGCATCTAAACCATCACTCAATGGCATCTCGTAGGCTCAGCCATGTCGATCTTCGACCCGAAAGACCATGCCCCGCTGACGCGCTACGAGCTTCTGCTCCTGGCCGAGTTATGGTTAGAAATGGCGGAGTGGTCACGCAGCAGCATTCAGGTAGGCTCTGACGATCCGCGCGACATCGCTGAGATCGGCAGAGCCAACGGTCTGGAGATAGCTGCTCGCGATGTCTTCGAAATCCTCGGCGTCAAAGACCACTACATCCCCCAATTGACCCGTCAAGAAAAAGGGACGCTCAAGGGCTGAGCGTCCCCTTTCATCTGCTGATCCTGTATCCGAGCGCGATCGCTCTCTTCAAATCAACGGCCGCCCACCGGAAGCCAGGAGCGCTTTAGCTCTTCTTCTTCGCCTTCGGGAACCGGCTCAAGACAGCAGCCGGTTCCGGGGTACCGCTGCCATCATGCCGCTGCACAATCACTCGCACCCCCTCGTTACCGTAAGCCTCTTTCACGTAAGCTTGCCCAAGCTGGTAACGCTCGCTGTCGATGCTGCACGAAGTAACGACGCCGATGGTTTCGCCCGCCTCGTTCAGAACGCGGTCGCCCGAGTGTGGTGGGCGTGCGCCCTTGCGCTCCAGCCGGAAGCGAACGATCTCGCTGTCACGTTCACCCTCGTGCCGGATGAATGCCTGTTTGCCGACGAAGAACGTTTTCCACAGCTTGACGTAGCTGCCAAAGCCCGCATCCGCCGGGTTGAGCTTCAAATCGCCGCCGAGTTCATGACCGTAGAGCGGCAGACCGGCTTCTGTGCGCAGGCTGTCACGTGCAGCCAGGCCACACGCCGTTGCGCCGCCCGCAATCAGCTTGCGGAAGAATGCCGCCGCCTGATCCGGATGCACGAACAGCTCGTAAGCGGTGCGCTCGCCTGTGTAGCCTGTGCGCGATATGATCAGATCGAACTCGCCGAGTCTCGCCTGCGTCACACCCGCCCAGGCCAGGCCGCTCACCCGCTTGAGATCGGCCTCCGAGCCGCCCAGCCCCTGTAGAATCGCCTTGCTCTGTGGCCCTTGCAGGGCGATGTCCACCCGGCGATCAGCGCCGCTGCTTTCCGCGCGCAGATCACGCAGTGTGAAGCGGTCGCGCCCGCCGAGTTTGCGCCAGGGCTGCGCCGCATCAATCATGACCCGCCCATCCTTGACGGCATTCAGCCACGCCCAGTTCTTATCATTGTTTGACGCATTGACCACGATCAGGTAGTGCCCGTCGCCCAACTTGTAGATCATCAGATCGTCGAGCGGCACACCGCTCGTATCCAATAAGTACGTGTACTGTGACTCCCCGGTTGCCAGTGAATACACGTCATTCGTCGTCACGGCGTCCAGGAAGGCTTCCGCACCTGCGCCCTTCGCCTCGAATACACCCATATGCGTCACATCGAATACACCTGCGCCGGTGCGTACGGCCATGTGCTCTTCAGCCACTGAGGTATACCACACCGGCATATCGTAACCAGCGAACGCCGTCATCCGTGCGCCCATCTCTACATGCAACCCATGCAGCGGCGTCGTCAGCAGCGTCTCACTGGTTTCTTCGGGCGCGGTGAAGGCGGGCAGCGTATTCCCCGTCGGGCCAGCATAGGCCACGCCGTTCATGCCGATGAAGTACGCCTTATGCGCCGCATATCCAGTATCGTCATCCCATGCGGCCTTGGCGTTCAGACCCAAGCGACCGGGCGCAGTTGGCCCTTGATGCTGCACATCAACCGGCCCAGGCAGCTTCGCGTAAGGATCGGTCGGGTCGAAGACCACAAACCCATCGGAAAGCGACCGCAGCCAGGCTGCGACCCGGTTGCTCTTCTCGGCGACATACAGGTAATAACCGGCCGGCCCCTTTTCGAGAAATGCGCGCGACATCGGTTTGCCATCGGGCGACAGAATCCAGGTGGGCTGCTGCTGCCCCTCTGCCAGGCCATGCACATCACAAGTCAGCGCTGCATCCAGGAATTTCGCCGCTTGCGCGCCGCGAATGAACAATGTCTGCCAGCCATAGACCGTATCCGCGAACATATAATAGAGGTGCGGATACCCATCTGCCTTCACGTCGGTGTCGATGCCAACCGATTTCGCCAGCGCCTCAACGTCCAGTTTCGCCTGCTGCAAAACGTCGAAATCGATCTTGGCACGCGGTTCCTCACGGCGCTTGCCGGTGTAGCTGAACGGCACGCACGCCTTAATCACCCGCGCGATGATCTCGGCCAGTTGGTCAATTTCCGCCTCGCCGAACCCACGCTGGGTGATCCACGGCGTACCCAGCCGGACACCTGATGCACGCAGAGCTGCTACGTCGCCGGGGATCGTGTTGCGGTTGGCGACGATCCCGCACAGATCGAGAATGCGCGCGGCCATATCGCCGCTGAGCGGCGTGCCGTCCTCGCCGACCACCGTCTTGCAGTCGAACAGCACCATATGCGTGTTCGTGCCGCCATACGAGATGCGCAGGCCGTGTTCGCTCAGCTTCTGCGCCAGCCGCGTCGCATTCGCCACTGTTTGACGTTGCAGCTCGCGGAACTGCTCGGTCGTCGCCAGCCGGAAAGATACCGCCATCGCCGCCATGGTGTTGACGTGCGGGCCGCCCTGCTCACCGGGGAAAACGGAGCGATCTACCTTGATCGCGATGTCGGCGCGATGCGTCACGATGGCCGCGCCGCGTGGCCCGTGTAGGGTCTTATGCGTTGTAAAACTGATCACATCCGCATAACCGACCGGGTTGGGAAATGCTCCCGCCACGACCAAACCCGACACGTGTGAGATGTCCGCCATCAGATACGCACCGCAGGCGTCCGCGATCTCGCGGAACTTGGCCCAATCCGGCGCATACGGGTAGCTCGTATACCCGGCGACGATCAAGCGCGGCTTGTGTTCCAGCGCCAGCGCCATGATCGCATCGTAATCCAGCTTCTCTGTCACGGGATCGACGCCGTAGCCCACGGCTTTATACTGCTTGCCGCTGCGGTTGACCGGGCTGCCATGGGTCAGATGCCCGCCCTGGAGCAGATCCATCCCCATGATCGTGTCGCCGAGGTTCAACAATGCGCCGAAGATCGCGTTGTTCGCCGGCGCGCCCGAAAGCGCCTGCACATTGACGAACAGCTTCTCTGCCGGATATTCATCCGTCGCCATGACTTCCGCGCAGCGCCGCCGCGCCAACGCCTCGACGATGTCTGAATACTCGGTTCCCTTGTAATAACGCTTATCCGCTATTCGTCGATACTCCGGCAGGCGCATCCCGTAGTCGAGGATCTCCTGCTGAGTCATTGTCCGTGTCTCGTCCAGCGGATAGCCCTCGGCATACAGATTGTGGAACGACGATGCCAGGGCTTCGCGCACCGCCGCGGGCACTGTGCTTTCGGATGGAATCAATATCAAATAGCTTTGTTGGCGCGCTGTCTCGTGGCGAATCAGCTCGGCCACATCTGGATCAAGCTCTTCCAGATCGCCGCGAAACAGGTAGTCACGATGATGGGGCATGGTTGGATTGCGTCCTATTAAATATGACATCGAGAATAGGCGTGATTGTAGCACAGCGCGCTACCACGTGTTATGGCATCATGATGATTATGCCTCCTACTGCTTGCTAGAAGATGCCCATCTCACCACACGTTTCTCACAAATGAGACCCGCGTCCGGTTGCTCATTTTTGCTATCTCCGCTATCGTGGACGTACCGAAGCAAAAGGAGTAAGCCATGCGTTTGAGACTCACGTCCTTTGTGCTCGTATGTGCAACGCTGCTGCCCTTGGTCGCTCAGGCTCAGGAAGAAGCGCCGATGATGGAAGTGGACAGCGCCGATGTTGACATCATGAGTGGCGGTCAGGCATACGCGTCCTATCTGGCCGCGCCATCCGAGGCTGGCCCACATCCCGCCGTCATCCTCATTCACTCGTTCAATGGCCTGGAAGAAGGCTACCGCACGATGACCGACCGGCTCGCCGCTGAGGGCTTCGTCACCCTTGCGCTCGGCTGGCAAACCTTCGAGCGCAGCCCCAGCGACGATACCGTTGCCCAGCTTATCCAGGATGGCCTCGCCTTCCTCAGCGCGCGTGATGATGTCGATCCTGGTCGTATCGGCTTGACCGGCTTCTGCGCCGGTGGCCGCTACACCATGCTCTTTCTACCTCAGATGCAGGCCTTTGCCGCCGGTGTTGCCTGGTATGGCTTTCCCTATCGCGGCGATACCCAGCCTGCCGATCTAATCGGCGATCTCACCGCGCCCATGCTTATCATCCATGGCACGGACGATCAGCCAAGCCCAATCGCGGACATTTACCGCTACGCGACCGCTCTCGCCGATGCGAACGCCTCGTTTGAACTCAAGGTCTACCAGGGTGAGCCGCACGGCTTCATGCTCCAGAACGGCCAGATGCGCACCGATGAAGTCGCTCAGGATGCTTTCGATCAGATGGTCTCGTACTTCCGGCGCAAGCTGTAATCTATCATCATGCTGTTTAGGCTAATTTCTGTCGATATATTCTCTTGAAACGATCTTGTAAGATAAAAGTAAGGGGTGCGCCCCGCTCCAAGGTGAAGCGCATCCCTAAGTGGGACATCTTACGTTCTCAAGCGTAAGATGATATCCGCCACCGTGAGGACAATCGTGATCACGTCAATGATCATCTGGATGTCCTCACGGTTTGGGCGTTTTTTCACCGTTCATCACCTCCTTTCTTAACTCAATACATATCGTGCCATGAAACCGACTTGCAGATCGGCAACGCGTTTGTGAAGCAAAAAAACCACCCGTGATTCTTCGTTTTGAGTTCATTCATGAGTGTAAAATCGTGTCAAATTAGCAACTAGAAGGGTGCGTATATTGTTTCCCGCTATGATTGGTTCGTATATTGAAAATTATATGAACTCAATTCATAGAAATTTAGACAGGCAACCGTGACAAAATACAGGACTACGAGCACACGGCAAACAGGCAGTACAAGCCGAAGCGAAGAATTATCAAAAGATATTAGGAGTGCCTTGCACTCTGCACAGATGACAATAGAAACGACGGGTAGTGATGTGCGGCGCAAAAATTACGCCACAGCTGTCCGGCAGTTTATTGCGTTTTGTGAAACTGAGGGTTTGTCATTCGATAATCAGCAACTCTTGCATTGGCGGCAATCATTGATCGACGCTGGTTACAAGCCCAACACAATCAACGCAAAACTTGCCGCGATTCGCACATTACTTGAGACAGCTGCGTTGGTAGCCCATGAAACAGATACAATATTGACTCTGCATACTATGGCGCGCGTCAAAAACGTGCATAAGCGTCGCGATCTCACGAAGAGATGGCAAACTTCGAGGGGCTACTCTATAGAGGAGGTACACGGCATTTTAGGCAGCATCAATGCGAATGACGCAAAAGATGCACGGTTAGCTGCCATGGTTGCGCTCGCATTCGGGACAGGTCTACGCTTATCTGAAATTGCTACTTTGACCGTGCGAGAAACTGTTCTCTTCGAAAAGAACGGCCTATCAGTTGTGCTTGTGAAAGCAGATAAATTCAAGAAAAGTCGTTCTATACCACTACCTGCATGGGTTAGGTTACATGTACAGACTTGGCTAGATTTGGCTCAGATTACCCCCATGCACGAACCGGACACGCCGCTTATGAGGGCATTCGACAAGAGTGGCAAAGTTCGCAAAGTAGGTGTAACCCCACGCGCATTACAAAAAGATCTCAAATCGTTACACATTGAAGCTCATGACACCCGGCGCACGTTCGCCCGGTTGTGCAAAGAGTCCGGGATGAATAATGACCAAATTCGCCAGTTACTTGGGCATAAGAGCATTGTGACGACAGAACGTTATCTCAACGACTTGGGGTTATTCGTTGATGACTTGCCAAAGTGATCAGTATGACTGATAGTGCCATAGACCACCCATCTATTGCAGCCGATAGCCAATCGCGAAAGCCAATTGCTCGTCTTATACCTGCGGCGCAAGATGGATAATCGTCACGCCTTCGCCGCCTTCTTTAGGCGTCGCAGCCGTCACCTTGCTGATCAACGGGTGATGCCCTACGGCTTCCTGCACCGCGCGTCGCAGCGCCCCCGTCCCCTTGCCATGGATGATGCGCGCGAACGGCAGCCCGCTCAAATAGGCCGCGTCGATATACTCGTCCAGCCGTTCTATCGCCTCTTCCACCCGTGCGCCGCGCAAATCCAGCTCCAGACCGGGTGACGAGGGCTTGGGTGTGCTTACGTCCTGCTGCGGCTTTTGATTGGCGTAAGCGGAGCGGCGGCGGCGCTTGTGTTCTTTCTCGTCGGTGCGTGTCGGCGGCTTCAGTTCCGCGATCTTGGCCCGCACCCACAACGTACCCACCTGGACGGTCGCCTCATCACGATCCAGTTCGATCACCGTCCCTTGGGTCTTCAGAGTATCCAACCACACGGCATCGTTCAGTTTCGGTATCCACGTTGTCTCTGACGGCATATCGACCGCATCGTTGACGGGCTGCGTGATCTGGCCGCCCAGGCCATCCGCCGCGTGCTGTACCTCATGCAGCTTTTCCAGCGGCAGCGACGCATCGCGCATATCCTTACGCAAGCGACGGATCTCCTTGCGGAATTCGTCCAGCTCGCCCTGCATGTCTCGGCGTGCGGCAGCGATGATGTTGCGGCGCTCTTCTTCCACGGTGTTCAAACGCACTGAAAGATCGGCTCGCTCTTCCTCGATCTGCTCACGCAGGGCCACGATCTGTGCCTGCTGCCGCCGCACGTCTTCGCGCGTCCGATGAATCTCGTCGAGCAGATCGTCGGCGACCAGATCCTCCATCGCCACCATCCCGCGCGCGGACGTGATGATCTCCTCGTTCAGCCCCAGCCGTTTCGCAATCGCGAGCGCGTTGCTGCGACCGGGCAGACCGATGATCAGGCGATAGGTCGGCGCGAGCGTTTCCAGGTCGAATTCGACGCTGGCGTTGCGCACGCCGGGCGTCTCGACGCTGTAAATCTTGAGTTCGGGATGGTGCGTTGTCACCATCGTCGTGACCTGGCGTTCGAGCAAATAGGTGAGAATCGCCCGTGCCAGCGCCGAGCCTTCGGCAGGATCGGTACCCGCGCCGAGTTCATCCAGCAGCACCAGCGAGCGCGCGTTGCATTCCTGCAAAATCTGGATCGTGTTGGTCATGTGCGAGGAAAACGTGCTCAACGACTGCTCGATGCTCTGTTCGTCGCCGATATCCGCGAACACGCCTTCAAACACGGTCAGCTTCGCCTGTTCCGCCGGGACTTGCAGACCGCACTGCGCCATCAAACACAGCAATCCCACAGTCTTCAGCGAGACGGTTTTGCCGCCGGTGTTCGGGCCTGTCACCACCAGCACCCACGTATTCTCGTCAAACTCCACGTCAATCGGCACCACGTTCCCTGTCAGCAAGGGATGACGCGCCGCCGTCAGCGAGATCATGCTACCGGGATGATTGGGGTTCTCGCCTGCTTTTGGCTCACGGAAAGCCACCAGTTTCGGCTCAACCGCTCTCTGAATTTCGGCATAGCGCGCCTTGGCGAAGACAAGATCGAGATAGGCCAACACCTCGACCGTGCGCACGATCTGATCGGAATAGTTGCCACACAACTCGGTGAGCGCCGCCAGGATGCGCCGGATCTCTTTGTCTTCTTCGAGCTGGAGCTCGCGCCACTTGTTGTTGAGTTCGACCGTATCCAGAGGTTCGATGAACAGCGTGGCCCCGCTCGAAGACGAATCGTGTACGACACCGGCGATCTTGCCCTTGTGATCCGCCTTCAGCGGAATGACGTAGCGACCGTTGCGCGTGGTAATCAGTTGTTCTTGTAGATAGGGCTGGTTAGTCGTGCTGCTGATGATGCGCTGGAGCTTGGTTTGCAGTCGGTCGAAAGCGATCTTCAAATCGCGGCGGATGATGGCAAGCTGCGGGCTGGCAGTATCGCGAATGTCCGCGTTGTCGTCCAGCACCCGTTCGATTTCTATCTGCACTTGCGTACATTCTTCGACCTCGTTGGCGACTTCAGCCAGCAGCGGATACTGCCCCTTCATGCGCCCAATCGTGCGCTTGATCGTCGTCGCGCGCCGCAGCGTGTGGCGAATGTCCAGCAGCACGCTCGGCTCGATCAGAATGCCGCGCGTCGCCGTCATGACCACGTCGCGGACATCGCGCGCGCCGCCCAAACTGGCGTTCACCTTGTTCTCGAACATCATCCGGGCTTCGCTGGTCTCTTGCTGCCATTGGCGCGCCTCATCCAGGCTGCCGGTCGGCAGCAGCTCGCGCGCCAGATCCGCGCCTGCCGAGAAAGTTGTGAAACTTGCTAACCGCTCAAGAATCTTGTGAAGTTCGAGAACGTGTATGGTTTTTTCGTTCATGTGCTGGTTGCATTCGCTGTCATCCATGTGAGCGCAGGCAGTATAGCACGGGCCAGGGCATCACTTCAATTGTGGGTTTACAAGAGGTCAGAAGAGAGCAGCTCGCATGATATATTCCAGCCTGTCCGCGCATCCAGGAAAGATATGCTAAAATCACACATAGCAGTTTATGCGCCACAGTGAGGACGCTGCTATGCGTAAATGGCTGATTTCGTTGTCGATCTTTTCCCTGATGATCCTCAGCGCCTGCAATCTATCCACCGAACCACCTGTCCAACGCCTGCCGACCCCCACCGGCGCAGTCAACACGCGCCCGGTGGTCGTCATCAATTCGCCTGAGAACGGCAGTGAGCAACCTGTCGATCAGCAAATCCTGGTGAGCGCAATTGCTTCAGACAGCGTGGGTGTCACGCGCGTTCAATTGCTCGCCAACGGTCGCATTGTCAAAACAATTTCGTCAGAGTCGCCAACGGGCAGCCAGACGTTGAATGCACTGCTCGACTACACGCCACGCGAAACAGGCTCGCTGAATTTGTCCGTCATCGCCTTCCGTTCCTCCATCGCCAGTGATCCGGCTGTGGTCACGGTCAACGTCCGTGCCGCGCAAGCCCAGGTGACTGCGACCAGTGTCCCCAACCCAAGCGTTCCGATCATCAATCCCAACGATCCTACCTGTCGTTTGCTCACCAATGTCGGGCTGAATGTACGCCAGGGGCCAAGCACGCTCTACACGCGCATCAGCGTGCTGGCAGCGGGCACGGTCGTGCCGATCATCGGACGCAACAACGACAATAGCTGGTGGCAAATTCGCGTTGGCACCACCATCGGCTGGGTGATCGATGAATACGTCACCATCTACGGCATCTGCACGAACATACCGATTGTGCAGCCACCGCCGCTGCCCACGAATACACCACTGCCAGCCACGGTGACACCCTTCCCGCCGACCTTTACACCCTTCGCGCCGTCGGCGACACCCGTGCCTGCACCGGCAGATCTGGTCGTCACCAATATCAGCGGATCGAGCAACCTCACCCTCGATCAGGGCGGCGTCACCTCCACATATACGGTGACGATCACCAATACAGGGGCCAGCACCACCGCGCAGTTCAACAATGCCATCACGGTTCTACCGGGCAACGATGTGATTCCGCTGGGAGTAGTGGCAAATCTGGGACCTGGCGAGAGCATCATTCTGAATGTGAGTATCACATTCAGCCAGGCAGGGACATACACCCTGCAAGCTAGGGCCGACAGCGACTCGCAGGTGAATGAACAAAGCGAGGTCAATAACGTAGGTATCTTCACTGTCACGGTCAGTAATCCCTGATCGGGGTTCTCAAGCGCCCACCGGTAGGCAAACGTCATATGATGTACCTACCGGTGTGAGCAAGATTTGGCCGGACGAATGCAGTAGGTGTGAACGGAACAAGGGCAATGGCGATACGGGTATTAATCATCAATCGGCAGCTGGCATTCTCGGTAGCGCTGAAGCAATCTCTCGAACGTACTGGCGCGTTCGAGGTACACCCGTTCACAACAGCGGATGCCGCGACCGAGTATTTGCAAACACACCCGCAAGATGTGGTTCTGCTCGATTTCAACAGTGTCGCGCCGGGCGGTGCAGCAGTCGTTGACGCCCTGCGGCGTCTGCAGCCGGGCATTGCTATCGTGGTTAGCCCCAGACAAAATGACGATGTGCTGGCAGCGCTCTCGCTTCAGGAACACATCGATCCCCCCTTCACCACACGCGACATCGTACCGCTGCTCAATCGTGCTGTGGAAGCCGCCAGCAATTACGACAGCGGCAGCGTGGCATCACCAACGTCCACCCGTCCGGGCGAAATCAGGGATGAAGAATTACGTCCCTATATGTACAGCACAGACATATTTCAGCAGCGGCAAGAATCATCACAGTCCGAAGAGGATGCAGAAGCGCGTTTGCGCCCCGGTGAGATCGATCCAGCTCAATTGGGACCTCGAACCGATGTCTTCAATGAACCGTCGGAAACCACTCCTGACAATGAATCGATTCGTGCACTGCGCGAATATCGCACTGATGATCTGCCATCTCCGACGACAGACACTCTGCACGTCGAATTGACGGACGACAATGCTCCCGCTTCCAGGCGCTATGTCGCCAATCAATATCCGAAAGTAGCCGGAGAAGACGCGGAAAATCCAGGCAGCCTTAGCGAACAAGAATTGCTCAATTTTGCGGTCAACCGTGAAGAATTCGGCGAACACCGCGACTCCCAGAATCAAGCATGGGCACAGCCGGACGAGCCTGATCTATTTCGGGCAGGCACCGATGTGCTCAAGTCCGGCGATCAAGGCGAACCATTATCGGCACAAGACAACGCCGTCTCAACCTGGGAGCCTCTCACACGCGACGATATGCCCGGCCGATTCCGGCCTCGCGAATCAGATGGGGAAGTGTCGTTTGAATTCGAGCAAGACGAGGACGAAGAACCTGCTGAGACCCCTGTAAACCTCGAATTTGAGAATACCGGTTCAATCGAGGATTGGCTCGTAGAGGCTGCACAAAATGCGGAGTCGCCGGACACCAATGACACGTCGTATCGGCCCAAGACGGTTACAGACTTTTTGGAGGCACGGGCCAGTGAAATAGAGTCTCAAGGATCATCAGGCAGCGGCGCAAAAGATGAGGAACATGCTTGGGATTTCCCCGACGACGAAAATTGGTCGGCAGAAGGTGAGCCTGTCCGTGACCCAGAGCGAGTCGCGCTCAGCCGCAAGCGGACTGATCCTTTACCGCCGTCAGTCCGTTCCCAATTGAGCGAAGACGATGTATTAGCGCAGCAGCTTGAGGTAGATTCGCTTATCCGCGACTCGATCAGCGCGTTGGATGCCAACGCAGTTGATCCGGGGCAAATCGAAGTCAGCTTCGACAGTTCTGGAAGCGAAGATGGTTTCGAGCCGCCGGTTCTGCCTGAGGACATTGTCGCGTCCTGGGAGCAATCTCCTACCGAAGATGCGGGCGCATCAGCTGCAGAACTAAACCCGGCGGGCGAAACAAGACTCTTCGACAAAGACGATGGCGTTGCCCGGCTTGAGGCCCTCGCAGACGAAATCCGTCACACGCGTGCAACGGCCAAACTCCGGCAGGAACCGCTGAAGACGAATATCGATGAGACATTCCAGAAACTCGCAGCGGAAGAGCCGCCCATGCCTGAGGCGATTGACAGTGACAGCGGCACTGTTGGCGATCTCTACGCTGGTGTCCACGATCCCGCCTTTCAGAACGTGCTTCAAATCTTGCGCGGAGAAGAAGAAGTTGTCGCCGATGTCCCACCTCCGGAAATGATTATTTCAGATGCGGCATCCGAAGGGCCAGTGATTACCCAGGCTGAGATAGAGGAGATTTTCACGTCTTTTAGCCGCCGCGACCGACCGCGCGATGAGTATGGTTTCGATGAGAGTCAGTCAGACGCAGATAGCGAGCATCCAGCGCATCTGATATTGGAAACAGCGCTCGATGAATCGACGCCGGCTGATGCCTTCTCTTTGGATGAGTTGATCACCAGCATCGAGCGTCAGTTGGAGATCAGAAAGCCATCAGTACGCCCTCTGCCATCCTGGGCACAAGAGCAACCTGCGTTAGGGGATGATCTTTATGTGCGCGAACCAGACTTTTTGGCGGGCGTGATCGCGGATGTGGACGCCCTGCCCGATCTGGAAGATGAGGACGTGTTTGGCGACGCCACTACCTACGCTGGAGAGGCATTCGAAACGGGTTCCAATGCAGAAACGGAACTGCTCCGCCGCGATAACTATCCTTCGTCACTGCCAGAAATGGATTGGCTCCTGGAACCGCCTGTTGCCGAAGATGACACGGATGGTGTTACTAAGCCGATTGAGGCGACTGCTGTTCCCCAACAGCCTGATGACGCGCTCCTGCGCATCGAGGACGAAGAACCGGAGTTCAGCACCGAATTCGAACGGCTGGCCGCATTCAACCTCGATGCCGATGAGCGTGAGCAGACGCCAGCCATGGGGCTGCCTGCAATCCAGGACCCATATATCGCACAAGTAGCGCTCAGCCTCACGCAGATCTCGCTCGAGGAGCTTGCTGCTGCCGTTCTCACCCAGGCCAATGAAATCATCGCTCATGCCGGACGCATGGGGCGCAGCGACATCGAAGAAATCCGGAAGACCATTGAAGATCAATGGGATACGGGCACGGATCAGGCAAATATCCGTTTCATCACGCTGCCCAGCAGTGGAAAAGATTATCTGCTCTATTCACGGCGAACCGTCAACGATCTGACCCTGTCGCTCCTCTTTCCTGGTTCGACACCGCTTCGTGATATTCGCAAGCAGGGCAAGCGCCTGCTCGACGCCCTGATGGCGGTGCCGGAGCCTGAAGGCTATGAGGACGACACAGAAAACGACAGCATCCTCACGGCAGCGTCACAATCTGATGTCCGGAACATGTATACGTACATCTGGCTCCTGCGCGATCCAGATATGCAGTTGAACGAGATGGTAGCAAGCGCCATCGAATCGGGTTTGAAAGTACAACTCGAAGAACGCAACTGGCAGATCCTGAACCTGGAAGTCCGGACAGAGTGTGTCTATCTGCTGGCCGACGTACCCGGCGAAGTCCTGCCATATGAAGTCATCCGCGATCTCAAACGGCGTTCGGCTGAAATTGCCCGTAAGCAAAATCCAATCTTTGGGAAGCATGATGTATGGGCAGACAGCTACCTGATCGTTACGCCAGGACGCGCTTTGGACGAGGATGAAATCCAGGAATTCATTAGCTTCGAGCGGATAACATAACGGCATGCAAAATCTAACTCAGGGCGGCGCGGTCACAGACCGTCTGAAGCGCCCACTTCGCGACTTGCGGATCTCAGTCACGGATCGCTGTAATTTTCGCTGTCCCTATTGTATGCCCGCGGAAATCTTCGGCGATCATTACCAGTTCTTGCCCAAACAGCAGATCCTCAGCTACGAAGAAATCGCCCGGCTGACGCACATCATCATCCGCCTAGGGGCTGTCAAGCTGCGCCTCACTGGTGGAGAGCCATTGGTGCGTCAGGACCTCGACCTGCTGGTGCGCCAGCTTGCGCAGCTAGACGGCGCTCATGATCTAGCAATGACAACCAATGGCGTCCGCTTGCCCGGCAGGGCACAGCCGCTCAAGGAGGCCGGGCTGCAGCGAGTCACGGTTAGCCTGGATAGCCTGGACAATGATGTTTTCCGCCAGATGAACGGCAATCGCGCCAATGTCGAAGATGTCATGGCGGGCATCGACGCCGCGATCCAGGCCGGTCTCACGCCGATCAAGCTCAATACAGTCGTAAAACGTGGTGTGAACGATAATACGCTGGTAGACCTGGCAAAATGGGCCAAAGATCAGGGATACATCCTGCGCTTCATCGAGTACATGGATGTCGGCAATCGCAACGGTTGGCGCATGGAGCATGTCGTCCCTGCCCGCGAAATTGCGGCCATCATTGACAAGGCACTGCCCTTAGAGCCGCTGCCGCGCAACTACAACAGCGAGACAGCGCTACGCTTCGCTTATCGTGATGGCGGCGGCGAAATCGGCATTATCGCCTCGGTCACGATGCCATTCTGTGGAGACTGCTCGCGAATGCGCCTGTCCCCGGATGGTCACATCTATACGTGTTTGTTCGCAACCCAGGGCACAGACCTCATGACGCCGCTGCGCGCCGGAGCAAGTGATGAGGAAATCGAGACGATCATTCGCGATACGTGGCTCAACCGCAGCGATCGTTATTCGGAAGTCCGCTCCTCGATCAAGCGACCGAACGAGAAGATCGAAATGTATTATATTGGCGGATAGACAGGCAGCCCATCACCGACGCAGATTCATAAGCTCCAGAATGAGCTTATGAAAACTGCGCTGAGGATTGTCCTTATCGAACAGGATCGAACGTGCGTGCGATAGATCCGGCGGGAGAGTTGTCTCTGGCTCGGCAATCAGCGAAATAAGCGGCTTCTCATGTGTAGAAAAATGCCGGTAGGCCATCTTCACATAGTTTGAAGCGAGAGAAGTCGTCGATACGACGATGACAATAGCCCAACATTCGTTGAGCGCCTGTTCCAGAGCAGCACGCCAATCATCCCCATGTTGGACAAGATACTGATCAACCCAGGCCTGAACACCCGCTTGCTGAAAACTTGTCACCATGGACGCGACGATGCCATCCCAATCGGCGCGGGCATAGGCAATAAAAACCGAGTCGCCAAAAGTCGATGTTTGCCAGGATGGCCGGAACTTGCCGGTACGCAGCGGTAGATTAGGTGTCGGGACTCCGCGCAGATGCTCACCGCGAGCGAGCAAGCCTGTAGTGCGAACCGTGGAGAGACTACCGCCTGCACGTGTATCACTCGGCAAATGGCGATCACTACGATCAATCAAAGCGGTATCATTCACACCGCTGCTCACATCCTCCAACTGAGTGATGAATTGGAGACGTACCTGGCGTGCCAGGCGCAACACATCATTGGCTGTGAGCGGGTATGGCTGTGTCACCTCCACGTTGTTGACATACGTACCGTTGGTCGATCCCATATCTTCGACGGTATAGCCGTCAGTGTCGCGGCGCAAGCGCATGTGAAAGCGGCTAATTTCTGGGTCTTGGATAACGATGTCGTTGGAGAGGTCACGGCCAACAGTAATGATCAACCCGTTGAGGGGATATATGTTGCCTGTATCCGGCCCCATTGTGATCATGAGCGAGTAGCGAAAAACGTGTTCCCCACTCGTGAAAGGCACAGACTGGGCGTCCATACCCCTATTTTCTGATTTTGCGAGAACACCCCGATCATATTCCATGGTGATTGAATCGCCCAATTCGACGATTGCGCCATTTTGCAGTAACCATGGGGTATTCACGCGCTGGCCATTGATGAAAGTGCCATTGCTCGAAGTCAGATCCTCGACTTCGTAGTCGTCCATCACGCGCCGCAGTGTACAGTGTTCGCGACTGACTTCATTGTCGCGGATTACAATGTCATTCTTGCTGCCACGGCCAATGGAGATGGTATCGTCGTCTAGCTCATAAATGGCACCCGGTGTCGGTCCCCGGCGCATTATTAAGCGGGGCATAAACACGATCCCAAGAACGCAAACAAATCATGAAAATATCTTATCAGATAACCGCTAAAGGGGAAAGCAGGGCAATTGTCTGAGTTTTGTTCTAGCTCTGGGTGAATCATGGGCGATGCGCATTGACCGGCCCCACGCGACTTCCTGGTCTGCGTTCTTGGGGGAGTGTATGTCGCTATTGGGGATCAACTCCACTGCCAGCCTACAGCACAGACTGGCAGTGGACCGTACATCATGACATCACACCACGAAGCACCGAATTCTTTGGAGGTAATGCTATCGACTGATCAGTCAGCGATAGCAGAGGGTGCTGTATTCGCCTTTTCGATGCGCCAGATCAATCCCATCACCGGATTTGCCCCTGACTGCAAGTGATCGAGAATGCTGACCAGCAAAAAGCCAACCACAGCCAGGCCCAGCGCGATCACGAACTGC
>JAHDWN010000045.1:24828-52032 GCA_023382675.1 Anaerolineae bacterium
ATGTTGTTCGACCAGGCAGCGGACTTCGCCGTGCCGATCCAGCTCACTGACGACGCATTCTTTCCAGGGCCACACTTTCCAGAGCGAGCCGACCATGAAACCGACGAGCGTTGCCACTGTGATGTGAAAATAGTGCTTCAACAGCCAGCTCAGAACACGTGCGAAGATAATGATGCCAACGACGCAGCCCGCCGCAACAATGCCAACTGTGACAAAATCGCGATTAGTCACTGCGTTCAACACATTGTCATACTGCCCCAGAATGAGCAGAATGAACGATCCGGAAATCCCCGGCAGAATCATGGCGCAAATCGCCAACATGCCCGAAAGAAACAGGTTAATCGGCGTCGATTCGATGTGCGCGGGTAGGGCATTGACGATCCCAAATGCCACCAGCGCCCCGGCAACCAGCCCGATGCTCGTCCACCCGTTCCAGCGCACCTGAGCGCCCACAGCAAGAATCGAAGCCATCACCAGCCCAAAGAAGAACGCAAACAGAAGCACGCGCCCTGACGGATCATCCAGGGCGCGAGACAAGAACCCGGACAGAAGAATGATAGCGCTACCGATGCCTAACCCCAGCGCAATGAGAAACCGAAACGGCACGTATGCGAAAAAGTCCTTGATTTTGAGGCTGAAGAGCATCCGTATCGAAGTCGTATTGACAGACTTGATGGCGTTGAGCAAGTCTTCATAAACACCAAGGATGAAAGCCATCGTTCCGCCAGAAACGCCGGGCACTAAGTCCGCCGATCCCATGGCAAAACCTGTGAAGAACAGGCGTAGATGCTGCCAAACCGTTTTTGGATGCGCATGATCACGTCGATCTAACATGAACGAAGGTCCCACTCCATAATTCGAGATTCAAGGTGAAGTTATCATCATGCCTGATATTCCAGGCATGGTCAATAGCAGTTTGAGTGCTGAACAAATCTCAAACACTTATGGCAGCGAGCAGAAGCGGATGTAGTCGAGATAGAATTCCACCGGCACAATTCCCGATGTAGCCCCCCAGAAAGTCACACGGCCATCGGATCGGCTGTCATCTGTGACCGTATCTACCCACTGCCCGTTTATATAGAAAGCGTACCGGCTGCCATTCATATCGATCCGCAGCGTATTGACGGCGAGATCGCCTGTGCGAACAACATTCGTCGTCGTCCAGGGCGCAAGATCGGCATAGCCATTGTCAAAGCGCGCAATTCGATATGCGCCAAGGCTGCTGATCATGAACGCGATAAAGCTATTGGCGCTCTGCACGCGCACCCACAGCCCTGTTCGAGTCGGGTTTCCGGCGAATGACGAGACGCGAATGACCGCTTCGACGCGCGCGTTATCCCACGTAATGTCTTGCAGCGTGCCCCAGGAAACTGCTTCCTGCCCATTGCCGATTTCCCGAATGCGGATTATATAGGAGCCATCTGCCATGGACACATCAGATTGAGGCCCACTGCCGTTCCACCAGTTATAAGGCGAATAACCTTCGGGAAAATCATCTTCAAGCAGCAGGCTGCAATCCTGCGCCAGTACAACTCGCGATGCGGCAACCGGCGCGGCAGCAAATCCAACTACCGTTGGACGAGGTGTTGCCGTAGGCAACGTGATGCTGGCACTTAGGGGTTCGACGAAATAGTCACGGTCGCCTTCCGCAATCCAACCCACCTGATCGCCCTCGTAACGCACCTCATACCAGCTATAGCCTTCGGCGCACACCGGGCCACGCTGTACGAAGAAGAGATCCCCAGGCACAAGCTGACCGCTGCGCGCGGCTCCCGTGCTTGGGTTTGTGCGCACGTTTAGGGGGCGTGGGTCTTGTGAACGAACGCGCCCGGTCATACCCACGGCCAGACGCGGCGCAAGCGCGCCGACGCAGGCCGTCTGGGTTGACGTGTGCGAAGGCAAAAGCGTCGGCGATGATGTGTGTGAAGGTGTCGGCGTCGGCGACGATGTCTGTGAGGGCGTTGGCGACGGCGTGCGCGAGGGCGTTGGCGTTGCTGTCGGCAACGGTGTTGGTGTCGGCGGATCAATGATGGGCAACGTGCGCAGATTGCCGATGGTATCGACAAGCGCCGGTGAAGCAGTCAGCCAGGCCATATTGCCATCGGCCATTTCGATCCAATACCAGCCGCCATCTTCACTGATACCGAAAATGTCCACCTGATCATCGGCAGCCAACCGCCCAGCCGCCGGATATTGTGAACCAGGGCCAACCCGCACCGTAATCGCGCGGACTGGAAGCGCAATCGGAATGGACGGTAGGGGTGTAAACGTCGCCGAAGGTGTCGGCGTGACAGTCGGCGTGCGCGTTGGGGTCGCGCTTGCAGTCGCGGTTGGTGTAGGTGATGGCGTGTAGGTAAAGGTCGGCGTATTGGTCGGGGCTTCTGCCACCGGCACACCACGCAAGCTGCCGAACGTCGTCACCGAAATCGTGGCTGATGAAACCCAGCCAGTCTCCCCTTCCGGCAGGATCACCTGATACCACGCGCCGTCTTCGCTGATGCCCGCGATTTCAACCTGCTCGTCGGCGACCAACCGCCGGACGAGAGGATACTGAGAACCTGGCCCCTGGCGCACAGTCAAGGAACGCAGCGCCTGCGCAATTGGTGTCGAGGGAGTTGCCGTGGATGTCGCGCTGGGTGTCAGCGTTGGCGTAGCAGTCGGCGTCAATGTCGTCGTCGGCGTGCTCGTCAGTGTCGGGGTGTCGGTTGCTGTGGGACCAAACAATGCGCCAAGCCCACCTGGCCGAGATGACAGACCAAGGACGATTATCGCTCCCACAATCAAGACAACAAGCGCCGTGAGCCATGTTGCCGAACGACCAGAAAAGCTGCGCTGTTCCGGAGAAGTGGTCGCAGAGACGGCCTCAGATGGAGGCAGCGCCGGCGGTAAAGGAACAGAGGACGAAACGGGTGTTCCCTCACGGCGCGTCGGCAAGTCAGAAACGGTGTCCGAGTTTGTCCAATCACTCGCTGCCGTCGAGCGAACCGGAACTGAAAAAAAACCGGTCGCTTTGGATTCAATACCGTGTAATGAGGTCGCAAAAGCATTGGCGAAAGCACTTGCCGAGGAATAGCGTTCGTCTGGAGCTTTTGCCATCACCCGTTTCAAAATCGCTTGAACGCTCACAGGTAGATCAGAACGAAACACCTGCGGCGGCGTAGGTTCTTCGTTCAGATGCTTGTGCATCAGCGCATAGGGTGTTTCGGCTTCGAAGGGCATCCGCCCGCCTGTGATCATCGCGTAGGTGAGCACACCCAGCGCGTATTGATCGGCGGCTGGGCCAATCTCATCGCCGCGCCATTGCTCAGGTGCCATGTACGAGGGCGTGCCCATGGCGACACCGGTGCCCGTCAGGCCAGAAGTCACATTCAATAATTTGGCGATACCGAAATCGACGAGAAAGGCGCTGCCCTGCCCATCGAACATGACGTTGTTGGCTTTGATGTCGCGATGAATGACATTCTTCGAATGGGCGTAATCGAGTGCCGCCGCCAGTTGCTGAAGAATCGTCGCAACTTCATGAAGTGATGGGCCGGTCGTGCGATATTGCAGCCGCTCTGCCAGGGAACCACCGGTCAGCAGACGCATCACGACAAAGCTAATATCGTTTTGAGTGCCATAGTCGTACACAGGCACGATGTGAGCATGTTCGAGCGAGGCAGCAATTTCCGCCTCGCGGTTGAAGCGCTCGATGTATCCGGGCTGACGCGCCAAACTGCCGGGCAGCACTTTGATGGCGACCTCGCGCTTGAGATTCACCTGATAAGCGCGATAAACAGCCCCCATGCCGCCCAGACCAAGCAGTTCTCGAAGTTGATATTGCCCTAGCGTTTGCCCGACGAGATTTTCGACGCTCATAGAGTCATCTCAGATGCCGCGAATCCCTCAACACTATAGCATGATCTCACCCAATACGCTGATCCTGTATCTCAGTTCTCCGGTGTCGCTTCGGGAGAAACCGTCTGAACAGCATCTGGCGTGCCAGGCGGAATCTCACCCCCGGTGCTTCCACATGTTTGCAGCAGTTCCTCGAAACTGGCGATCCGGTCAGCATCAGGCGCTACCGAGTCACGTTCCAAAGCCAGACCCTTCTGCAAGAGATCGACAGCCGAGCGGCAGTCCCCAGCGCTGTCGAGATACGCCCGTGCCGCCGCCAGAAAATGGCGCGGATCTTCTGTGCCGGTGGCGATCAACTGGCGATAGGTTTCCAGGGCTTCCGCATTGAAGCTCAGGCCGCGCTGGATATTGCCCAGATAGAACAGGCAGGCGCGGTTTTCCGGGTCTATACTGACGCAGCGCTGCATCAAATCGAGCGCTTGCTGAGGTTCGCCAAATGCCTGGTAAGTGACAAATGCCAGCGCATAGAGGGCATCCAGGTTGTTGGGGTTGAGTTCGATCAGCCCCAGTAACCTTGTCCTGGCGTCCTCATAGTTGGAAACAGCCCAATCGAGCCACGACAGATTGATCTGCACATCGATCATATTAGGCGCATACTGAAGCGCGGTCAGGTAATCGTCGCGCGCTTCGTCCAGCAGAAAGCGTGAATAGTGATTGATGTATCCCCGCACGAAGTAAGCCTCCGGGCTTTCGGGATTCATTTCGAGCGCGCGATCAACGGTGGTTTCAGCGCGGTCGATCTGATTGGCCTCGAAATAGGCATAGGCCAGATAAGCCGTGGATCGCGCACTCTCTCCGTCGAGGTTGAGTCCCTGTAGAGCGCTGGCGATACCTTCCTCCGGGCGACCATTCTCCGTCAGCGCGAAACTCCGGATCGCCCAGGCATCGGCGCTGTAGGGATTGGCGTTGACCGTGTTATCAGCCGCCTCCAGGCCTTCAGCATCGCGGCCATCCATGAGCAAGCCCAGGGCGACTCGATAATGAACATTGACGTCATTCGGCACATCCGGCAGGATGTCCGCATAAGCGTTGACCGCTTCCTCGATGGCTCCCGTCGCCCAGGCACCTTCTGCGGCTGCCAAACGCTCGGTCGGGTCGGCGCGCGGCGTCGGCGTCGGGGCCACCGCCGTCGCCAGGCCGCCACCGATAGCGTCCACAGCACTCCCGATAGCCTGTTCAACCTGAGGGCGCAGCGATTCGCGCTGCTGGTAAATTTGCCATCCGCCAAAGGCGACGATTGGTGTCAAAATCCACAGCCACAGCCAGCGCAAAGTAAAGAGATGGCGCTTTCTGTGACCGGGGCGATAACGTTTTGGCGTCCGTAGATACATCGCGCGTCACCCACCAATCGGTGTAGGCGGGATGAGCGTGGGTGGGATCTCTGTCGGAAGCGCGCGCCCGAAATAGGCACTACAGTTATCCGTCACGAGGCGGAGTCCTTCCAGAGTGTTACTCAGCACCGGCTCACCAATCCCCTGTTGGCTGATGCGCACCATGGCCTCGTTCAAGACGTTCCAGGCATCATCGCAGTGTTCGCCACCCAGATAGTAGTGCGCCAGGCCGCGAATGTACCAGCATTCGATGTCGTTGGAACCAAGAGCGACACACTGATCGAAATCCTCGATTGCGCCCTCGTAATTCCGCCGGCTGTAACGGATTTGCCCGCGCTGACGATAAGACTCTGCCAGATCGGGATTTGTGGGATCGATAGATGCACGTTGAATCGCGTCGTTGCAGTAGCCAGCCGCCTGTGCATCGTCGCGCACCTGGTAGAACGTTTCGCACAAGCGCAGATAGGCGCGGATATTGTCCGGCTGCATCGAGAGCACCAGCTCATAGGTAGCAATCGCTTCTTCATAGCGTTCGAGCGAGCGGTACATGATGGCTAACTCGAAGTAAGGCGCAACCAGATTCGGATTGATGGCGATGGCGCGTTCGAGCTGCTCGACCGCTTCCTCGAAGCGACCAACCCAGATCAGAGCAAAAGCGTAAGCGCGCCGAGCATCCGGATCGTTCGGATCAAGCCGAACGGCCTCCTCACCCGCATCGAGTGCCTGCTGATAACGTGAGATGCTGTTGTACGCGCCCGCCAGGGCCGTATGCAGCGGCGAGAAATAGCGGTCGATCTGCAAACCTGCCTGCGCGACCGGGATCGCATTGGCGCTGTCGCCTGCATAATCCATCGCCCGCGCCTCGATGGCATAGCCGCGCGGATCACCCGGCGCTGCCTCGACGCCACGCCTGCCGATGTCGACGGCTTCGGTATACTGTTCGTTTTCGATGAGCATCCGCCCATATTCGTACAGATAATCGATATTGGTCGGCTGCTGTGCAACTGCCCGCTCAAGCAGTTGAGCAGCCGTTTTTATGTTTCCCTGTCGAAATGCTTCCAAACCATCGGTTGCTAACTGGCTGGCAAAAGGTGTCGGTTCAGGGGCTTGCCCAATCGCTGACAGCGCCATCATCTGCAAACGTGGAAACTGGCTGTCAACGAAGAACAGAAACGCGACGATTCCCAGGATGTAGAGGAGTAGAAAGCGCCAGAAGCCGCGACGACGACGGCGATTGCCAAAGAACGGCTGCGAGTAGTCTCGCTTGATATACATGGCTCAAATGCCTCACCAATTCAATTCGCGTAGGCGTCTTGGACGTGCTGCGCGTGCCGCGTATTATACCATGCGTACTCTAGCCGTTTCGGAGTTCTACGATTAAACTAGCCTGCCGTAATCGTCGGCAAAGTATGAGAACGATGATGCAACGTGTACTGTTATTCATGAACTTTTTCCTGGGCGCGCTTCTGTTTACGAGCAGCGTCAGCGCACAGGAGAACGTCACTACAGCAATGAATGCCCCACTGCCCGGCGCGGTGCGCCTGGAAGGCGTGCTCCCCGTCTATCAAGATGTCAATCGCTGTTCGGCGGCGGCACTTACCATTCAGCTTTCCTATTTCACCGGCACACGCCCTTACGACGAAGTCATCCGGGCACTGAATCCGAATAGCGAAGATGTGAGCGTGCGCCTGGATGAGATGGCGCGTTATGCCGCCGACGCCTACGGCTTGCAAGGCGTGATCCGTTATGGCGGCACGCTGGACATGCTCAAAGCGCTGGTCGCCGCAGGCTTTCCTGTGTTGATCGAGAATGTCTACTATGACGGCGCAGGCGGCTTCAACGACTGGCTGAGTCACAATCGCGTCGTCATGGGCTACGACGATGCCCTCCAGGAGATCTACACCTTCGATCCCCTGTTGGGTAACGGCCCGGACGACACAGGCAGACCAATTCCCTACGCCGATATTGACAGCCGCTGGCGACCTTTCAACCGCGATATGCTCGTGCTCTACCGGCCCGAGGATGAGGCAAAAGTCCAGCAGGCGCTTGGGCAGCATTGGGACAGCACCTTCAACCTTGAATGGGCGCTGTCGCTCTCCGAGCAGGAACTGGCAGGCGACAGCCCGGACTCTTTCTCGCTCTTCAATATGGGCGAAACGCTGGTCATGCTGGGGCGCTATGAGGAAGCTGCCGACGCGTTTGATCGCGCGCGGGCGATTGGCCTGCCCTGGCGGATAACCTGGTATCAGTTTGGCCCATTCGAAGCTTATCTGGCGGTCGGTCGCTACGATGATGTGATCGCGCTGGCGCGCGAAACCATTGCCGGTACGCAGGGCGTCGAGGAAGTCTACTACTACGCGGCGCGTGCCTATGAAGCCACAGGCGATCTGCTGCGCGCGGAAGCGAACTACGAAGTTGCCGTCTGGCGCAATCGTTATTACACCGAAGCTGCGCAGGCACTGGCGCGTTTGCGTGGCACGCCCACACCGCAGCCGACACCGAGCAGCTAAAAGCCTATGGCACGTCTCTTTCTGTTCGTTCTGTTCACAGCATTGGCCGCGCTGCCGACCCTCACCGCCCAGGCGAGCGGCGATCTCGTCGTCGAAGATATCGAAATCGTCGAAGCGCTGAACGTCTATGGCTTGCCCCAGACAACCGCCCATGGGCAGCTTGTGAATACGGGCGAAACAGCCTATACGAACATCAGCCTTACCGGCCTGGCTTTTGCTACTGATGGAACGCAGGTCGGCGAGGGCTTTGGCGTCCTGGTTAACGAATGTGACGCAGGCTTAGCCCCGGACTTTGTTCTGCAGCCGGGCGCGTCGCATCCATTCGCCGTACCGCTGGAGCTTTTCGAGGCGGGTGCGAGCATCGATCATCTCGACATCCAGGCGACTGGCGAGACCACCACACCCATGTCGGCAGAGGAACGCGCCCTGCCGGATGGTCTCAGCCAGATCTCGGATCAGGAGGTCGTGGCCGTCGAGTGGGAAGATGAGTACACGTTCCGCTATGCGATAGGCTGTGACCGCGACCTGTTCACCGAATGGTCATGGCGGCGTTACACCATCGAGAGCGAGCGCGAGCGGCGTATCGAGCACCCATCCGCCGAAACTGTCACGTCAGAACTCCTCGAACGCCTCAGCCTCAGCGACCCGCTCATCTTTGCCAACTCGCAGATGCGCTTTGCACCCATTGGTGGGGAACGCCTGGTCTACCAGAATGCCGTCAACGAGATTTACACGGCGGCAGCGAACGGCCAGTTCCAACGGCGGCTGTATACCGGCCTCAACAGCTATTCTCTCCAGGGATACACCTGGCTGCCTGAGAATCGCTTCATGGCTTACTACTACGGCGCATACGGCGACCCGGTCATTTACTTCACCGCCGATTCTGACGGTCGCCTGATCAGCCGTCCGCCGCTGCGCAGTAAGCCGTCGAGCATCATCCCCGGTGTCACCGTGGATGGTCGCCGGGCGATCATCGCCGGGACATTCGATGGCGTTACCGGCTACTACTTCGAGCTGCTCGCGCAGAATTTCTTCGAACTCCTATTCGAGGCGGAAGTGCCCAGCGTCAACTACCCGCCGCCTGTCCCACTGCTCAATGAAGCGGGGGACAGGGCGACGCGTATCTACCTGATCCGGCCTGTCGATGATGCAGCGCGGCTCCAATGCTTTTACCGCCCGACAGAGACGGAGCACGAGCTGATCGATCTTGTGCCGGTGCCGCTCCAACTGAGCTTCGACGAGCGTTCGTGGACGTTCCTTTCGCCCCATGAACGCTACATAGCACTCTCAGCCAACGGCATCCACAGCGGCCTGTGGCTGATTGATCTGCAAGCGCTCCCCTGTGGAGGCGCTGATTGATCGCACGCTGGCGCACGCTCTCATGGATCGAGATCGGGGCGGTCGTGCTCATCATCCTGCTGGCGGCGGTGCTACGCTTTGGCTGGCTCGGTGTCAATTCATATGCGGGGGATGAAGCCCGTATCAGCCTGGATGCGCTCCGGCTGACGCGCGGCGGTGAATTTGTCTACGTTGCGCAGCCATCATCGACAGGCATTCCATTTTTGCCCGCCAGCGTATGGATGTTCGCGCCGCCCTATTGGCTGTCGTCCGATCCTCTGGTCGCTACGAATTACGTCGCACTCTTGAGCCTGCTTACGGTCATCGGCGCCTGGACGCTGGCGCGGCATTGGGGGACGTGGGCCGGGTTGGCTACCGCGCTGTATCTGGCCGCTTCTCCGTATGCGGTATTTTATGGGCGGAATATCTGGCAGCCGGATTTGTTGCCGATCCTGGGATTGGCCTGGGCTTGGGCAGGGCTGCGGGGGGCGCTCGCCCAGGGCAGAGGGCAAAGATTCGGCGTTGGCCTGAACGTATTCCTGGGCCTGTTCGTCGTCCAGGTGCATTTCGCAGGTGCTGCGCTGGCGCTGGGCACGGTCTATCTGTTTGTGCGCTTTCGCTGGTGGCAAAAACGACATCTGGCAGCCGTGATTGTGTGTGCCGCGCTGGCACTGCTCTGCACTTTGCCGTATCTCTACTACGTCTCGACGCAAGCGCCGGAATTACTGGACCGACTGAGAGACGTCGGCAGCGGCGCAGCAGTTATCGACCTCAGCGCGGCGCGCAATATGCTGCATCTGGCACTCGGCTTCGATTGGGGCTACCTCGCACTCGGTGACTTCGACACGGTGAGTCAAGGGCTGACTACGGCGGTTTTGGCGGGATTGCTCGTTGGCCTGGGTATCCTGGCGCTCGTGCGCATTCGCATCGCCGATTCGCGATCAGCGCCAGAAGCCGACAGCGCCCATCAATCAATGATTCGGGCAGAGATTGTCTTGCTCTGGCTGGTGATCTCGCCGCTGTTCTTCCTGCGCCACACCACCCCGGTGCTGCCCCATTACCAACTGATCGCACTGCCAGCGCTGGCGCTTGCTGCCGGGGCGGCCACAATGCTGATTTCTGCCAGGGCGTGGCGTGTGGGCATCACGCTGGTCACTGTTGTCCTGGCGCTGGTGTGGACGAATCAGATCGCAGCCTCGCTGAACAGCGCAGCCGTCGAGCGCCCGCCACAGAGCGCACTGTCCAGCATCCTGCGCGAGTCACGCGACGCGGCTGCGGGGTTAACCGCTGACCGCGCAGCCATCTTCTTTGCGCATGGCGACGATCCCGCCATCAATGGCGAGGTGGCGGTTTTCCGCACGCTGTTGTGGGATCACCCGGATGCGCGCATTGTCAACGGCGAGGCGACGCTGATCCTGCCAAGCGAGCCGGCGACGCTGATGGCAACGCTGTCTGCGCTTCAGGCCTGGGAGGAGATCGAAGCGAGCGGCCTCGCCAGCGTGGTCGAGATCTACCCGCGCCGTGCCCCGGCGGAAGCTTTCGTCAGCACGATCTACGATGGCGTGTACGCGCCGGACGGCTTCACCAGTGTCGAGCCGGTGACGCTGGCGGATGACGCGGTTCTGGAAGGCTGGCGCATCAGGCAGGTCGGCGCACGACTGCGCGTGTCCACGCTCTGGCGCATCGAGCAAACGTCTATGCAGCAGGCCACAATCCAGCAGTTCCATCATCTGTATACTGGTGAGGTGGGCGGGTCGCCTGATTTCGTGTCTGACGTCCCGCTCTCCGTCCACCAGTGGCGCACCGGCGACCGCGTGATCGTCATGGGTGATTTCATTGACTTGCCTGCCGGAGACTATCAGCTTATCGTCGGGCATTACACACTGCCGGATGTCAGCCGGATCGCGCGCGCCGACGGCAGCGATGGCGCGGTGCTCCTGGGCGTCATCAACGCGGAGTAGTGCCGACGCGAAACGAGTCTGACTGCAACCACGGATCATCCATGGCAGGTGATGATTCTGCCGCTTTCGCGCCCGGATACTGACCGGTCATCTCCTGAAGCGCGGCAGCGATCAAAGCTGCGACGGGCAGTTCGCTATCGTCAGGCAGCAGTTCCTGTAAGTGGCGCTCGACAAAGCCGGTATCGACTTCCCCGGCGGCAAATGTGGGATGCTGCAGAAGCGTGCGCAAGAATTCCAGATTGGTCGTCAGCCCAAGAATGACCGTTTCGCGCAGTGCAGTGTTCATACGCTGGATTGCAACCGCGCGGGTGCGATCATGGGCGATGATCTTGGCGATCATCGGATCGTAGTGGATGCCGATCTCGTCCCCGCTCTGGACGCCGCTATCCACGCGCACACCCGGCGCGGCGGGCGGCTTGAAGTGCAAGAGATGCCCCGCCGCGGGTAAGAAGCCATTGGCCGGATCTTCAGCATAGATGCGGCATTCGATGGCGTGTCCCTGCTGCCGCAGATCGGCCTGGATAAATGGCAAGACGTCACCGGCAGCGATGCCAAATTGCAGTTTCACCAGATCAACCCCGGTCACGCATTCAGTGACAGCATGTTCGACCTGAAGGCGCGTGTTCATCTCCAGAAAGTAGAAATCACCGGAGGGCGTGACAATGAATTCGACAGTGCCCGCGTTGACATAACCGACCGCACGCGCGGCGGCTACCGCTGCCGCACCCATGCGCGCGCGCGTCGCCTCATCGAGCAGCGGTGAGGGCGTCTCTTCAACGATCTTCTGATGCCGCCGCTGGACGCTGCATTCGCGTTCGAACAGGTGAACGACGTTGCCGTGCGAATCGGCGAGCACCTGGATTTCGATATGGCGACCGCGTTCGATGAATTTCTCCAGGAAAATGCGCCCATCGCCAAAGGCAGCGTCCGCCTCGTGCCGCGCCGCCGCCAATGACTCTGGCAGGGCGAACAGCTCATGGACAACGCGAATGCCTTTGCCGCCGCCACCGCCCGCCGCTTTCACCATCACCGGCAAACCGATCCGCGCGGCAGCAGCGATCAGAACGTCATCTTGCGCACCATCGGCGTGAAAGCCCGGCACGAGCGGCACGCCTGCCTGTTCCATCAGTGCGCGCGCTTCTGTCTTGACGCCCATCGCCCGAATGGCGGATGGCGAAGGCCCGACCCAGGTCAGGCCCGCATCGACGACTGCCTGTGCGAAAACCTCCGACTCGGATAAGAAGCCATAGCCAGGGTGAACACAATCACATTTGGCAGTGCGAGCGACATCCAGCAGCCGCTCAGTGTTGAGATAGCTCTCCCAGGCCGGTGCAGCGCCGATGAGATAGGCCGCATCCGCCATCTCGACGTGCCGCGCATGTACATCTGCCTTGGAATATACGGCGACGGTTCGAATGCCAAGCTCACGGCACGCGCGTATGATGCGAACGGCGATCTCGCCACGATTGGCGACGAGACAGGTGCGCAGCGTCCATTTAACGCTCATAGTGGGGCGCTTTTTCGCCCGGCGATACATATTCGCGTTCGTAATCGGGATCAGGATAGACACCACCCGTCAGATAAGCGAATGCGATCCAGAGAGCGCGTGCAACCCGGTAGAAAAACAGATTGAGCACGATCATGATCCCCGTCCACAATGCCAGGAAGGGCGTCGGACTCACGTCAAGCAACGTATCGAGCGCCCAGAAACCACCCAGAATCCAGATCATGGTCAAACCGCTAACCAGATAGGCAGCGCCGAGTGACTCGCCCGGCTCGCGCTCATAGCGTGCGTGGCAATATTCACATGTCTCATGCAAATGCAGATTGCGCTCGTAGATGTGTCCGTAGCCACACGCCGGGCAGCGCAGGCGCAGCGCTCGCCGGAGTACATAGCTGAGAGGTGGATTGCTGCTCAAATTCATGGATGAACAATTCAGATCACTGTCGTTTGTTGTGAGTATAGCCGACTCTGAAATCGCGCGCATACATAAAAAGAGTGCGACCTGGGCCGCACTCTTCAATTGCAATCGGCAATTGTATGTGATTAGCGGTAATCGCTTTTCCGATTCAGGCCGCTCTGCGTCAGCAGAACACTCCTGTTTGGGATGGTCGGTTCCATCTCAGCGATAACCACCGGATGCGGCGTTGCGCGACGCGGTCTCTGCGGCGGAGCGACCCGCGCTGGCTGTGGTGTCGGTCGCTGCACATAAGCGTAGGCCAGAGCCGGTTGGGGCATACGCGCTGTCATGATTGCGTCAAGCACGCTGGAAACCGAGATGACACCGAGCAGGATGGTGATTATCGTCAGCAGGCCAATCAGAACCGCATTCATGAGCGAATTCGTCCGGTTCATCGCTGCCAGTGCATCGTTCGGCGTGTTGATCGTTGCAACCACATCATCCAGCGCCGGGGCCGCCTGTACATCGGCCAGCGCGACCGGCGCAGGCTGCGCGATCTGTGTCTCAGGCGCGAGTGCGATTTCGCCAGCAGTTGTCGGCCCAGTCGCATCGACGACGCTTTCCTGAACCGGCATTCCCGGAGCAAGCGCCAGAACTTCCGAAGATTCCACCGGCAGATCAACGGCCGTAGCGCCATCCAATGCGATCAAGCGCGGATTTTGCAGATGAATCTCGAGGGGGGCTTCCTGGAGCACAATGAACGAGAGCCGTCCGATGAAGCTTTCACCAATGGCCGCATCAGCCGGAGGCAGAAGCGTATAGACCGCATCGATCATAGCACTGCCATCGACCGTTTCCTGGACGTTGCGAATACGCTGCGCACCTGAGAAAACGCCGCCCACTCGCAATGGAACGTCAACACCGCTGTTATCTTCTTGCGGCTGCAATTCGAGTTGTGTTGGGTCGTAATTGATTTGCAGGCCAAAACCATAGGCTGGCGCGGCCAGGTTGGCATACACATCCACCACGAGTTCTTCACCCTGGTGAACGAGGCTGTCAGCACGCAACTCGACCATGCTGGTCGGATACTCTTGCGCTCGCGTCATATTGTAGCGCCACGCAGCACCAAACGCCGATAGCAGACACAGAAGAACGAACAGAGCTGCGCGTGCGATTTTTCCCTTGAGTTTCATATAGAATACCCTGCCAATCACAACGTTTTCTACATCTTTGTTTTACTACAGGTTCTTCATATATACACCAGTACCATTGGACTAGAATTGATTAAGGATAAATTCTATCTACAATCAAAACGCTTTTAACTGTGAATTACGTAACATATCCCAAAAATTACCCAAATATCGGTCTCACCAACCCAAAGACATAAAACAGCCCCAAGCTTTGTGGGGCTGGCTCAATGGAGACTTGAGGTTTGAGTGTGTCGTTAACGGGACATCACATCGATTTCCGAGCGGACAGTCTCAAGCAAGGTCTCGGCTCGCAGCTGTCCCAATGAATAACAGGGACCGCCCAACCGTTCCGCCAGCTTCGATGCCAGTCCCTGATCAAAAGCCGCGTGCTCCATGTTGACCGTCACCGTCCTGATGTTTTCGTGCCGGATCTGGTCGGCGATCACGCCCGCTTCTTCTGTAGGCGGACGCCCACTCATCGACACGTTACCCGCGCCATCAGTAAGCAGAATCATTAACGGGATCACATCTGGATGGAGATTCTTCTCCCGGCGGATCGTTTCGTAAGCGAGCAGCAATCCGGCGGAGAGCGGCGTCTTTCCGCCTACGGGGATGTTTTGCAGAGCCGATTTGGCGAGGACGACGGAATTCGTCGGCTTGAGCACCACCTGCGCGCGATCTTTTTGAAACACGACCAGCCCAACCCGATCACGGCGCTGGTATGCGTCGGTCAGCAGCGACATAATCGCGCCTTTTGTCGCCTGCATCCGTTCGCTGACGGCCATGCTCCAGGATGCATCGACCACAAACAAGATCAGGTTGGATGTCCGTCGCACGCGCACTTTCTCTTGCAAGTCCTGCCGCTTCAGGGCATACGCCATGCCGGAGTCGGTTTTTTGCTGATGGCGTGCAATCTGGAACGGCGCAGCCGCGCGCAGCGTTGCATCAAAGGCAATATCGGTGGATTTGCCGCGCAGAGGGCGCGCCTGCACGTAACGGCCACGCTTGCGATCCGTCCGTGTGCGCGAACGCCGGCCAGCCTGTCGGCGCGTCAATTTGTCGAGATTGGTCTGCAAACGGCGCGTTGTGAATTCACCGGCGCTTTCGATCTTGCGTCCGCCCTCCCACCAGTAGGCATCGTTATTCTGGAAGACGCCCTGGGGTGCGGGTTCTGTCTGGCCGAGATCGACTTCATCCTGCCGCGTAGGGCTGTCTACTGCGGGACTTTTTTTTTGACCGCATCCTCAGCGCCCTGGTCATCCATTTCGACCTCGCTGCCTTCGCCCCACTCGGAAGAGGCCTGCGAAATCTGGTCTTCGAGCGCCTGCATATTCACCTGCGCATCGGCCATCGGCCCGCGCTTGAGCCGGTGCGGAATAGCCAGTTCGGCGGCTAGCAGAATGTCGGCATGGCTGATCGCAGTGCGGCCTTCAAAAGCGGCGTGCGCACGCGCAGCTTTCAGAATAACCAGGTCAGCACGATGACCATCAATGTGCATAGAGCTGGTGAGCGAGGCGATGCTGTAGAGATCGCGCTTGGAGTAAACGACCTCGTCGACAAGTCCACGCGCGGCAGCGATACGCCCGCTGAGTTCTTGTTCCTGGGCTGTCCAGCGCTTGCGGAAGCCTTCAGGATTGTCTTCGTATTCGATGTGACGAGACACGATCTCCATGCGTTGCCCGGGATCGACGATGCCGGCGACGTCAACCGACAACGCGAAACGATCCAGCAGTTGTGGGCGCAGATCGCCTTCTTCCGGGTTCATGGTGCCGATCAGAATGAAGCGTGCAGGATGGCTGAAGCTAATGCCTTCCCGTTCGACCACGTTCACGCCCATGGCGGCACTATCAAGCAAAAGATCGACCACGTGATCGTCGAGCAGGTTGACTTCGTCTACGTACAGAATGCCCCGGTTCGCCGAAGCCAACACACCCGGGTCAAAACTGCGTTCGCCCTTCTGGATCGCCTTCTCAATATCGAGCGTGCCCACAACGCGATCTTCTGTCGCGCTCACAGGCAGGTCGATGAAGCGAATCCTACGTCGCACGACCTCAAGTTGTTCACCCCGCGCGGTGCGCTCTCTCACCAGGTCAGACCACGTCTCAGGGTGCTGAGGATCGTCGTTATAAGGCGAATCGGCCACAACGTCGATTTCCGGCAGCAGCGCAGCGAGGGCACGTGCCGCCGTGGATTTCCCGGTCCCGCGCTCGCCTCGGATGAGCACGCCGCCGATGCGCATGTCAATGGCGTTCAGGATGAGAGCACGTTTCATGCGTTCCTGGCCGACGATCGCTGTGAAGGGGTAAACCGGGGGACGTTTAGGCATGATCAGTAAGTTCCGTTTGTCACAACTCCAACGTGATTATAACGGAGCGACTCAGGGTGGCAAAGGGCGCATTTAGGGCAAGATCAGTCGCATGTCATTCGTCGGCAGAAAACCAAGCGCTTCATAGAGCGGGCGTCCCTTATCGCTGGCGTTCAAGGTAATCGTCTTGATCCCTTGTTCATCGCACCAGGCGAGGATCGTTTGCATGACGAAACGCGCCAGGCCGCATCGCCGGTAGCCAGGCTCCGTGTAGACGTTCATGACGTGGGCGCGATAAGAAGTGTCGCCTGGGAATTGCGGCACAGCATCCATGAGCCAGACGCCACCACCGGCAATGACGTGACCATCAGCGTTCTCGACAAACCAGCCGCGATAGCGCCCTGCGGCAATCTTTCCCGGCAGCCATTCCTCAAAAGCAGCCATCGCCAGGTCGCCCGAGCGAACTTTGTCGCCCATGTCAGCAAACATACTGCGGCGATGATGCAGAACGATAGAAACATCGGCGGGTGTCATGTCTCGAACATGGAATGTAGTGGTATCCACGAACCTGATCCAGGCAGAGCCGAAATGAGAACCAATGGTCATGTTATAGGGCAAGATCAGGACACAGACAATCGATCCATAAGACTATCAGACGCTATAATCTGCTGTACTAAGGAGACAACACCCATGAACTCAACTCAACTTCCGTGGTGGAAAAGCGGCATTATTTATCAGGTTTATCCACGCAGCTTTATGGATAGTAACGGCGATGGTATCGGCGATCTTCAGGGGATTATCAGCAAGCTCGATTACCTGGCCTGGCTCGGCATTGACGCCATCTGGATCTCGCCGATTTACCCTTCGCCGATGGCGGACTTTGGTTATGACGTGAGTGATTATGTCGATATAAATTCCATCTTCGGCTCCCTGGAAGATTTTGATGCGTTGATCGCCGAGGCGAGCATCCGCCAGATCAAGGTGGTGCTGGATCTGGTGCCGAACCACACCTCGGATCAGCACCCTTGGTTCATCGAGTCGCGCAGTTCGCGCGATAACCCCAAACGCGATTGGTACATCTGGGCAGATGCCAAAGCGGATGGCTCGCCGCCCAATAACTGGTTGGCCTATTTCGGTGGCCCGGCATGGACGTGGGATGAAAAGACAGGGCAATACTACCTGCACAACTTCCTTCCACAGCAGCCCGACCTCAACTATCGTAATCCACTGGTGGTCGAAGCGATGAAGGGTGTCATTCGCTTCTGGCTGGGGCGCGGTGTCGCTGGATTGCGTGTCGATGTCATCGACCGCATGATGAAGCACCCCGACCTCGCTGACAACCCGCCTAACCCCCACTTCGAAGAAGGTGTCAGCAATCCGCAAAGCCGCTTCCTGCGCGTCAACAGCGAGCAACACCCTGATGTGCATGACCTGATCCGCGAGTTTCGTCGAACCTTCAATGAATTTGGCGACCGCCCGATCATCGGCGAAATCGACTATTCGACCGATCCTCAGTTCATCGCCAGTTACTACTACGATGGTAGTCTGGATGGAATGCAGATCCCGTTCAACTTCGCGCTGACAATGCTGCCCTGGGATGCGAAAACCCTGCAAAGCTTCATTGACGCATACGATAAGGCTGTCCCCCAGGGCGGGCAGCCCAACTATGTGCTTGCGAATCATGACCGATCGCGAATTGCCTCACGGCTGGGCATGGCACAGGCACGCGTCGCGGCCATATTGCTGCTGACGTTGCGGGGGACACCGACACTGTATTATGGCGACGAAATTGGCATGATGGATGTCGAAATTGAGCCAGAACAGTATCGCGACCCGCAGGGTATCAACCTGGGTATCAGCCGCGACCCGCAGCGCACGCCGATGCAGTGGGATGCCACCCCCAACGCAGGCTTCAGCACGGGCTATCCCTGGTTGCCGGTAGCACCCGATTATGCGGCGAACAACGTCGAAGCTGAGCAGAACCAGCCGGATTCGATGCTCGCGCTGTACCGGCGCTTGATTGCCGTGCGCCGTGCCAACCCGGCCCTGGTCTCCGGTAGTTACCGCTCTCTCGACAGTGAGGCGGATGACTGTTTCGTCTATTTGCGCGAAGCCGGCGGACAGCGCTTCTGCATTGCGCTCAATCTGGGTGAGCGCATTCGTTCGCTGTCGCTGCGCGGTTTGGGGCAGGGGCGCATTGTCGTCTCAACGCACATGGATCGCGGCGACATTGTCGATCTCGCCAGCCTGCACCTGCGTGAGAATGAAGGCGTGGTTATCCAACTATCAAGCTCGACTTGACACTATTAGAACATTCGTTCATAATTCCAGGCACACATTCCACCAGGGAAGGAGAAGTGTGACCATGGCTTATGATGAAGGGCTGGCGGCTCGTATCCGCAAGACATTGGCAGGTCAGGCAGGTCTGACCGAGCGCAAGATGTTCGGCGGTATCGCCTTTATGCTCAACGGCAATATGTGCTGCGGCGTCCTCAAAGACGAGCTGATGCTGCGCGTCGGCGCAGAAAGATACGCAGTAGCCATCGCCAGGCCACACGTGCGTGAAATGGATTTCACCGGGCGACCGATGAAAGGCATGATCATGGTCAGCCCGGACGGCATCCATTCCGACCAGGCGCTCCAAGAGTGGATACAGATGGCTGTCCAGTTCAATGCCAGCTTGCCAGCAAAATAGGGGGATTGGCGATGAGCGACAGTGAATTCATGGGATTCCCGCAGGCTGGCCTGGATTTCTTGCGCGACCTGGCTCAAAACAATAACCGCGTGTGGTTCGAAGCCCGCAAAACGGATTACCAGCATCACCTTCTCGAACCGGCGCAGGCGTTCGTCAATGCCCTCGGCGCGCGCTTGCAGTCCGTCGATCCTGACATCCGGTTCGACGCGCGCAGCGATGGGAGCGGCACATTGATCCGCATCCATCGAGACGTTCGCTTCAGCAAAGACAAGTCACCCTATAAGACGGCCATCGCCGGGATCTTCTGGAATGGAGAGGGCAAGAAGACAGAGCGCCCAGGCTTTGGCTTTCATCTTGAGCCGCGCGGAATGAGTTTGATGGCAGGTATCTTCGGTTTCTCGCCAGAACAGATTGACGCTTATCGTCAAGCGGTACTCGACAAGCGATTGGGAGAAGCCCTGATAAAAAGCGTTGTCAAAGTACAATCGGCTGGCGCATATACCATCGCCGGTGAACAGCTCAAGCGGGTGCCCGCAGGCTTCGATCCTGATCACCCCCGCGCAGACTGGCTCCGCTACAAAGGGTTGCACGCAGGCGCGCCCGCCATCCCGGCAAAAACAGTGACGACTCCGCAATTGTTGGAGCGCGTGTTTGAGCATTTTCGGGCGATGGCCCCCATCGAACAGTGGCTCGTTCAGGCATTCGCTCAGAGCGATTGAATCAAAGCCTGCATGAGCATATTTCAGCCATTCCTTTTCACTCAGGCAGCGGCTAGAATCCGCCTGTAAGCACATCTAGGTTTCCCTGAAAGGATACGCATGAGTTCTGAAATTATCGCCGATGGCGTTGTGGTCAGTCTGGCCTATCAACTGGAAGTTGATGGCGAAATCGTCGCTCAAACTGAGCCGGGCGACCCGATGGAATATCTGCACGGCGCAGAGAATATCGTTCCAGGGCTGGAAGAGGCGCTCACTGGCAAACGCAAGGGCGATAAGATGAGCGTGACGCTGACACCGGATCAGGCTTACGGCGAATATGATCCGGATGATATTGACGAGGTTCCCCTGGTTGACGTTGGCGATATGGAAATGGGTGAACTCGAAGTAGGTATGGTCCTCGAAGTCGAAGACGACGAGGGAGATGTCTATCTTGCATTCGTGCGCGAAATCGGGGATGAGACCCTCGTGCTTGATTTCAATCCACCGCTCGCAGGTAAGACACTCACCTATCACGTCGAAGTTCTTGATTTGAGACCCGCGACTGAGATGGAGATGGAGCACGGTCACGTCCACGGAGCGCTGTGGGACGAAGACGAAGAAGATGACGGAGAATAGCCCGACAAAACCCCGGTTTATTCTCGCTTCTAGTTCGCCACGACGGCGTGAGCTGCTGGCCTCTCTGAACATACCTTTCGCCGTCATCAAACCGGATGTCGACGAAACCCAGCACCAGGATGAGTCACCGCTGGATTACGTCGAGCGATTGAGCAAAGAAAAGGCGCAGACAGTGGCGGAACAAATCGCCGCGCCTGCGCTTGTGCTTGCAGCCGATACCATCGTCCTCCTGGCTGCCGATACCATTGGCATCTTCGATGACGAAATCCTCGGCAAACCGGCCAACGCGAACGAGGCGCGGACGATGCTGCGGCACCTGCGCGGGCGCGCCCACACCGTCTGCACGGCGATGACCCTCAGACACTTGAATGGCACGCAGAGCGCGCACACTCTCACGCGCCTCACGCAAACCACAGTCTACATGCGCGATTACAGCGACGTCGAAATCGACGCCTATATTGCGACCGGCGACCCATTTGACAAGGCTGGCAGCTATGCCATCCAGCATGAAGGCTTTCATCCTGTCGCGCGGATCGAGGGAAGCCAGACAAATGTTGTCGGCCTGCCCCTTGAGACCCTGAACACAATGCTCGTCGAAATCGGATTCCCTGGAGCAATGTGAATGACAGATTTGCCCAATGCCCTAGCGATATTTGGCGCCATCAAACCCGCGTAAACGAGTGTTACAACATGGTTTCTGCTCAACTTTCTGCATCTATCGATTTCTGGCGTAATCCCGTCGGGGTGGAAATCCCCGGCGACCCGCTGCGCTTTCTTTACGTGACAGACGAAGCCGAACACCGGATGGTCTCCTGGCTGGCGAAGCGTGTCTTCGAGTATCAGCGCCACCATGCCGGGACGCCCCGGCAGATTACACGCATGGTCATGATCACTATGGGTGCGCTCCTGCCGGGCGTCTTGCTGCAAGACTATCTGGCATACTGTGCCCCTGAAGGCCTGCCGCAAATCGTATTCGGCACCTTTGGCGTTAAGTGCTACGTCGGCCCAGGGCAGCCGCTGCCGGAACCCCTGATCGTGCAACCGCTGTCCATCGACGTGCGCGGGCAGACGATTGGCTTGGTCGAAGACTTGATCGACCTGGGGCACACAGCGCGTTTTGTCCGCGAAATCCTGATGTCACCCGCCTACGGTGCAAGAGAAATCGTCATCATCGCGCCCTACCGTAAGAGTGCGGCGCAAATCGACCCGATGGAAACGATCACCTTTGGGCAAGTGCCGAAAGATACCTGGATCATTACGCCGCGGGAACGTATCGAAACGATGGTCAAACGCGTACCTTTCTGGGTAAAGCAGGGGGTTAGCCGCCAGGATTGTATTGAGCGACTTCGTTTGATCGGCTATCCGGATTATCTGATCGATGACTGGTTCGATGCTGCGTGGTCACAAGTCAAATAGGCGTCGCTAGACTCGTTCGACATCGATACATGACGCAACGCCGTGGCCGATAGTCTGCTGTTTTTCATCGACGAGGGCTGTGATCGGCCCATCGAACGGATCGCGCAGCAAGACTTCAACCACTGCGCCGAGTTGAAAGCCCCGATCCAGGATGTGTTGCAGCATATCATTGCTCGTTGCCTTCAAGCGCGAGACGGTCGCGCGGGTACGTTCCGGTAGCTCGGAAAGCGGCAACAATTCCCGTTCGGCCATCGTGCCATCGGCAGCCGGGATCGTATCGCCATGGGGATCTAGCTGAGGATCATCGAGACGTGCTGACAACGCCTCAATGAAGCGGTCAGATACAGCATGTTCCAGCCGCTCGGCTTCGTCGTGGACTTCATGCAGGGCGTAACCCATTTCGCGCACCAAGTATAACTCGATCAGCCGGTGCCGCCGCAGTATTTTGAGCGCGATCTCCTCGCCCGCTGTCGTCAGGCGGACGCCACGATATTTCTGATAATCGACCAGTCCGGCAGTCATCAGGCGCTGCGCCATGTCGGTCACTGTCGGCTGCGTCCGCCCCAGAACGTGCGCCAGATCGTTGGTCGAGACACGCTCTTGCTGTTGTTGGAGCGAGAAGACCGATTTCAAGAAATCTTCTACGGCTCGCGTGATTTCAAACTTGTCGTTCTCATTCTCCACGGGCAGGCTGCCTTCTCATGTGGTGAAACACGGGTCAATATTAGCACAGCTTGACGCGATCAGGTTGTCAGCCCGGTACGCGCCTCCAAGACATCAAGAATAGCTTGTTGGATCTGCTCGGACGGCCGGGCAGCATCAATCACCACCCACCGTTCCGGATCGTCGGCAATCAGGTCGAGATACCCCTGGTGGACACGTCGATGAAAATCAAGCTCAAGCTGATCAATACGGCTGAATTCCTCGCCAAACAGCGAGGCCTGGCGGCGGCGCGCCAGCCCTTCTTCCGGCGATACGTCAAGATAGAGGGTCAAATCCGGCTGCAATCCGCCCGTCGCAAATGCGAGCAGTTGGCGCAGGAAATCCAGGTCGAGGTTACGACCGTAGCCCTGGTAGGCCAATGTCGAATCGGCGAAGCGATCGCATATGACAACGCCCCCATCCGCCAGCCATGGACGAATCACCTCAGCCACAAGCTGCGCACGCGAAGCACAAAACAACAGCAGCTCCGTCTGCGGTGTCATCGCTGTATGGGTACGATCCTGCAATATGGGCCGGATCTGGTCGCCGATCAGTGTGCCCCCAGGCTCTCGTGTCAGCAGCACGTTCTTGCCACGTGCTTTGAGATGCGCGGCGAGCGCCTTGATCTGCGTCGTCTTGCCGCTGCCGTCAAGTCCTTCAAACGTGATGAACATGCGTCCCCCTGCCCAGACAATTATCGGACGCCATTGTACATCGAGATGGAGTCTCTAGCTCCAGGCGATTACGCCGAAACCATGGTCACAAGCGGCGTTTCCCGGTGTTGCCCAGCTTGTCGCGTGTCTTCGAGGGTGCGCCGATCCCCGGCTGGCTGCGCGGGCGACCTTCGATAGCGGCATAGAAGTCTTCATCGTAGGTGCGCGTGCGCACGACCACCGGCATGGGCACAGCGTGACCGATAATGATCGCCTGCTGCTTAGTATCCAGGCGTGCCAGCACTTCGCGCAGGCCGCCTGCGCCGCTGATGCCGGTCAGAACGGCGTTGATGTCTCGCTCATTGTCGAGCAGCGCTGTTACGCGCGTGCCGATCTGACTCATGACTTCTTCGTCGATGCCGCTAGGCCGCTGATCGACAATCAGTAGCGTTACGTTGTACTTGCGCAGTTCACGCGCGATGGTGCCGAAAATCGTCTGGCTGGCGATCCGGGGATCAAGAAACTTGTGCGCCTCTTCAATAACGATGGCAAGCTGCGGCGGCATATCGGCATTGTTACCCAACGCAAACTCGACACTCTGAACCCAACTCTCGTGAATGCGCCGCGTCAGATAATTTGCGACCAGCATGTAGGCTTCGAGCGAGTTGCCCCAGCGTCCAAATTCAAGCACCACGCTCCGGCCTTCTTCAAGCAGCCGCACAATAGTCTGTACCGAATCGCTCGTCGACTCCGGCACGAGAAAATCCCAGCGATCAAACCGTTGGATGCGCCGCTGGAGGCCCATCAACGTGCCTTCGCGCACAGGGGTGCTGCTCTCGATTTCTTCGATGTCTTCGGCGGAGATGTGGATCAGGCGCTGCACCCAACTGCGCCCCCAGTGCTTGCGCAGGGTGTAGGCCGCATCCAGCATCGCATCCGTCATGCTCATCGTCTCGCGCAGCATGGTGATGTCTTCCGGCTCGATCTCGTGAAAGCCGATCTTGACTTCGAAATCGACCTTCGCGTTACGCTTGCGGGATGATTCCGGATCGAGCGTGCAGATCACCACTTCATCCGTGAAAAGCTGCTTCAACCCCTTGACCCGCGATGCTTTGCCTTCTTGCGTGACTTCCCAACCGTAGTCATTGTGCATGTCGAAGATGAGACTGACTGCCTGGCGCTTGCTGATGATGCCCGCCAGCAGAACTCGTGTTAAGAAGCTCTTGCCGGTGCCGCTCTTGCCGAAAACGCCAACCGAGCGCTCGACAAGGCGCTTGAGGTCAAGGTTGATCTGCGTTTCTTCCAGTTCCAACGGCGCGCCGACATTGAAATGTTTGTCATCTTCTGCGCCGAACACGTCATTAACATCTTGCACCGTCGCGTTGACGACGCTGCGGAAGTGTCCGGGGATGGTCTTGACCGGCTTGGGTGTGCCTTCATCTTCGTCAATCGAGAGCATCGGCTGCACGTGAATCTTGCCGTAGGCTGCCGTGCCCAGATAGACCTCGCGCAAGAACGGATCGGAAATATCGGGCGGATCGCTCTGAATGTCGGGGTTGGTGTTGTCGAGCACGATGTCGGTGATCATGCAGAAGAAGCGCTTGTTGTCGCCTCTGACTACGACATACCGCCCCACAGCCAGATCTTCAATCGTTTGACCGCGATCGAGTTTGACGACCAGGCCTTTACTCAGCGAGCCGCCAACGATCACGCCCAGCCGAGCAGCATCGACGTGGCCCAACACCTCGCGTCCATCATCTGCAAACCAGCGATCAAGATCAACTGCGCCCGGTAATCCCATCGCGCCATTCTCCCATCCGCCAATTGAACAAACGTTCTACACAATACGTATTATAGCAAAGAAATGCGTGAACGAAAAATCCCTAATCATCAGCCGAACCTGGCCGAAAGATCGTTACCAGCGCGAGCTTCTGCCCCGATATGGACTGTATGGATATTGCCCGGCCGGGTATTCGACACCACAATCTGAGAATACTCGAAAGGACAACGATACGATGCCCATCCCGTTTTACATCGTCGACGTGTTTACACAACGCAAATATACCGGCAATCAGCTCGCGGTGCTTCGAACCGGCACGCTTACCGACGAGGAAATGCAAGCGATCGCGCTGGAAACGCGCTTTTCAGAGACGACATTCATTCTATCTGATCAGGCGCGCGAAGGCGGCTATAACGTGCGCATCTTTACGCCGGAGCAGGAACTGCCCTTTGCTGGACATCCCACCCTCGGCACGGCTTATATCATCCAGCAGCAGATTATCGGCAAACCTGTCGAACGGGTCACCCTGAACCTCGCGGTCGGCCAGATCCCCGTCACCTTCAGCTATCGGGATAGTCAGCCGGACATGCTGTGGATGCAGCAGAAAGCGCCCACGTTCGGAGCCACCGTCCAGCCGGAGCGCGTCGCCACTGCGCTCAACATTAATGTTGACGACATCGACGACCGTTTCCCTATCCAGGTCGTCTCGACCGGCATCGCCTTTCTCATGGTTCCCCTGCGCAACCGGGATGCTGTTGTGCGCGCGACCGTGGTCAAGGAATTGCTGGCCGAAGTCCTGCATCAAACGCAGACGGAGGGCGCTTTGATTTTCTGCCCTGAGCCTTATGCACCGGAGAATACCCTGAACGCGCGTGCGCTGTTCTCTGGCCTACTTGAATCAGCCGAAGATCCGGCCACGGGCAGCGCCAACGGCTGCCTTGCCGGCTACCTGGTGAAACATCGGTACTTTGGCGAGCCATCGATCGACATCCGCGTGGAACAGGGCTATGAGATCAAGCGCCCCTCCATCCTGCATCTGAAGGCAAGTTCGAACGGCGATCAGATTGATGTCCATGTAGGGGGAAGCGTGGTGTCTGTCGCACAGGGCGTTTGGGGCGGCTAAGTCGCCGTCTCAAGCAGATTGTCTCGAAGGGCGGCCAGAGTCTGCGCAGATACGCCTGCCTTGTCGCGCAGGTAGGTCTCGATTGAGCCATAGTTGCTGCGCACGTAGACAAACGTCTGCCGCAGTATTTCCGGGTCGGCCACCAGGAGTGGTCGCAGACTTTCGTCGCTGAAGCCGAAGATTCCTAATGGGCCAAGCGCCTGCCGCGCGAATGCCTTAAAATTCTCGTAATACAGATTGCTCAGGCTGTAATCCGCCAGCGCCGTCTCTTCAGATACGCCCAGCGACAGCAGCAGGAACGCAATGACAATGCCGGTGCGATCTTTGCCAGCGGTGCAGCGTATGAGGGCGGGCAAATACTCCGGATCGGCCAATCTTTGAAAGATGAGGCCGAAGACATGCGCGTTTTTGTCGATCATGAGCTTCGTGTAAGCGCGTACAAGGAGATCGGTTAAGCGCCGCCGATCAAAGAGCAGAGCATACAGCCGATCAATCGTGCTATCTTCAGCCTCAATCGGCAGGTGTTCATAGGGCGCGTCGGAAAATGTTTCTGGCGCAGCGCGAAATTCCTGATGGCTGCGCAGATCGCAAATCAGGCGGATTCCTAATTGGTTAATGATTTCGAGATCGTGAGGCGTAAGCTGCGCCAGAGAGCCGGACCGGTAGATTCTTCCCCAGCGAACCCGCCTATTATCTTGTGTGACGTAGCCACCAATATCGCGAAAATTGACGCCGCCTTCAAGGGAAATCACCCGGCGTGGATTGAGCGCGGGTGCATTCTCTATGGTATCGGGTAGGGTGATCAGGGAACGCGCATCCACCGGAGCAAGCGAACGGCGTCTAAGGAAGTGAGGCCAAGAAAGTCTCATTGCGTATGCTCCGGCGCTCCGTGAGTACATTATGTCCAGTTTGCATGGTTTCCCACGCGAAGACAACCCAAGATACGCACAGCATTGGTGGCGAATTAGTTTAAGAGGCTGTGTTGAAGTTAGAAACAGGTGTAAGGAAGGAAGGGGGAGGAGGAGTCAAGGGCAGAGGCGGACGAGCGTGGTTGGCAGCGACGTACTC
>JAHDWN010000046.1 GCA_023382675.1 Anaerolineae bacterium
TGGCTGATGCCCTCGGCCAGCCCGCGATAGAGCGCCAGCGTAGCCAGCGTCGTGATCAGCGGTGGGACGCCGATGTAAACGATGATCAGCCCATTGACCAACCCGCAGAGCGTGCCCAGCGCGAGCGAAACGACAATCGCTGCTTCCAGCGGAAGCTGGAACGGCCCGCTTGGATTCCACATGTAGCCGAGCACGATGGCGCAGACCCCCAGGATCGAACCGACTGAGAGATCAATGCCGCCGGTGATGATGATGAACGTCATCGGCAGCGCGACCAGGCCAATCTCTGTCAGCAGGCGGCCCTGGTTGAGGATATTGCTAACCGTCAGGAATTTGTCCGAGCTGAGCGCAAGCACCAGCATTGCCAGGATCAAAATCAAAAAGAGAATGACTTCCTGGCGCAGCAGGAAATTTGTAATCGGCGAAGGCGAGTGTCGTTCTTCGATGGGGCGGGATGACGCGGCCATATGCTCAATCTCCACTGGCGGCGATGGTGCGCCGGCGACGGATCATATCGGCAAGGACAGTGACCAGGATGAGGATGCCGACGACAGCGCGGAACCAGTAGGGCGAAATGTCGATGAAGACCAACGCCGAGTTGATCGCGCTCAACAGGATAGCCGCGACCATCGCACCAAAGGCCGTGCCGACACCGCCAAGGATGCTGACGCCGCCGACGACCGCTGCCGTGATGATTTGCAGCTCAAGCCCCGGCGGTACGGTCGACTGGATGATGCTCAACTGCGTCGCCCAGAGCACGGCGGCAATACCGACAAACACACCGTTGAGGATGAAGACGGTCATCAGAATGCGCTTTTCGGAAATGCCGGAAAGGCGCGCCGCTTCCGCATTACCGCCGACCGCATAGATAGCGCGACCGGTCGCGCTGTAGCGCATCCAGAGCACCGCCAGGATCGTCAATACGATCATGATGATGATCGGCGACGGGATGGCAGGCACGTTCAATCCCAGAAGTGAGAAGGTGGGGGTCTTCATCTGCGCCAGAAAGTAGCCATCCGGCAAATCGGTGATCCACGCGCCGCTCGTCACCGTGATCAGGCCGCCCTTGAGGATGCTGAGCAGGCCGAGCGTGACGACAATCGAGGGGATGCGCAGATAAGCGACCATGAAACCGATAGCCGCGCCAACGAGTGCGCCGACCAGGATCGGCACCAGCCACGAGACCCAGATCGGGCTGCCGTTGATCGCCAGCGTGCCGCTGATCGTACCCAGAACGCCGATCAACGAGCCGACGGAAATATCGATGTTGCGCGAAATAATGACCATCGACATGCCGATGGCAGCCACGGCTATGTAAGCATTGCCGTTGAAGATGTTGATGAAGTTGCGTTCGGCGATGTAGCGTGGGTTGGCGCTGCCGACGCTCACCAACAGGGCGATGAGCACGAGCAGCAAGATAATCTCTTGCGACGAGATGATGCTGATCAGACGGGATAAGAATCCGCCTGTTTCAGCGCGCCGAGCGGGCGTGGAGACGGGTTGAGCGGTAGCAGTCATACGGGCACTCCTTGACCGGCGACAGCATCAGCCGGTTCGGTGGTTTCACGCATCATGGCCGTGACGACATTTTTCTGATTGGCTTCTTCACGGCTGAATTCGGCAACGACTTTGCCCTCACGCATGACGACGATCCGGTCGCTCATCCCCAGCACTTCCGGCAGTTCGCTCGAAATCATCAGGATCGCCAGCCCTTGCTGCGCCAGTTCGCTGATGAGATGGTGAATCTCCGCCTTCGCACCGACATCGACCCCGCGCGTTGGCTCGTCCATGATCAAGACTTTCGGCTTGCTCGCCAGCCATTTGCTGACGACGACTTTTTGCTGGTTGCCGCCTGACAGCTTATTGACGACCTGATCGACGCTGTAGGCGCGGATGCCCAACTGCTCGATGGCCTCGGCGGCGAGACGGCGCTCCTGGGCGGAATCGATGAAGCCGGAGCGGGTCATCGTCCGCAGCACCGCGAGCGAGACGTTTTCACGCAGACGCATCTCGCGGATGAGTCCCTGCGTGCCGCGATCTTCCGGCACATAAGCGATGCCATGGCGCATCGCCTGCCCAGGATTGCGAATGCTCACGGCTTGACCGTTGAGCAGGATTTCGCCTTCCTGCGCCGGGGTGAAGCCGAAGATCGTTTGCGCCAGTTCACTGCGCCCACTGCCGACCAGCCCGGCCAGGCCGACGATTTCGCCGGCGCGGACGGTCAGATTGACGCCCTTACACAGCGGACGCCGCCAGAGATTGCGCACCTCCAGCACCGGATCGCCAATCGTGGCTGGCAGTTTGGGGAACATGTTCTCGATAGTGCGGCCAACCATCATGCTGACCAGTTGGTCGGACGTGACATCTTTGACCACGTTGGTGCCGACATACTGGCCGTCACGCAGCACGGTCACACGGTCTGCCAGCAGGAACACCTCTTCCAGGCGGTGGCTGATGTAGATAATGCCGACGCCGCGTTCCCGCAGCAGGCGCACAATGCTGAACAACCGCTGAACGTCGGCTTCGGTCAGGGCAGCGGTCGGCTCGTCCATGATCAGAATGCGCGCATTGAGCGAGAGCGCCTTAGCGATCTCAACGCGCTGGCGCTGGCCGACCGACAAACCGCCGACCTTGCGATTGACATCGAGATCAGTGATCTCCAACGATTCGAGAATCTCACGCGAGCGCCGCCCCATTTCACGCCAATCGACGCTGCCGAGTAGGCCGCGCGGGGCATGACCCATGAAGATATTCTCTGCCACGGTCAGTTCTGGATATAGGCTCAATTCTTGATAGATCGTGGCGACGCCGCGCGCCTGTGCCTCGCGCGGATTGTTGAAAGTCACAGGCTGATTATCGATGCGGATCGTGCCTTCATCCGGCCTATACACCCCGGAGATGATCTTGATCAGCGTGGACTTTCCGGCGCCATTTTCGCCGAGCAGGGCATGGACTTCGCCTGCATAAACCTGAAACGCTACATCACTGAGTGCCTGAACACCTGGGAATCGCTTGCTGATGTGTTCGATTTCTAGGATCGGTATTGAGTTCATCAATAAGTCTCTTCTACAAAGTCGTCGTTATGTCATGTGAACCAGCCGCGTATGCCCCCGACTTTGAGAGAGCGTTCACAGTTCGAAAAACTATAACGCTATCGAGGGGCGAATAGCAACAAAGTCGGCACAATCAAACCGTGCAAAATCACCAAACGCAATGCCTAGCGAAAAACAAACACAGATGCGCTTGAAGCGGTATGACGAAACAGCGCCGAACGAACATGCCTTAGGAATGGGCAGGCGCAGACAGACCTGGCTCACTCGTAGCGCAGCGCATCAATCGGGTTGAGCGCCGCCGCCCGATTCGCAGGGTAGATGCCAAAGAAGACGCCGATCACGAGTGAGATCGCCGTCGCCAGCATCAGGCTGCTCAACTGCACGCTCACGTCGAGATTGGGCACCACAGCGCTGACCAGTATCGCCCCGGTCAGCGCCAGTCCGACGCCGAGCGCGCCGCCGATCAGCGAAATGATCGTCGCTTCAGTCAGAAATTGGAGCACGATGTCGCGCCGCTGCGCGCCGACCGCTTTGCGCAGGCCGATTTCGCGTGTGCGCTCAGTCACTGTGACGAGCATGATATTCATGATGCCGATGCCGCCGACCAGCAGCGAAATCCCGGCGATCAGCGCCAGGAAGACCGTGAGCAGCGAGAAGATGTTTTCGGAGGTTTCGAGCAGATCGGTTTGTGTAAAAATTGAGAAATCATCTTCATCGCGGAAGCTGATACCGCGCAGTTCGCGCAGGGTCTCGCGCACCTGCTGGGCCGCAACGTTCACGCTATCCGAGTCGCGTGCCTGGACGATTATCAGGGAGATCGGGCTGTCGCCAGTCAGCAGTCGTGTCCGGCTCAGACGGGCCAGCGCGGTCGAGATGGGTACGAGTGCGACATTGTCTTGATTGCCGCCAAAAGCCCCGCCGCCAACTTCCTCAAGCACACCGATAACACGAAACCGCACATCGCCGATGCGCACGTCCTGGCCAATAATGCTGGTGTTCGGGAAGAGTCGCTCGGCAAGCTGTGGCCCCAGCACGACCACGCGTGCCTGTCCATCGACGTCCTGCTGGGTGAAAAACTCGCCATCACTTAAAGCGCGATTATTGACATCCAGGAAATTGGCGGAGACGCCGCGCACGGACGTACCCATCTCGTGATTACCCGCGCGCGCTACCTGGCCAAGCTGAAGCTGTGGCGCGACGGCCAGCGCGTCCGGCACACGGAAGGGGTCGGCGATTGCGCGCGCCTCACGCAGCGTCAGGCGCACGAATTCGCCGCGATCATTCTCCGCGCCGAAGACAATAATCAAATTCGAGCCTAAGCCCATGAACTCCTGGCGCACGAAACTCTCGACGGCCTGCCCAAGCGAGACGAGCACGGTCACGGAGGCGACGCCAATCGTGATACCGAGCATGGTCAGGAAGGCACGCAGCTTGTTGCTGAACAACCCCGTGATGGCGACGCGCAGGTTTTCGAAAATAGCGGACATTGACAAATCGCCTTCGGCATCCGGTCGAAAGAGTGTACCGTGAATGATCTACGTGATTTTTGCAGATGAGTTGCTTATCGCGGTCGTCTCATCCCGGCTTCAGACAACCCGCCGATCACGAGGATCAGCAGTCCGCCGCCACAGCAGACCAGCAGCGCCGTTTGTCCAAGCTGGGTGGAAAAGATCGCGTAGAGCAGCCCGGCGATCAGTGCCGCCACAATCAGCCAGAAGACAGCCCGCGATGAGGTGGATAATCCCCGAAAACGTTCCATGACGAAGCCTTTGGTTTCGGCTCATTATAGCAGGCGCGCAACGGACATGGAGCGTCAGGGATTTCACATGGATGCGTTGTGATGGATTGCCGACTGTGTATTGCCGATTCAAATCTCAGGCTGGCTCGAAGGCTGGGTTGTCCGCATCCAGCAGGGCGCTGACACTTGTCCCGCTCGCGTATTCGCTCAACAGCGCCATGAGATCGCGCACCGCATGTTCGACATCGGCGCGCCCGCCGTCGTGATGCGCCTCGATGGTGATCAGCGCGTCCGTCGTCGTTTCGCGGGCGGCGCTCTGGGCGCTCTGCCGCCAGCACCAGCGGCGGGCATGGACAGTCTGGCTTTCGTCGGTGAATACGACTTCGCCCACTGCCGGATGCACACTCTCGCTGCTGCCGAGATCGGCAAAGTGTTCGCTGCCATCCGCAAAATGCACGGTCAGCCCGCCATCGATCTGCGCAACGTCGAGCACGGCGACCGGCACGCCGTAGCGAATGCTGATCAGGTTGCCGATGTCCACCAGTGTGTTGATGCTGGGGATGTCACCCTGCTTGGTCAGGCGGCGCAGGAGCGATTCCGCTGCACTGCGATACTGCGTCGGATCGATGCCAAACGCACGGAAAGCAGCGCGCCACGCTGCCAGCGACGGGATCTCGCTCAGCGGCGTGCTGCCGATGCGCGCAATCACTGCCTGCTGCTCGGCGCGATAAGCCTCAGCCAACCCGTCGGGTGATGGGCCATTATTTGCGCCGCGCACGCCGATCATGCCGCCGATGATCTTCGGATAGCGAACGAGAATGTCGGGATGGTAACGAAAGTACGGCATGGTGAACGCGCTCTTTTGACACTATTTCTGTCGTCGATCATTCTGTGAGGATACCCACGCATAGGCTCAGTTTCAAAGAGTGGCATCGGGCGCGTTTGCCCAATACGCTGCCCCCGATATTTACGTGAAAAACCAGCAGCGCTCAATTGAGGGCGGATAAACTAGAAGTGTGTTCACAATCGGACAGCACGCCACCGATCAACTTACGAAAGGGAACGGCAGACATGACCGCCTTCTCGAACACCGCCGCAGACTCTTCCACCAAACGACAATCCATACAAACCGCACTGATGTTTGCCGTGCCGGTGGTGGCGCTCGTCCTCTATCTGTTCTACTTCTGGTTCGCCGTGCTTGACCGCTATTTCATCTTTCTCTACTTCCACGACATGGGCGCGGGCTTCGATACGACACCCTTTGGGGCAATCACCGCGAGCCGTTATTGGATGTCTGGGCTGGTGGCTGCCGGAGCGGTGACGGTGCCTTACGTTCTGTCACACTTTGTTTTGGGGCGCATCATGCGCACGTTCCGCGCACCCGATTGGCGGCAGGTGTGGCTGCTCTGCGCCGTGCCGTTGGCAATGGCTATCCCTGCGCTGGTGATGACGGTCAATGACCCGGTGATGCCCATTGCAAATGCTATGCAGATCACCGCTGTCACCCTCATCGGGTTGGCGCTGGCACTGATGCCGGGCAAGATCGCTGCCGAGCGCCCCCTGGATCTCATCTGGCTGGCTCTGGATAGCATCGCCCCGGCGTTCCTGCTGCTGATTTTGGTCAGTGCCGAAGACCTAGCCCGCTGGCAATCCAGCGGAGGGGCACGCTACATCAACATGTTCGTCATCGTCACTATAGGCGGTGTGTTTGGACTGCTGGTGATGACTGCGCTGCGCTGGTGGCGGCGGACAAAGCCGCCGAGTGCATGGGCATGGCTCGCCGCCGGTCTGATCCTCGCCTACCTGCTGCTGCCGCTGATCCACCACGTCTTTTCGACCACCGAAAGCTACAATCTGACCGACCCCGGCTACTTTGTGTACATTTCGGATGCGGACAATTTCTTCGCTCGCGACGGATTACTCCAGATCGGCGTCTGGGTTGGCGTTGTGTTGGCGCTGCTCGGCTTGACACGTGTGCGCGAGGCACTTTACCGGCGGCGTATGAAAGGGTGACGCCGCTCACATCCTGAAGACGCCGTAGCGTGGCGCGCCCTCGCTGACCCAATCGCGGTTGTAGCTCATCGACAGGGCAACGGTCAGCGCCATGCGTGTGTCGCGCGGGTCGATCAGGCCGTCGTCCCAGATGCGCGCCGTCGCGTAATAGGGATCGCTCTCCTGCTCAAACTTCTGGATCGTCATCGCCTTGAGCAGATTGATCTGATCCATGTCCGGTGCCTGACCACGCTTGCGCGCCGCTTCCTCCTGCACAATCGCCAGCACACCCGCCGCCTGTTCCGCGCCCATGACGGCGATCCGGCTGGTCGGCCAGGCGAACAAGAGCCGTGGATCATAGGCACGCCCGCACATGGCATAGTTGCCCGCCCCGTAGCTGCCGCCGATCAACACCGTGAACTGCGGCACGCTGGCATTGGCGACGGCATTGATCATCTTCGAGCCGTGCTTGATGATGCCGTCTTCTTCATATTTACGCCCGACCATAAAGCCGGTGATGTTCTGCAAATAGAGCAGCGGTATACGTGACTGGTTGCACAACTGGATGAACTGCGCGGCTTTGTTGGCGCTGTCCGGGAAGAGAATGCCATTGTTGGCGAGCACGCCGACCGGGAAGCCATTGATATAGGCATGGCCGCAAACGAGCGTGTCGCCGTAATCCGGCTTAAACTCCATGAAGCGCGATCCATCGACCAGTCGGGCCAGGATTTCGCACATGTCGAGCGGCTTGCGGATGGTGTCGATGGGCACAATACCGAGCAGTTCATCCGGATCGTAGGCGGGTGGTTCAGGCGTGCGCATCTCGGCGCGCATCGTCTTCTGCCAGTTGAGCCGAGCGACCAGCTCACGCCCCAGGCGCAGCGCATCGGCATCCGTCTCGGCCAGGTAGTCGGCCAGGCCGCTAACGCGCGCATGCATGGCCGCGCCGCCCAATGATTCCTCGTCCACTTCTTCACCTGTCGCCATCTTGACCAGCGGTGGCCCGCCGAGAAAGGCCAGCGCCTGATTGCGCACGAAAACGCTGTAGTCACTCAGGCCGGGCACATAAGCGCCGCCCGCCGTGCTGTTGCCGAAGACAAGGCTGATCTGTGGGATACCGAGGGCGCTCATGCGCGCCTGGTTGCAGAAGGTGCGCCCGCCTTCGACGAACAGTTCGGCCTGATGCGGCAGGTTTGCGCCGCCGCTCTCGACCAGATAGACACAAGGGAGGCGATTCGTCCGGGCGATTTCCTGTGCCCGCAGATATTTCTCCACGCTGATCGGATAGCTGGTGCCGCCTTTGACAGTCGCCTCGTTAGCGACGATCAGGCATTCGACGCCGCTGACGACGCCGATGCCGGTTACGACGCCTGCGGCCGGGCTTTCGTCGTTGTACATGCCCCAGGCGGCCAGCGGACTCAGCTCCAGAAAGGGCGCGCCGGGATCGAGCAGCAGCTCAACGCGTTCACGCGGGAGCAACTTGCCCGCGTCAAGATGTTTCTTGATTGCACGCTCGCTCCCGCCGGCTCGCACCCTTGCCTGCCGCTCGGCCAATTCTGTCATCAGCGCCTGATTATGAGCGTAGTTTTCGCGATATTCATCACTGCGCGTGTCGATGGCGGACGTAAGAATTTGCATGAGGTCGGATCCGGAAAATTACTCGCCCGACGAGCATACTCGATGTGCAAGCTGCACGCCAAATACCTCCGAAATATGGGATACACGCACAATCAGTCTCTATTGACGCTTTATTGCAACAGGATTAAGATCAATGCGATTTTCAGAGTCCAGAGGCATTCGCTAAGGATCGGACGGGATAAGCCGCACGACTTGCCCCAAACTGAAGATAGTCTAGGCGAATTTATTCCAAGATAGCTGTCTTCCAGGAGAGGCGTCTGCCTCTTTTTTGTTTGCGGAGCGCAATTGGCGCTGCAAGATTTTCGTGCCAGGTCGGGGGAAAAACAGTCAAGGCATGGCAATAAACATCAAACGGGTATTACTCGGCAAGCGCCTGCAAACCGCAGATCTTCCGCATCAGGCGATTAGCCGCCCGATCGGTCTGGCGGTCTTCGCGTCGGACGCGCTGTCCAGCACTGCTTACGCAACGCAGGAAATCCTGACGATCCTCGCCCTGGCGGCAGGCGGTGGTTTGTTATGGACAACCAGTGTGCCAGGTGCCACCATCCAGATCGGCGACCTGGCGCTGCCGATTGCCATTGCGATTGCGGTTTTACTGGCTATCGTGACGATCTCTTACCGCCAGACGATCCACGCCTATCCCAATGGCGGTGGCGCTTACATCGTCGCGCGCGATAACTTCGGCGAATTGATGGCGCAAATTGCCGGCGCGGCGCTGCTGACCGACTACATTCTGACCGTCGCCGTCAGCATCTCTTCCGGTGTTGCGCAAATCACCTCAGCGTTTCCAGATTTGCTGCCCTACCGCGTCGATATTGCGCTTGCCGTCATTGCGCTCATGACGCTTGTCAACTTGCGTGGGGTCAAAGAAAGCGGCGCGATCTTCTCGATCCCAACGTACTTCTTTCTGGGAACGATGTTCCTGACGATTATCGTTGGCCTGATACGCCACTTTACGGGCACACTGCCGCTGGTCGAAGGTGTGGAGCACATGCAAGAGTCCGTGGTGCAGCCGCTGACGCTGTTCCTCGTATTACGCGCCTTCTCGAGCGGCTGTACTGCGCTCACCGGCATCGAGGCGATCTCGAATGGCATTCAGGCCTTCAAAGAGCCGAAGAGCCATAACGCGGCCACGACTCTCGTCTGGATGAGCAGCATCCTGATCATGCTGTTCCTGGGCATTACTTTCCTCGGCGTGCAAATTCATGCGATGCCGAGCGAAGTCGAGACGGTCATCTCACAGATGGGCCGCGTCGTCTATGGCGAAGGCAGCATCTTCTACTATCTGATCATCGCCGGCACAGCGCTAATCCTGTTGATGGCCGCCAACACCAGCTTCGCGGACTTCCCGCGGTTGGCGGCGTTGGCTGCGGGTGATGGTTTTCTCCCGCGACAGCTCACCTATCGCGGTGGCCGTCTCGTCTTCTCCTGGGGCATCGTCGGGTTGGCGCTGCTGGCCTCGCTTCTGGTCGTTATCAGTAATGCCAGCGTCAACTTCTTGATCCCGTTGTACGCGGTCGGAGTATTCTTGAGCTTCACCATCTCCCAAGCGGGCATGGTCGTCCGTTCGCGGAAGATTGGCAAGCTCAAGCCGGGCGAAGTGGTGAAAGGGCTGGAGACGGACCTCAACTACGATCCACACTGGCGTATTCACCAGGCTATCAGCGCCATCGGCGCGTTCTTCACCTTCATCGTCATGATCATCTTTGCGGTGACGAAATTCCGCGATGGCGCATGGTTCGTCGTTGTGTTGATCCCTGCGCTGGTATTCATGTTCTTCCGCATCAAGAATCATTACCGCCAGGTCGCCCAGGCGCTCAGTCTACCGCGCACGCGCGTCGATACGCATCCACGCCCGATGCAAACACTCATCCTGATCGATGACGTGCACGCCGAAAGCGCGCGCATGGTAAATTTCGCCAAGTCACTAGGCGCGCCCTGGAAAGCAATCCATATCGGTGTCAATCCGGAGAAAGCGGCGAAGGTCAAGCAAAAGTGGGATGAGCGCATTGGCGAAGGCACCTTCGAGGTCATTCCGTCGCCATATCGTTTGCTGGCAGAGCCAATTCGCGACTACGTGCTCAAACTGCTGGCAGAGACGGAAGATGGCTTCGTCCACATCATTATGGGCCAGCTCGTCATGGATTCCTTCTGGGAGCAGGCGCTGCACCAGAACAGCGCGTTCATATTCAATCTGGCACTCGCCGGGCTGGATCGTGTCGTCGTGACGAACGTGCCCTACCAGATCCATCATGAGGTGGACTCGCAAGGGCACGAACATCTGGTCGCCGAGACACCCTCAAACAGCAACTGATAGCTAGATCGGCTGCGGGTGCTCAGCCGAGCGCCCGCACAGCCGTGCAATCCCTTCGCACTTATCGTATAATGCGACTGCGTATCAATCAGTGTCACAGATGAGTCAGGTCAATTGACTATGGCAGCAGTGCAGGCTGAGCCGCGCACGTCTTCGACAACGCAGTCCCCCCAGGCAAAAGAACCGACACTGATCGTGCGTGATCTCACGGTACAGTACGGCGACGTACTTGCGCTGGAGTCGGTCAGCTTCACCATCGCGCGCGGTGAATGCGTGGCGGTCATCGGCTCGAATGGTGCGGGCAAATCGACCCTACTGAAGGCGATCCTTGGCTTGATCCGCACAGAACGCGGCACCGTGACCGTTCATGCCGATCACCCGCTGCCACTCGGCTACGTCCCCCAACACGAAGGCATCCGTCTCGATTTCCCGGTGACGGTCGAAGATGTCGTTATGATGGGTCGCATTCGTCAAATCGGCTGGCTACGCGTTCCAGGACGACGCGATTGGAAAGCCGTCGAAGAAGCCATGGCGCGCACCGGCATCATCGACCTGCGCCACCGACAAATCGGCGAGTTGAGCGGCGGTCAGCGCCGACGCGCCTTTATTGCGCGAGCGCTGGCTCAGGAAGCTGAATGCCTGCTGTTGGATGAGCCGATGAGCGGCGTCGATGCTGCGGCGCAATCCGACCTGATCGATACTCTGCATCAACTCAGCCGCGAGGGCATGACCGTCGTGATGACGACTCACGACCTCGACCTCGCCTTTCGCCGGTTCGACCGCGTCATGGCGCTGCGCCGCCGATTGATCGCTTTCGGCACCCCGCGCGAGGTTTATCGCGCCGATGTACTGGCGCAGGTCTATAACCGCGCCGTTACTACCTGGGGCAATAACGGCGAGATCACGATGCTCGTCGATGAACACGGCTGCGGTGATTGCTGATCAACTTCAGAACGGGTAAATCGCAATACCCAGGGCAGTCGCGACGGCGACGATCAGCGGCGCAATCACGAGCGCGGGCAGAAAATTCGCCACACGTGGCCGTTTGAGATCGAGCAATATCAGCGATAGACCGATGAGTATCAGGCCGCCGACAGCGGTCATCTCTGCCGTCATCGGGGCGCTCATGAATTCACCAAGCAGACTGCCGCCTAAAGCCAGCCCACCCTGAATCACCAGCACCGTCAGGATGGTGAACGCAACGCCCACGCCGAGCGAACTGGCGAGCGCCATCGCTGCGAAACCATCGAGCACGCTTTTGATGGCAAGCTGCTGGAAGCCCGCTGCGATCCCCATCCCATCCTGAATCGAGCCAACCACAGTCAGCGGCCCGACGCAGAAGATCAAACTGGCCGTCACAAACCCGGTGATGAAGCGTGCCCGGCGCTCCGCAGCATCGCCGCCGCGTTTATCCGCCGCCCCGAAGCGCGTCTGCAACCAACCTGCAAACCGTTGAAGACCGCCGTCAATATCCAGGAGTTCACCAATAATGACGCCGGAGACAAGACTCAGCAGCGGGATGATGATGTTACCGGTTGCACCTGCGTTGCTGATGCCGACGTAGAGCGTGACCAATCCCAGACCCGTCATGACCGACTGTTGGATACGCTCTGAGATGCGATTGCCGATGAAAAGGCCAAAGGCGCTGCCGATGGCAACGGTGATCATGTTGAGGAGGGTGCCGCCCACGCGCGGTCGCTTTCATTTGTGACGATGGGTGCGAGAAATGGTGACGAGTATAGCGCGCCAGCGGCGTTTGAGTCGAACGATCGCGGCTACTCTGTGACTGCGATTTTGACGGTCCGCGCATGGATAGCGACGATGTCTTCAAGACTGTGCGCATAGCCGCCGGCCATGGTGATAGCGACGGGTAGCCCGGCGGCCCGGCACTGGTCGAGCACGATCCGGTCGCGCTCTGCCAGCCCTTCCATACTGACCGCCATGCGCCCCAGGCGATCACCGGCATAGGGATCAGCCCCGGCGAGATAGATGGCAAGATCGGCCCCCGCACAAGCGAGCGCGCGGCGGACGCCCTCCTCAACCAGCGAGAGGTATTCCTCATCGCGTGTGCCGTCACGCAGCTCGATGTCCAGACTGCTGCGCGCTTTGTGAAACGGAAAGTTCTTCTCGCCGTGAATGGAGAAGGTAAATACCGAAGGATCTCCGGCAAAGATACGGGCGGTGCCATCACCTTGATGGACATCGCAATCGATAATGACGACGCGCCGTGCTCGTTTTTCGGCCTGCATCGTGCGGACAGCGATGGCACTGTCGTTGGTGACACAATAACCCGCGCCGAAATCGCTGTGGGCGTGATGCGTACCGCCCGCGAGATTGAACGCTATGCCCGTATCCAGTGCCGACCGGCAAGCCGCGATTGTGCCACCCGCGACGTGGCGGGTGCGCACGATCATTTGCGGCGACCAGGGAAAGCCGATGCGCCGCTGTTCCTGAGCGGTGAGCGCGCCGGACTGAAGCCGCCACCAGTAGTCATGGCTGTGGACGCGCAGGATTTGCGCGTCGGTAGCCGGTTCGGGCAGGCGCAGACTATCAGCAGGTAAAGTGCCTTCAGCAATGACTTTCTGGCGCAGGAGCGCATACTTGCTCATCGGGAAGCGATGATCAAGCGGCAGTGGCAAGACGAAGGTATCGCTGTAAAAGGCGAGCATGGTAGCGTCGGCAACCTCCAGGAGCGCTTAGCGCTGCGCCTTGCCCCAGGCTCCCATCACCTGCCGCAGGATCGCGAGTTCGCCGACGTGATAGGCATTATGATCCGCCAGAATGAGGGCTTCGCGCAAGATCGTGTGGCCGTCATAGCCGTGAGGGATGGGCGCGAGAAGATCGGTCGCCGGGGCTTCGACGATGGCTTGCATGTCGCGCAGATCGCGGCGGAATGCATCGAGGCTGGCATTCCAGGCGGCGACATCCGCCTGAGCGTCGGGCGCGGGCCAATAGCCTTCCGGCCAGGGCGGCGACACATGCTGCGGATTGCGTACGTACTCCAGGATGTCCCACTGGGCAAGGCGCAGATGCTCGACCAGGTGCCACGGCGTGTAGGTGACGTTGGGCGGGCGGGTGTTGATCATGGCGGGCGGGAAATCAGCAACGGCATCGTCGAAAGGCATGTGCGCGCCGCGCCCCTGCAAGAGATTAACGAGATGGCGACGAAGGATTTGATCTTCCATATTGAATCTCCTTATCGCTGCGGATTCGCTGCCGAGAGTCTACTGCTGATCCTGAGAATGTGCCGCAAGATGATGGGCGACTTCTGGCTGACACACAGAAGCGAGGAGCACGCAAAGCGCGTCAGGGCTTCTCGACCCAATCGCCTGTGGGCAGTTTCTCACCGGCGCGGATCGGCACTTTGAGTCTGTTTTCGAACGGCGTCAGCGGGCAGGAGTAGGATGCGTTGTAAGCGCAGAATGGGTTGTACGCGAGATTGAAATCGACGTGGAAGCGGTTGCCGCCGAGATGCTCTGGCTCCAGATAGCGGCCTGCGCCATAGGTCTCTTGGTTTGCGCTGACATCAACAAACGGCAAGAAGAACCCGAAGTCGGTCTCGTAAATAGTGAGCCGCGCTTCCTCGCCCTCCACGGTGAAGCGAATCTCCCCATAACGGGTGTAGACTCGTTTGTCGCCCGTGGTTGTCTCGACCAGAATGTCGTCCTGCTCGGCGAACGGCGTCAAAGTAACAGTGAGATCGAGATCGGAGTTGGGATCGTAATAGCGCAGGCCGCCGAAGGCGGCGCGCTGCTTCGGTGTGAGGGGCGATTGGTGATGGAATTTGAAGAAGTGATCTTTTTCCTGACGGAACGCAAGCAGCTCTTCGGCACTCATGGTATTCCCCGGTGATGATGATGCGCATCAAACCGACGTACACATCCCCGGCAGTCTTACGCGCCTACTGCGTAAATCCATTCACGAAGGTGGCATCCGGCGCAAGTCATAGTTTTCCGAGTTCGGCATCCAACAAACGCGCGGCTTCAAAGCTCTGAAGTTGTGGCTGACCTTACAACAAACGGGAATTGAGGGCTACTGCAAACTAATTTCACACGACATAGACATGGCACACGTGCTACAATCACGGATAAGGGCACGTTCCAATTTTGAGTTGATCGCAGCCGGCCCGCTCAGTGTCACCGGTTTCCGCTATGCACCGCCAGGCGGAGGTGATCTGCGCGCTCTGAATCAATCCCTGCTCAAAATCGTACAAGCTAAAGGCCGTGTATTCCTCACAAGCACTGAACTTGACGGCCAACTGGTTTTGCGAGCTTGTATCGTCAATTACCGCACACGAGAAGCCGATCTGGAATTGCTGCTTGATGCCATTGAGGAGGCTGGTGACTACGTGCTGAAGTGCACAGGGGGGTGACTCTGGGGCAAATCCCTGGAAATCTTTATTCTGTGCGCGCATTTATTAACCGAAGCTGCATCAAACCCCAATTATAATAAGACATAGTCATTGGACCCGGTAGAGACTTTCATAAGGCATGGGCAGATCGCTCAGGCCGGGTTAGAGGAGCGAGAGATGAGGCGCGTTCTCTATATTGAAGATAATCCCGATAATCGTATGCTGGTGCGCCGCGTTCTTATGGCATCGGACTACGAATTTGAGGTTCTTGAGGCCGAGAATGCCATTATTGGGATTGAATTGGCGCTCACGAAAGCGCCCGACTTGATCTTGATGGACATCAGTATGCCGGAGATGGATGGGTTGTCTGCCACGCGCAAACTCAAGACCATGCCCCAACTGAACGGCGTTCCAATTGTCGCGCTGACGGCAAACGCGATGGAAAAAGACGAAGATCAGGCAGTCGCTGCCGGTTGCGATGGCTTTATCCGGAAGCCGATTGATATTGATCGACTTCCCAATGACATTATGAGCTACTTTAGGAGCTAGCAGTCATGAGTGAGACGGCGGGAACAAAAGCACGCGCGCCGATCGAACCGAGCGATGCGCACGTATTGGTGGTCGAAGACAATGTGCCAAACTTCGTGCTGATCGCGCGGATGTTGGCATTTATGGGCGTTCAGCGTTGCGAGTGGAAAACCTCCGGCTGGCAGGTGGTGCAGTTTGCAGATACTTTGCCGCGTGTAGATTTGATCTTGCTGGACATTCGCCTGCCATACGAAGACGGCTACCAGGCGCTGCAAAAACTGCGCACCAGCGCCCGGTTGAAGGATACGATCATCGTCGCTGTCACAGCAGAAGCAAGCGAAGATCAGATGCGCCGGGCAAGAAAAGCGGGTTTTGATGGTTTCATGGGTAAGCCGCTTGATCCGGACAGATTTCCCACCCAGATTCGCAGACTCTTGAATGGTGAAGAAGTCTGGGAATGGAAATGAGTTGGCCGCCGGCTGCTGTAATGCTTAACCTCGCAGATTGCCCGTATTTGATACAAGCACGAAACGATAGGTAGGGTGAGGCTGTGACACACAACCCCCAGACGGGCGACGCAACCGGTAATCGCAGACATCGTCAGAGTGTCTCACCGGTTGCGATGGACGAAATCCAAACGCTCTATGCAATCAACCAGCAACTACCGAGCGCAGAAGATATAAGCGCAATCATGCGCGTATTACAGTCAACTGTAGCAGCGGACGCCGCCAGCTTGCTTCACATTGCAATCGAGCGAATGAACCACACGATTTCGCTGCAATATGCGTTGACAGGTGACAGCGCGACAATTCCTGCACAGAAGTTGGATATTCCATTTAACAGCATCGCGAACCAAGCTCAAACAATCGACTTTTTCGAACAAAGCGGAAACACAGACGACAGTCTGAGCGCGCTGGTGACACGGCACGGGGGGCAGAGCCATATCGTCATCCCGCTGATCGATCAGGGGCGCGTTTCCGATTTTATTGTTGTTGTTTACAAATCGGCCCGCACATTTACTCCGGCTATCCGCCAGTTATTTGAATTCTTCGCGCGTCAAGCGAACGTAGTCGCACAAAACCAACGCCTGCTGCGCGAATCACAATCCGGAAATGCCCATTTCGAGCGGCAGCTCAAGGTTTTGGAGACTCTCAACCTGCTGGCGAACAGCATCGGTGTGGACACCGATGAGCAGGGCATTATGTTGGTAACCATGCAGACGCTGGTCGAAGCGACCGGCGCAGATCATGCAGGGACGGTCTTGATTGACCCAGACGGCAAGGCAGCCTCGGTAACGAGTGAATATCCAGATCAGGGCGCCATCGGTGTAAACATCGATGTAGCGAACAACCCGGTGATCGATTTGCTGCGCCAGGACATGAGCCGCCCGATTCTGATCGAAGATGTCGAGCACGATAAACTGATCGCGCCGACGGTACTAGAGGCGCTGCGTGGAATTGGCATCAAGTCGATTATCATCGCGCCGCTGACGGTCGGTGGGGAACTGATTGGATCGGTCGGGCTGGACATGTACACGCTCGACCGCAAGTTCTCGCCAGAGATGATCGAACTGGTCGATGCATTGACAAGCCAGTTGGCGATCTACATTCAAGACGCACGGGCGCGCCGGTCGGCGGCCATGCGCCTGGAACACAGTCAGATGGTCGAGCAAGTCATCAATCGTTTTCGGACGCTGAACTTGGTCGACAGCCTGCTGCTGGAAGCAGCGCGTGGCTTACAAGAGATGCTGGATGCCAGACGCGTGGCTATTCGACTGGGCGACACTGAGGTGGCGCGGGCGGACCAGGAGGCCAGTCAGGTATGAATCAGTTGGTTCAGATTACAACACTGACGGATCTGCGGGCACGTTTCATCGGTGCGCTGGCAATCGCCTCGATTGCCATTGGCCTTGCCGGACTGGCACCAACCCACCTGGTGATCGGGCAAAGCCTGGGCACTGAGACGACGATTGTGTTGCTTTTGGGTGGGCTGTGGCTGCTCCTGCTGATACGCGGTTACGCCGATCTCGCGGCACTGGGTCTGTGTGCCTCATTGACACTGGCATCCCTGACACCGCCGCCGATGTTCCTGGTGATCGCCGTGACGGCATTGCTCGCAGCAGCCGCGCTGCTGACACGCCGGGGTTATCTAATCGTTTGGACAGTCATCATTGTACGTCTTGCGTTTGCGGCGCTCGAATTTGTAACACAAACCCCCAATTCTCTTTGGGAACTGGGCAGTAACTACCTTATACCGCTAGCAGTCATCCTGATTACCAGTTTGTCGGCACGGTTCTTGATTTCGAATGCAGAGCGCACGGCGAGTCAGTCGGCGCGCGCTGCGCATCTGCTGCAATTCACGGCTGAAATCGCCCATATCACCAGCCAGTCACTTGGGCTTACCCCCCTGCTAGGCCAGGTTACGCTGCAAATTCGCGAGCGATTTGGGTACTACCATGTGCAGGTGTTCCTGGTCGATAATACGGGCGACTATGCTGGTCTGGTGGCGAGCACAGGTGAAGTTGGGCAGCAATTGTTGATGCGCAAACACCGTCTTGCCGTCGGTTCCAACAGCGTAATCGGCCAGGCGACGGGGCGCGGTGAACCCGTCATCGCTCGCGATAGCGACCCGAAAAACGTGCGCTTTCGCAATGAACTGCTGCCTGCGACGCGCGCGGAACTTGCTTTGCCGATCAAAGAGGGTACCCAGACAATCGGCGTGCTGGATGTCCAGAGCAGGGATGATGATGCTTTCGACCAGAACGAAGTTCAATCGCTACAAACTCTGGCGAATGTTCTGGCGTCAGAAATCCGCAACATTCGCCTTTATGAGAAGCAAGTGGCAACAGCGCAAGATAACGAACGCCTGTATCAACAAACTCAGACCGACCTGGAAGAGATCCAACGGCTCAACCGCGAGCTTACCGGCAATGCCTGGCGCGATTACTTGCGAGAGATGGGTGGGGTCGCAGGCGTCACGCTGGATCAAAAACAGCAAACAGGCGATCTAAGCTGGAGCGAGGAACTGCGGGCAGCAGCACAGGGCGACGTGATTGAAGACATCACCCCGGATCATTCGAAAGTCGCGATGCCGCTGAAGCTGCATGGCAAATTGATCGGCGCAGTGGAAATCGAGACCGATCATGAAATCCCGCAAAGTAAGATCCAGGCCATGAGCGAAGTGCTGGAATACCTGGCAACCAGTTTGGAGAATGCCCGTCTATATGAAGCGTCGCAGATTGAAAACGTTCAGAAGCAACGGCTCAACGAAATCGTGACGCGCTACGAGACCGTAGGCTCAGTTGAGGAACTGCTGCGAGTAACATTGCAGGAACTTGGCGAAACACTGGGCGCGGAAAGCGGCACAATCCGATTGGGGACGGCACCGGCTGCCGAAACTAACGGAAGGGGTGCATGATGATCGATTCCCTGTTCCGCTTCCTTTTTACGCTTCGCTACCCCTATACCAACAGCGTCATGCGCCAGCGCGCCTGGGGGCTGTTGGCGATGACATGGCTGTCTGTCGTGGCCTGGGCGCTGTATTTGTTCGGGGCGGCGCTGCCTAACATCAACGCTGGGGTGTCGTCCAATCTTTTCTTGACACCGAGTTTGCTGGCGCTGCCTGTGGCCGCCTTCATTGCCCTCTATGCGCTGCAAACGGGTCGGCTGCGTACAGCAGCAGCCATCTTCACCTACATGCTCCTGTTGAGCACTGCGCCGCTGCTGTACACGTCACCTGAAGGGCTTTTGCCGCTGGCAGTCGTTCCGGCTCTGATCGCGGGCGGCGTTTTGCTCAACCGACGTCAGTATCTGGTTGTAGTCGTACTGACTCTGGGTTTACTGGCTGGCCGCGCGATCTGGCTGAGCAATTACACTGACCCCTATGTGTTTGTCCCACACAATAACTTCGATTTGCTGCTCATTGTTCCAGTGGTGACTCTGGGAAGCGCAGCAGCATTCCTGTACGTATTTAGTGGCAACGACGAACGTACCCTTAGCAACGCGCTTGACATGGCGCGTTTCATGCAGACGGCTGCAGAACATGGCACAGCGCCCACAACGGATGTGAACGAGGCGGATCTATTGAGCAGTCTTGTTCGAGCTCTGGAGGAAGATTTCGGTTTCTTCAACGTCCAGGTGTACATGATCGGCGATGAGCGCCGCCTCGTGCGCCGCGCGCGAATGGCATTGGGCATGACTGTGGAGCGCGACGCGCGCAGCTTCATCAACATCGGCAGTGCAACGTTGGTAGGCCAGTCTGCCGAAAAACGCGAGATCGTCGTCGTAGACAACCTATCGCCGAAAGAAGACCAGTCGCTGTTGACAGCCCCTGCACGACGCGCGCTGGCTATTCCACTGATCGCAGACGGCGAATTGTTCGGCGTCATCGAAGCCGACAGCGAAAAAGATCGGGCGTTTGAAAAAGATCAGGTAGAGGCCATCACGTTGACTGTTCAGCGCACGGCGAGTCTGCTCATCATGCAGCGGCGCATATCCGAGTTGAAGACCGAGCTACGGGAAGCGCAAGGCAACCTGAACAACCTGACATCGCTGTTGCGTGAACAAGATGCCCGCCTGAAGGAAAACATGCGCACAACCTGGAACACCTATGTGAACAAGTATGGCCTGAGTGCGACGGGTTACGACCTCTTCCGCGAGGCTGACAGGTATCGGCTGATGCAAGCAGCGGACATCCCAGCCAGGCTACGCACGGTCCTTGAAAAGGGTGAGTTGTTTATCGAAGAAGAGGAAGATGTTCAAACTCTGACGATCCCGATCGCCTTCCGAGGGGAACTATTAGGCGCAATGTCTTACTCACTGCCGCCGGGGCAACTGTTGAATCAGCGCAAGATCGAACTGGCACGGAGCGTCGCTGAACGTTTGGGCGCGGCGCTGGAGAATACGCGGCTTCTGGAACAGACGCAAGCACAAGCGGAACGCGAATTCCAGGCGAGCACGATTGGCGCACGCCTGACCGGTATCACCGATGTACAAACCGTGCTTGATCTGGCAGCAGCAGAATTTCAAACCGCGCTCGGCGCGGTTTATGCACGCGCCTATCTTGAAAGCGCGCCCAGCGGCGCGCGCGCCGAACAGGAGGGGCCATGAACAAAGGGACATGGGCTTTTCTCAATCCGGTCAACTGGCCGATCTGGGTCAAGATCGTCATATTGGTAGGTACGGGAATTTTGACGTTAGCCATACCTGCGTTTATGACGGTGCGTACCGGCACGATCGAGAATGGCATCGACAATGCGGAAAGCTACATTGAACTGAACGGCACGCAGCACGCGATCTCCATTAACAGACTGATCGACAGTGCGCAAACTGCGTTCGACGAGTTCATGAGCGATCAAACGACTCTGACCCAGCACATCAGTTTTCTGACCAGCGCCACGGACTCGAACACGACCAGAACGACGCTCCAGGATATTTACACGGAGACATTGATCAACCCGACAGACGCGGTGTTCGATCAGGTGCGCCTTCTGAATACGAACGGTATCGTGGTGGCCGCACAAGCTGACGGAGCTGCCGAGGCCGCTGGTCTCCTGGGAACGAATCAATCCCGCACGAATGCATTCCGCACGGCAACGGCAGCGGTCGCCGAAGGCAGAGCTCGCACGATGGCCGCATCTCTGGTCGACGGCGAACCGGTTCTCGAATTGATCCAACTCATTGCGCGGCGCAATGGCGATCCTGCCGGGTATTTGATCGGGCGCATCGACAATGACCGCCTGGTCGCGCTGCTAGAAGACACGGATGCCAACTACCCGGTAACGACATTCTTGATCAGCCAGGAGGATGTCGTGTTCGGGCCGGCACTGGCCGAAGGCGCGCTTGTGCCCAGCCGTTCATTAGGAACGATTCGCGCCTTGAGTGGGCAAACGGGAATGAGCCGCTATCGCCTGGAGAGCGGTGAAGAGATCCTGGGCTATTATGCTCAGCTACCGGGTACCACGCTGGCGCTGGTCAGTCAGGCGCGGCTAGAGGATGTGGCTCAGCGTGCCTTTGACTTTTACAATGCGCGCAGTTTTGTCCTGGTAGCAGGATTTGTAGCGCTCGGTGCGGTGTTGGTAGCGGCGCTCTTGCTGCTGAACAACAACCTGACGCCACCACTGAACCGGCTGCGCTTGGCTTCATTGGCACTGGCGCAGGGGGATTTCACCTATGAAGTCCCGGATCGTCAGCGTGGTGACGAGATTGGCGCGCTCGCCAACTCGTTCATGCTGATGCGCGACCAAGTGCAGACGATGGTTCAGGCGCTGGAAGCAAGACTTGCCGCTAGAGCACGAGACATCGGTGCTACACAGCAGATCAGCCAGTTTGCAGCCACACAGCGTGATTTGCAGTCGCTGCTGGAAAACGTCGTGACTCTGTTGGTGGAGCGATTCACCAACCTATATCATGCGCAAATCTTCTTGATTGATCCGGATGGGAAGCACGCTATCCTGCAAGCGAGCACGGGCGAAGTGGGCAAACAACTGTTGGCGCGTGGACACCGTCTGCCTGTAGGCAGTGTCAGTATCGTGGGACAGGCCGCTGCGCAGAAGCGCCCGATGACCGCCCGCGACGTGGGTGCGAGCCAATTGCACCAGAAGCAGCGCTTCCTGCAGGAAACACGTGCGGAAATGGCAATTCCCCTGCTCTTCGGCGAACGTGTCATCGGCATTCTGGACGTGCAGAGCCGGCAAAAAGACGCATTCGTCCACGAAGAGGTTTACGTCTTGCAGACAGTAGCGAACCAGATTGCGGTGGCGATCCAGACGGCGCAGCTGTACGAGGAATCGGTGAAAAGATTGGCGCAAATCGAGAACGCCAATCGCAAAGCGACGCTGCAAGCGTGGGAAACGTACATGCAAGAGCAGCAGAAAGATAAGTTGAACAGCAGCGCAGGCCTTGAGTCGAACGAGGATCTTTCAACGTTGCGCCGTGCTGCTCTAACAAACCGCCAGGCCGTGGTAGGTGAACTTACAGAGCGCGAGACATTTCCTATCGCCGTACCGATCCAGATCGGCGGCGCAGTCCTGGGCGCGGTCGAGTGGGAAATCCCGGCGACGGACTTCAATGAGAACAAGCTCGAATTGGCAAAAGAATTAGCCAATCGTCTGGCAATCGGTCTGGAAAATGCACGTTTGTTCCAGGAGAGCCAGCGTGCAGCCGAACGTGAGCGCATGGTCAACAATATTGCGGCGCGGTTGGCTTCTCAGACCGACATCAGCGAAATCTTGCAAACGGCGGTGCGAGAAGTTGGGCAGGCATTGCGAACTCCACAAGTCAGCATTCGCTTGCATGGCGGAAAGCATACTGCAAACGGTAGTAATGGCTCACACGAAATTCCTGGCGAGAAGAACTGAGATAGGCGAGTAGTGACTATGGTGCGTAATAACACCCCATACATTCCGCAATCACAGCGTTTGCGCCGGCGAGCCGCCAATCGCATTACGCTGATCGTATTGATCGCTTTCTTGATCATCGGGCTGCTCAGCTTCCTGGGTATCCGAACGGTCGCGCGTGAAAATCTGGAGCGCACCCATGTCGAAACCCTGCAATCCGTCAGCCAGGAAATCGATACGAAGTTAAACCAGACCTACGAAGACATTCAGTTTCTGACGACCAATAGCGCAATACGCACGTTCGCGAGTGCCGTGCGGGCGACCGGCGGCCAGAGAAACAGCGCCGCCATTGAGAGTGCGCAAACGGCACTGGCACAGACGTTCGCGACAACCCTGGTTCGTAACCCGGAAGAATATCTGGCGATCCGCTATGTCGATTTGAATGGCGATGTATGGTCGGAGGTGCGCCAGGAAAACGGGACTCCACACATCTCCCTGGACTCCGAGGTCACAGCCCAGACCAACGATGCAACCTTCCTCCAGGGACTTCAAGCGCCGCTAAACACAATGGTCACAAGCGAGCTGCGCTTCCTGACGTATGCGGGAAGCGACGAACTTGTCGAGCCGCTGACGCCTTACGTCCGGTTCATGACCCCAACGAGCACAGACACTGATTCGATGACCACTGCTGGCATGGTACAGATTGACGTCGCGCTGGCGCAGATTCTAAACGTCCTCACGACTGACACAACCATCACCAGTGTCGAGGGTCGCCGGGTTGTTCTCATCGACGATCAGACCACTCTGATCGCAGACACATCGCTGACGGATGCAAATATTCTGCGCCGAATTGCCAACGGGTTTGGCGTTTCATTAGAGTCACAGCTTCCAGCTTTGGCAAACGCCATCACAACGAATAACAGCGCTGTCCGCGCCAATGTGATCGAAGGCGTGATGGCTTCGTCTTTGCCGATTGCGCTTACCGGGGCCAACGGAACCCCCTGGTCGCTTCTGTTACTGGACAACGCAGGTTCGGCACTCGACTCGGCAACTTTGAATGGCATTTTGGCTTTGCTGGGCAGCGTGATGTTGGGCGGCATCGTCGGTGTGGTGCTTCAGACCGTATTACGCGACACTATGCGCCCGCTCGATCAAACGGCAATGCTGGCAATGCAGATTGCTGACGCAGCGGTAGACCCGGCGCAGCAGACCGGTGTGGGTTTCACGGAGAGTGAAGCCCCAGACGAAATCACCCTGGCAATTGAAAATCTGCGCCTCCAGGTGCAATCGCTGAGTCAGACTCTGGACATGCGCACGGAACACTACCGGCACAATCTGGAGTTGGCGGCACGCATCAGCCGTGAGACGGCGACTGTGCACGACCTCAGCATCCTGATCAACCGTACCCTCGATCTCATTTGTGACTCATTCGGCTTCTATCACGCACAGGTGTTCCTGGTCGACGAAGCCGGCGTGAACGCCGTGCTGCGGTACAGCCATGGTAGCGCGGGTCAACGTTTGCTGGCGCAGGAGCACAAACTGGCCGTCGGTTCTGCGTCGGTCATCGGCCAGGTCACGGTAAAAGGTGAACCGGTCGTCGTCAACGACACGAGCAGCGAAACATCCGGGCCACATCATTTCAATCCGGTGCTGGCGACAACCCGTGCGGAAATGGCGCTGCCGCTGACCATCGGGAGACGCACGATCGGCGCGCTCGACATCCAGAGTGAGACGGCCAACGTCTTCCGCGAGGACGAGGTTCAAATCTTCCAGCTTCTCGCCGACCAGCTTGCCATCGCGATTCAGAATGCCCGCTTGCTGATCGAGACAGAAGCGCGTGTGGAACAAATCGACCGGCTCAACCAGCAGTTCATCCGCTCCGCCTGGGAGAAAACGCTGGAAACCGGCGAAATCGGCGAATCGTATTACTACGATCTCATGCAGGTTGAGCGCGGCACGCCCAAAGACACAGGCAAAGGCCTGCGTATCCCCCTGACCATTCGTGGTGTTGTCATCGGCGAGATTGAGGCGAATGCCGGCGCAGACCGTAAGCTGAGCGAAGGCGATGAAGCTTTCATGCGCGCGGTTGCTGACCGTATCGGCCTCGCGATTGAGAATGCTCGCTTGCTCGGCGAAACTCAGAATACACTGGCCGAGACCTTCTCGCTCTACGAACTCAGCCGGTCGTTGAGCGAGGCAGCCAACCTTGAAGACGTAATCCGCGCCATCAATCTGACCGTTGTCACTGATGCGACTGGCGGCCAGATTGGCATTTTCAAAGTCGATGCAACCGACATTACCCAGGTGAATCTAGAAATCACCAACACCTGGACACGGCGTGAATATGAGGAGGCCACCGGCACCCTCCTCCATCTGCAAGATCATTCACTGTTGACTTCGCTGACACCAAATCAGGTCATTCTCGTACAGGACATTGCCAGTGACGGGCGAGTGGATGCTGAATTGCGATCCCTGCTGCAAACCTCACTGGGGGCGAAAGCGGCGGTTCTGATCCCGATCAGCGTGCGCGGTAGCGTTCGTGGTGTACTGACACTGGGTTTCCCGACGGTGCGCGCCTTCAGTCAGCGCGATGGACGTATCTTTGCCGCTTTGATTGACCAGGCCAGCGTCGCGATTGATAACCGCCTCCTGGTGCAGCAGAACGAGCAAGAAAGAGAGCGGTTAGACCTGATTTTGGAAACGCTGCCCGCCGGCGTAATCGTGCTCGATCCGCAAACACTGCGGCCTTTGCAGGCGAATCAACAGGCACAAACACTGCTCGGACAGGTCATCGATAGCAACACAGCGTTCACCATCGAGGGCTACAACCTGTATCGCACGGGCACTAACGCATACTATCCAGCGACTGAAATGCCCGTTTTCAGTGCGCTTGCAAACCGGCATCAGGAATTCTGTGACGACATCACGGTTTATCACCCTGACGGCCTCCAGATCGATCTGCTGGCTAACGCCGCGCCGATTCTAAACGAACAAGGGCAAGTCTCGGCGATTGTGGCCGCATTCCAGGACATCAGCACCCTGCGAAATCTGGAAAACACGCTGCAAGAGAACTTGCGTGAGACGATCTTGCTGTATGAGACAACACGCTCGCTCGCGGAAGCTCCCGAAGTCGGCGACGTTATCGACCTGATGCTCGCGCAGCTCAGTCTCCAGGACGCCAGTGAAGTCTATCTGGTGATGACGGATGAGAAGACCAATTCTCCTCACGTTATCCGGTCGCTGAGTGGTCTGGAGGGTGAATTCCCGCTGCCGCAACAATTGCTGGATGTGCAGCAACCGCTGTTTATCAGCGACGTCGCACATCCACGCCAGCTTGAGGATGAAGCCACGCGCATTGCTCTGATGAACCAGGGGATTCGCAGCCTCATCGTAGCGCCTCTGCGCGTCCAATTCCGTGACGATTCACCTCCTAGTTGGGTGGTCATGGCATTCGCTGACCAACAAGACTTCAGCATCGAACGAGAGCAATCGTTTGTGGCGCTGATCGACAGTGTGGCAGTGACGCTCGACAACCGCTATCTGGTACAGAGTACGCAGGTAGCGCTGGACACAACGGCTGCGTTGTACACCGCTACCAGTACGATCAGCCGCGCGCAGGATTTGAATGAATTGAGCGAATCGATTCAGGAAGCACTTCACTGGCTGAAGGCTGACATCTATGCAGGGTTCGTGCGTTCCGGTGATGTGCTCCAACCGATGTTCAATGTGAACCTTGACGGCGGTGAAATTGACTTCAGCAGTCTCCTTGAGATGCATCGACCAACAGATGCGGTTTTTATCCAAGACTTGCAGGAGGTACTCGAGCCGACGCCTTTCGAGCAGGAACTGTTCAATCTGGGCATCCTGCGTGCATTTGGGATGGTGCCTATCCGTTTGCAGGCACGTTTCGAAGGTTACGTGTTGATAGGATATCATCGCGCACACTCATTTTCGGAGGGCGAGACCCGTTATATGGCGGCCATCGCAGACAGCAGTTCGGTCATGATCGATAACTTGCTGCTCCTCGACCAGATCCAGGACAGCTTGCAAGAAACGAGCGTTCTGTATTTGTCGAGCCGCGAATTGAGCGATGCGCTGAATGAAGAAGATATCGTCCAGGTTATCGTCAACCATCTGCTGGATCGGTCGGCAAACCAGGTGTTTGTATGCTCGTTTGACAATGGCATCAGCGAAGGATCAGAGAATACGTTGCGCGTCGTCGCTCACTGGCAGAGCGAAACCGATGAGCCAATCGATTTCATGGGCATCATGCTGTCGTCGGATTATTTCCCAGCGTGGCGCATCCTCAGCAGTGAAGATCTGATGCTGATTGACGACGTGGAAACAGATGAACACCTGAGCGATGCCGAGCGGCAAGGTCTACAGAGCCTGGGGCTGCGGTCGGTCAGCGTCCTACCACTTAGCGGGCGCACGCAGCGACTGGGTGTGATCCTGATCGGCGATAATGCCCCGTTCAAACACAGCGACCGTGAGGAACGTATCTACGGTTCATTTGCCGAACAAGCCTCCTTACGTCTCGAAGCCTCACGCCTGTTGATCCAGACCGAGCGGCGTGCGCGCCAGCTAACAACCTCCGCTCGCGTCGGCCAGCTCGCAAGTTCGCTGGAAGAACTGAGCCGCCTGCTGCCGACCATCGTCGATCTGATCAAAGAGGCCTTCGGCTATGATCATGCTCAGATCTTCCTGATGGATGAAGAGCATCGTTTTGCGGTTCTGTCCGCGAGTACAGGCGAGGCCGGTGAGCAGCTCCTGGCGGCGAAGCACAAGCTGGAGAAAGGTTCACAATCGGTCATCGGCCAGGTCACAGCTACGGGTGAGCCGGTGTTGGCGCTGGATACAAGCTTGACCGGTGCGGTGCATCGGCCAAACCGTTTCTTGCCCAACACCCGCGCAGAAATCGCCGTGCCACTCATCCTCAAAGGGCGCGTCGTTGGCGCGTTGGACGTGCAATCCAACACCCCGAATTTCTTCAACCAGGATGATATTAGCGTGTTGACCACGCTCGCAGCGCAAATCAGCGTTGCGATCGATAACGCCGCGCTCTACGAAGAATCACAGGCGCGCGCGAAAGACATGTACTTCCTGTTCACAGTCGCAACAGCGGCGGCGGGCGCAGACACGCTGAGTGAAACCATGCAGAACATCACGCTGGCGCTTCAGGAACTTCTCGAAGCCGCCGCCGTGAGCGTTTACCTGCCGGTGGAACTGACGGATGGCGAAATCACCATCACGGAACTGCGCCCTGTCGCCATCGCCGGTTCGGACATGCCGCTTTCGGAGATCTCTGAAATCCGGTTGGGTGAGACGGACACACTCCATGGGCGGTCTGCAAGCGAACTTCGCCCATACATCATCGGTGATATCTCGGAAGAGCACGACTACGTGCCCATCATCGGCGATGCACAGTCCGCCATTATCGTTCCGCTATCAGTCGGCAATCAGCTCATCAGCTTGTTAACGATGGAAAGCCTGGAACTGAACGCGTATGACGATGACACGTTGACGCTGCTATTGACACTGTCCGGTACACTGTCCGCCATCGTGCAAAACCAGAAGCTTCTGGAAGAACTCCAGCAAACCAACGAACAGCTTCTGGAGCTTGACCGGCTCAAGAGCGACTTCCTGGCAAACATGAGCCACGAACTGCGCACGCCGCTCAACTCGATCATCGGCTTCAGCCGCGTGATCTTGAAAGGCATCGATGGCCCGCTGACCGAGATGCAGGAACAAGACCTGACCACGATCTACAACAGTGGACAGCATTTGCTCAATCTGATCAACGACATTCTGGATCAGGCAAAGATCGCCGCCGGCAAGATGGATCTGCAATGCGACTACTTCGACATCAAGCCGGTGATCGAGAGTGTGCGCTCAATCGGCATTGGTTTGGTGAAAGACAAGCCAATTGACATCATCGTTCACATGGCTCCGGGAATGCCGAAGGCCTATGGCGATGAATTCAGGACACGGCAAGTGCTGCTGAACCTGGTTTCGAACGCGGCCAAATTCACCAAAGAAGGCTCAATTACACTCAATACGTATACTCAAGATGAGCCGACCGGTGAAACGTTTATCTGCATTGAAGTGACTGACACCGGTATCGGTATCGCAGAGCAAGACTTGCCACTGCTCTTCGAAGCCTTCCGCCAGATCGACTCGTCATTGACCAAGACTCAGAGCGGTACGGGGTTGGGCTTGCCGATTGCCAAATCGCTGGTCGAAATGCAGGGCGGCCAAATGACGGTGCAATCGGAGATCAACGTTGGTTCGACGTTCGCCATCTATATCCCGATTGCCCCATCCACAGCACCGCTGACATCCACGCAGGAAATGCAGGCAGTGAGCGATGGCTCGGCTGGCACGAACGGAACACATGCGCAGAAAGTGAAAGCCCCGCCACCACCAAAAGCAGATGAGCTGGAGGAAGAAGCCGCGCCTGCTTCGCAGATCACAGAGAAACAACCTGTGCCGATCAGCGCGCCCAAGCCTACTCATTTCAAACGGCAGGTCTTGTTGATCGAAGACAATCCCGATATGGTCGATCAATTCCGGCGCGTCTTGCAGCGAGACGGTTTCGACGTATTCACAGCTTCGATCACCCTTGAAGCAGAAGCGATGGCTAGCGGCTTGCATCCCAGTCTGATTATTCTCGACGCCAATTTTGCGGGAGACACCGGCTGGGAAATTCTGTCGCGGTTACAGCAGCGTGATGACACAGCGGATATTCCGGTGATCGTCGTCGCATTGAGTGACGAACACGAACGCGCGCTTGAAAATGGGGCGTTCACGTTTATCCGCAAGCCCTTCATGCCTGAGGTGCTCGCACAGGCAGCGAAAGACGCTGAGACGGAAGCCCAGCGTGACCGCATCTTGATCATCGACGATGAACCGAACAGCGTGCGTCTGTTGAATGATATTCTCGCGGATGCAGGCAAATACCGTGTCTTCTGGGCCGCGAATGGCGTTGAAGGTGTGTCCATGGTGGCGCGGCGGCGGCCTGATCTGGTGATCGTGGATCTGAGGATGCCAGAAATGGATGGTTTCCAGGTCATCCAGGAACTGAGAGGCAACCCGGAAACTGCCGCGATCCCGATCATGGTGGTTACGGGTGACACGCTGAACGAGACCGAAATGACACGGCTCAGCCTCCTCAAGGTCATCTATAAGCCAGATCTCGATATGCAGGGGCATCGTCAGTTCGTCGAAACTGTGAAGCAGCATCTTTCCACCACGAATGGAGATCATCGAGGCTGATGGAGACACATTCGACACGCCACATTGACCTGGAATGTCTGCACTGCAAAACGCGGGTTCCATTGGACAAAAATGTGGCGGGCTGTCCCAACTGCGGCGAGAACATTCTCGAAGCACGCTATGATCTCAATCTGATCAACGTCCAGGAATGGCAAGCGGCGCTGAAAAGGCGCCGCCCTGGAGTCTGGCGCTATCTGGAAGTCCTGCCGATCTACGACAAGCGCAACATTGTCAGTCTGGGCGAAGGCGGAACGCCATTGATTCGTTCCCAGGCGCTGGCGAGCATGTTGGGGCTGAAGTATCTCTACATCAAAGACGAACGCCAGGGGCCGACGAATAGTTTCAAAGACCGGCAGGCCACAGTCGCGATTTCTGCGATGCGCGAAATCGGTGTCGATGAGGTCGTGGTGGCGAGCACGGGCAACGTAGCAATCGCTTATGCTGCGTATGGCGCACGCGCCGGGATCAAGCTGTGGGCGTTCTTCCCCAGCCTGACGCCAGGCCCCAAGATGCGTGAAGCAGCGCTCTACGGTGCGGAAGTCATCAAGATCAGCGGTAGTTACGACGAAACGAAAGAAATTGCCGCGCGCTTCGCCAAGAACAAACACGTCTTTCTCGACCGAGGCATCAAGAGCGTCGCCGCAATCGAGGCGATGAAGACCATCGCTTATGAAATCGCCGAAGACCTGGGTGAAGAACTGGAACACGGGCAGCGCTGGCGTTCGCCGGACTGGTTCTTCCAGGGTGTGAGCGGCGGCATGGGGCCGATTGGAGTTGCCAAGGGCTTCCGCGAGATGCAGTCGATGGGGCTGGTCGATAAGCTGCCTGCCCTGGGGCTGATTCAATCGACGGGCTGCGCGCCCATGGTCGATGCCTTTGTGCGCGGCCAACGTATCGCAACGCCTGTGAACAATCCACAGACGGTGATCGCCACCCTGGCGACAGGCAACCCCGGTCGCGCATACGAGCTGCTTTACGACTACGTCCAGGAAAATGGCGGCTACTTTGCCGACGCGACCGACGAAGAAGCTTTTGACGCGATCCGTCTGGTAGCGCGGCTGGACGGCATTTCTGTAGAACCTGCCGCCGGTGTGATGTTCGCCGGGCTGTTCAAAATGGTGCAGCGTGGCATCATCAAGCCGGATGAGGTGGTGGTGCTCAATTGCAGCGGTCACACGCTGCCGGTCGAACGTGAAATTCTGGGCGAGCAGTGGCAGAAACAGGTCGAGCTACAACACGCGAAGACTGTACAACTACCAGAGGATAAGTTGTTATCTGCTCTCGATCACATCGAATCGAGCATCCGGCGCATCCTGGTGATCGAAGACAGCCCGGACGCCGCACGCTTGATCAAGCGCCTGCTCGAAGCACGCGCACAGAATTACGACGTTCATCTCGCCGATGATGGGCGCACCGGTCTGCAAATGATGCTGGAAATCAAGCCGGATCTGGTGATCACCGATTTGATGATGCCCGACGTGGACGGTTTCGTCGTCATTGAGGCGATGAAGAGCGACGAGCTTTTGCAGCACGTGCCCATCGTCGTCATCACGGCGAAAGAGCTGACCGCCAGCGACCGGGAGCGGCTCAACGGCCAGATCGAGATGCTCCTCCAGAAAGGCTCGTCGATTGACGAAGATTTCATCGACAGTCTGGTGGATAAGCTGGAATAGGGCGCTGACAGATTGAATCTGACAGACAGGGCGCGACGCAGGTTGCGCCCTGTTGATTCTGGTGTTTCTGACCGAATGGCGGTCTAATCTTTGACAGCTAGAGAGTATGAAAGGTTGATGGTCATGTTCGAACTTGCCCATTCACCAGCAGGTTTTTTGAGCCATATGTTAGGCGAGGCCCTGCCGCACGACTTGCCGCTGGATGCCTACGAGCAGTGGTGGGAAACGCGAGGCAGAGCAATTTCATCCGATGTAGATCGCGCGGGCACGGCGTGGATCCGGCAATATGATTTGATGGCGAACCGGATCGACGAGTTGGTGTTTCCAAGTGGCTACCGCGACATGCTGCTAGAGGGGTATCAAAACGGTGTCATCTGGCGCGGGTTCGCGCCTGCCAACGAAGGCCTGACAGCGGTTTACGCATTGGGCTACATCGCCGGTTACTACGATACTGGCTTGTACTGTCCGTACACGGTTTCCTTGGCGACGGCGGCGGTCGTTGATAAGTATGCCGCCCCGGAAGTACGCGACCGGTATCTGCCCCGGATGCTGGCGCGCGACGAGACAGTGTGGCAGGGCGCGACCTGGATGACGGAGGCGCGCGGCGGCAGCGACCTGGGCGGCGCGGTCGAGACGGTTGCGCGACAGACGCGCGATGGCTGGCGACTGACGGGTGAGAAATATTTTTGCAGCAACGCCAACGCGGAGCTGGCTGTCGTCGCTGCCCGCCCGGAAGGTGCGCCGCCCGGTGTGCGTGGACTGGCGTTGTTCCTCGTGCCGCGCTATCGCCAGGATGGCAGCCTCAACGTCTACATTCGACGCTTGAAAGACAAGATCGCGACCCGTTCTGTGCCGACCGGCGAAGTCGAACTGCGCGACAGCGAAGCGTATTTGCTGGGCAAGCCGGAGCACGGCATTTACCTGATCATGGAAGTGCTGAATCTATCGCGTGTCGCCAACAACATCGGCAGTGTCAGCCTGATGCAGAATGCCCTGGCGCAGGCCTATGCGTTCGCGTCGGAGCGGCAGGCGTTCGGCAAGCGTCTAATCGACCAACCGCTGATGCGCCGCCAGTTCGAGCAGAAGTGGCTGGGTCTGCACGCCGCGTTCACCCTCGCCTGGGAAACAGTGCTGCTGGCGGAGACGGCCTGGCGCGAGCAAGCGGGCAGCTATTCCGAGCGCTTCCAGTTGTTCCGGATTATGATCCACCTGGCGAAATACTGGACGGCAGAACAGGCCGTGCAGTACGCAAAATGGGCGATGGAGGTCAACGGCGGTCACGGCACGCTGGCAGAATTCGGCGTCGAACGCCTGCTGCGCGAGGCGATGATCACCGACATCTGGGAAGGGCCGCCACACCGCCAGGCGCTCGACGGCCTGGAAGCGATGGAACGCAAAGGCGCGCATCGGCTGCTGTTCGCGCACCTTGCGCCGTATGCTGACTCGGAAACGCTGCAAGACATGCAGGCGCGTGTCGAGGCCCACTTGGCGCTGGCACAGGATGAGAAAGAAGCGAGCGCGTTCGACTTGTTCGACGCGCTTGCCCCATTCGCTGCGTCAGCGCTCGTGCGCAAATACGAAGCTATAGAAATGATGGCAGGTAGAAACTGAGGTAGTGCAGCGGCGCTTCCTGCCCCGCGCTAAGATACGCATGAGCGTCAGGACGCGCCAGAACGACATCGTACTGCCCCAGGTTGGCGTTCAAGCGATCATTCTGAAGAGCGCCGCTGCCGTCGGTGACGTAAAGAAACAGATCTTCATCTGCGCGCGGCGGCTCCAGCGCGACGCTGCCACCGGGCGTGATCGTCGTCGCGGTCAAACGCGCGTTGACATGGCTGTCGATTGGCGATTCCCCGTCGATGAGATCGTAGATCGTCGCTCCGTTCTGGCGGCGGGCGGGCAGCGCTTCTTTGCCAAGCTGCTGGTAATGTGGCGACAGATGGCGATACTGCGCAGCAGCAGCGAACCAGATCTGGATCACGCGGGTCGGCGCATCGGTACGGTTTAGCTCCTGATGCTCAATCCAATCGCCGGAGAACATGCGCTGGAATTCCCCGGCGTGGATGTCGCCGCGTCCGCCGGTCGTATCTTCGTGATAGAGCGTGCCTTCGAGCACCCAGGTATAGATCTCCAGGCCGCGATGCGGATGCCACGTGAAGCCATTGCGCGGCGCGATCTCGGTCATGTGTGCCGTGATCATGCCGCTCAGGCGCTGCAAAGGACTCCAGCCGCCGACTGCGAAATGCGAGTGCAGCCAATGGATCGGCCGCACATCCGGGAAGCTATCAGCAGGAAAGTACTGGAGGTCTTCTCGACGGACAAAAGCAGGATCGTAGACGGTCGGCTGGAACATCACATCACCAGGAACTAATAGGCTTTAGCAAACAGGGCGGTCTGGTTGGTTGTACGTCCGGTCAGGAGGCACTTGCCCTCGCCACCGGGCTGTTCGAGCGGATAGCAGCGGTGCGTCGCCTGCGTCTCGGCTTTGATCCGCTTCTCGTTTTCGGCGTCGTCTGCCCACCAGCCGCGCGCGAAACCGCCCGTCTCGACGACCTGTTTGAGTTCGTCGTAGCTACTGACGTCGTGAATGTTGGCGTCGCGGAAGGCTGTCGCCTGGGCAAGCAGACCGTTGTGGACTTCATCGAGGAGCGCGGCGACACTGGCGGCGAGGCCATCCTGCGCGAGCGTGCGCTTGCCCTCTTTGCCGGGCACATCACGGCGAGCGGCGACGACGACGTTGTTCGCCACATCTTTGGGGCCGACTTCGAGGCGCACCGGAACGCCGCGCATTTCCCAATCGTTGAATTTGAAGCCGGGCGAGAGATCCTCGCGTTTATCGACCCAGACGCGGATGCCCGCATCGGCCAGCGCCTTCTTGATCGGCTCGATGGCACTAAGGACGGCGCTGCGCTCATCATCGTTGCGGAAGATGGGCACGACGACGACCTGATAGGGCGCAAGCTTGGGCGGCAGGCGCAGGCCTTTTTCGTCGCCGTGGGCCATGATGACCGCGCCGACCATGCGCCAACTGAGACCCCACGAGGTTGTCCAGCAATGTTGAAGCTGGTTGCTGCGGTCAAGGTACTGGATGTTGAAGGCTTTGGCGAAATTCTGGCCCAGGTTGTGACTGGTGCAGCTCTGAAGCGCGCGTTTGTCGCCCATCATCGATTCGATAGTGTAGGTACGCAGCGCGCCGGCGAAACGTTCGCTGGCACTCTTCAGCCCCTTGATGCCAGGGATAGCGGCGACGTTGTAGACGACGTCGTAGTAAACGTCGAGCATTTGCAGCGTTTCTTCCTCGGCTTCGGCTTCGGTGGCGTGGGCGGTGTGCCCCTCCTGCCAGAGGAACTCGGCCGTGCGCAGGAATGGGCGCGTGCGCAGTTCCCAGCGGACGACGTTGCCCCATTGGTTCATCAGCACCGGCAAGTCGCGGTAGGACTGAATCCAGTTGGCGTAGGCCTCGCCGATGATGGTTTCGGATGTGGGGCGGATGACGAGCGGCTCGGCCAGTTCTTCACCGCCGCCATGCGTAACGACGGCCAGTTCCGGGCTGAAGCCTTCGACGTGCTCGGCCTCGCGCTGGAGGTAGCTCATTGGGATAAAGAGCGGGAAGTAGGCGTTCTGATGCCCGGTGGCTTTGAAGCGCGCATCCAGCGCATTCTTGATGCCTTCCCAGATTTCGTAGCCATAGGGCTTGATGATGACGCAGCCGCGCACCGGCGACGAGGCGGCCATATCCGCACGATAGACGATGTCGTTGTACCAGGCGGAGAAATCTTCTGCGGGCGAAGGTAAAGGCTGATTAGACATAATCCCTCGTAATCGGTGTACTGTGGTGTCCAAAACTTGGCTGATTATAACGGACAGCGCAAAACCAGCGTGAGGGTCGAGTCAGGCTCAATTCCCGCGTGATCAGTCGCTCTTTTCCTGAACGCCGAGCGCGTAGATGGTCTTACGATCCCAGCCAGACTCGGCGGCCAGCGCCTTAGCTGCATCTTTGAGCCGTTCGCCCGCTGCCAGGCGGTCGTGCAAGGCCGCCCGCACGCGCGCCTCATCCCAGATGTCCGGCTCGGCAGGCGGCGCGCCCGCGATCAGCAGGACGACTTCGCCGCGCGGCGTATGTGATTCGTAGTAGGCCAGGATTTCAGAGAGCGGCGCGCGAGTGTACTCCTCGTGCAGCTTGGTCAATTCGCGGCCAACGCAAGCCGGGCGGTCGCCAAGCACATCTTGAGCGATGTGCAACGTATCAACCAGCCGATAGGGGCTTTCGTAGAGAATGAGTGTGCGCGGCTCATCAGCGATGTCAGCCAAAAATGCGCGCAGGTCGTTGGTCTTGCGCGGTGGGAAGCCGAGGAAGACAAAGCCGCCCGTCGTATCCAGGCCGCTGGCGACGAGCGCGGTGATGGCTGCGTTCGCGCCCGGCAGCGCTTCGACGCGGATGCCCGCCGCCAGAGCCGCCTGGATCAGTTCGTAGCCGGGGTCGCTGATGCCGGGCGTGCCTGCGTCGGAGATGAGCGCGACGTCGCCACCTGCAAGCGCCGCGAAGATCGCATCGAGCTTGGAGAGCTTGTTGTGCTCGTGATAACTCGTCATTGGCGTTTCGATCTGGTAGTGCTGGAGCAGCACGCGCGAGGTGCGCGTATCTTCGGCAGCGATCAGCTTGACCTCACCCAGCACACGCAGCGCGCGCAGCGTGATGTCTTCCAGATTGCCAATGGGCGTTGGGACGATAAAAAGCGTCGGCATCAGCGCGACAGCTTACTCGGCTTCATCGCCCTGCCGACTGTTGTAGACGAACGCACCACTGTCCGCGAAATCCCTGTAGACCTGAAGCGCCTGCTCGGTAAGCACGTCGTTGACCAGTTCGATGCCGCGCTTCTCCAACTCTTTATCCCATTCAGGATGGACAGGGCCTTCATCGAAACCGGTGATGGCCTCCAATTCCGGGCCGCTGCCAGCAATCACGAGCGAGCGCACGCCCGACCAGAGCACTGCGCCGTAACACATGGCGCATGGCCGCCAGTTGACAACCAACTGATAGAGCGGCATCCCTGGCCCGCCCAGATCGTATGTGCCCAGTTGTCGCTGTGCGAGTGACAGGGTGGTCACTTCCGCGTGCGCAGACGAGCAGTTCGACTCGACGACGCGGTTGACGCCAATGACAACGAGCTTGCCGCTGTCGCGCTCAAAGACACCGGCGGCGAACGGCCCCCCCGTACCATGCTCAAAATTCAACCGGGAAAAGCGGATGACGGCAGCCATGCGCTCTTCGAGCGTGGGCATGAACGGCGGCAGTTTCGCGTGCTCCTGCACCGCCCAATCCGGCAGCGCGATGCTGAAATCGGTGATCATGGTACACCTGAGTTTTTGAGGGCAGAAGTAGGATAAAGATTATAACCCGGCCTGCAACCATACAAAAAGCGTCAGCCTCGCTTGAGACTGACGCTTGTCGTAGAACGCTCTAATCCCTAGCCACGCACGAGGCTGGGCAGGTCACGCAGCCTGGGCAAGCGCCCCGCCAACAATGTATTGACGCGGAACAAGCGCGAGGCCAACCAGAGCGCACCGACCACGCTCAACGCCAGCAGCGCAAGGCTGAGCACAATCTGCCAGGCCGGGACATCCGTGACCACCAAACGCATTGCCATGCCCAGAGGTGCGGTGAGTGGGAAGATGCTGAGCACGACAGGCAGCGTGTCGTTGGGTGTCGTCGCGAACACCGACAGGAAATAGAACGGGAACACTGCCGGCAGCGTGAAGATGATCGCGTACTGTGGGCCTTCGCGCATCGAGTTCGAGATCGCGCCGACAATGCCATACAACCCGGCGAAGAAGGCATAGCCAAGGATGAAGTAGAGCAGCAGCAAGGGCAACAGATGGTAAGGAATGGTCAGGTTTGCCAATGCTTGCAGGAATGGCAGCAAGGTCTGAAGTGTCTCGCGCCCACTCAACCACCCCAGGAAAATGAACGTACCCGTCCAGATGGATACCTGGAGCAGCCCAAGAATACCGAAGGCCAGAATCTTGCCGGTGAGCAGATCGAAGGGGCGGATCGTCGAGATGAGAATCTCGATGAGCCGGGACTCCTTCTCTTCGATCACACTCTGGAGCAGATAGCCGTTAGTCATGAACAGGCTGCCGAGCAAGATCAGGCCGAAGACGTAGACGAAGATGAAGCGCGTATCGAAGGCCTGTTCAGAAGCGACTGAGGTATTGCGCGCGACATCAACCTCCTGCAAATTGGAGCCAGTGCTCAGGCGCGTGAAGACCTGCGGATTGACATCCCTGGCAAAGTTGTTCAGCAAGAGTTGCCGGATCGCATCGCTGTTGACCATGTTGATCGAGAGGCGCGGCATCGCCTGGACGATATTGCCCGTCTCTAGATAGTCCGCCGGGATGATGTAGTAGGTATCGATTTCGCCCGCCGATAGGGCCGCTTGCGCCGCAGCTTCGTCATCATAACGGGTAAAGAGCGTGCTTAGCTCGCCGGGATCGGGGAACTTGCCCGTTTCATCGACATAACCGGCATGTTCCACGGCGCGCAAGAATTCGCTTGGGATATTGACATTGAACGGTTCGTTCGGGTTAGTCTGCCCCCCTGCATTGCCAAAGAGCAGCGGCAGAATGCTGCCCAGCACAAATACCAGCACCGGTATCCCGAAAGTCGCGAACAGATAGCCCTTGCGCCGCAGATTGCGTTTGAGTTCGTAGGTGAAGACTTTCCAGAGTCGCATCATCAACCTGCACTTTCTCCAGTTGCCGTCGTCTGCATACGCGCGCCCGGTCGCAGTGCCCGCGCCAACATGCGCAGGCTGGGGCGTTTGCCGTACATGAGCAGCGACCAGCGGAAGATGCGCGCTGCAATCCAGACCACGAGAATGGTCGTCACGAGCATGAGGACGATGCTCAGCGCAATCTGCCACGCGGGAATTGCAGTGAAGGCCGAGCGCAAGATGACCACCATCGGCGCAGTCACAGGGATGAGCGTCAACGCCACCGGGAGCGGGCCATTGGGATCCTGAATGAACGTATAAATGGCGAAGAAGGGTATGGCGAAGACGAAGCCAAAGATACCCGCGATCTGCCGGCTTTCCTGCTCACTGCCCGTGACAGCACCAATGCCTGCCATGATAGCGCCATAGAGGAAGTAAAAGAGCAGGAAATAGACGAGCGAGAGCACAACCAGATCCGGCGGAATATCGATACCGGCCAGAATGCCCGTGCCGCGATTGAGGGTGATCACGAGACCACCCGCCGCCAGCCAGACAGCGATCTGGACAAGGCCAAGCGCACCCAGCCCAATCAGTTTGCCCGCCAGCATCTGGAATGGGGTCACGCTCGTGATCAAAATCTCCATGATGCGGTTGGCTTTTTCCTCGACGACACTCGACATCAAATAGCCGCTGGTGGCTTGAGTGACGGCGAGAAAGACGGTGACGAAGATGAACGGCGCAATGAAGACGCCCATGATCCCATCATCGCGAATGGTGCGCCCGTTGTCCAGGGTTCTCACCTCGAGATTGACAGGATCGCGAATGAGGCGAGCGAGTTCGGGATCAGATACCTCAGCGCTCAAATTGGCTGCAAGGTATTCATCGATTGCATCACCGATACGAAGCGGCGCATCGCTGACATGGTAGAACGAGACGTTGCCAGATTGCAGGTAATCTGCCTGAACGACGAAATAGCCCGACAGGGTGCCGGCGTCCAACGCAGCCCGCGCGACATCTTCGTCCGCGTAGGCCGTGAAGTTGTCCGGGCGCTCGACCGCCTGCGCCAGTACACCTGAATGATCGATGTAGCCGATGGGAGCCGTGACATCGCGGGTGACATTTTCGGCAACCAGCGAAAAGACGATGATCATGATAGCGACGATCAACAAGGGCAGACCGAACGCAGCCAGCAAAAATGAGCGCCGCCGAATATGCGTTACGAACTCGTGGCGCGCAACTAACCACCATTTAGGCATGGTTACGCTCCCCTTCTACAACGCGGATGAAAATATCGTTGAGGCTCGGTACAGCCAGTTCGAAACGCTGCAATTCAACGCTATCATCGTGGGCGATGGCATCGAGCAGGTCATCCGATGTGGTTTCATCTTGCAGATAAAGGAGCGTGCCCTTGCGGCCGTTTTCTGCCTCCTGAACCCGCACCACACCGGGGAGATGTGCCCAATCGCCCTTACCCTCGACGACGACTGCGTGCTGGGCATACTGCTTGCGCACCGCATCGACTTCGCCATACAGACTCTGGCGTCCACGACTGATCATGAGCAGGCGATCCGCCAGTTCTTCAACCTGGTGCATCTGGTGCGTGCTCATGACGATGGCACAGCCACGTTTTCTGAAATCCAGCAGCAGATCCTGAATCACAAGCGTATTGACCGGATCGAGGCCAGAGAACGGTTCATCAACAATGATGAGAGTCGGATCGTGCAGCACAGTGACGGCGAACTGCACTTTCTGCTGCATACCCTTGCTGAGTTCGCTGACCTTCTTGCGCGCGTGTTCGCCGAGTTCGAGATGTTCCAGAAGTTGCAGCGCTCGTTTGCGTGCGTCAACGCTGTGCATCCCTTTGAGCTGCCCCATATAGACCATCATATCCAGCACGGACACCGAACGATATAACCCTCGCTCTTCCGGCAGATAGCCGATCCGATTTTTCGTCTCATCGGAGATAGGTGCGCCGAGAACACGAATCGTCCCCGAGTCTGGCTTCAAGATGTCCAGGATCATGCGCAAGGTTGTACTTTTCCCTGCACCGTTCGGGCCAAGCAGAGCAAATACCTCACCGGTGTGAACTTCAAAGCTGAGATCATCGACTGCGCGGAATTCGCCAAAGCTCTTGGCAATGCGTTCGCAATCAATTGCGACCTGGTATGACATCGAGAAACCTCCTCATCATTTGCAACGTTTTGGCCGGAATTTTAAGGGTTGCAACCGCGTTCTCGTTTTACACTGAAGAGACAAGAAGAATGAATAAGTTGGTGATTGCGCTCACACAAAATCCAATGATATAGTGAGATTAGAGCAACATGAATGAAGGGTTAATGTAACACATATCAATGAGCGCAATTTACTGATTTGACAATCAATGTACGGCAGGGTGTGAACCATCTTCACGAGAGATGGCAGGCTGAGAGGAACGTAATGAAAAGGCAGATCCTGGTTGTTGACGACGAAATCGGTGCCCTGACTCTGATCGGCATCATGCTGGAACGTGGCGGGTTCAACGTAATCAAAGCGCGCGATGCCACCTCGGCGCTGGCGCAACTGGATGAGAGCACCCCCGAATTGATTATCCTCGACGTGATGATGCCTGGCATGGATGGCATTGAGTTGTGTGGTGTCATTCGCCAGCGCGAAGCCACCGCCAAAACGCCGATCATTATCCTCTCGGCGCGCGGTGATGCTGATGCCATTATTCGAGGCATCGAAGCCGGGGCTAATGACTACCTGTTGAAGCCAATCCTTCATCATGATCTTGTTTCTAAGATTCGGACGATGCTCGGTCAATCAATGGTATCCGCGTAAAACTCCCTGTCATCTAATTACGCAAAAAGACGCACTCAGGTTGCACGATCTGAGGCAGATGAAGACCCCCTCACGGGGGTTTTTCGTACACTTAAGGAATCGGCCTTCCATCTAGCAAATCGCGCACAGCGGCAGGCGTCGTCACTGGCATCTGACAGGCAAAGTGACGACAGACGTAGACGGTCGGCGCGCCGTCTTTCCGCGTGCGAAACCCGAGCAGTGGGATCTCTGCCTCGGCGGGTACATCCGCAGACGAGAGCGCCGTGATGACACCCGGACGATAAGGCTGCTGGACTACGTCAACCAGAGCGACGGTGTGTTCATCCGCCGGATCGCCGACAATCGCCACTTCGTCAATGCCGCGCACGAGCAGATCGACAGCGCTCAGCGTTTCGCCAAATGCTTGCGGATACTGGCGCATAGCCCCCGCCAGGGGGGCAAGCGCAGCCCGCGCGGCATCTGCATACCGTGCCTCGCCGGTGAAGGCAGCGAGGCGCACCAGGCATTTCGCTATCATCGCGCTGCCGCTGGGAAGGGCGTTATCTTGCAGGCTGCGCGGGCGGGCGATCAACTGCTCATGGGCATCGCTGGTGTCATAAAAGCCGCCCTCCTCAGCCAAAAACTGCGCCAGGACAACATCGGCCAGACGGCGCGCTTCAGCGAACCAGCGCCCGTCGAAGGTGGTTTGATAGAGTTCGATCAGCCCATCGATGAGATTGGCGTAGTCTTCCAGGAAAGCGCCGATCTTCGCCCGGCCATCTTTCCAGGTGCGCAGAAGCAGCCCTTCCTGCTGAAGCTCATTCAGCAGGAATTCGGCGCTGCGGATGGCCGCGTCGCGATAGCTGGTCTGTTTGAGTACACGGGCGGCTTCGGCCAGGCTGGCGAGCATCATGCCATTCCAGGCGGTTACAATCTTGTCGTCCAGGCCGGGATGGACGCGGTGTGTGCGCTGCGCGTAGAGCCTGTCTTTGATAGCTGCGAGCCGCTCTTGAAGCGCCTCCACCGTCATATCCAGCCGTTGTGCGATGACAGCGTCTTCATTGGGAACGCAGAGGATGTTGTGGCCTTCAAAGTTGCCGCGCGTCGTCACGCCCCAGTATTCGATGGCGATGCGCGCGTCGTCGCCGAGCAATGTTTGCAGCTCATCTTTGCTCCAGACGAAGAACTTGCCCTCTTCGCCTTCACTGTCGGCGTCCGTGGTGCTGTAGAAGCCACCTTCCGGGTTAGTCATCTCACGCAGGACGTAATCGTAAATCTCGGTGGCGATGCGGCGAAAGAAGGTATCGCCCGTGACCTGCCAGGCATGGAGATAGAGACGGCTCAACTGCGCGTTGTCGTAGAGCATCTTCTCGAAATGGGGCACGAGCCAAATGGCATCGACGCTGTAGCGGTGAAAGCCGCCGCCAAGCTGGTCGTAAATACCGCCGCGCGCCATCTTGCGCAGGGTGTGTGTGACCATGGTGAGGGGCTCATCTGCGCCGGTGCGTGCATGGCAGCGGAGCAGGAATTCGAGATTCATCGGGTTGGGAAATTTGGGCGCGCCGCCAAAACCGCCGTTGTCATGGTCGAAATTCCGGCCCATCCCCGTGCAGGCAGCCGCCAGTAAATCGACGTTCAGGGCATCGGCGCTGCTGCCGAGCAAATCGGGCTGGAGTGCGTCGGTTAGTTCGCCTGCCTGCGCCTCGACTCCGATGCGACGATGTTCGTAAGCATCAATGACCGCGAGCAGCACTTGCTTGAACGAGGGCATTCCATGGCGCGGTTCAGGCGGGAAGTACGTGCCGCCGTAGAACGGGCGGCCATCTGGAAGCAGAAAGACCGTCATCGGCCAGCCGCCGCGACCACCGGTCATCGTCTGCACGGCCTGCATGTAGATGTCATCGAGATCGGGGCGCTCTTCACGGTCAACCTTGATGTTGACGTAGTGGCGATTCATGATCTCGGCAGTGGCGGCGTCCTCGAAGCTTTCGTGCGCCATGACGTGACACCAGTGGCAGGCACTATAGCCAACGCTGAGGAGGATTGGCTTGTCTTCGGCTTTCGCTTTTGCCAGCGCCTCGCTGCCCCAGGGATACCAATCGACCGGGTTATCCTTGTGCTGCAGCAGATATGGACTGGTTTCGTTCGCCAAATGATTCATGGGTCACTCTTGGGATCTATAGCTTGCGTTCGACAATATGCTGCGCACAGACTGCCACCATGCGCACAAGAGCTAACCATAGAGCCGCTCGGTTAGCCGAAGAGGAATTCCGTGCCACGCATTTCCATCGGCTGCGAGAAAATCTGCACGGCGATCAGCAGCACGACCAATAATAGCAGCATCCAGGGCAACTGGCCGACGAAGCCGCGGCGGCCATAAAGACGGCGAGCCGCTCGCTGCACGATCCAGGCGCTCCATGCCCAGCCGCCGATAAGCGCGACGACTTGCAGCAAACCGATGGCATCCAGGCTCAGACCGCCGGACAGCTGCTCCCATGCGCCGGTCATGCCGAGGAATTCTTGAAAGACGGCGATGATCGACAGCGGTGAGATCAAGAAGTGGAAGCTGTAGTGCGCGAACCAGATGCCAAACCCAAGCGGCACGAACGCCGGCGCAAAAGCGGCGACGGTCGCCCGCAGGGGAAGCCGCTTGCGCATGTTCGTCAGCGCGCGCCCGATCTGAGCGGTGATGGTGACGGCAGCAACGGGGAGCAGCAGATTGCCCACCACGAAAATGAGCAGCAGCACGAGGAATTCGCTGCGCAGCCCGGCGACCTCGACCAGCCAGCGCTGAAGCTCATAAACGGGCGGCACCATGGCAAAAGCATTGGTCAGGCCGATAAAGGTGAGCATGACCGGCAGCAGCGAAACATCCCAGCGCTGCGGCCATGCACCCGGTTGCGCCAGTTCTCTACCCGGCGTGCGCGTCATCAAACCAACGTTGGCGTGAGGACAGGCACGGACACAATCGAGGCAGAAGGTGCAGTCGAGGTTGCTGCTGATCTGCGGGGCAAACAACAGTGTGCCACAGCCGAGTGTGCCCTGCGGCCCATGGGTGATCGTCTTGACGACGGTTTCGTCAGTGCCCGCAACAGGAATGGTGTCGGCACGGATAATGGGCTGCGGCGCGTAGTTGCCATTAACGCATTCTTTGCCGACGCACGAGACGCAGACGGCGCTATTTTTGACACCGATCTGGGTCGGAGAGAGCGTGGAATAGACAAAGTTGAACGTCCCAAGCGGGCAAACGTACTTGCAGAAAGCCGACTCGGTGAAGAAAGCCTCAAGCACGAACGAGGCGACAAAATAAGCCACGATCACCCAGGCGGTCAGGGCCGGGCTTGACCAGAGATCGAGCCACTCGTAGATAAAGAACAAGCCGAACAGCCCGGTCAACGCCAGCCACTTGTTGCGTAAAGGCCGCGGGAAGCGCCGCCCGCTCAAGCTGAGGCGCTTGGCGAGGGTGCGTGGCAGGGCGAACGGGCAGCTCATGCAAAAAAGATTGCCCACGAGGAGCAGCACAACCACGACCAGGCCGCGATACTGCACCCAGGGCGCAACCGTCGCAAGATTACGCGCTGGCTCCTGAGGGCCGGTGAAACCATCGATGATCAGGGCGAGAGCAACGAGGGTCAGCAGCATTTGCCCCGGCAGCCGGCCCCAGCGATGGCGAAGCAGCGCGCCGATCCCCGGCAAACGTAAGAGATCTAGGGCGGTATTCGGACGGTAGGAGGCGGGGTTACGGGTTGCCACAATTCATCCAAGCGAAAGCGGAGTGTGCAGTGCGCCGGTATCGGTCGTCACAGTATAGTCGAATCGGCGACGTGCGCTGGTGCCATCCGGCAGGGTGACTTCGACATCGACCAACCAGTCGCCCCCCATTGTCCATTCAAAGGGGATGCGATACACACCGTCCTCTCCATTTTCGACTTCGCGCAGGACAGGGCGCATCCCGGCATGATTCATATCGCCGCGCACGTTGACACGGGCGTCATTGATTGGCTCGCCCTGAGCGTTTGTGATTGTCACGAGCAATGACGCCTCGCCGATTCTGGGTGGGTCGGGATCGAGTTGTAGGGCAATGTTGATGCCAGTATCGGTATTTTCACTGGGTGGCGCAGTCCGACAGCTCGCTAGAGCCAGGACAAGCAAACTGAAGAGAAGAACATAGCGTAGGCGGCGTGAACTCATCACAAACCTTAGGTGCCGGCTTCCAACGCAAGGCAGAGCCATGCACTCCCCATCCTACGCACGTTCATACGTCAGAACAAGACTCAACCCTTTTTACGGCGGCGCGACCGACGCACAGAATCTGCAAGCAGCTTGCTTGAAGCGATAACAAAACCCGAAATCAGAATCGCCTCTGCCGTCGGCGGTGGATCTGTAGGTGGTGGGTCTGTCGGCGGCGGTGGATCAGTGGAGAGTGGCGGAGGATCCGTGGGCGGCGGTGGATCTGTTGGCGGTACGGCCGTTGGGGGCGGCGGATCCGTTGGCGGTACTGGCGTCGGCGGCGGCGGATCCGTTGGCGGTACTGGCGTCGGCGGCGGCGGATCGGTCGGCGGCACCGGTGTGGGAGGTGGCGGATCGGTCGGCGGCACCGGCGTGGGTGGCACGGGCGTATTTGTCGGCGGTACGGGCGTGGGTGGCACCGGTGTATTTGTCGGCGGTACGGGTGTGGGTGGCACCGGTGTATTTGTCGGCGGTACGGGCGTGGGTGGCACCGGCGTGTTCGTCGGCGGCACCGGCGTATTGGTAGGCGGCACCGGTGTGTTCGTCGGTGGTACCGGCGTATTGGTAGGCGGCACCGGCGTGTTCGTCGGTGGCACGGGTGTGTTGGTGGGCGGCACCGGCGTGTTCGTCGGGCGCGGTGTGTTGGTCGGACGCGGTGTGTTCGTCGGACGCGGTGTGTTGGTTGGGCGCGGTGTGTTCGTCGGGCGCGGCGTATTGGTCAGCGTATTGGTTGGAATTGGCGTATTCGTCGGCACCGGCGTATTGGTCGGTGTGTTGGTCGGGATAGGCGTATTGGTCGGCACCGGCGTATTGGTCGGTGTATTCGTTGGCGGTATGAAGGTCGGCTGCGGTGTATCGGTGGGCGCTGGGGTGGAAGTCGCACCGACATTCGAGTCGCCCTGATCAGCGGCAGCACCACGAATGTTGATTGGGGCAGCGCCATAGCAAACAACGGCAGCGACTGTGACATCGCCCGACCCGCCATTGCTGTCTACACGACCCGTGTGTTCGAGCACGATATGATGCGCACCAGCAAACTGCACACCCGCGCTAACGTCAAACGCCTGCCATTGGTTCTCGCCATGATCGGGGATTGTCTGGATATTCACCTGATCGACGACGACGTTGAATTCTTCGTTGTCTTCAACTGCGCACTGATTGCCGCTGTAGGGGCAGCCGAGGTCCGGACGACCTACCATTGACACAACCTGGACGCTGACCAATGCCGGGCCGCGCAGCGCGATCCATACGTCCGCAGGCGTGCCGTCAGGGGTTAGAACCGTCTGCGGAATCTCGGCGAGCTGCACCGTGTTTTCAGGACAGACGGGCGTGAGCGGCTCATAAACATAGTCAAAGTGGTTGGTCATGAGGCCATGACCGGTCGCGCTGGCTGCGACTTCAACGCGCACGCCCGAATTGTTGAAGTCCCACGGCTCACCCGGATCGACCTCTTTAACCAGGTACATGCCAGGGATCAGGTCATTCCACGTGAGGACGCCGCCCTCACCGCCGATGGGCTGGCAGTCGGGTTCCAATGGATAGGAGGGGCCACTCAGACAGAGTTTGAAAACGCGGTCGGGATTCGGCGCTACGTTGCTCCAATTGACGACTTTGGTGATGGCAACATTGCCGGTGGTCGCGAAGGGCGGCGCAACGTCAATCGTCACTGTCGCCGTATCTTCGCCACCGCGCACATCCAGGATCGTGTAGGTGAAGGTGTCCAGACCGCTAAAGCCGCTGTCCGGCACATAGACGATGACACCACCACCGACATGTTCCGCGCTACCGTGGGACGGCGTGCCAATATCGGCCAGCGAGAAGGTATCGCCGTCGGGATCACTATCGTTGAGCAAGACGCTAATGGCAGTGCTGGTGGCCGCGCCAGTCGATGCCTGATCATCGGCAGCATCAGGATTGATGTTTGGCGGTGGCAGGACTTCGACGGTGACACGCGCGGACGACTCTGCGTCCTGCGCATCCGCGATGGTATAGGCAAAGCTGATGATACCCAGGAAGTCTGTGGGCGGTGTGAAGGTGATTGTGCCGTCCGGGTTGACCTGTGTCGTCCCTGTCCCTTCTGCGAGCGCTTCGACGCGGACTATGCGCAGAGGATCGCCGTCGGCATCCTGATCGTTGGCGATCACTGCAATCGTGACCGGGATATTGACCGTCGTCGAGCTGCGATCATCGCCTGCCTGTGGCGGTGTATTCGGCGGCGGCACAACACTGACAATGCCATGCGCCGTGCTGCCGCCACCCTTGGCGTCAGCGACGGTGTAGGTGAAGCTGTCAGCGCCCGTGAAGTCCAGCGGCGGCGTATAGAGGATGACACCATCATCAAGCGCTGCACTGCCATAGACCGGCGCGCCAATCGTCGAAATATCCAGCGACCCAGCTTCCGGATCGCGGTCGTTGGCGAGTACGTCGATCCGAATCGGCGTATCGCGGATCGTCTCAACCGCATCATCGACCGCAATGGGCGGCTCGTTAGTGGGCGTGGCAACAACCACGGTGATGGTCGCGCTATCGCTGCCACCTTTGCCATCGCTCACGGTGTAGACCATTGTATCGACGCCCTGGAAGCCGACGGAAGGCGTGTAAGTAACACTGCCATCATCATTGGCTCTGGCCGTACCGTTGGCAGGCTGCGACAGGTTGATAATCGTGAGTGTGTCGCCGTCATCATCGCTGTCATTGGCGAGCGGCTCGATGCGCAGTGCCCCCGGACTGCTGGTTTCTACCCGATCATTTGTGGCCTGGGGCGCGGTATTCGGCGCAGCGCCAACGATGACGACCACGAGCGCCGTATCGATGGCTCCGTCAGGATCTGCAATCGTGTAGCTGAAGGTATCCGCACCAATAAAGATCGGATTGGGTATGTAGGTGATCACACCGTCATCGCCGAGTTCGGTCCTTCCGCTCAACGCCGGAGTGACACTGGTGACTGTGATCGGATCACCATTCGGATCGCCGTCGTTGGCGAGCACGTCGATTTCGACCGGGGTGCTCTCCGTGGTGGAGACAGTATCGTCAAACGCAGCCGGCGGCAGGTTGGGTGGTCGCTGGACGGTGATGGTGATCGTCGCTTCGTCACCTGCACCCCGACCATCATCAATACTGTACGTCAGACTATCGACACCGATGAAGCCTTCGGCAGGGGTATAGGTGATCGTATCGTTGTCGTTGCGAACGATACTACCGTTGGCAGGGCTGCCGAGTGAGGCAATGCTGATCGCGTCGCCATCGGGATCGGCGTCATTCGCCAGAACAGGGATGGTCACGGCGATGCCCGCCAGCGTTTCTGCGCTGTCGTCTTCAGCAACCGGCGGCAGATTGGGCGGCGGCAGCACGCGAATGGTGATGCGCGCGGTGTCTTCTTCGCCCTGGTCATCAGCGACAGCATAGACAATCAGATCCACACCTGTAAAGCCGATACGCGGCGTATAAGTAATAACTCCCGCATCATCGACGGTGGTTTCGCCCGCATCCGAAGGATCGAAAACTGTCAGCGTGAGTGGGCCGCCTTCTGGATCGCTGTCGTTGGTGAGTGGCTCGATGATAACCGACGTATCCATGAATGTTTCGACGGTATCATTCTGAGCGACGGGTGGCTGGTTGGGCGGTGGCAACACATTGACAACGACCGGCGTGCTATCGACGCCATCACGCCCATCAGCAATCGTGTAGGTGAAAGTATCTTCACCAACAAAGTCCACGTCAGGGATGTAGGTAAAGGTGGCGTCGGGGTTGGTCGCAATACTCCCGTGCTGCGGATCGGTGGCGCTGGTAATTGTCAAAGGATCGTCATCGGGATCGGTATCGTTCGCCAGGACATCAATGGTGATGGACGCGCCCATGATCGTTTCAACGCGATCTGCGCTGGCGACCGGCGGATGGTTGGGCGGTGGCATGACTTCGACTGAAATGGTCGCGCTGGCGCTGCCGCCCTTACCATCGCTCACGGTGTAGGCAAAAGAATCTTTGCCCACAAAGTCGGGATTCGGCGTGTAAAGGTAAATACCGTCACCGGCGCTCGCCAGCGAACCATTCTCAGGATCGCCAATCTCAGTCACCTGGAGCGAGTTCTCATCCGGATCGCTGTCGTTCGCCAGGACAGCGATGTTGATAGGCGTCTCAAAGGGTGTCGTGACGGCGTCATCGGCAGCGACCGGGGGCTGATTGGGCGGCGGCTGCACAACGATGATGACGGTCGCCGAGGCCGAGCCGCCTTTGCCATCGACCGCCGTATAGGTGAATCGATCCGTGCCGGAGAAGCCTTCAGCCGGCGTATAGACAATCACACCGCCCGGCTGTGGGGTCGCGACGCCATTTTCGGGCGCAGCGGGCGTAACGCCAAGCGTATCGCCATCCGGATCGCTATCATTGGCAAGGACAGAAATGACGACCGGCTGCCCGGCCATCGTCTGAGCAGTATCATCCTGCGCCGCAGGCACATTATTGGCAATACCGGCGCAGGCACTTTCAAGATTGTCAGTCGCCAGCCAGGGGAGATAGTTGGTATTTCGTGTCAGCGAGTCGCCGCTGCCGTCCGCCGCGCCGGATGGGCCATCTGCCGCCCCCCACCAGTTGCAGCTTACGTCCATGACCACTTCTGTAGGGTTGTTCACACCCGCCTGGTTGCCGGCGATGGCATTGTACGAGCCATTCACCAGCGGCGCGATGCTGTCGGTTCCGTTTTCGTCCCGAAGCGCGACAGCCGTCTGCGCGCCGGTAATGCGATTGCGCGTCAGAGTCGCCTGGGTGTTGCCGGTGATGCCGTAGAGAAGCGCATCGAACGAGATTGCGAAGATGCCATAATCGCCACCGGTGATGGTGTTCTCGCTGATCGTCGCCACACCCTCATCCACGAGAATGCCGATGTAGCGATTACTGCGCAGCGTGTTGCCGTTGATAATCACCTCTGGACTCAGGCTGTAGATGCCGATGTCGCTTTCGGTGATGATGTTGCCAGTGATAAGCGAGTTGCCGCCATCGTTGAAAATCAGGATACCGCTGGCAGCGAACTGGCT
>JAHDWN010000047.1 GCA_023382675.1 Anaerolineae bacterium
CCATCGTCAAACGTGGTCAATTGATACGTCTGCCAGATGGGGCCGCCGGTCTCTGCCGTGGCCGTCAGTGTCAACATCTGATCCGGCGTCGGGGATGCGGTTTCGGTCGCCGTCTCCGTCAGGGTTGCGCTCGGTGCTGCGTCAACGGTCGCCGTCTCGCTGCCGTCAAGAGTTGCGGTCAGCGTCGCCGTTTCCAGTGGCGTCTCTGTCAGTGTCGCCGCGTCGGTTGCCGTCGGCAAACCCGTGGCAGGCGTTTCAGACGGTGTCGTGGTCAATGTGGCTGTTTCAGTTGATGTGGGGGACGGTGTTGGTGGCTCTGTCGGTGTGGCTGTCAGCGTCGGGGCTTCGGTCGCCGTTGGTAGGGGCGTGGGAGTCGGCGTTAGGGTGAGCGTGGGTGTCTCGGTACTTGTCGGCGTTTCGGTCGGTGGTTCTTGCGCCGAGATATTCGTGTTTCCAGGACTGAGGCCGAAGATGAATAAAGCGATCAAAAACAAACAGGCAATCCGAAATAATGGGCGTGCAGCAATGTGAGACAGCATAGACAACCCCCTATGCACTTCAAGTCAACCAGCCCTAGCGCGAATCGAGATATGCAGTTGGACTAACCGGCGGCTCCGCGAGCAAGCAGATACTTATCAGCCTTCATAACTGGCTGTATCACGAAATCTAATCACAAGTGTATAAAGCTCTGCGGCGGGGGGGGGTAAGGTTTTCTGTAATGCGTAAATATCGTGTTGAGACGGGGGTTTCAGGCGTAAAGGCCACACCAGCGAGAATCAAACAGGGCCGCCGTGTTCGGGCAGCCCTGTCGGCATGTGCGGGGCGCTATGCTACTTGGTGATGAGTTCGCTGGGCGCAACCTCGGTTGCCAGCGACTTCGCGCGCCGGGGCATCCCCATCTTCGCGCGCACCTCGTCTTCGATCCACTCGTAGGTGCGCCGCATCCCGTCTTCCAGGCTGACCTGCGGCTCCCAACCGAGCACCTCGCGCAGGCGCGTGTTATCCGAGTTGCGCCCGCGCACGCCCTGCGGGCCGGGGATATGCCGCTTGGTGATCTCGATGCCGGCGATCTCGGCGACCATATCCGCCAGCTCGTTGATCGTCACCATGCGATCCTGGCCCAGGTTGAGCGGCTCGCGGTAATCCGAGCGCATCAGCTTGTGGATGCCGACCAGGCAGTCGTCGATGTAGCAGAACGAGCGCGTCTGCTCGCCGTCGCCCCAGATCTCGACCTCGGGGTTGCCGGTCAGCTTCGCCATCGCCACCTTGCGACTCATGGCTGCCGGGGCTTTTTCGCGCCCGCCCGTCCACGTGCCCAGCGGGCCGAAGATGTTGTGGAAGCGGACGATGCGCGTCTCCAGGCCGTACTCTTCCTGGTAGTGCGTACACATGCGCTCGGTGACGAGCTTTTCCCAGCCGTAAGCGTCCTGCGGTTGGGCGGGGTAGGCCTCTTCTTCCTTCAGCGGCGCGATGTGCGTTTCGGTCTGGCGGTATTCCGGGTAGACGCAGGCGGACGAGGTGTAGAGATAGCGCTTGACGCCATTCACGCGCGCGGCTTCGAGCGTGTGCGTGCTGATCAGGATGTTGCTGTGCAGGATGTGCGCGTGATTGGCGGAAATGTAGCCCATGCCGCCCATGTCGGCTGCCAGCGCATACACCTCGTCGATGCCGCGCGTCGCCTGCAAGCAGCTATCCCAGCGCCGCAGGTCGAGGATCTCGAACTCATCCGCATCTGTCGGGGCATATTCGGGCAGCTTGAGATCCACGCCGCGCACCCAATAGCCCGACCGCTTTAGAAACGACACCAGATGATGCCCGATGAAGCCACCTGCGCCGGTGACGAGAACTCTAGTCTGTGCCACGTGTCTCTCCTTGGGACCGAATCTATCCAGTACAGGAACGTAACCCATGAGTTGAAGTGAAGTTTCATCCCCACCCCTGAACCTTGCGGTTCTTCCCCGCCCTATTGCGATGAGGAGGGGATTAAGGGGAGAGGATATATTCAATGGTGCTGTTGGCGAATTAATCTTTTCCCTTCACACGCCCTCACCCTAAATTCCTCTCCCTCAGGGAGAAGGACTTTCAAACGCGCTTTTCGCCCCTTCGCCATGAGGGAGAAGGGGTCGGGGGATGAGGGTAACATGGCCTTTTATGAGTTCGCCAACACCATCATTCAATCACATTGCCCCGATACTGCACCAGTCACGAACACGAACGGTGCATGATAATGATCTTCATGATTCCGAAATGAACTTTCTATTCATTAAAACACGCACCCCATCTCCCTTTCAATACCCTTTCGCACCAATGTAAGCTGAGGGCAGCTTTCTCATCCAGGTTTACCCGGCGGCGATTCTGTGATTTTAGGTGACGGATAGGCGAGGCGGCTATCGTTAGGGCAGGGTCAATTCAGTCGTGTTCACACGTCAGGGGCACACGGGGGTTATTCTTATGGAAGATGTGAAAGTCGTCATTCTGGCCGGTGGTTTCGGCACGCGCCTGGCAGAAGAGACCGAGATTCGGCCAAAACCAATGGTCGAAATCGGTGGCAGGCCGATTTTGTGGCACATCATGAACATCTACGCCGCCTATGGGTTCAAGCACTTTGTCATCGCGCTTGGCTACAAGGGGGAATATATCAAGCGCTATTTCCACGATTATTATTCGCTGCACGGCGACATGACCTTCGACTTCAAGAATGGCAGTTACAGCGCGCGCGGTGAACGCAATCTCGATTGGACGGTCGAACTGGTCGATACCGGCCTGCACACCATGACCGGTGGCCGCGTCAAACGCCTGCACGATCTCGGCGTCATTGGCGACAATACCTTCATGATGACCTACGGCGATGGCGTATCTGATGTGAATATCGCCGAGCTGTACAACTTCCACAAGGCTCACGGCAAACTGGCAACCATGACCGCTGTACGCCCGCCAGCGCGTTTCGGCGTGCTCGAATTCGAAGGCAACATGGTGCGCCGCTTCGCCGAAAAATCGCAGTTCGACGTGGGTTGGATCAACGGCGGGTTCTTCGTGCTGGAACCCGGCGCGATTGACTACGTGGATGATTATGACACCTACTGGGAGCGTATCCCGCTGGAAAAACTCGCTGATGATGGCCAATTGATGGCCTACAAGCACGACTCCTTCTGGCAGTGCATGGACACCCTGCGTGACAAGACCCTGCTCCAGGGCCTCTGGGACTCTGGCGAGGCGCCCTGGGCGATCAAAAACGCACCTGCGTTGAGTACCCCGGCGAACGGCACGGCCAACAACGTATAATCCTTCTCGACTCGATTTTGGTGTATGGTGATGGGTGAGGGCGAGCCGCCGGTTCGCCCTCAGGTTTTTCGCGTCTTATCCAGCGTTGAAAAGGACAAACCACGGCATGTTCAACGATGTCTACCAGGGCAAGAAAGTGCTTGTTACCGGCAATACCGGTTTCAAAGGTGCGTGGCTGACCGTCTGGCTGCTGCAGCTTGGCGCCGATGTGTTTGGCATCTCCAACGAAGTGCCGACGACGCCCGCCATGTTCGATTTATGCGGCCTGCGCGAGCGCATCACCTATTTTGAGCACGACATCAACGATCTCGCCGCTGTCGAGCGCCGGATCGCCGAGGTGCGCCCGGATTTCGTCTTCCACCTGGCCGCACAGCCGATTGTGCGCATCTCTTATGATGACCCGGTCGGCACACTCGCGACCAACATCATGGGCACGGCGCACGTGCTCGAAGCCCTGCGCCGCAGCAATCATCCCTGCACTGCCGTCATGATCACGAGCGACAAATGCTACGATAACGTCGAGTGGGTCTGGGGCTACCGCGAGACCGATGCTGTCGGCGGGCGCGACCCGTACAGCGCGTCCAAGGGCGGCGCGGAACTGGTGATCAAGACCTACTATCACTCGTTCTTCAGCCGCCCGGACTCGAATGTGCGCGTGGCATCGACCCGCGCAGGCAACGTCATCGGCGGCGGCGACTGGGCGGCCAACCGCATCGTGCCGGATGCCTTCCGCGCCTGGGGCACTGAGCAGACGCTCGAAATCCGTGCGCCGCGCGCCACCCGCCCCTGGCAGCACGTGCTTGAACCCCTGAGCGGCTATCTGCACCTGGGCGCGCAGCTTTACCAACGCAAGGAACTCAACGGCGAGCCTTACAATTTCGGCCCGGTCGAGCGCAGCTATTCTGTGCGCGATCTGCTCGCCAAGCTGACCACGCACTGGGATTTCGGCGCGCTCGCCCAGCCGATCCGCGAAGTCGAGCCGCCAGGCTTCCACGAGGCCGGTCTGCTCAAGCTCAACTGTGACAAAGCGCTGCACGATCTCGGCTGGCTGCCGACGCTCAACATCGACGAGGTGGCGCGGCTGACGTCCTCCTGGTACAAGGCGCACTATCGCGATCACAACCCGGACATGCTCGCCTTCACCCAGGCGCAGCTTGACGAGTACGGCAGCATCGCCCGTTCGCGCAACATCGTCTGGGCAACCTGAGCGCCGAAATGTACGTATAGGGTTACTGTGCGTGATCATAACGATGCGGCGATAGTGTGTCGTGATTGCGGTCATCCCCTCCATACTGTCATGAGGAGGGGATGAATCCCTGGTTCACGGGGAAAAAATGCGGCGGGCAGGGCATCGATTCTGAGGCTGTGCTAATCATTGTGTTGTACGCTGAAAACCTCACGCCGGACGACACTTCGCCTTCTGGTCGAAGATTGGTACAGAAGTCTCAACGCTCGTAAATTGCTGAATGTTGTAAATTTTTGTTATATTGCAAGGTGCAAATTATATAACGGTTAAATAGAGTTTAAGACATATGTTCATTGCTGTCACTTTATAAGAATACATAGGTCGCATCATGCGTATTCTCGTTACCGGTTATCTTGGCTATTTGGGCAGTGTGCTCGTTCCGCTGTTGATCGACGCCGGGCACGACGTTACCGGCCTGGACAGCGAGCTGTTCAAAGCCTGCGCACTCTACCAGTTGCCGTTCAGTATCCCCCACATCAGCCGCGACATTCGCGATGTCACGTCAGATGATCTGGCTGGCTACGACGCCATCATCCATCTGGCCGGGCTGTCCAACGATCCACTCGGCGATCTCAATCCGCGAGTCACCTACGACATCAACTACACAGCAGCGGTTCGGCTCGCCAGCCTGGCAAAATATGCCGAGACGCCGCGCTTTCTCCTGTCGTCGTCGTGTGCTGTTTATGGCGCGTCGAACAAGCGCTTCGTCACCGAGCGTTCGCCCGTGCGCCCACTCTCGACCTTCGCCGTCGCCAAGCTGCGCGCCGAAAACGATATCGCGCGGTTAGCGGATCGTTCGTTTGCGCCAACCTTCCTGCGCAAGCCGCCACTCTACGGCATTGCGCCGTATCACCGCACCGACACCGCCGTCAACAATATGGTCGCCTGGGCTGCCTACAACGGGCGGGTCATCCTCAAGACCGATGGTGAAAGCTGGCGTCCCTATCTGCACGTGGAAGATGTTGCCAGTGCCTTTCTGGCTGCGCTGCACGCGCCCATTCGTGCCGTGCATAACCAGATCTTGAACGTCGTCAAGACAGAAGACAACTTCCAGGCGCGTGAGATCGCCGCGCGCATTGAACAGGTCATCGAGGGCGTGCGCACCGAGCAGATCGCCAACCCGCCGCACGACGCGCGCAGCTACCGCGTCGATGGCTACCAGATCACGCAGGCTTTGCCCGGCTGGCGTCCGCTGTGGACGCTCGATCAGGGTATCCGCCAGATCTACGAGGCCTGCCGCGCGAGCGAACTCAAGCTGGAAGACTTCGAAGGGGCACGCTTCAAGCGTGTGGCTTACCTCAAGCACCTGATGACGGCGGGGCGCGTCACCGACGATTTACGTTGGGTCGATGCCAGCGTCCGGGTGTAGTTGCGGCTGTCCGTTCGTCTGTCCATGGGTGGGCGAGGCAGCGCTTCGCCCCGACAAAAAGGCCATTCATTCGCATCTTGTTGGTGCTAGCACAAACTCGATCACGCCGGTCGAGTGGTTCAACTCATCACTCATTACCCATTACTCACCACGCATCACCTGAATCATGCTTTCCTCAACCCATCTCAACGCGCCGATCTACTGGATCGGTGGTTCACCCTGCTCCGGCAAAAGCTCGATTGCGCAGCGTCTGGCGCGCGATTATGGCCTGACGCTGTACCTGTGCGACGAGGCGATGGGGCGGCACATCGAGCAGGCCAGCTTCGAGCACCAGCCGACGATGGCGCGCCTGCCGCAGATGACGCCCGATGCGATCTGGCTGGAGCCGGTCGCTGCCCAGGTGCAGCGCGTCTTCAACTTCTATCGTGAAGAATTCCCGCTGATCCTGGCCGACATCGCCGCTCTACCGCGCCCGCGGATCGTTGAGGGTGCGGCGCTGATGCCGGAGCTGGTCGCGCCTCTGCTTGACGATCCCGCGCGGGCGATCTGGCTGGTGCCCAGCCTGGCATTTCAGATCGAGTACTACACCCAGCGCCCGTGGCGACACGAAATCGTCCGTGCCACGTCCGATCCAGAGCAGGCGTGGGCGAATTGGATGGCCCGCGATGCCGCCTTTGCCGACCAGATTGAGGCGCAGGCCGCCGCCCTGAAGCTCACCTGCATTCGCGTCAATGGGCAGCACGATCTCGATGCCATGGCCGGGCAGGTGGCGCGCCATTTTCGATTGTGAGTGCTGATCGTACCTACGGAAGCGAGACTTCCCCGTATGCTCGCATCAGGTCGAGCGCAGCGCCGTCAGATAGAAAACGCGTGACCACTCCTGGTAGCAGGGCTGCTGCTCTGCCTGCCAGTGCGGGTGCGCAGTCAGGAATTCTTCAAAAGCCTTTTTCTCACCCAGGTTGGCCGCTTCCAGCCCGTAAGAATCCCAATCATCAAAAATCATCACCACTTTATCCTGGAGCAGCGGCTCGATGAAGCGGAAGGCATCCATGGTTGACGAGTAGAGATCGCAGTCGATCATGACGAAGCTGACCTTGCGGATGTTGTGTTCGACGGCCAGCGCTGGCGTCGCCGTGTCACAAAACCAGCCCTTGATCAGGAAGGTGCGCCGCCAATCGACGCCGTGGTGGGTCAGGTAGGCGCGGGTGTAATCGATGCTGGAACGATATTGCCCTGCCGTCCACATGCCCATGTCTTCGGCGTCGGACTGCGGCGGCATCCCCTCGAAGGAGTCAAAACCGAACAAGCGCATCTGACTCAGGCCGAGCATCATGCTGGCGTCGTGGAAGCAGGAGAGCGACGTGCCCTGGTAGACGCCGAATTCGAGGTAGTCACCGAGCGCTTCCGCGCCGTCGCGCCCCAGCCAGCGCAGGCCCGCCTGCTGCACTTCTATCAGTCGTTCACGCGGGACCAGTTCCTTTTTGACACCGACGCCGACCGCCACCCGCTGCAGGGCGGGCGGAAGATGATTGACGACATCGTGGATGTGCTTCTGAACACCCAGCTTGCGCAGGGTGCCTCCGACAATTTTACGCGATGTTTTCGGAATATCTGTCATAGCCGAAATCTCCTGAAATTAAGGAATATTTTCCTGCTCCATTTCTTCGATGCTCCTCGATAGATGAGCGCTTTAGATAGCCGGCAGCGCCTGGCAAGGTGAAGTGCAGTGATCTCAGTATGGCCTGTATGCCTTACGCCGGCCTATCAATCATCTGGACAGGTCTTATGACGCGGTATAATTGCCACATGCTCAACACCTGACGAAAAGGACTGACGATGCCTTTTATCGATGCGCCTTCGAATTTCTACCTGGGCCGCGCGGTTGATCCCGCCAGCGGCGAGGTCAACAGGGACGACGTTGTCTATTACGATTCGCGCGATTTGACGACGCACGGCCTGATCGTCGGCATGACCGGCAGCGGCAAGACCGGCCTCGCCATCGGCCTGATCGAGGAGGCCATCCTCGACGGCGTGCCCGCCATCCTGGTCGATCCCAAAGGCGACCTCGGCAACCTGCTGCTGGCCTTCCCGGACTTCAAGCCGGAAGACTTCCAGCCGTGGATTCAGGAAGATGAGGCCCGCCGCGAGAACATGAGCCTGGCCGAACTTGCCGCCAAAAAAGCGGAGCAGTGGCAGACAGGGCTGGCGGATTGGGACATCACGCCGGAGCGCATGAAGCTGCTCAAAGAATCGGCGGATTACGAGATGTTCATCTACACACCCGGCTCAGAGAGCGGCATCCCGGTCAGCATCCTCGCCAGCCTGCGCGCGCCCAAGGACGGCTTCGACGCTGACGCGGAGGCCAACCGCGAGCAGATCAGCAGCCTGGTCACGGCGATCCTGTCGCTGGCGAACATCAGCGCCGAGCCATTGTCCGACCCGCGCCACGTGCTGCTGTCGAACATCTTCGAGTACAACTGGCAGCAGGGGCAGGATCTGACGCTCGAAACGCTGATCATGCAGACGCAGAAGCCGCCCTTCGATAAGCTCGGCGTCATGCCCGTCAACGACTTCTTCCCGGAGAAAGACCGCTTCGCGCTGGCGATGGCGCTCAACGCCGTGATCGCGTCGCCGTCGTTCAAGGCCTGGGAAACCGGCGTGCCGATGGACATGCAGAGCCTGCTCTACACCCCCGAAGGCAAGCCGCGCGTCAGCATCTTCTACATCGCCCACCTGAACGATAACGAGCGCATGTTCGCCATGACGCTCATTTTGGAGACCTTGCTCAACTGGGTGCGCCGCCAATCCGGCACGGAGAGCCTGCGCGCGCTCCTCTACATCGACGAGATCTTCGGCTTCTTCCCGCCGATCAGCAACCCGCCGAGCAAGATGCCCTTGCTGCGGCTGCTCAAGCAGGCGCGCGCGTTTGGCGTTGGCGTCGTGCTGGCGACACAGAACCCGGTCGATCTCGACTACAAAGGGCTGTCGAACATCGGCACGTGGTGGATCGGGCGGCTGCAAACGGATACCGACCGCGAGCGTGTCATTGCCGGGCTGAAGGAGGCCGCCGCCGCGGGCGATACCGATCTCGCGACCGTCAGCCAGATGATCGCCAATCTCAAGTCGCGCGTGTTCCTGATGCGCAACATCCACGACAAGGGCGTGCCGACGCTGATGACAACGCGCTGGGTCATGAACTACCTGGCCGGGCCGTTCACCCGCCAGCAAATCGGTGTGCTGATGGCGAACAAGCGCGAGTCTGCGCTGGCAGCGAGCGCCGCACCGGCTGTGGGCGTCGGTCTCGCCGCCGCGGGTGAGGCTGCACCGGCTGCCCAGCACGCGCCGGATGGCTTCAGCGATCAGCCGCCGGTGCTCAAGGACGTGCAGCAGTTCTTCCTGCCTGTCGCCATGGATGCGTCTGCCGCCATCCGCAAATGGGAGGACGCGACCCGTGGCCGCGCCGATACGCTGGACGACGCCAGGCTGGCGTTCGTGCCCGCGCTGCTCGCTCAGGCATCCGTGCTCTACGAGGACAAGCGGGCCGACCTGCGCAGTTACAAGCACTTCGCCTACATCGTGCCCGATCTCGGCTCGTCCGGCTACGTGCGCTGGGACGATTACGCCGCCCAGCCGGTCGATAAGCGCCGGTTGGATGCCGAGCCGCGCGGCAGTGCAGTGTTTGGCGACGTGCCCAGCGCGCTGACCGACGCCCGTCGCCTGAAGGAACTCGCCAGCGATCTCACGGACACGATCTACAAGCAGGGTGTGCTGACGATCCCCTACAGCGAGGCGTTGAAAATCTACGCCAGGCCGGAGGAGGATGAGAGCGAGTTCCGCGCGCGGCTGCGTCAGGCGGCCCGTGAAATGCGCGACAAGGTCATGGATGAGGTGAAAGCGAAGTACGACAAGAAGCTGGCGACGCTGGATGAGCGCCTGGGGCGCAAACAGCGCGACGTGCAGGAAGACGAAGCGCGCGTGAATACCACCAACACCCGCGACATCACCGACATCGCGCTCGGTGTCTTTGGCGCGCTGACCGGCAGCCGCCGCAGTTCCACCTTGAACAAGATCGGCAAGGCCGCCAGCCGTGCCATCGGCACCAGCTCCGCCGAGGCCGCGCTCGAAAAGTCGCGCAAGGAAATGGCCGAGGTCGAGGAACAGCTCGACGCCATGCGCCGCGAGATGGACGTGGAGATGAGCGCGCTCGACAGCGAGTACGATCCCGAAACCATCCGGCTCGACGAGTACGAGATTTCGCCGCTCAAGAAGAACATTGAACTCGACGTGTTCGCGCTTGGCTGGCTGCCGCACTGGCTGTTCACTGCCAATGGCCGCGCCGAACTCGCGCCCGCCTACGCCACTGAGTGAGATAACGAGGCTGCCATGTCTAGCGCACTGATCGGCAAGAACCTGGGCAAGACTCGTGTCGAGTCCGTGATCGGGCACGGTGGTATGGCAGCCGTCTATCTGGGCTTTCAGGAAGACCTGGGTCGCCAGGTCGCGATTAAAGTTCTTGAGCATACGCCCCACATCGACAACGAACTGGTGGCGCGTTTCAAACGCGAAGCCCGCACCATCGCCGGGTTGCAGCATCCGCACATTCTGCCGCTGCACGATTACGGCGAAAACGAGGGCCTGCTGTATCTGGTCTTCCCGTACGTGCGCGGCGGCTCGCTCGGCGATGCACTCAAGACGGGTGCGCTCAGCCAGGTGCGCATCGAAGCGATCTTGCGCCAGGTCGCGTCCGCGCTCGACTATGCCCATCGTCAAGGCGTGCTGCATCGCGACATCAAGCCGAACAACATCCTGCTCGACGGTGAGGGCAATGCCGTGCTGGCCGATTTCGGCATCGCCCGCTTGATGCAAGACGTGACTGGCACCGACCCGCTGACGCATTCGGGCGGCATCATCGGTACGCCCGCCTATATGTCGCCAGAGCAGGCGGAGGGGCAGCCGTTGGATGGGCGCAGCGATCTCTACTCGCTGGCAATCGTTGTTTACGAGCTGTTGGCAGGGCATCGACCGTTTCAGGCAGAGACGCCGGTCAGTCTGCTGATGAAGCAGGTCAACGAGCCGCCCCCGCTGCTGCCGTACTCGCCCGCGATCAACCGCGTGATGCAGCAGGCGCTGGCGAAATCCCCGGACGATCGCTACCCGACCGCCACTGCCTTCGCCGAGGCGTTTTCGGCGGCGCTCCAGGAGGAGACGCTGGCGACCGAAGTGATCAAGACGGTGTCCGACTATTTGCCAAGCCAGGTGCCTGGCGAACCGCCGACGACTGCATCGTACAAACCACCGGCGCGGATGGATCAACGCTTGTCGTTGGGCGCGCTTGCCGTGCTGGTGATCGCCACCATCGTCGCGCTGGCGACAACCAATTCAGGCGGGACTCCCGCCGTTGCGATCGTGCTGACCGGGACGATCGATCCATCGGCAGCGCCCGCTCTGGCGGAGATGCCTACGCATGTCGCGGACGAGGCCGCGGCGGGCTTGCCGCAGATGCAGGACTTCGACGGCTATGAGATGGTGCTGGTGCCGCCGGGCTGCTTCATGATGGGCGATCAGGGGGATGGCGGCGAGCAGTGCGTTGATGCGCCGTTCTGGATCGACCGCTTCGAAGTGACCAATGCGCAGTATGGATCGCATGGCGAATGGACGGGCGACCAGCGCCCTCGCGAGAGCGTTACCTGGTTCGAGGCGCGCGATTTCTGCGAGGCGCGTGGTGGGCGGCTGCCCTCCGAGCGGGAGTGGGAATACGCGGCACGTGGCCCGGACAGCCTCGAATATCCGTGGGGCGCTGCCTTCAGTCAGAAGCTGGTCGTTTCGGCAGAGACCCGCGCCAGCGGCGAAGGCCCCGCGCCGGTCGGCAGCATCCCGGACGGCGCATCGTGGGTGGGGGCGCTGGATATGAGCGGCAATGTCTGGGAGTGGACGAACTCACTCTACCGAGATTATCCCTATGCTGACGATGGCCGCGAGAGCCGAACCGACAGCGGCGACCGTGTGATCCGCGGCGGATCATATCTCGCGAACGACGGCTACGTGCGCAGCGCCAACCGCGCGGGCTTCGACCCGGCGCTGCGATGGGGCGATGTCGGCTTCCGCTGCGTCCGCGCTGCCGAGGTGGAGTAGTCACGCCACCAATACCGAACGCGCGGTAATCTGTGCCAGTGTTATGATCATCCGGCGGGGCGACAAGCGAGGGGTGAGGGATGGCGGTGTTCGGTCGCGCGGTCGTGCGTATGGTGATCGTGATCTGCGGGGTGCTGGCCGGGGTGCGCGCGGCGGCAGCGCTGACGCCGGATGAAGGCATCCTGGCCTTTGCCAGCGACCGCGACGGCGATTATGACATCTATCTGCTCGACGTCCACAGCGGTTACGCGCATAACCTGCGGCGCGGCGACCATGATAGCCAGGACGATCAGCCAAGCTGGTCGCCGGACGGGATGCGCCTGGCCTATCGTGCCCATCGCGACGGCACGAACCGGCTGATGATCTACGACATGGCCGCGGGCAGCAGCCGCGAGGTCATGCCGAACGCCATCGGTTCGCCGAGCATGACACCGGTCTGGACGCCGGATGGCACGCAGATTTCGCTGGTCGTGCCCGGCGGGTTCCTCGGTTTCGTCGATGCGGACAGCGGGCAGACGCAGTACCCGCTGACGACGATCTATCCGCTGACGCATACCTGGGCACCGGATGGCGGGCAGATCATCTACAGCCGCCCGTACAGCATCTTCTCGGTGCGGTTGTATGCGCTCGACCTGCTGACAGGCCGCCAGCGCTCGTTGACACCGCCGCGCGGCGCTTACACCTTTCCCGATTGGTCGCCTGCGAATGATGCGCTGGCTGTGATCCACCGGCGCGACATCTATGTGCTCGATCCGGGCTGTTTGCCGGGCTGTGTCGCGCTTGGGCGGCGGCTGACCGACAGCGCCGAGTTCAAGGTCTGGCCGACGTGGTCGCCGGATGGAAGGCTGATCGCCTTCGAATGTCTGGACAACGCCAGCAGCCAGATCTGCCTGATCGATGTCGAGAGCGGGGTGCGCCGCCAGCTCACGCATTCGCCGGATCACGTGCGCAATATCAAGCCCGCGTGGCGACCACGCTGAGCCTGTTCGTGTTATGATCGCCGCATGAACCGCCTCTACTTCCGTGCGACAGCGCTGCTCGCGGTTTGCGCCGTGATCGCCGCCCTAGCCAGCCGCGTGCTCGCGCCGCTGCTGCCCGATCCGGGGCAGATCGCGTTCAGCCGCTATCAAGCGGTGGACGACGACATCTGGTTGATCGACCTGCGCACGCGCGTGACGGTCGATGTGACGCACGCCCAGACCAGCCGTGAAATCGCGCCTGTGTGGTCGCCCGACGGCAGCCGCCTGGCTTACGTCGTCAGTGGGCTGGCGAACCAGACGCGTGTCGTCACCCAGGATTTCGCCAACGGCATCCACGACGAGCATGTCTACCGTGTGCTCGGTGGGCAGCTGCGCCCGCGCTGGACAAACGACGGCGAGTTGATCATGGCGGCGGAGGATCGGCTGTTCTGGCGGCACAGCCCTCAAATCGGCGAGCGCGTGCTGGCGGTGCTGCGCGCTGGTGGGCTGGCCGAGGACGGCGCAAGCGTCGGACGTGCCTTCAGCGCGACCAGCCCGACGCCCGACCTGCGCGACGTTGCCCGTTCCAGCGCCGTGATCCACGATCTGGCCCGCGAGATTGTCAGCTTGTGGTCGCCCGCCTGGTCGCTGGACGAGCGCTATCTGGCCGTGCAAACCTTCATCGGCAAGCAGATCGATCTGGTGGTCATCGACAGCGCCTGCTTCGATGGCGCGTGCCCGCGCGTCGCCTGGCGGCTGACCGATACGCCCGCGCCAGATGTCGAGCCTGCCTGGTCGCCGGACAATGCCTACGTTGCTTTTAGCTGCAACGACGGCGAAAACCAGGAGATCTGCATCGTCGGCGCGGATGGCGTCGGCCTTCAGCAGATCACGCAGACGCCGCCGGGCGTGATCAACCGGATGCCCGCCTGGCGACCGGGGGGATAGGGGGGAGGTACGGGGTGCTCAGTTCTCGGTACTCGGATTAGGTGATGAGTAACGAGGAATGCGTGATGAGATGCTTTGGTTCTGATGGATCATTCAGTTAGGTTTGAACGGATCAAATTGGCTAGTGGTGCTGTTGCCGAATTAATCTCTTCCCTTCATACGCCCTCACCCTAAATCCCTCTCCCTCAGGGAGAAGGACCTTCAAATGCGCTTTTCTCCCCTTCGCCATGAGGGAGAAGGGGTCGGGGGATGAGGGCAACATGGCATTTCATGAGTTCGCCAACAGCACCGCTAGTAGCGTTAGTATGCTGTTCGCCGACGGGTCAACCCGTCGGCTAGATCAAATCAAGCATGCTGAAGATGCTTCGTTACACTGCTCTTGGATGGGATCTGCTGGTCGAGCACCTTGAGTGTGCTTGATGTTCGTTAGCCGACCGATTGATCGGTCGGCGACGAAAGCGGTCAAGATCAGCCATCTCCAAGCCGCACATCCTATCATCTATAGCTGTATGCTCCATGAGTTCTGGGTACTGGGTTCATGGGTGGGTGCCCTGTGCTCGGTTGGGCTGATTTCACAGTACACGGCGCGGGCAAGTCGATGCCTGCACGCTGGCGATCACGACGATGGTTTTTGACCCATCACTGCCCAGGCGCGGGCGATGAGCTGGATGGAGCCGTCGGTTTCGGTCGGGATGTCGGCTTGCAGACGATCATGCAGTTGCTGCCGGCGCTCAGCATCCAGTGACAACGCATACTGCGGCGCTGGGAAATTGCCGAACGTGAACGGCTGCCAGTAGCGCTCAAAACTGTCAAAGACAGTGACCGCATCGAGCGCGTGCAGTGCAACGTGCTGCAAGCCTGCGCCTTGCCACAACTGCTGGAGTGGATCGGGCTGGCAGATGGGGAAGCGATAGCCTTCATGCAGCGGCCTCGCCTCGGCATCGAGCGCCAATGCCGCATCCCAGAAGTAGCGCAGAAACTCCATTTTCCCGGCATAGTCCCAGACATAGGCGGCGACGATGCCGCCGGGTTTGGCGACGCGGACGCATTCGCGCAGGGCTTGTTCCGGCTGGGGAAAGAAATTCAGCGCCAGCCCGCTGACCACAAAATCAAATGTGTCAGCACGGGCAGGCAGCGCCGCCGCGCTCGCTGTCTGAAATGTCGCGCCCTGGTTGCGCTGGCTGGCATAACGCGCGAAGTCGAGCGATGAATCGACACCCACAGTCGTCCTTGGCTGCGCGTGGGATGAGATTACGCGCGTCAGTGCGCCCGTGCCGCAGCCCACGTCGAGCCAGGCTGAATCTGCCGTGGGTTGGAGTTGATCGAGAAAGAGCGCGGCCACTTCAGCGCTCCACCGGCCCATGAAATGCTCGTAGGCATCGCCGGATGCCCACTTCTCAGATGGCATGTTCATGGCTACAGCCTTTCACAACTCAACTATCTGGCTCTTCTGTCGAGTATAAGCTGAATATACGGGCAGCACACAGAGAAGTATCTGAGATGGAATCGACACGCAGCCAACTGATCCCGGCACTCGCCGTCTACGCTGTGGGCAGTCAGGAAAACTATCTCATAAGAAAGCCACTGGATTTATTAGCACAAATTGCGCTACATTCTCAGGCAGATCGTTCCTGAGATACAAGCATTACTTCTTCTCATCATCGATTCTCTGGAACATATGCGTTGTTTATCAATGCATGCTCAGCGAAATTGATTGAAACACTGCATATGGACATTTTCATCAGTTACAAGCGGGAATATGAAGATTTCGCCAAACGGCTTTATCAGTCACTAGTGGGATGGGGACATCAACCGTGGCTCGATGTCTTTCATATTCCGCCAGGCACTGCCCCGGAAACAAAAGGTTGGGATGACGCTATTCACAGTGCGATGAAGGCAGCACGCGTTGTTGTTGGATTGCTCACACCTGAAGCGCTAAAAAGCGAAGCCGTTCTTGACGAGTGGGGATGGGCACTCACCAATAGCCGCCGCTTGTTTCTATTGTGGCTACGCGACATAGACGAGGAAGAGATTCCTCCTCGTTACATCCGTATTCAGCGGATCGATCTGCGACGCAATGAAGAAAATGGCTTGCGAAGACTACACAGTGCACTCGAATCGCCGGTCCTCATCATTCCGCCAGACACATCCAAGAACTTGGAAAGATACGCTGTGTCGCCCCTCAACATATCGGTGGATCGCAATCGGGCGAAATTGGCTGAGAAGATCGAGCAATTCTGGATCCGGGGCGTACTCGATAGAGTTGTGGGGGACGCTCAATTCGAACTACGTGTCGAACTGAAACCAGACACAGTCTTGAAACACAAAGACTACGGCGACTATGAGTTGCCGACGACGGGCGGAATTGGTGAGATGTTCCAGGAAATGGGACAAGAATTACTCATCCTTGGAGCGCCAGGATCTGGGAAAACTGTGTTGTTGCTGCAACTGGCACGTGCGCTTCTACAACGTTCTCAAGGGAATCCGGCCCAACCCATACCAACCGTGTTCAATCTGTCTTCTTGGTCGGAACGGCTTGAACCGCTTGAACAGTGGTTAATCCGCGAATTGCGTGTTCGTTATCAGGTGTCGCGCACGCTTGCTCGGCGCTGGCTTGAGAACCAGAGATTGGTACTGTTGCTTGATGGTTTGGACGAAGTGCAAATCGAACATCGTTCTGCCTGTGTGGAGGCGATCAATGACTATCGCCATACTCACCGGGGAACCCCGATTGCCGTATGCAGTCGGCTGGTCGATTATGAGCAGCTCACAACCCAATTTGAAATTCCTAGCGCGATTGCATTACAGCCACTGACGAACGAGCAGATCGATACCTATCTAGAGTCTCAGTCTAAACTGGGCGGACTGCGGGAATCGCTTGATCGTGAGACGAGCTTGCGCGAAATGGCTTCGACGCCCTTTCTACTGAATACAATGGTTGCCGCTTATGCCGAAATGGAGCCACATCAGATAATGACGTTCGCCACGCGAACTGAACGACGTAATCACCTTTTTGATCATTATCTGGCGCGCCAATTCATGGATGATCCACGTTATACCCTGGCACAAACACGACGTTGGTTGAGTTGGGTAGCGTCGATTCTGACGAAGCGGGCGCAGTCAGTGTTCTATATTGAGGATCTCCAACCAGACATTCTGCCCGATGGCAATCGTACTATCGTTCGCCTGATGAGTGGTGCCTCTATCGGTGTGACAATATTGACGCTGCTCCTGATGGCAAGCTTGCTGGCGAGCCAGCAAGGATTGATTGTTATTGCTTTAGGCATTGGCTTATCCATAACGATTTTCTACACGTGGAATGCACGTATCAGAAGCGCAGCTTCTGTGCGCTGGACAATTAGCAGATTTGGCTTTCTTGCAGGATTACCGTTGGGATTGTTGTTGGGATCGGTCAATGCCGCCACCACAGATATTTCGTCGCTCGATGAGCGGCTGGTACTTTGCTATCAAGATCTTACGCGCCCCGTTCTGGTCATAAACTTGGTTGTCGGCCTGGTACTTGGCCTGATCCTTAGCGGACTCCTTAGCCTGCTGTTTGGGTTGCGTCGTCAGTCGGTTGTCATGTCAAAGATCCAGCCCAATCTCGGGATTCGTCTCTCAGCCTACAATGCCATTCGGGGTGGGGTCATTCTGGTGCTGTTGCTCTCGGGATCCTTGCTGGCATTCTTCGGTATGGTTGAGTTCGTAATCCCGAGCCTCACGCTGCAACTTGTCCGCGAATCATGTCCCTTCGTGTCACTGCGACGCAGCGCAGAAATAAGTCTTACGTTGTTTAGCCTTATACGTGATCAATCTATTATCAATGGTCTGAGTACGTTTCTTGTCAGCGTGCCGATTGTCGCGGCGACTCTTGGATTCTTCTTAGCAGGCGGTGCAACTGTAATTCAGCACATCGTGTTGCGTTTGGCGCTGAGTTCAATTGCAAAAGCTCCACTTGATTTGGCTCGCTTTCTGAATTTTGCTACTGATCGAGGGCTTCTTCAGCATGTGGGCAGTGGGTATCTTTTCCGCCACAGGATGCTTCTTGAATATATGGCCGAATTCTCGTCTGCGCCGAATAGTCAAAAAGGCGAGTCTTCAGAATAGGTTGCTCTTCGAATAACTTACAGGTGCAGATCTTGTGGTGAAAGATGAATTACTTCGAAAACTGATTCTCGCACTCGCCGTCTACGCCATCTTCTGCGCCATCAGCGCGACGGGGCGCTTGGGGCAGTGGGGTATCGCGCTGATGACGATGGCGGGCCTCGGCATCCCGCTCGTCTGGGGCTGGCGCACCGGGCGCTGGCGTGAGATCGGCTTCGTCCGTATGACAGACGGACGCACGGTCATCGGCTGGGGCATTGCGGCGGGGATTGCCACGGCGATCCTCGGCGTGCTCGTCATCGGCACGGTTGCGCCGCCGCCGGATCTGGCCGTCGAGCTGGCGCTGGGCGGGGTGCTCTGGCTGCTGGTTGCCAGCCCGTTTCAGGAGTTCTTCTTTCGCGGCTGGCTGCAAACACGGCTGGAGAATGCCCTCGGCGCGCCGGTCGGGCTGCTGCTGGCGACGCTGCTCTTCACGCTCTGGCACTACGTCGCGCCGTTCACGGGTGGCGCATTCCCGCTGGAGACGCCGGTCGGCTTCATCGCCACGTTCGCGGCGGGCTGGGCTTATGGCTACAGCTTCCAGCGCACGGGCAGCATCGTCACGCCCTGGCTGGCGCACGCCAGCGCCGGGATCGTCTTCATCATCATCGGCTCGATGGACTTCACGGCGCAGTTCGCAGCGATGTGAGTCCGCAGAAGAGATAATTGTTTCGAGTGAGCTAGTTTGAGGGGGTCAATAGACCAAACAGTCGATAACTGTTGCTGAATAACTCCATAGAGAATTCGCCATAGTCTTCTGTGCCTTTTTGGACGCTTATTGTGATTCTAGGAGTGTCACCCAAATATTCTTGGCCATAGAAGTACCGGTAGATAGGACTTCTTGTGTCGAATTGCTGTCCGGGTTGAATTTGCGCGAAATTGCGTTGTTTGAATGACCTTGATACGATGGTATACATGACACCCAGCGCGGATCCCGGGCGACCTCTATCAAGCGGATTGAAGACGACCAACCCACATTCAGTTTCAGTTCTTTCAACCCATCGTCTAGAAGTTGCTTCAATTGATGCGTCGAACAATTCACTTGCCCGAACTATGTTCCCCCAACTCAGATCTGAAGCCCTCAAGACTTTCTCCAGTCCGTCAAGTTGAAAGAGACAGTCTGCAGCAAACTGATTGGCTTCACGTTCCAATATATTCTGCGCCCACGGGCTTAGATTGTCTCTTCCATCCTCGACTTTCTCATCATGCTCTCTTGATTGCAAGTGTCCAGGCAGAACAAAGTGTCCAATCTCATGCAAAATGCTGAATCTACGTTGCTTCGGTTTGAGTTTTTTGTGGACTCCAATAATGCGCTTTGATGGCCATAGGAAAGCGTTTATTCGCGAATTGACAAGTCCGAACTGATTGTCGTCGTCATAGCCTTCAACCCGCAAATTGAGATAGCCTGCCATCGTCATTGGGTCAGTCGGCGGGCTGGTATTTCCCGTCTCTTCTAGCAGAGCCTGGACTATATCTTCTGCGCTTGGCTCGGCAATCAAGCGTTCCATGAGCTATGTGTCGAAAAACCCCTGTTCATCACTGTCAGTATCGTGGAAGTCTCGAGTCTCCAATTGCCTTAGACTACGCTCTACATCGTCGCCGTTCGATCTAAACCCGTCACTTCGGGCATGTACTGGCCCACTCATCGGCTCATTCCGTCTTTGCTTCAAATATGCCTTCGCAAGTTCAATGCCGTTGTATTCGTCTCTCTGCCTGCCCTCATCGAAATAGCCCACTGGCACTTGGAAGAAGTTAGCCAGCAATTCCACGAGGTCAGTCTTGGGACTGTCCGCACGCTGTTCTAGTGCCGAAAGTGTAGCTTGCGATATGCGAATCTGCTCTCCATATAGTTCCTGCAAAGCTTCTACAACTTCAATCTGTGACATCCCGGATCGTTTTCTAAGTTCTCGTAATTTCTCGCCGAAGCTTTGGCGTCTGGTTGACATTTTTCACTCTTCCTCCCTTCTCTCACAAATTTGTAGCACTAATGTTCTATATTGTCAATATGTTCTATTGTTACTATAGCTCGCGCATCCGTTACAGTCAACCATAGTTTTTACGAAAAATGTATAAAAATATCAGTTGACACAGCGAAAAATATCGGATAGGATCGCCAGTATTATCAGCGCGGTGAGATCCGCACACCAAAGGAGGAGAGGCCTATGTGGCAAAGACCCATCAGGCCGACGTTAAATGATCACGGCGGGTAGTGGTACTGTGAATACCATTACCCGCCGTGTCGTTTGTCGGCACTTTGGCAGTTTGAGTCATGACTGAATGACTCTCAGGGTTTGGAAACATCCAAACAACATTTTCACACCAAAGGCGACTGCGTATACACTTCACATTGTACAGACTTGTACCGTGAAGAGCAAATCCTCTTTGGTGTCATCGTTATCGAATTTGCAAACGAGGAACAACACCAATGAGTTCAGCAGCCAAACCGATGCTCGTAACGTATGATCTGCGTAACCCTGGCCGGAACTACGATGCTTTGATCGGGTATCTACGGCGCTTGGGCGCTGTACGGCTTGCCAAGTCTGCGTGGTTCGTACATTCGAACTTGGGTCCAGTGTTACTACGCGATCAACTTCGAGCCCAGATGGATCCAAATGATGTCCTGTATGTCGTGTCACTTTCACCAAGCGGGGGGAGTGCGTGGTCCAACTTGGATTCATCGGCTGTTGCGTGGATACAACAGCACCTATAGCCTGCCTAAAGGGAACGGGGAGGGCACATGCTCTCTCCCTTCTGTCTGCGCTCTGTTACCAAGGATTGCAATTGTACGATGTAATCTGAATGTGCCCTGTCGCACTGGACGCACCATATGTCCGTCTCGATTTGGCCCATTCAATCCCGGCGCGCGAACGGCAGGCGCACACCCGGCGCGAGTTCCAGCGTGAGGGCCTCGGACTGCGCATGGATAGCGGCGTCGGCGAAGTCGCGGATCACGTGCGCCGCGCCGAGGTCGAGCAGCGTCGGCGCATACTCCGGCGCGCGCACGCCGATGCAGGTCGCGCCGGACGCGACCGCCGCCTGCACGCCGGGCAGCGAATCCTCGAAGACGAGGCAGCGCTCCGGCGCTTTGCCAAGCTTTTTCGCGCCGAGCAGATAGCCGTCGGGATGCGGCTTGCCGCGCGTGATGTCGTTGACCGTCACCGAGGCGGTGAAGACATCGTCGATGCCCAACTGGCCTGTGACCGCGTTCAGCTTCCAGCGGTCGCCGCTGGTGACGACCGCCGTCGGGACGCCATGCGCTTGAAGCGCGCGCAGAAAGGCTCGCGCGCCGCGCATCTCGGTGTAGGCCAGGTTGAGTTCGTAGGTTTCGAGTTCCTCGAACAGCGCGGGCAGTTCGTCGGCTGTGATCATCGGGAACAGCGCGTCGAGGGTGGTCAGCACGGGCACGCCAAAGATGTGCTGAATCCAATCCTTTTCAGTGATCGTGACTCCATGGCGCGCGGCGAGGCGCTGCCAGAAATCCATCACCGACTGCTCAGTGTCGGTGATAACGCCATCCATATCAAAGAGAATCGCTTCGTAGATCATGCCGGCCACGTTTCATGCTTGCTGCGCTCGGCCTATTCTACTCGCCCGTAAGCTGCATAGCGATGGCGGCATGACTGTCGTGTTGTCAAAAGGCGGTTTGAACCGCGACCCTAAAGGAGGCTTGCCTGCCCGGGCAGGCTGCGCACAGGCGCAAAGGACGCAAAGGGAAGTCAACTCGATCCCTTCCTCTTTGCGTTCTTCGCGACTTTGTAGTCCCTATGAATTTGTCTCGTCTGAATGGGGCAATTCGACCTGCCATCCTGCGGGGGTCAGCAAGCTCACGCCTCGCTGACGGCGACAACGGCGTCGGCGTTGCCCAGACCGGAGATAATCGCCCAGGCGTCGCCACCGCGGGCGAGTGTCACACGCTGGCCGCTGTGCAGGATGTGATCCTCGCCGTCGAATGACACCCAGGCCAGGCCGGATCTCACCCGCAGCGCCTGCCCCTTGGCCTTGAGCACCAGCGTTTGCCCGTGCTCGATGGTGTGTTCCTGTTCGTTGACGCGCTCCAGCGACAACCGGCGGCTCAAACTGATATTCATTGCGCTCATCGTCCCTCTCCTTGTTCGACATACTCAACATACTGCGGGGAGAGGGGGGAAGTCACCACCCGCGCGGGGGGAACTCAGGTGGCAGGCGCCAGATGAATCAGCATCAGCATGAAATCAGTGTAAGATCAAGCGTGCGAGAAGTGTGGAGGACAGGCGATGTTCAAGGAGCGCGAGCTGGAGGTGCTGCAATTGCTGGCGCAGGGCCTGACCAACAAAGAGATCGCCGGGCGGCTGGCGCTTGCGACCGAGACGGTGCGCTGGTACACCAAAGAGATTTACGGCAAGCTCGGCGTCAGCGGGCGCGGCGAGGCGGTCTACCGCGCGCGGGCGCTCGGCCTGCTGGCGAATGACGACGGCGCAGCAGCCACCGCGCCGGAACAGACTGCCGCTGCCCAGTCGCCGATTCGCTACACCCGCAGCGGTGACGTGCACATCGCCTACCGCGTCATCGGCAGCGGCCCCATCGACATCGTGCTCATCAACGGCTTCGTCTCGCACGTCGAGGTCGCGCTGGAAGAGCCGGAGGTCGTCGATTTCCTCTCACGCCTGGGCGAGTTCGCGCGCGTGATTCTGTTCGATAAGCGCGGCGTCGGCCTGTCGGATCGCATCGGTGGCGCGCCGACACTGGAAGACACGATCCAGGATACCCTGGCCGTGATGGGCGCGGCCGGCTGCGAACGGGCGGTGCTGCTCGGCGTCTCCGAAGGCGGCGCGGCCAGCCTGTTGATGGCGGTGACACACCCGGACCGGCTGCACGCGCTCGTCATTTACGGGACAACGCCCAAGCTGGCGCGGGCGGAGGCGACACCTCGGTGGGCGATCCCGGTAGATGCGTTCGCGCGTGTCCTCGACCTGATGGAGCGGTCGTGGGGCGGGCCGTTTGCCCTGGAGGATTTCGCGCCGTCGCGCGCCCATGACCCGGCTTTTCGCGCTTGGTGGTCGCGGCTGCTGCGCCTGGGCGCGAGTCCCGGCTCGGCGCGGGCAGTCTGGGAGGCATTGCGCGATGTTGATGTGCGTCACTTGCTGCCGAGCATCCACGTGCCGACGCTGATCTTACACCGCAGCGACGACCGCATGATCCGCGTCGGCGCAGCGCGCTATATGGCCGAGCAAATCCCCGGCGCGCGCTACGTCGAACTGCCCGGCAGCGATCACTTCTTCTGGGTCAAGGGGCACGAGCTTGTCCGCGAGATCGAGGCGTTTCTGGGCGATCTTGACCCGGCGGCGCCGGTCGAACAGGTGCTGCTGACGGCAGTCTGCGCCCAGTTCCAGCCGCCGCTCACGGCGGTGGCGCAAGCGGTGCTCCAGACAGAGGTCGAGCGGCATCATGGCAAGCTGCACATGCACGATGCGGCGGCCTGCACGGCGACCTTCGATGGGCCGAGCCGGGCGATCCGCTGCGTCTGCCGCGTGCGCGATGTCCTGAGCGAGCAGGGCACTGCGCTGCGGGCGGGCATTCATACCGGCGAGTTCGAAGTGTCTGCCGATCAGTTGGCCGGGCCGATGCTCGACGTGACCCAGGCGATTGCGGAAGCGGCGGCGTTGGGCGACGTGCTCGCCAGCCAGACGACCATCGATCTGGTCGCTGGGGCGGCGATTGAGAGCAGCCCGCATGGGCAGATCAGGCCGCCGCAACTGCCGCGCCCGTTGGCGCTCTATGCCGTGAACGGCGTGCGTGTGCCGTGAGGGGTGGAGGTAGGACAGTTGCACGTAGGTATTTGGGTAGCGGGTGCGAATGACGCGCCGCCCGACCGTCGTCAGGAACGCACGCGAAGCGTTACGGTCGGACTGGGGTCGGGGGAAGCCATCTGGAAGATGGCTGATCGGGGGTGTGCGAATACGTCGATCCACAAGACGCAGCCCCATTCGATGGGGCTTACCCGGAAAACCAGCGCGAGGCTTTGAGCCTCGTGCGGCGGCGAGCGACACACACCAAACATGAAGCGTATCGCGCTGATCACGTTCGGCCTGACACTGGCGTGCATCGCCGGGGCGAGGATCGCCGCGCCGCTGCTGCCGGATCTGGGGCAGATCGCGTTCAGCCGGACGAGCGACCAGCCGCAGGACATCTATCTGTTCGATCTGCGCACAGCGATGATTCACAACCTGACGCGGACGCCGCAGACCGCCGAGATGATGCCGGTCTGGTCAGCAGATGGGCGGCGGCTGGCTTTCACCCTCAGCGGCGATAATACAGTGCGCGTGGTCGATTTCAGTCGCGCCGGGCTGCCCGTCACGGATCTGGACGAGGATGCGCTGGCCGAGTTCTATCCGCGCTGGATCGCGGGCAGCGCGCTGCCCGGCATCAGCGTTGCCTATCTGCCGGTGCAGGTTTTCGCGCGCGAGCGCCTGGAACTGCGCGCTTACGGTGGCGATGTCAGTTTGCAGCCCGCCTATGCCCCGGATGGGCGCAGCATCGTCTACGTCGGCGTCGATGAGCGGTTTCGCCCTGGCGTTTTGCGCACTGCCGATCTGGTGACGGACGTGATCACAACACTGACGCCGGGCGGCTACGTTTTCCAGTATCCCGCGTGGTCGCCGGATGGCCGCTGGCTGACAGCGCAATATGATCACGACTCGACCAACGATCTCATCGTTCTCGACGTAACCTGCCTGCCTGGGTGTATTGATGCCATGCGCGTGCTTGCGCGCAGGGTTGGCGAGGCGAGCAGCCCGGACTGGTCGGCGGACGGCAGGCGCATCGTTTATAGCTGCCAGATCGCGCGCGGGACTGCGGCTATCTGCGTTCACGATTTGCTCAGCGGCAAGACGCACTCACTCACGACGCCCATGACCAGCGGGCGCGATCTTGAACCAGCCTGGCGACGCGGCGTTGCGCAACCGTAACCTACTTCTTATACAGCTCAGACAAAGCACCCATACGATCTAGATGTAACGTCATGCGTAAGTTTTGAGGTGCGTTATGTGGCGCAAGCTGGCAATGTGGATGCTGTTTGCACTGCTGCTCGCGCTGATCCCCCAAACAGCCTCCGCACAAGACAATCTGAATTGGACGACACAGTTCTTCAACAACGGCTATCTGATCGGCGATCCGGTGGCGACACGCACGGACAGCGCCGTTGCCTTCAACTGGGGCACGGGCGCGCCCGCCGCCAACGTCAACGCGGACAACTTCTCCGCGCGAGTTTCGACCGATGCTTATTTCGCCCCTGGAACCTATCGCTTCTGGGTGCTGGCGGATGACGGCGTGCGGCTCTGGGTCAACTTCCAGAACGTGCTCGATACGTACAACGCGCCGCAGCCGGGCCAGCAGCTCAGCGCCGATGTGACGCTGACCGGCGGTACCACGCACATCCAGATCGACTACCACGAGGAATGGGGCAGCGCCTACCTGTATCTGACCTGGGCGAATGTGGCGACGGGCGCGACCAGCCCGAACTTCCCGGTCGCGCAGGTCGTGCCGACGCCGGGCATCTGGACGGCGCAGTACTTCAGCAACGCGACCCTGAGCGGCTGGCCCGCGCTGATCCAGAGTGAGAGTGCGCCGCTGTCACGCAACTGGGGCGACGGATCGCCCGCGTCGGTCATTCCGGCGGATAACTTCTCGGCGCGTTACACGGCGCAAATGACGCTCAACGCGGGCACCTATCGCGCCTCGGTCAGCGTTGACGACGGGGTGCGCGTCTGGGTCGATGGCGTGCTCTGGATTGATGCGTGGCACGGCGCAACCGGCTACACCTACACCTTCGATGGCTATTTGAACTACGGCACACACACCATCACCGTCGAATTCTACGAAGCGGGCGGGCTGGCCTACCTGAACTTCGATCTCAGCCCGATCTCCGCGCCGCCGGTGACGCCGATCATCACCCCGGCCACGGCGGGCGCGACGGCAACGGTGACGGCGGCGGTGCTCAACGTACGCCAGTCGCCGACATGCGACTGCGGCGTGCTGACGAAGGTACGTGCGGGCGAGGTCTACCCGGTGGTCGGGCGCAACGCCGACGCGAGCTGGTGGGAGATCGTCGCCAACAACGTCACCGGCTGGGTCTTCGCCAACTTCGTGCAGACGAGCAATGCCGCCGCTGTCCCTGTGACCGATCCGAGCACGACGCCGCAGCCGCCGTTGACAGGCTATCAGGTGCAGGCACAGGCGACGCTCGCCCTGCGCAGCCATCCGGGCAACAGCCATGCCTACCTGGGGCGGCTGCCGCGCGGCGCCTGGGCGGATGTCGTCGGTCGTAACGCGGCGAGCACGTGGCTGCAACTTCGCTACAGCGGCGTCACCGGCTGGGTGAGCGCGACCTACGCGCCGCTGCCTGCGGGCACGGATCTGAATCGGATACCGGTGGGGTATTGAGCGACAGGCCTCACCCTGGGGCGACCCGCCGGGTCGCCCCTACGACCGGTCAAATCGGAATTATCGCTGCATGAGCCGCGCGCCGCTGGCTTGCCCCGCCGCCATCGCCTCTGGCACTTCGATCAGCCGCCCGGTCTTCACGTCATAGATGTAGCCGTAGATCGGGATCGTGCCGGGCACGAGCGGGTGGTGGCGGAGACGCACCACATCATCGACGATGCACTGCGTCGCATCCGTGAACGTCATCCAATTAATGAACTGTCCTTCCGGCGAGCCGGGGCCTGCGCCTGTGTCGTAGAAGCCGTCCGGCCCGTAGCTGGCCGGTTCCAGGCTCTGCGCCAGCAGTTCCGCGATCTTCTCGTCGGTGATCGACATCATGCCGCAGTCGGTGTGATGAATGACAAACCACTCGCGCGTGCGCAGCAGCTTGTACGAGATCACCAGCGAGCGGATGGCGTCGTCGCTGGCGCGCCCGCCCGCGTTGCGGATGATGTGCGCGTCACCCTCACGCAAGCCGAGCACCTTCGCCGGGTCGATGCGCGCGTCCATGCACGTCAGAATGGCGACACGTTTGGCCGGGGGCGCAGAGAGCTTGTCTTTATCGCCAAAGTCGGCGGCATAGGCCGCGTTGGCGTTCAGAATATCGGTCAAAACGTCGCTCATGGATGCTCTCTCTCTGACTGTCTCACTCGTCGCTCAGCGGCCCACATTCATACTGCGGTGTATTCAGGAATTCCGGCGCAATCTGCGCTGCGGCTTCCGTCCAGGCTGAGGCGCGTAGGCTTTGGGATGATAAGCCCTCAATATGTCACATCACTGAAAACTTGTCCATGGGTTGACGCAGAAAAGGCGGGGCTTTTGCAAAGTTGGAATTGGTCTATGGCCCTCACCCTACATCCCTCTCCCGACCGCCGCTGCGCTGCTAGGAGAGGGACTTTGCTCCCCTTCTCCCAGCGTAGCGTTCGGGAGAAGGGGCTGGGGATGAGGGCGGACAAGGCTTCTAGACCGTGTCGGACGAACCCTTCTGCGCCAGAATCGAATGCACCTCTTGGTTGGCGGATTCAATGACCTTCTGCACAGCCTGGATCTGCTCCGGGGTGCCATAACGAGCAGCCTGCATCACGCTCTCGAACAGTGCCATCCCCATGCGGCGCAGATCAACCAGTTGCGGCGTGTCCGGGCCGTGATGACGTCGTCCGAAGGGGCCAAAGCCTGCGCCGTGTGACGCTTCGTGCTCTTCCAGCAGCTTGCGTCCGGCGTCGGTGATGGTGTAAACCCGCTTGTCAGCGACGACTTCGCTGGTAACGCTGCCCTCGTCTTCGAGCAGTTGGAGCGTTGGATAGATGATGCCTGGACTTGGACGGTAGAAGCCGCCGGACCGTTCTTCGATGGCCTTGATCAATTCGTAGCCATGACGCGGTTGATCTTTGAGCAGTTCGAGGAGTATAAACTTGATGTCGCCGCGCCGCTGGCGAAAGCGTCCCCGACCGCCTCTGCCAAAGCCTCGACCATCAAATGGGTGGTCGCCGAACGGATCGTCGTCGTGTCCGAAGCCGAAGCCTCGCCGTTTCATGAACCTGAATGCTGGGTGGAACATCGTGTGCCTCCGTTAAAGATATATCACGATATATCCAAAGATATGACGATAACGATATATCGTCAAGACACGCGCGCCGTTTCTGATAGATTTCTTAGACTGAAAAGTTGCAGGGCGAGCAGCACCGCCAGCGGCTCCAAGCAGGCACCGCCCGACCGTCGTTAGGAACGCACGCGAAGCGTTACGGTCGGGCTGGCACAAGGGAAGCCACCTTGAAGGTGGCTGGTCAAACAGATGCGCTCTGGCAGCCAGCCAGTGGCTTCGAGCCTGGCGAGCGATTGTCCAGACCCCGTCGTTGTTCAAAAAGAGCTGACCTCAATCGGGTCAGCTCTCATACTATGCCTGATCCTTCGAGGATCTGGCGGCGTTACTGCGTTATCTGCCGGCTCAATCTCCGGCAGAGGCAGCCGCGGCGGCCTGTGCCCGACGCGCGCGTTCGCGCACGAGCAGGCTGTAGACAATCGGCGTCACGATCAGCGTCAGCAGCGTCGAACTGACGAGGCCGCCGATGACGACCGTGCCCAGTTCGGCGGCGATGATCGCTCCCTTGCTCAGGCCAATCGCCAGTGGGCTGAGCGCCAGGATCGTCGCCAGCGCCGTCATCAGAATCGGGCGCAGACGGCGCGAGCCGCCCTCCATCAGCGCGTCGTGAACGTTCATGCCGCGCTCCTTACGGTTCGACTGCACGCGGTCGATCAAGACGACGGCGTTGGTGACGACGATACCGATCAGCATCAGCAGGCCGATCATGGCCGAGATGCCGAGTACGCGGTCGGTCAGTGTCAGCAGGATGGCGGCCCCAACCGGCGCGACGGCAATGCTGACGATGATTGCCAGCCAGCCGACGAACGACTGGAAGGTTGCCACCAGGATGATCGTGACGATGACGATGGCGATCACCATGGCGACGCCAAGGCTGCGGAAGCCCTCCGTCTGCTGCTGGCTCTCGAAGCCCGCGCTGACGGTGACATCCGCTGGCAGGTCGGGCATGGCATTGACGGCCTCAATCGCCTCGGCAGTGACGCCGAGCGTGTTTTCCGTCTCCAATTCGGCGGAATAACGCAGCGCCGACTGCCCATCGATGCGGATGATCGTGCCGCCCTCGCCGCCCGACTCCGCCAGCGTACTGGTGACGTTGATCAGGCCGGGCACGCCGTTGAGCGTGTCGATGACGCGGGCATCGAGCGCTTCCAACTCAGCCTGCGGGCCGCTCACGACCATCGCGAAGCCGCCGAAGCCGCCCCGCTCGATCAGCGAGATCGACGACACGGACACATTCTCCGCGCCGAAGATGCGCACAGCCTCGGCGCGCAAAGTCTGCGCCAATGCGTCAAGCTGAGTCGGTGACGCTTCGACGCTGACCGTCACCTGGGCGGTATTTTCGCTGACGCCGGTGCTACCCAGCAGCAGCGATTCCAGGCCCAGCCCGGAGCCGCCGACGACGGACTGCACGCGGGTGATTTCTTCCTCCGGCAGCGAGTCGCGAATGAACGCTTCCAGTTCGCGGACTTTCGCGTCCGTTTCGGCGATCTTGGTGCCCGGCGGCAGCGTGATGTCGGCGGTCAACTGTGGCTCGCCGAACGACGGCAGGAAGGTCTGTGGCCGATTGGCGAAGAGCAGGAAGCCGATCAGCATCGAGATGAGCGCGATGCCCAAAACGATGGCCTTGTTGCGCCCACTGTCGAGCGTCCAGCGCAGCAACGGCGTGTAGATCCGCTCCAGCCAGCCTTCCTTGTGCTCGCCGATCTCGCGCGGGTCGAGCAGCAGGTAAGCCAGCAGCGGCACGACCGTGATCGCGACGATGAACGACGCAACCAGCGAGTACGTGACGGCCAGACCGAAGGGCAGGAAGAACGCGCCGATCAGACCACCGGTCAAGCCGAGCGGCAGGAAGACGACCACCGTCACCAGCGTGGCGACGAAGATCGCCATCGACACGTCTCGCACGCCGGTGAGCACGGCGGTGCGCCGGTCGCCGCCCGCCTGCACCTGGCGGAAGATGTTCTCCAGCACGACAATCGAGTCATCGACCACGCGGCCAATTGCGACCGTCAGGCCAGACAGCGTCATGATGTTGATCGTGATGTCAGCGGGGAACAGGCGCAGGACGAAGCCCAGAATCGTCGAGTCTTCCGCCGCCGGGGCAATCAGGCTGTGGATCGCCGGCGACAGCCAGCGCATCATGGCGAAGGCCATCAGCACCGACAGCGGGATGCTGACAGCGGTGACCAGTGTGCTGCGCCACGAGGGATAGGGCAGCTTCGCGGGCAGGAGCAGGAAGACCAGGCCGGTGACCATGCCGCCGAGCAGCATCACCCGCCAGACGATGTCGGTCTTCTCGAAGGCGCGGCCCCAATCGCCGCCTGCATCCGCTAGCTGCGCATTGACGAGCAGGAACAGCCCGACGCCGAAGATGATCACCAGCAGCGCGCCGACCAGGTTGCGCGGACGCCGTGACCAGACGCCGGTGCTGAGGAAGATCAGGATCATGATGACGGCGAAGATCGCGCCGAGCAAGCCTTCACGGGCGACACCGCTGATCGATTCTTCGATGAAGCTCGCCTGCTCGAAGGCCAGGCCGACGTGGATCGCGTCGTCGCGCTCGTCGATGGCGGTCAGGGTGTTCCTCGCCGCGTAGAACGCCTCGATGGTGTTCGAGTCGCTCGTCTTGTAGACCGTGACGAGCAGGCTGGAATCGCCATCTGTGCGCGTGACCGTTTCGGTCGGCACGAACGGCAGTTCACCGCTGGCGATGCGATCCTGCACGTCCTGTGGCAGGCTGCTGACGACGTTCTCCGGCAGCAGTTGCAGCGCCTCGATGCGCAGGTCGGTCAAGAGCACCGGTTCACGATCCACCCAGTAGCTGAACGCTTCGGGCGAAATATTGCCGAACAAACGCGGCGCGAAAGCGATGCCCTGTGCCGTATCCCAGAAGCCGTTCAGGAAGTTGATCGGCGTCGGGAAGAAGCGGAACAGATCGTCCGCCGTATCCAGCTCGACGCCCATGAAATCGCCAACGAACTGCCAGTCCGCGTTCAGCGCGGGCGCGTTCGGGTCGGCGGGCGGGGCGTCGGTGGCGTAGCGTTCGGCCTGAGCCGCCGCCGCGCTCGGCTGATCTCCGGCGACGATGGCGGCCACGGTCGCGGCTTCGTCACTGGGCAGGGCTGCCGTCACGTCATCGGGCAGCGACGCCAGCGCATCCGGCGAGAGCTTGATGAGCACGTCAGGCGTGAGATCGGCGTAGAAGTTCGGCTCTTGCAGCGCGAAGTAACGCAGCGTGGCCGGGGTCAGGCTGTTGAACAGGCGCGTTTCGTAGCCGCTGAAGGCTTCCGGCACGCTCGCGTCGATGGTGTCGAGCGCCTGCGCTGCCGAGCCGTTACCGAGCGCCAGCACGTCGGCGGCGTTTTGCAGCGGCGCGTTGTCGAACTGCGGCTGATTCGCCAGCGTGTTCCAGACGCCATCGAGCGGCGGCGCGAACTCCGGCAGCGCCAGCACCGACGGGTCGAGCGCCTCGAAGACCGCCGGCTGCAAATCCGGTACGAAGGTCGGGTCTTGCTGCTCCAGGTAGCTCATCACGTCCGGGCCGAGGCAGCCGATGATGATGTCGCCGATGCGCAGGCTGTCCGCCCCGCCGAGCAGCGTCAGCGGGTTGACGCCGCACTCGGTCAGCGCGGGCAGGAATTCGGCGGCGTTGAACTGGCTGGCCGCGTCGGTGCCGCCATCGCCACCGCCGGCCTGTGACAGCGCCGACGGATCGTTGAGGAAGGTCATGAAGCCGAGGAACTGCGCAGCGTTGAGCGTGTCCGTGCCAGCGAGCGCGGACATCGACTCCGGCAGATGGATCGACAGCAGATCGTCGGCGCTGTCAAGCTGCACACCGAGCTGCTCACCCATCAGGCTGAACAACTCCGGCAGCGCTGGCCCTTCCGGCACATTCGTGGCCGGAACCTGCGCGACGACAGTTTCGGTTGCCGTGTTGTCATCAGTCGCAGGCGTCGCGCTGGTCGTCTCGGCGGCTGCCGGGGCATCCAGCCCATTACCGGCGACCGTGAACGACGCCAGCGGCAGATCGTCAAAGCCGAAGGTAACGAACTGCGGCTGCTGGACGCGCCAGGCCTGCGGCAGATCCACCGGCGGGACGGTGGCATCACCGGCGAGCGCGCGGGCCAGGGCTTTCGCCGCCAGCGCATCGCGCGTCAGGCCGTCGAGCGAGGCGATGTAATCGGCGGGCAGCGCGGCGAACACGTCATCCGGCAGCGCGGCCAACTGCTCGGCCTTGAAGTACTCGACCATCGTCGGGTCGAGCGCGAGCATCTGGGTCAGATCATCGACCGAGAGATCGTCCGTCTGGCCGAGTCCGCCAATGATCTCGCCGGAGTCGACAAACTGGTTGAAGACCGCGCCCAGGTTGCGCGTCAGCGTGCGCATCTCGAACAGGTCGCGCGCGGTCGTGAAGCGATCCATCTGCCAGCTTTGCGGCAGCGCGGGCGGCGTTTGCGGCGCAGTCACCTGCTCGTCGTTGAAGGCGTCCACGGCGGCGGCATCGAGCGTGGCGGGCGCGCCGATCTTGGCACTGATCTCCGCCCAGGCAGTCTGCGACAGGCCGAGCAGTTGGCTGCGCGCTTCACCGGGCGCGGCAGGCTGCGCGGCGGCATCACCGTTCTCACCCGGCAGCACCTGCCCGCCGCTGATGCTGATGCGCGCGACCTGCGGCACGGTTTCGAGCGCCGGGATGATCTCCTGGTCGATCAGGCGGCGCAGGGCGGTTGAATCGTCGCCTTGTGTCTTGCCCGCGAGGTAAGTGACGGCAGCGCGCACGGTTTCATCCGGCAGCGCCGCCCAGGCTTCCGGCGCAAGCTGGAACAGGAAGTTGCTGTCGCGCCCCGCCAGGTAGAGCAGCACGTCGGGCGTCATATCGCCCATGAGACGAGCGGCAAACGCCTGCGCATCCTCACCGGCGGGCGGCTGGATGCGCCGCAGCGGCAGCCAGACTGTGTCGATGGCGGCGCGCATTTCGTTACGCAGCCGCTCCTGATTCATGCCGAAGTCGTTGCGCGCGATGATGATACTGCCGAATGCGCCGGTGGTGGTTGACTCCAGATTGGCGACATCGGCGACGCCGCCGAGCGCGTCCTCCAGGCGGCCCGTGACGACATTGAGCACCTGATCGCTCGTCATGCCGCTGGCCTGGGTCAGGATGATTGTCTGTGGGAATTCAATCGGCGGGATCAGCTCCTGGCGCATCCGCGTGATCGCGATCACGCCCAGCACCGAGATCACCGCCATCAGCGCGAGCACGACCGCGCCGAAACGAAGTGACAAATTGGTAACACCCGCAAAGATTGCCTTCATGCGTGGAAAGCTCCTGGGTCGATGGGGAATCATAGGAAAGCCGGGAAAGACCCGACTCTCTCATCTTAATCCAGGTTACGGGCGCAATACATAGTGAATTGCGTCACAGAACGAGGCCGCTCGCGAAGTGTGGCTGTTCAAGGGCGCTCGACGAGTAGACCACCCCACGCTGCCGGATCGACGTCGGCGACCGTCTGCGAGAACGTCCAGCGATGGCCGCCAAGATCGTAGACGGTGTACTGTCGTTCGCCAAAGGGATAGGTCGTCGGAGGTAGAACGACGGTCGCGCCCGCTTGCTGCACATGGGCATAGTGGCTGTCGACATCGGCGACGCGCACCATGATAGCATGCTCGGCGAGCGCAGACATGCTGACATCTGCCGAGCGTCGGGTGACAATGATCGTCCCCGCGCCAAACGAAAGCTGCGCCCGGTGCTCGCCAATCCGCAGCCGTTCGACAAATCCGAACGTCCGGCACAGCCAATCGACCGCGCCGCGCACGTCCGGGTACGCCAGCTCCGGGATGATTGTACTGGTCGGCATCGAGCGGTTGCGGGGTCGCGGGGCATGTTCAGCCATGGTGCCACCATCCGTATTGAACGCATACCATGGCGCAAGGTTAGCACAATTGTTCGCTGTAATCAAGCATTGAGTATTCGAGCAGAGCAGCGTCAACTTTCTGAATGCCGCGGTTGACCTTCACTGCGGGCTGCTATCCAGACATGCGCTTCGGCAGGCGCACGCAAAAGCTCATGCCGCCCACCGGCCGGTTGCGCAGCCCGAATACTGCCACTTGCATGACACTTCGCAAACGGCGCTTTGAAGCTGCGCGCTATTCCGGGGTGGATTGATCTGCGTGTCACATTTGCCTTGCCAGCGGACTGCGGCATTCCCGGGGGCACACCCATACTGCCGCAGTGTGAAGGCTAGTCGGCTCACGTGAACGGATGAAACGGGCGTCTCAATTCTGAGCGCCCGTTTTGATTCTTTTCTGGATGTGGTATCTGGCAGCTCCAATCCGCTTCTCATGCGTCAGCCCTAGGGTGTGGCGCGCCGTCTTTTACTCCTCAGCGTCGGTCAACTCCTCCATAACCGGCGGGTCGAGCAGCGGAATTTCGACTATGCCGCTCGCCTGCGCCAGCGCGATGATGCGCTGATCGTCGGCGTAGAGCGTGCGGTCGAGGAAGCCGCGCTCGAGCGCGGGCGGCGCGTTGCCGAGCAGGACGTGCGTCCTTGCCCGCGAGAGCACGTTGAGCACGAGCAGCGGATCGGTCGCGCGCCAGATGACCGGCGGCTGCTCAATCGCCTGGAAGCGGGCGACAAGCGCGGCTTTCACCTCTGGCCGCCAGCCATAGACGAGCGACGCGCCGGTGAACGGGCTGTCGCCCCAGGCTGCGTCAAGCTTCTCACGCAGCGCTTCCTCGGCAGCGACGTTCTCTTCAATCGTCGCGGCGAAGATGTGCGCCGGGGACGGCGGTGGCGGTGGCAGCGGCTTGAACGGGCTGGGGCGGCTGCTCGGCAGATTAGGACGCCCCGGCGGCACATTGAACGGTGATGGTTCGTCACGCACTGGGGCCGGCGGCGGTGTCTTCGGCATCGGCAGTTCTGCCAGCGCGTAGACCTCTTCGAGGATTCCGGCCAGATCGAAATAGACGATGGTATCGACCAGCGGCGTGAACTCCCAGACGACACGCTGATTCGGGCGCGCGCCAATTGCGCCCAGCGGTGTGCCCGGACGGGGCGGGAATGGCGGCGGCGTCGGCGGCGGTGTGCCGCCGGGCGGGGTCAGGCGTTTGAGCAAACTCATACGGTTTCCGGCTCCTCGTCTTCGATGCCGAACAGACTCAGATACTCGCGCAGGACTTCCAGCTCCTGCTTCCAGTCGTAGCGCAGCCACAGGTCCGGAAAGCCGAAGAGTACGAAGTTGCGCTCGATGCGTGCCCGCTGCTGCTGCAAATCGCTCAGCGGGTAGGCCCAGTTGTTGATCTCGTTCCAGATGTCCACCATCGCGCCGGGGCGCAGCGTCGTGCCCACCTGGCGCGGTTCGAGCACGCGCGCGGCGAACTGTGCCAGTGGCTCCCAGGCGGCGGGCGTCAGGTTGCGCCGTGCGCGGAAGGCCAGGAAGATGACGGTCGCCAGACCGATGCGCCGGGCATCGACCGTCTCTGCGCCGAGCGCCTGCGTCACCAGCCGCGACACGTCCTCGTCGCTCAGGCCAAGCTGATCTGCCAGCACGACGCGCCGGGCGGGGTGCAGCTCTTCCAGCACCTGACGCCAGGCGTCATCCTCAGCCAGATTGCTGATCTCCCAGGCCTGGCGGTGGACGGAGACGACCGTCGCCCGTGTCGGTGGGACTTCGCTGGCATTCTGCGGCAGGCAGAAGGTCAGCGTCAGTTCGGCGCTGTGCTCCAGGTCGGCGCTGTCGCCTTCCAGCACCATGCGCGCGGCATGGATCGCCACCAGCGAGCGCGCCAGCATGACCGCCCGGCGCGGACTCTGGCCGAGCTGCGCCTGATCGAGCAGGTCAACGGCGCTGACGACGTAATCCGAGATCCAATCGACCAGCGACTCGTGGACGTCCGGGATGAGCGACTGGCAGCGCTCGACGAATTCACCGAGCAGGTCGAGCACAACCTCGTCACCGGCGACGGCCTGCGCATACTGGCTGCGCCCGGCGACCATCATGCGCCGATCCTGCTTGTTGATCTGCCGCCAATTGGGCACGGGCACGACGAACGGAAAGCGATCCGCCAGCGCCGGGTCGAGCGGCTCGGAACCGAGGTAGGTATCGGTGCCGGGGTTGATCTCCGGGTCTTCCGGCGCGGGCGGGTTCATCGCCGCCCAGCGGTGGCGCAGCCGGTCAAGCGCGATGCCGGCGATGCGCTTTTCGTGGACGACCGGGAACATCTTGTTCTGTAAGTCAGGACGGCAGCGCGAGATCTCATCGAAGAAGACGAATTCCGCTTCCCAGATCGCGCCCGGTGTAGAAATGAAGTGCAGGCTGTCCCCGGTCTCGTCCGGCAGTGGGATGCCGACGAGATCATCATAGTTGATGAGCGAGGCGTTGTAGTGCCGCATCGACAGGCCGAGGGCGCTGGCGATCTTCTCGACCAGCAGCGATTTGGCCGTGCCATGCGGGCCGACGAGCAGTAGCGGCGATTCGGTCGCGAGTGCTGCAAGTAGCACCGGATCGAGATGCCCCCACCCCTGAATGCCAAGTGCGGCGGTGATCCCTAAATTTTCGGTTGAGATTAAGGAGTCCATGTCTGCCTGGCTACCTAACGCGGAGATGAACCCCCAGAATACAGCGCTGTAACACTGCCGTCAAGCACTCGAAATTGGGGTTTTGGTACTGTTTGGAAGACCGGCCAGGAAGCATGGGCGCGCGACCGTTCGACGGCTGGCCAAGCTCAAGCATGGAGGCACAGGCAGGTGGTCGCCCGACCGTCGCTAGGAACGCACGCGAAGCGTTACGGTCGGGCTGGGCACGTGGGAAGCCACCTGGAAGGTGGCTGGTCAGCGCTGAGCGCGTTCTGGCAGCCTGCTTCCAGCAGGCTTTACCCCGCTAGCCAGTGGCTTGGAGCCACTGGCGGGCGACGCAAACGCAATTCGTTCCAGGTTGCAATCCACAACCTGAGCAGATGTTCATCGGTCACCTGCGTCAGCGTCCCGTCTGCTGGCCGCGCCGCGAGAGCGCGTCGATGACGACGGCGGCCAGGAGCACGAGGCCGGTGACGACGAACTTGACGCCGGAGCTGACGTTCAAGAGACCCATGCCGTTCTCGACACTCGCCACGACCAGCGCGCCGAGCACCGCGCTAACGACCTTGCCGCGTCCACCGAACAGGCTGGTGCCGCCGATGACTGCCGCCGCGATGACGTAGAGCAGCAGGTTGCCGCCGCCCGCGTCCGTCGCGACCGACTTCAGGCGTGAGGCCAGGATGATGCCGCCCATGCCCGCCATCAGGCCGGAGACCATGAAGACCAGCACGCGGATGCGCTCGACGCGGATACCGGCGCGGCGCGCGGCTTCCTTGTTGCCGCCGACAGCGTAGACGTAGCGCCCGAAGCGCGTGCGCTCGGCGACAAACGTCAGGACCATCAGCATGACCAGCATGATCACGGCGATGACCGGCATCCCCTGTTGGGGTGGGGCGGCGCTGGTCAGCGCGCGGTTAATGTTGAAGATGTAGGCGACGAACGCGCCGATAGCCGCCATGATGACCAACTGCCCGATCATGATCGGCGTCGGCTTGGCGCGCAGGCCGGCCTTGCGCCGGGCGTTGGCGGTCATGAAGTCGAGCACGCCGTAGGAGGCGATGAACAGGCCGATGATGATCCAGCTCCAGATCGGTGGCAGCACCTCGCTGGCAAGATTGCGCACGACCGGGTTCTGAATGTTGACCGTGCCGCCGTCGCCGACGATCATGAGCACAACGCCGTTCCAGGCAAGCAGACCGGCGAGCGTGACGATGAACGACGGCAGTTGGAAGCTGGTGATGATAAAGCCGTGCAAGAAGCCGATGGCCGTCGTGATGAGGAGCGCAATCGGGATGACATTCCACCAGTCGATCCAGGCCAGCGATGGATTCATGAGCGAATCGCGCAGCAGGATCGCCGCCGAAACGCCGCCGACGGCGCTGACATAGCCCGCGGACAGATCGATTTCGCCCAGCAGCAGGACGTAGACCATGCCGTAGGCAATGACCGCGATCCCGGCCATCTGAATAACGATGTTGACCAGGTTACGCGGCGTCAGGAAGTTTTGATTAGCCGTTTGGAAGATGATGGCGATCACGACCAGGCCGAGGACAATCGGCAGCGTGCCGATGTCACCGGAGCGGATGCGCCGCCACATGGCGTTCAGGTATTCAGCTGGCGATTGGGGGGCCTGGCTGGCGAGCAGCGCACTCTGGACGCTCTCGTCGCTTTCTTGAATGATGTCGGTCATTGTGTCATCCCCGGAACTCTCGTTAGCTGACCCGCCGTGATCGCGTGGACGACCTCTTGCTCGGTGGTCTCTTTGGCGATGTAAGTCGTGACCTTGTGCCCCAGGCGCAGCACGGTGATGCGGTCAGCAACCTTGAAGATGTCGTGCAGGTTGTGTGAGATGACGACGACGCCCAGGTTCTTTTCGGCCAGCCGCCGGACGAGGTTGAGCACCTGCCGTGTCTGTGCCACGCCCAGGGCGGCGGTCGGTTCGTCCAGGATGACGACCTTGCTGTTCCAGAGCACGGCCTTGGCGATGGCGACCGACTGGCGCTGGCCGCCGGAGAGCGAAGACACCGGCAGCCGCACAGAGCGCAGCGTCGTCACCGCCAGCTCGTCGAGCGTTCTGACGGCGCGCTTCTCCATGTCAATTTCGGTCAACGGAAGAAGATTGCGCAGGTACTTGCGCAGTCCCGTCGTTGCCTCCTGCGCGCCGGTCGTGCTGGGCACGCCCTGCGTCCATTCGCGGCCCAGGAACATATTGGCGACCACGTCGAGATTATCTGCCAGCGCCAGGTCTTGATACACGACCTCGATTCCGAGCGCGGCGGCCTCGCGAGGGCTGTGGATGCTCACCTTCTTGCCGTCAAAATAAACATCGCCTTCGTCAAAGCCATAAATTCCGGCTATGCCCTTGATGAGCGTCGATTTTCCCGCGCCGTTGTCTCCGACCAGCGCGATGACCTCACCCGGATAAACGTCAAAATCAACTTTGGTTAGCGCTTGCACCGGACCGAAACTTTTGGAGACACCTTTAGTTTCAAGAAGCGGCTTTCCATTCATCGTTGCAGACAAGGCGGCACCCTCACACGTTTCTATCTGCTGTGTCGAACGCAAGTATCACTAATAGACTAATAGCAGTCGGGCGACCTGTGAAGATCGCCCGCAGGCATCCGGGGATGCCGCAACGGCACCCCCGAATGCGACCGACAAATTCGTTTAGCGGTCAGCCGGGCAGTACTGCTCGAATTCTCCAACGCAGATCTCTTCCCAGGTGCGGAAGCCATCGGCGATGACGGTTTCGGCAATGTTGTCCGCAGTCACCGAAACAGGCACCAGCAGCACCGACGGGATGTCATTCGTGCCGTTGTTGACCGCGCCGCTGACCAGGCCGCTGGTGTCCTCACCCTTGAGCAGGGCAATCGCGAGGGCGGCGGCGGCTTCGGCTTCAGCCTTGATCGCCTTGTAGACGGACATGCTCTGGCGGCCAGCGAGGATGTTCTGGATACCGCCGACGGTGGCATCCTGACCCGTGACCGGGATGAAGGGCAGACCCTGGTTCTGGAGGGCGGCGATGACCGCGCCTGCGAGGCCGTCATTGGCGGCGACGGCGGCGTCAATGCCACCGGCGGCGTCGGTCAGCATCTGCTCGAAGATGACCAATGCCTGCTGGTTATCCCAATCGGGCACGCTCTGGTCGGCAACTTCCGTCCACGCGCCGGACTCGAACAGCGGGTTGATGACGCTGTCGTAGCCGTTCTTGAACAGGGTGGCGTTGTTGTCGGTCGGTGAGCCGTTGAGGACGGCGACGCGCGGGTTTTCGATGCCCGCAGCTTCGACAGCGGCGACGATACCTTCACCCTGGAGGCGACCGACAGCTTCACCGTCGAACGAGACGTAGAAGTCAGCGCCAGGGCCTTCGATGGTCAGGCGGTCATAGTCGATGATGGCGACGCCATTGGCACGCGCCAGTTCGATGATGGCTGCGCCCGAAGCGCTGTCGAGGTTGACCATGAGGAGGACGCGAGCGCCATTGGTGATCGCCTGTTCAGCCTGGGTCAACTGGACGCGGGCGTCGCCCTCGGCGTTGACGATGCTGTATTCGACACCGGCGGCTTCGAAGGCCTGGGCGAAGAAGCGGCGGTCGTCAGCTTCCCAACGCGCGGATGAAGCGCTGTCCGGGAGCAGGACGGCGATGCTGCCTTCGACCATCGTCTCGCCACCCATCGCGCGTTCTTCTGCGGGCGGGCAGTACTGTTCGAATTCACCAACGCAGATTTCTTCCCAGGTGCGGAAGCCATCGGCGATGACGGTTTCGGCAATGTTGTCCTTGGTCACGGACACGGGCACCAGCAGCACAGCCGGAATGTCGTTCGTGCCGTTGTTGACCGAACCGCTGACCAGGCTGCTCGTATCCTCACCCTTGACGAGGGCGATGGCGAGGGCGGCGGCGGCTTCGGCTTCAGCCTTGATTGCTTTGTAAACGGACATGCTCTGGCGGCCAGCGAGGATGTTCTGGATACCGCCGACGGTGGCATCCTGACCCGTGACCGGGATGAAGGGCAGACCCTGGTTCTGGAGGGCGGCGATGACCGCGCCTGCGAGGCCGTCATTGGCGGCGACGGCGGCGTCAATGCCACCGGCGGCGTCGGTCAGCATCTGCTCGAAGATGACCAATGCCTGCTGGTTATCCCAATCGGGCACGCTCTGGTCGGCAACTTCCGTCCACGCGCCGGACTCGAACAGCGGGTTGATGACGCTGTCGTAGCCGTTCTTGAACAGGGTGGCGTTGTTGTCGGTCGGTGAGCCGTTGAGGACGGCGACGCGCGGGTTTTCGATGCCCGCAGCTTCGACAGCGGCGACGATACCTTCACCCTGGAGGCGACCGACAGCTTCACCGTCGAACGAGACGTAGAAGTCAGCGCCAGGGCCTTCGATGGTCAGGCGGTCATAGTCGATGATGGCGACGCCATTGGCACGCGCCAGTTCGATGATGGCTGCGCCCGAAGCGCTGTCGAGGTTGACCATCAGCAGCACTTTCGCGCCGTTGGTGATCGCCTGTTCGGCCTGGGTCAGCTGCACACGGGCGTCGCCCTCGGCGTTGACGATGCTGTAGGTTACGCCAGCGGCTTCAAATGCCTGGGCGAAGAAGCGGCGGTCGTCGGCTTCCCAGCGTGCGGATGAAGCGCTGTCGGGGAGAAGTACGGCGATGTCTGCCGTGCCCTGGGCATGGGCGACCATACCAAAGACAAGGCTGAGCAGTGCCAGGACTGGCACTATGAAGCGAGATAACTTCTTGGACATATCGGAATCCTTAGAATTGCAGTTAAACAAAAGCAACAGCTTACGTTGTTGCGTCCGAGGATGAACGCAACCGGATAGATTTTAGCCCATTCTCACGTTTGTGCAAGAAATTGCAGGCGAATCTTGGCAATCGTAGGCTGCGTAATGCCGCCGTAAACGCGTTATTCACACGATACAGTTATCCTCGGAGCGCCGGTTCATTTTAGTAATAGAACAGATGTGTTTATAATCGTTGGTGGCACGATCCGGGATAGAGGGAGCGCTCCCAGTTACGACCTCGGTCCTGGTGTCGCTGGCTGCGGCAGTGGTCGGCTCAGGGGGTGCATGGCGTCAACATCATGACATCGGTTTCGCGCCCGGAACCCGTCACGAGCAGGCGGTTTTCGACCGGCGACCAGCCGTGCATGAAGAAATTGCCCGCCAGCAGACTCAGTCCACCGTGGGCAATGTGTGTGATAGCGACGGATGGGCGCACGGCGTTTTGCTGTGGAGCAAAGATGTGTGCGGCCAGGTAATCGCCATCGTGCGACCAGTCGATCCGGGTGACGTAGCCGATGCCCTGAATGAACTCGTGAGAGACGCCGGACGGCACGTCGATCACGTAGACGCCGGCATAGGTGACAAATGCAAGCTGATCGCGGGTGGGCGACCAGGCGAGCTGCCTGAGGCTGTGGCGGATGGTCAGCAGCTCGCGGCCCGCTGCTTCATGGTGGTCGCTGATCATCACCCGCGTGACAATCTCGTTTGTGTCGGTGTCCTGATGCGATTCCGTCCAGGCCAGGCGGCCATCGGGCGACCACGCTATCAGCGGAATCCAACCGCCTTCAACCTGCATCAATTCTGCGCGGCGTCCGCTGCTGATGTCATAGGTGTCCAGGTGTATCGGGTTAGGGAAGCCAGCGTCAAGAAATGCGAGACGATTCCCGTCGGGCGACCAGCTCGTGGAGAAGCCAGGCCCTAAGCCATCGAGCGCCGCGCTTGTCTGGCCGGATTCCGTGTCGATGATGATCGCCGTCTGCTCGTGGGGGGTGATCAGGGCGCGCCGCCCATTCTGGCTGGCGACGACGCCAAAAAAGATACTGGCATAGCCTGGAAGCTGCCACAGAGTACGCGTCTCACCGCTGCCGAGAGCGTAGCGGTAGACGCCGCGGTTGGTTGCATACAGAAGCGATTGGCTGTCGGGCGTCCACTGCATGTTACGGATGCTGAGGAACTCAGTCGTCACCGGCAGATGATTGCCGCTGGTCAGATCGACGATGATGGGTTGAACGGGCTGCCAGGCGTAGTTCACCTGGCGATGCCGAAAGACCAGGTAGCGACCATCGGGCGACCACAGCGGCGCGTAGTCGTCTTCGGGCGAGTTCGACACGTTGACCGGCTGCGTGTAGCGGGCAGATAGATCGTAGACGTAAACCTCCGGGTTGCCCTCGTCGTGGCCGACGAAGGCGATGCGGCTGCCATCCGGCGACCAGACCGGCCCCAGATCGTCCGCCGGTCGGGAAATCACTGTATCAACGAGCAGGCAAACCTCCGGCGCAGCGGCATCGGTGGACAGCGCCGGCAGCACGACAAAGAGGAGGGCGATCAGGCCTATCGCTCTGGCGTTCATCAGCAGCCCCTTTCGCTAGCGGTCTGCTTTCATTATTTCGCCTGAGCGTGGGATGTACTTGACGCGCGCCTGATGCTCACCCTGCGTGATTGCCCGCGGTGCAGCTCATCACTTCACCCCCACCTTGAACCCAACCGAGCACTGAACACCGAGTACCGAGTACTCTCTGCCATCACCTCCCAAATACGCGGCTGTTCGACCAGAAGTGACATTCGTCATCCGAAAACTCGGTTACAATCGAGTCACTTCCCCGCCTGTGATGGAGGTAAGCCCCATGCCTGAGTTGTCCGTCCGCTTCACGTCCGACGAAAAGCAGCCTGACTCGCCGATCCAGGTGTCCATCTTCCGCCCGGATGCTGGCGTGTCCACAAATCCTGTGCCCTTCACGCCGCCCCTCGACGACGCCGTGCTCAAGGAGATCCGCTGGTATCTTGAGGATTACTCCGGATGGCCGACCGAGGTGGATCGTCTGCGCGCGGACCGTATCGAACAGAAGCTGGAGGAATGGGGCAACGACCTGCGCACTGCGGCAATCCAGGGTGAGGATGGCGCGCGCCTGTGGCAGCAGTTCGTCGATGATCCCGATCCCGACAAGCTGCTGACCATCGACGCGACCGATCCGCGCGCGCTGCGCCTGCCCTGGGAGCTGCTGGCGGACAAGAGCGGCCACATCTTCGCGCGCAGGATTGGCGTGCGGCGGCGGCTGCAAGAAGCAACCCGCCCGCTGGGAAAGGCCGTCGCGCTGCCCGTGCGCATCCTGATCGTCGTCGCGCGCCCGGACGACGCCGGGTTCATCTCGCCGCGTGCGGACTCGCAGGCGTTGCTGACGGCGCTGGCAGGGTTGGGCGACCGCGTTTTGACCGAGTTCCTCTACCCGCCGACGCTGGCCGCGCTCGATCAACGTCTGAATGACGAGACGAAACCGCCCGTCCACGTCGTCCACTTCGACGGCCATGGCGTCTACGAGCCAAGTCAAGGTCTTGGCTTCCTGCTCTTCGAAACCGAAGATCACAAGAACGATTTTGTCGACGCCACCCAGATCGGCAATCTGCTGCAGGGCACGGGCGTGCCGTTGATGGTGCTCAGCGCCTGCCAGACCTCCTCCCAGGAGAAAGTCAATCCCTACGACAGTGTGGCTGCCCGGCTGATTCGTGCGGGCGCGGGCAGCGTGCTGGCGATGAACTACTCGGTGATGGTCGCCGCGACGCGCATCTTCGTCGAAGCCTTCTACGGCGGGTTGGCCGCCGGGCTGAGCGTGGGTCGCGCGACCGACCGTGGCCGCCGCGCGCTGATGGCAACCAAACTGCGCCACACCTTCTATCGGCGCGACGAGAAAGGCAACGAGGTCAAATGGCCGTTCGAACTGCGTGATTGGTTCCTGCCCGCGCTCTACCAGCAGGCCGCCGATCCAGTCATCTTCGCCGAGAGCGACGGCGCGGTCGTGCCCCGGCGCGAGCCTGCCGCCTTCATCAACGCCCGGCTGCCGGGGGCGCTGCCGCCGGAGCCGCTGCATGGCTTCACCGGACGCGCGCGCGAGCTGCTCAAGCTGGAGCGCGAGCTGGCGGCGCGGGCGGTCGTCATTGTCCACGGCTTCGGCGGGCTGGGCAAGACGACGCTGGCGGCGGAGGCGGCGCGCTGGTTCTGGCGCACCGGGCGCTTCCCCGGCGGCGCGGCCTTCGTCTCGTTCGAGCACGGCGGCTCGCTCGACCAGTTGTGCTCGTGGGTCGGCCAGGCCGTCAGCGGCGACCCGAACTGGCAGATCGGCGACGGCGACAAAGTGACGCGCGTGACCGACCTGCTGGCGAGCAACCCGGCGCTCGTCATCCTCGACAACTTCGAGTCGGTCATAGCTGGTAAGGCTAAGGAATCGGACAAACAACCTTCGCTTCCGGACAACCTGCCAATTATGCCACCAGAAGAACTAACAGCCGTCCTCGACGCCGTCTGGACGTGGGCGCAGGCCGGGCTGAAGGCGGGCATGAAGGGCAGCCGCGTGCTGATCACGACGCGCGACACGCACCTGAACGATCCGCGCTACGCCCCCGGCAAAAACTGCGCCCACCTGCCGCTCGGCGGGCTGGCTCCACAGGACGCGCTCGAACTGGCGGGCAACATCCTCGATAACCACGGCATCGACCGCGAGCGCGTCTCGCGCGACGACCTCAAGGCGCTGATCGACCACCTGGGCGGGCACACGCTCTCGCTCTACCTGGTGCTGCCGCAGCTCAAGACTTACACGGCGCGCCAGATCATCGACGATTTCGAAAAGCTGCTGCCCGGCTTCACCATTGGCAAGGCCAGCGAACGCAACGAAAGCCTCCAGGTCTCGCTCGAATTCTCGCTGCGGCGGCTGGGCGAGGCCACACGGGCGGCGCTGCCGGCGCTGGCTGTCTTCCAGGGCGGCGCGCTAGAACAACTTGTTCTAAACATCACCGAGATCGACCCCGACCTGTGGAAAAGTGCCCGCGCCGAACTCGAAGCGGCGGCGCTGGTCACATCCGAACCGATCCGAGGAACCGACGCCGAGTCCCTCCAGTTCCATCCGACGCTGCTGCCCGCCCTCGGCGATCAACTGCCCGACGAGCGGCGCGCAGAACTCGAGGCGCGCTACTGGCAGACGTATTACGAGTTTTCCGGCATCCTGTATCGCGATGACACACAGCATCCTCATCAAGTCCGCGCGATGGCACTGGTTGAGATGCCCAACCTGCGCCGGGCTTTCCACCTGGCGTTGGAAGCCGCGCTGCGCGGTGACACGGAAGCGCATACGCCGATCACGTTTGCTAACATTTTGGCGCACTTCCTTGGCAACATCTTTGGCCGCCGGCGCGAATCAGAAGCGCTTCGGCGCGAGCTTGACCGCCTGCCGCAGACCGATGGCGCGCTCACCCAAGCCGATTTCCTGCGCCTGAGCGGCCAGGGCGAAGCGCTCATGCAAAGTGGACGACTGGCCGAGGCCGAGCGAGTCTTTCGTGACCTGCTGGCGCGGCTTGAAGGGGATGCGAACTATGACACCACCTACGATCGCGGCCTCACACTTGCTCGACTGGGGCGATGCCTGAGCGGCCGGAATCGCCGGGACGAGGCACTCGGCTGCTTCCGCCAGGCTGAGAGCATCTTCCGCGACCTGGGCGCGAGCGACAAAAACGCCAAACAGATGCAGGCCGCCTGCCTGACCGAGATCGGCGACATACTGGCAGAAAGCGGGCGCTTTGAAGAGGCTCGGGCGGTCTATGAAGCTGGTCTTCAAATTTCTCGTGAACTTGAAGACCACCGAAGTATAGGTGTCAAGCTTAGCCAGCTTGGCAGCATGGCGCTCAGACAAGATGATATGAGAACCGCGCGGGAACGCTTTCAGGAAGCTTTGCGAACGTTTAGCGCATTGGGCGAACCCTCAGGCGAAGCCAACGCCTGGCATGGAGTCGGCATGGCAGCCGAGATCGCTGAGGATTGGGACGGGGCCGAGCGCTCGTACCGTGAAGCAGTCCGCATTTACGAGAGTATTGACGACAAGGGATCACTCTCAAGGTTACTGCATCAGCTCGGCACCGTCGCCCAGACTGCGGGACGACCTGACGACAGCGAGCGCTGGTACTTGAAGGCGCAGAAGCTCAAGGACGCTGTCGCGCCGCAGGATGCCACCACCATCAATAACCTGGCGGCCCTCTATCTCGACCTGAATCGGCTGGCCGAGGCGCGCACCTATGCCGAACGTGCCACCACCATCATGACCGATCAGGATTTGTCCGTTCGGCCCTGGGTACCTTACAACATCCTGGCCAACATCTCCACACACGAAGGCAAGGACGTCGAGGCGCGCGACTGGCGGCGCAAGGCCAACGCCGCGCAGGATGCCTACGCTGGCACGCGCTATGAGCTTGCGCCGATCCTGGCGCAGTTCGCGGGCGTGATCAAGGCGGCAGCCGCAGCCTGCGCCGGAAACGCCGACGCCAGGGCGCAGGTCGAAGGGCGGTTCGAGGGCTTCGCCAAAGGCAATTGGCAGATCGCCGAGCCGATTCGCCGCATCTGGGCGGGCGAGCGCGACGCCGAGGCGCTGACTGAGGACATCGGCTACAACAGCCGCGCCATCGTCCTCGCCATCCTCCACCGCCTCGGCATCGCCGTGCCGCCGGTCATCACGGAGTCGCTGGCGATGGCGGAGAAGGTGCAAAGCCAGCAGCAGCGGGAGAAGCTGGCGCGCGTCCTCAATGGATTCGCCCGTGTAATCGATGCAGCGGCAGCGGCCACGCAAGGCAAGGACGAAGCGAAAACATTCGTCGAAAGCGAATTTGAGGCGATCAAAAAGGCAAGTTTCGTGATCGAGCCTGCCATCCGCCGCATTTGGGTAGGCGAGCGCGATCCGCAGGCGCTGACGCAGGGTATTGACGGCAACAGCGCGGCCATCGTCCTCGCTATCCTCCACCGCCTCGGCGTCGATGTGCCGCCGTTCATCCGCGAGCTTCTCGATGGCAGCGCGGGCGGGCAGTCGGGCGGCGAACAGGGGCAGGGCATCACCGTCGAGCAGTTGATCGATGCGGTCGGCAGGGTGGCGGGGGGCAAAGCACCGCAGGGGTTGGGCCAGCAGTTGTTCGATATGACGCAGAAGCTGGCGGTTGATCCGCAAGCGCCGCCGGATCTGCGCGCGCTCGCCAACGTGCTGCACAGCGTGCTCGCGGGCAGCCGCACGCCGGATCTCGCCGGGCTGAGCGAGGATCTCAAGCGGCGGGTGCAGGCGATGCTCGACACGCTCACATAGGACACCGCCCGACCGTCGTTAGGAACGCACGCGAAGCGTTACGGTCGGGCTGGTGGTCGGCAAGCCACCTGAAGGTGGCTGGTCAATGATATGCGCATTCTGGCAGCTTGCTTCCAGCAAGCTTTGCTGTGCCAGCCCGATGCTTCGAGCATCGGGCATCTGGCTTTTTACCCCACGCGCCAGACCTCGACGCCGGAGAGATTGGGCAGCCCATTCTCCGTCGTCAGGTTGAGCGCGCCGTCGCTGACCGTCACGCGCCACGGGCCGAGCTTGAGCCACTGCCCCGCGCCGGGGATGGCGACGTTGTCCTGCACATGCTGGCCTTCGAGCAGGATGCTGAAGCTGGCCGCGTTCGGGTCGGCCCAATCGAGCCATGCATAGACATACACGTCATACGTCCCGGCGGGCACGCTGCTGAGCGTGACGGCGTGCGCCCAATGCTGCACCGAGCACTGGATCATCGCCGTCCGCGCCGTGTCGGTCGTCGGCGTCAGCGGCATCCACGGATTGCAGATCTCCATGCCGTTGGTGGTGAAGTTGGCCGCCGTCTTCCCCTCCCAGTTGTTGCCGTCGATGACGACCGCCGCGCCACCCAGGTTGATCGCCCGGTAGAAGGTCGGCCCGCTTACCGCCTGCGTCGCCGTCGGCAGCGGCGTGTTGGTCGGCGGGATCGGCGTTGGTGAGGGCAGCGGCGGCAGCGTTGGCACAGGTGTGTTGGTCGGCGGGATTGGCGTCGGCGAGGGCAGTGGTGGCAGTGTTGGCACGGGCGTGCTCGTCGGCGGGATCGGCGTCGGCGAGGGCAGCGGTGGCAGTGTGGGCACGGGCGTGCTCGTCGGCGGCACCGGTGTCGCCGTGGGTGGCAGCGGCGTATTCGTTGGCGGGATCGGTGTCGCTGTCGGCGGCACAGGGGTATTGGTCGGGATCGGCGTCGCGGTGGGCGGCACAGGTGTGTTGGTCGGCAGCGGTGTGTTCGTTGCCGTCGGGCTGCTAGCATTCACGCGCCAGATCTCGACGCCGGAGAGATTGGGCAGGCCGCCCTCGGTCGTCAGGTTGAGCGCGCCGTCGCTGATCGTCACCTGCCACGGGCCGAGCTTGAGCCAGTGCCCCGCGCCGCTGATGGCGACGTTGCTCTGGACACGCTGGCCTTCGAGCGCGATGTTGAAACTGGCCGCGTTCGGATCAGCCCAGTCGAGCCAGGTGTAAGCATAGACCTCATACGTCCCGGCGGGCATGCTGCTGAGCGTGACGGCGTGCGCCCAATGCTGCACCGAGCACTGGATCATCGCC
>JAHDWN010000048.1 GCA_023382675.1 Anaerolineae bacterium
GCGATACACTATGAACCATTAAGAACCCATCGAGGATTTTGATGCGTTTGCCCTGATACAGACTCGGCTTGATGTGGGCTAACGAAATGATTGTGGCTATAATCATCTCTTGTGCAAAGCTAGTCACTAATACTCATCCACAATCAATTGACCTTTATATTTCCACAGGCGAGTGTCTTATGTCTCAGGTATTCATTAGCTATTCGCGAAAAAATGCGTCTGCAGCAGAGTTCTTTTTCCGAGCGTTGACCGAGATTGGAGCGGAGCCTTTCATCGACCACGACGGCATTTCGTTGGGGGACGGTTGGATGGAAAGAATCGGCGCTGCGATTTCAGAGTGCCGGTTCTTCGTGTTGCTTGTGACCAAAGATTCGCTGGACTCGAACTACGTTCGCGAGGAGTTTGGCTTCGCTCACATGCTCAAGAAATCGATTATTCCGGTCATGCTGGAGCAAGTCGATTTCGCCAGGTTGGGGCGATTATTCCCCATCACTACGCTGCAACAGGTCGAACTCTACGGATGGGATCTCGACCGTGACGATCCCAAATGGGCACAGGCATTCCAGTACCTTCAACAGTTGTTACACCAGCCGACTCCGGATGGGGTGGCCGAGGACCCCTTGCTCGGCTTCAAGCAGCGTGGAATCACGCAGATATATGCAAGTCGCAAAGATGCCGAACATGAAATCGCGTATGACCTTACCCGTGACGGTGTCACGCGTATCAATATTATCGGCATATCGCTCAACGACTTCACCGATGGTCAGAATGGTATCTTGCACGATGCCTGGAAGCGAGTGCGCAGCTATATCAAACAGGACTCGCGTGCCCTTGAAATCCGCATTCTGCTGACACATCCCGAAAGCCTGGGAAGTCACCTGCGTGCCAGGGCGGAAGAGCGGGAACAGCCCGGCCCGCTTGATCAAAGCCGACTCAAACGACATGTGTTAGAGACAGTGACCGAGATTAAGTATCTGCGTGCCGAGGCTGAGAGACTCGCCAAAAGCAGTGGCAAAAAGCAACCGCGGGTGAGCCTGGAGTGTCGGCTCTACTTCGGCGCGCCTATCCTCTTCTTGTGCCAGACAGACACCGTCAGCTATGTCCAGCAGTACTATTACTGGCGCGGGCGTCAGGATAATCCTGGTGCGCCGATCATGAAGTGCGTCAAAGCGGCAAATCCTCAGGTTGAACATGGGATGCATGGCGAATTAGAGGCCCACTTCGACTGGATCTGGACGAATGACATCGCCTCGATCAGCGCTGAGGAATGGCTCGATGCGCATGTCGTTGGCATTGAGTCCGGTGCATATTCAACGGGCCTGGTCAATTTCTTCAACAACTTCGACAGCCAGGTCGATGTCTATTCAGACCAGAACCAGGCGCGCAGTCGCATCCAATATCTGATGGGGCACGCGAAAACGCGTCTCTGGATTATGGGGATTTCGTTGCATTCCTTCTTCTTCCAGCAGCCAAGCAATGATCTACTCCTGACGATCAACGCGCTCGCCGAACGCGGGGAGGCCGACATCCGTGTCTTGTTGATCGACCCTGAGTCGGAACAGGCCCGCTACCGCTCCTATCGTGAGTCGCTCTTTCATCTTGACACGCCGACTGATTTCGAGGAATTCTCGAAGAACTTATTCGGAAAACAGCGGCTCTATCGTGACACATGGCTGACTGTTGACACCATCAAGCGGTTGTCGAAGAAATATGCCAACGTCACCGGTAGGCTCTACTCGTCTGCACCGGCATGTTTCATTCTTATGGTCGATGATTCTGTGATTGTCGAGCAATACATCTATGGCATCATCGGCAAAAGCGGCATTGTCCCGGAAATACTTGGGCGTCAAATGCCTGTCATGGAGTACCGGCGGGTGCCGCCGAATTTGTTCCGCTTCGACCCAAATCGTGCTGCATACCTGCTGCTGGAAGATCACTTCAACTTCGTCTGGGAGCACTACAGCCGCGACTTTCCAGCTCCGGCCACCCCTTAGTGTCACTCGATCTTTATTGACGCTCTGACTCTGTGGGTGAGTCTGCCGATGACTCCTCAACAGTGGCCATCATGACAAATTGTTACACAAGGGATGACAATCAGCACTTGCCCCAAACTGCGTGCGCTGATCAGGATCGAGTCGGCGTTAGTAGGGGGTAATTTAAGATGACAGATAAGTTAGAAGAGAATGCCTCCACCGATAAGCGCGACCGCACCTTCCTCGCGATCATCCTGATCCTGGCGGGCGTCGTTACGCTGCTTTTCAATTTTGTGACCGTGAGTGAGTCGCTTGCTTTGCTGCTGTTCCCGCTGCTGGGTGTCGTGTTTCTGGCCTGGGGCTTGATCACCTGGCGCTACGGCTTCACCATTCCGGGCTGCATCATCACCGGCCTGGGCGCGGGCGTCTGGCTCACGCAGCAAATGACGAATCTCCAGGGCGAGGCTGAAGGCGGCATCATCGTGCTGGGGCTGGCGTTCGGCTTCCTCGGCATCGCGCTCATGAACATCTTGTTCAAGCAGAAGGCCTATTGGTGGCCGCTCATACCGGGGATCATCCTCGGTGTCGTCGGCTTGCTCCTGACCATCAGCACCCAGCAGTCGCTTGACCTGCTGGACGTGATCGGTCGCTACTGGCCGATCGTGCTGGTGCTCATTGGCCTCTGGCTGCTCTTCGGTCGCCCGCGTCAGCAGCAGACGTAGGCGCGGCGGTGGAGTCGTGAATCAAAAGGGACACGGTGCGCCGTGTCCCTGATTTTTGTTGCCTGCGTCACTCGCCGAGCTGCTTGCGGATGGCGTCGAAGGCGGCGTTGATCTCCGCCATTTTGGCGGTGAACTCCTGCTTTTTGGCCGGGTGCAAATCCGGGTGATATTGGCGCGCCATGCGCCGGTAAGCCTGCTTGACCTCGTCCAGCGATGCGCCCAGGTTGACGCCGAGCAGCGCGTAATGCGCCGCCTCGGTCACAGTGTAGCGCTGGCGCTTGCCGCCGGTGTACGTGCGCTGGCGGCTGCTGCCATCGCTGTAATACTGCGACGCATCGCCGTAGTTGCGCTCGAACTCCTCCCACGGGTCCCAACCGGTATCCTCGAACTCGTCCGGGTCGGGCTGGCGCTTCTTGTTGCCGCCCATCGAGAAATTGCGCCACGAGTACTTCTGATCGCGCATGTCATCCAGCGGCGTGCGCTTCTTCCAGAAGGGCAGGTCGCCAAAGCTGGCCGTCGCGAACATACCGGTGATGTACTTGGAGGAGCAGTCAACCACGTTCGTCTTCAGGCCGTCGATTTTGACCGGCGGGCCATATTCGAACAGGCGCGGCGCATTGCCCCATTTCCAATCGATGTGCAGCGGGCGGATCTCGACATCGCGCCGCTCGCAGCGATAGGCATAGATGCGCCCGTCCGCCAGCGCGTGCAGCGCCGCCATCCAGTAATCGACGTGCGCCTCGGTCTTGTCGTCCGGCAGAATGCGCCGGTCGATCAAAAACAGCGTGTGCAGCCGGATCGCCGTGTTGTATTCATACTTCTCACGGATTTCCGGCAGGCGCAGCGCACGATTGATCACGTAAACCGCGATCCGCTTGCCATTCTTGAGTTCGATGTGCAGATCGGCATCGTGACCGGCGGGCGCATAAGCGTGCATCCCGGCGTCACCTGCCACGACTGCCATCAAGTGGTCAAGAACAAACTGCTTCATACCCTGTCGCTGCTCCGTTCATAGGCGGCGTTCCAGCGCCGCATACTTCGATTGTAAGCGTAATCCCGCGTGGATTGTGTTCGAAAATTGTACGCTGTAGAAATGTATACTCTTGATGTGTGCGGACGCTGGTGCAGCCTGCCAGACAAAAAACGCGCGCGTCTTTCATGTCAGAGTCGCTCGCTCTGCTCCATCCGCGCGCTGCCGCCAGAGGTCTATTGCTGTGTTATTTCAGTGCTGCTTGACCATCCATTCATACGGCCCAATTGTAGCACAAATCGCGTTAGACGCAGGTAAAATCTCGCATAAATGAATGCGAACTTGCCCCGATTCAGCGGCGGAAATGCCAAGAGACAGCCAACCTGAGTCTGCCGGATGCTGATCAGTGGGGCATGTCAATTTCGTGGGCGACGAATCAGTATCTGAACCTGATTTTGCAAGTTCTAAACGTAAATACTTAAAAGAGCAACTATCATGGAACCAGATAGTCAATGCTCGCGATATTTGAGAAAGGGACACACTCCATTATTCGTGTTCCCGCCCCCGTAGTATCAAAGCACACGTAGTCGCTGCCAATCTCCGAAACGACTCGAGATGTCCCCTCTTCGTTGGTTCGACGTGTTGGAACAACATAAGTCTGTGCGTTCTCAAGCAGAGGCGTCCTCAGTCTAAATGCGATCCGGACATTTTCATCTTGTTCCGCCAAGCCAATGTATTCCTCAATAACGTCTGAGAACTGTCTTTCTTGAGCAAGACTTTCTTCCTGCGCATGAGCATCTTTGGTCGGCAAAATGTATAGGATTACCAACGCTTGTACAACCACTAGGGCAGTTAGAATTACGAGTACATAGGGCATGCTCTGTTTATTCACTTGTAGCTCCATATCCAAATAGACCTTCATTCTCCGTCATTTGTCCTCCAGTCAACCCGAGTCTGCTGGTTGCTAATCAGTAGGGCATGTCAGTTTCGTGGGCGACGAATCCGTATCTGAACCTCACTTTGCAAGTTCCAGGTGTCAACGCCCGACTTGAAATGCCCCCACAAACACGCCATGCAACCCGACGCTATCATCCTACGTAATTCTATCTGATAGGAGCTACACCAGGAGTGGGCGATGAAGGGCCTTAACGAACTGGAATTGCAGGATCTGCGCTGGGTTCAGCCGAGCAGTTGGCGGCGCGAATATGAACTGCGCACCGGCAGCGGTGAACTCGTCGGCAGGATGGTGCGCCGCGGCTTCTGGCGCGAAGTCGCGGAAGTCGAAGCCGTCGGCAACCGCTGGGTCTTCGAGCGCAAGGGCTTCTTCAACCGCCGCATCGAGATCCAGTCCGTCGGCACCGGCGAATCGCCGGCGGAATTCGACTATCGCTTCGTCGGCGGCAAGCTCATCTTCCCGGATGGCCGCGAACTCACCTGGCGGTCGAGCAACTTCTGGAGCACCAAGTGGGCCTGGACGACCGAGGATGGCACGCCCGTCGTCGGCTTCAAGACGGGCGGTGCCTTCAAGCTCAACTCCGAAATCAGCCTCGACCCCGAACTGGCCGATCAGAAAGGTCTGCCGCTGTTGATCTTCCTCGGCTGGTATCTCTACCTTCTCTTTCATGATGACTCGGCGGCGGTGGTTGTGGTAGCTGGAACCTAGCCCGACGCGCCTGCCGTCTGGAAAAAGCGCTCATAGAGCGTCTCGCCGACGTAATGATGCAGGGCGACGCTCGGATGCGCGTCGCGCGGCGAGACGATCACGTCCTCCCGCTGCCAGGCGGCGGCCACGTCGTACAACTTGAGGATGTCGGTTACGCCGCGCGCCTCGAAAACTTGCGCCACGCGATCAACATAGGCGACGCTCGTCACCGGGTCTTGCAGATTGGGGAAGTTGACGACAATCAGCCGTGCTCCGATACTCTCAACGTAATCAGCGAACGCATTCAGCTCACCCTCATGCACACGCCAGACCGCCGGGTTGTCATAGGCGGCATAGTGCAGCGCCCAGTAGTCGTGGCCGAAGCCCGCGTTCGCCCGCGCATACACAAAGTCGGCCAGGTGTGATTCCTGCGCCAGCGGCGGGATGTCGGTGATGTTCAGGTTCAGCCCCAGGCTCAGCGAGGCATAGTCGATGTCGTTCAGGAAGTACTGCACGATGACGACGTCCGGCTGCACCGGCAGCGCCTTGAGTGTGTCGAGTTGTTCGGGTGTCGATGAGCCGGGGACGCCCAGGTTGAAGACGGCATAGTCGCTGCCGAGTTCCGCCGCCAGCACGTCGCTGAAGCGGTCGGCGGGATCGACGATGCCCCAGCCCGCCGTCAGCGAATCACCGACGATGGCGACCGTCGTTTTGCCCTGCCAGTCCGCCGCTGTCCATTCGCGGTCACGGTAGCCCCAACTGTTCGTCTGCCAGTAGCGTTCCATCCAGTTGTTCGAGGCCAGCCGCCCCTCGGTGTCGGCGTAGAAATAGCGGAAGTAGGCTTCACCCGCCGCCAGCAGCAGCGTGATCGTCACCAGCGACACCAGCAGCCCCTGGCTGAGCGTGCGCAGCCAGCGCCAGCGCCGCTGGAGTGTCCCCGCCAGCAGGCAGCCGCCGATCACGGCCAGGACGAGCACTACCGCCGCCATCTCTAGTCCGCGCTCTGCTCGAAGAAGCGCTGGTAGATCGCTTCACCCACCATGTGATGGAAGGCCACGCTCGGATGCGTATCGCGCAGCGAGACGATCCGCTCTTGCAGCGGCCAGGCGGCGGCCTCGTCAAACAGCTTGAGGACGTCGGTCACGCCGCGCGCCTCGAAGTGCTGCGCCACGCGGTCGATGTAGGCGATGCTCTTCACCGGGTCGAGCATGTTGGGGAAGATGACCACGATCAGCCGCGCGCCGATGCTGTCTACGTAGTCGATGTAAGCGTCAATCTCTTCCTGATGCAGATCCCAGATGGTGACGTTGTCGTAGGCATCGTATGACCACTGCCACCAATCTTTGTTGAACTCGGGGTCGAGGAAGCGGGCGAGCAGGCGCGTATACAGGAAGTTGCCCAGGTACGACTCCTGCGCCCAATCCGGCGCGGGCTTGGGCGTCGGCAGCAGGCCCAGCCGCAGCCCGGCGTAGTTGATGTCGTTCAGGAAGTACTGCAGGATGACCACGTCGGGCGTGGCGAGATCGAACTTCTGCAAAATCTCAAGCTGTTCCGGCGTCGCCGTGCCATACTGCCCCAGGTTGACGACGGCGTAATCGTCGCCGAGCAGCCCCGCCAGCACCTCCGGATAGCGATCCGCCGGGTCCTGGATGCCCCAGCCTGCCGTGAACGAATCGCCGGTGACGCCGACGACCGTCTTGCCCGCGAGATCCGCCGCCGTCCACTCGCGGTCGCGGAAGCCGAGCGCGTTCGTGTGCCAGTAGCGCGCCAGCCAGTTCTCCGTCGCCAGCGAGACGGTGTTCTCCGACTCGGCGAAGACGTAGCGGAAGTAGAGTTCGCCCGCGCCCAGGATCAGCGCCACCATGACGTAGGTGATCAGCAGCCCGCGCGCGACGCTCTGCCAGCGGTGGAAGCGCTTCTGCACCGCCAGGGCGATCAGCAGCGCGCCCACGGCCAGGAAGATGAGTACGAATGTCAGCATTGTGTTTCGCTAGTGTTCAAATTGAGCGGCTATTGTACCCGAAGCCGACAACTGCCGGGACACCCGAATCGCCCCTTGGTTTTAAGCACCACGAGCCGTCGTAGGGACGGCATTCTTGCCGTCCGCGCCCCCGGCTGCGAATAACCGCGTTTCTACAAAACCGGATTTACAGCGCTCTGCATCGGGCAGCCGACCGCCGAAAGCCATGCGCCCATCGGGCGAATCTTAGCTCATGATGAGAATCGACTTGCTGCGGTGAATTTCGCTATGTTAAATTCTTGCTGCGAATAGGGGGTAAGTTACTACGCCTCATTTCAGGAGAAACACACATGAAACGGCTTGGATTGCTACTTATATTGTGTCTGGTGCTGCCGCTCGGCATTGTTGCCGCGCAGGATAGCATGATGACGGAGGTCGGCGCGGGTGAAGGCGCGCTCGACATTATCGCCTGGCCGGGCTACATCGAACGCGGCGACACCGACCCGGCCTATGATTGGGTGACTCAGTACGAAGCCGACACCGGCTGCGCGGTCAACATCAAAACCGCTGCCACCTCGGACGAGATGGTCGCGCTCATGAACGAAGGCACGTTCGATCTGGTGACGGCGTCCGGCGACGCCAGCCTGCGCCTCGTCTATGGCGGTCGCGTCCAGGCGATCAACCTCGACCTGATCCCAAGCTGGAGCACGGTCGATGAGCGCCTGCAGAACGCGCCCTGGCACACCGTTGACGTGGACGGCGACGGCACAGCCGAGCACTACGGCGTCCCCTACCAGTGGGGCCCCAACGTCCTGATGTACAACACGGATACGTTCCCGGAAGCGCCGACAAGCTGGAACGTTGTCTTCGAAGAGATGACACTGCCGGATGGCGAGTCGAATGCCGGGCGCGTCCAGGCCTATGATGGGCCGATCCACATCGCCGACGCCGCCAACTACCTGATGTATCACAACCCCGAACTCGGCATCACCGATCCGTATGCGCTCAACACCGATCAGTTCAACGCCGCGCTCGACCTGCTGCGCCAGCAGCGCGAGCTGGTCGCCCGTTACTGGCACGACGCTTTCATCCAGATCGATGACTTCACCAACGAGGGCATCGTCGCCAGCGGTTCGTGGCCGTTCCAGGTCAACATCCTCCAGGCGACCGAAGGCGCGCCGCCCATCGCCAGCGTCTTCCCCGAAGAAGGCGCGACCGGCTGGGCCGACACGACCATGATGCATGTCAATTCTCCGCACCCGAACTGTGCTTACCTGTGGCTGGAATGGTCGCTCAATCCCAAGCTCCAGGGCGATCTCGCCGCCTGGTTCGGCTCGGTGCCCGCCGTCCCCGCCGCTTGCACGGGCAATGAACTGCTGACCGACGCCGGCTGCGCGACCAACGGCTTCGACAACTTCGAGCAGATCAAGTTCTGGAAGACGCCGGTCGAAAGCTGCGGTGACGAAGATGAGAGCACAACCTGCGTGCCCTATCGCGAATGGGTGACAAACTACATCGCCGTCATCGGTGGGCGTTAGGGGGCTGCTGGCTATCGGCTGTTGGCTTATCGCTTCTGGCTGATGGTTGACAGCTCATGGAGAGAACAGGGCCTATGGTGGTGAATCCCTGGCATGGCGCTGTAGCGCCTTCAGTGCGCTTGATTGCAGCTAGCCGACGGGTTGACCCGTCGGCGAACAAGGATACAGACTCGCGTCATTCTGAACTGTGTTCTCCACCCTCATTTCATATTCGATGCCGGGCGCCACACACAGCGCCCGGCCCTTTGCGCAGTTTTTTCAGGCCAGCAGCCAGAGGCTAACAGCTAGCGGCTAAAAGCCAATAGCCAATCGCCAACGGCCACAAGCCAAAGGCCACAAGCAATGAAAAGCTACAAACTCTGGATCGACGGCGCGTGGGTGAGCGGCAGCGGGCGCAAGCGGCTCAAGATCGAGAACCCCGCCACCGGCGAGATCCTCGCCAGCACCGTCGACGCCAACCGCGAGGACGTGGACAAGGCCGTCAGCGCCGCCCGCACTGCCTTCTATGATGGACGCTGGTCGCGCCTGACGCCCGGCGAGCGCGCGCTCGCCCTCTGGCGGCTTGGCGACCTGCTCGAAAAGCGGATCGAGAAATTCGCCCGCGCCGAAAGTGACAACACCGGCAAGCCCTACGCCTTCGTCAGCCTGGGGGCAGACCTGCCGTTTTGCGTCGATAACCTGCGCTTCTTCGCCGCCGCGGCCCGCGATACGCACGGCTATTCGTCCGGCGAGTACGCCAAGGGCTTCACCTCGATCTACCGCCGCGAGCCGGTCGGCGTGGTCGGGTCAGTTGCGCCCTGGAACTACCCGCTGATGATGGCGATCTGGAAGCTCGGCCCGGCGCTCGCCGCAGGCTGCACGATTGTGCTCAAGCCCGCGCCGACCACGCCGATCACGACGCTGATGCTGGCCGAACTCGCCAATGAGGCAGGCATCCCGCCGGGTGTGATCAACGTCGTCACCGGCGGCAACGACACCGGCCAGGCGCTGGTCGAGCATCCGGACGTGCGCATGGTCAGCCTGACCGGCAGCACCGGCACAGGCAAGAAGATCATGAAGACCGCTGCCGATACGCTCAAGCGCGTCCATCTCGAACTCGGCGGCAAAGCGCCGTTCATCGTCTTTGACGATGCCGATGTCGAGGCGCTCGCAGGCAGCGCCGTCATCGGCTCGACCTTCAACACCGGCCAGGACTGCACGGCGGCGACGCGCGTCTACGTCCACCAGAAGCAGTACAACCACGCGCTCGAAGCGATTGTCGAAGGGATGCGCGCGGTCAAGATCGGGCGGCAGTACGACGAGGGCGTGCAGATGGGGCCGCTGATCAGCGCGACGCAGCGCGAGCGCGTGCGCGGCTACGTCGAGCGCGCCAAGGCCGCCGGGGCCAAGATCATCACCGGCGGCGCGCAGCCCAAGGACATGGGCGACGGCTATTTCTTCGAGCCGACCGTGATCGTCGATGCCGACCAGAAGAGCGAGATCATTCAGAGCGAGGTCTTCGGCCCCGTGCTGACGATCAACACCTTCAAGGGCGACGACGAGGCCGTCCACCTGGGCAATGACGTGCTCTACGGGCTGGCGGCCAGCGTCTGGACGAAGGACGTCGGGCGGGCGATGCGCGTCGCGCGCGATCTCGAATTCGGCACGGTCTGGATCAACGAGCACATCCCGCTCGCCAGCGAAACGCCCCACGGCGGTTTCAAGCAATCGGGCTTCGGCAAGGATCTGTCTGCCGAAGCGGTCAGCGATTACAAGATCACCAAGCACGTGATGATCAAGAACGGTTGATGATGAACCACGGAGACACAGAGAGCACAGAGGAAGAATCCCTCTGTGTCCTCCGTGCCTCTGTGGTTCTTGATAGAGAAATTCATGCAGAACCCAGCCCCAACCCCATCCATCGCCGTCAGCCTGCGCAATGTGTCGCGGCATTTCGGGCACGTGCGCGCGCTCGATGATGTCTCGATTGACATCTACGACGGCGAGTTCTTCTCGATGCTCGGCCCGTCCGGCAGCGGCAAGACGACCTGCCTGCGCCTGATCGCCGGCTTCGACCAGCCAACCGGCGGCAGCATCATCCTCCACGGCCAGAACGTCGTCGGCATCCCACCGTATGATCGCGATGTCAACACCGTCTTCCAGGATTACGCGCTGTTCCCGCACATGACCGTCGGCGAGAACGTCGGCTATGGCCTGATGATCCGCAAGGTGGCGAAGGCCGAGCGCGAACGCCGCGTCCACGAGATGCTCGAACTCGTGCGCCTGCCGGGGATGGCCGGGCGCAAACCGGCGCAGCTCTCCGGCGGCCAGCGCCAGCGCGTCGCCCTCGCCCGCGCGCTCATCCTGCATCCGAGCCTGCTGCTTCTCGACGAGCCGCTCGGCGCGCTCGACCTCAAGCTGCGCCAGCAGATGCAGATCGAACTCAAGGCAATCCAGCAGGAAGTCGGCATCACCTTCATCTACGTGACGCACGACCAGGAAGAAGCGCTGACCATGAGCGACCGGATCGCCGTCTTCAACCTGGGCAAGATCGAGCAGGTCGGCAGCCCGGCGGAGGTCTACGAGCGCCCCTCGACCGCCTTCGTCGCCGGGTTCGTCGGCACGTCGAACATCGTCAGCGGCGCGGCGGCTCAGCATCTCACCGGCTCGGATCAGCCGTTCAGCGTCCGCCCGGAGAAGATCAAGATCAGCCCGGAGGACGCGCCGACGCCGGACGGCGCGATAGGCGCACTCGGCACGATCCGCGACGTCGTCTACCTGGGGATGCACACCCGCTACCTGATCGAACTCGACGACGGCGGCGACCTGACCGTCGTCCAGCAGAACCTCGACGCGACCTCGATGAGCGTCCTCAGCGCCAAAGGCCGCCGCGTCAAGCTCATCTGGCCCCGCGAGTTCAACCGGCGGGTCGAGATGGGGTGAGAAAAGTGCAGGGACGCTCCAACGGCGGTGAGTCTGTGCTAGACTTGTGGTAGTGATGGAGGATTGCGCATGGTCGATTTCGTGATCAGTCTGACGGAAGAGCAGCGCAAACGCGCCGAAGCACGCGCTCGTGCCCTCGGTTACGCCAACCCGGACGAATATCTCCGCGCGCTGGTCGAGCGAGCGCTCGAAGATGATGACGACGACGCCGAACACGTTCTCGCCAGCCTTGAGCGCTCGCTCAAGCAGGTGGCGAGCGGTGAGGTGATGTCCGTCGACGAGATGTGGGAACGTCTCGAAAGTAGCGACGATGCCTAGGGTGCTGCCGACGGATGAATTCGCTGCTCAGGTCAAGCGGCTGCGCAAGAAGTACCCCAATATCAGACTCGATCTGCAACCGCTGATCGAACAACTTGAACGGGGTGAGACGCCGGGAGATCGCCTACAAGGGCAGGCGGGTGTCGCTTACAAAATTCGCCTGCCCAACCGGGACGCCCGGCGTGGCAAGCGCGGTGGATACCGTGTCATCTATTATGTTCCTGCATCAGAGTATGTCTACTTGTTGACCGTCTATTCAAAGTCAGAAATTGACGATATTTCCAATAGCGTCATTGTCGAATTGATCGACAAATATTCACAAGCAGCACCACCCTCCAGAGATGAGTAAGGCGAATCTAGGAGCATATCGCCAATTCCTGGCGCTTCCTTACGAATGAGCGACACCTCAACCCCACACTGATGACGTAGTCTGTCCCTGATCTTCCGCCTACGATAACGCGCGTGCCTGTGACATAATCGCGCGGCTGCCAGCGGCATGAATGGCAGCCATCTACCCGATCCAGCGACTGGACAAACACCATGAAAATCGAAAGCTTCGCCGAGATCGTCGAAGAAGTGATCGCGGTCGCCCATGCGCAGGTCTGGTGCAGCGTCGCCACGGTCGATAAGCACAACCGCCCGCACGTCCGCCTGCTGCATCCGATCTGGGCGCGCGAAGGCGACACGGCAACCGGCTGGATTCTCACCAACCGGCACAGCCCGAAGGCCAAACATCTGACGCACAGCCCCTACGTCAGCCTGTGCTATGACCGCGACATCATGAAGCCGCTCACTGTCGACTGCCACGCCGAATGGATCGACGACGCGGCCGAAATCCGCCGGGTGTATGAGTGGTTCAAGGCTGCCCCGCCGCCGCTCGGTTACGATCCGGGCCTCATCTGGCAGTCAAGCGACGATCCGACGCTGGGGCTGCTCAAGCTCACGCCGTACCGCGCCACGTTGGGGCATCTGGGGAGCGAGTGGCGCTACTGGAGACCGTAACCCGCAGCCGACGCAGGCGGGTTAAATGCAGCAGCGGGCGTTTCTTACCCGCCGCTGCGCTGCCACATGGCGAGCGCGTCCAGCGCTTCCTGGCTGCCAATCGCGCGCAGAGCGTCCGCTGCCACGTCGCAGACACGTTCACCGGTCTTCTTGCCAAATGACAGCCGGGGCGCACCCGCTTTATCTTGCAGCAGCAGCACCAGCCGCACGACGGCGTGCGCCGCCTTCTGCGCGCCCAGAGAACGTGCCGCCGCCTTACGCACATCCGCATCTGCGTCGGCCAGCCGCTCGATCAGCGCCTTCTGTACCTCGTCATCGGCGTGCTGCGCCAGGGCGTCGGCAGCCGCAGCGCGCGTTGCCGATGTCGGTGCGTTCAACAGTTGCACAAGCTGCTCTCTGGCCGCTTCGGCGCTCATGTCGCTCAGCATCTCGGCGATGCGCGCCTTCTCCGCGTCGTTGCTGCCCACATTGACACCAAACCCTTTCAGCCGGTCACGCGCTTTGCCGCTCAGATCGTTCAACTGTGTGCGCACCTCGTCCATATCGACGCTGACCGTCAGTTTGCCGCCGGTGGTGTCAATTGCCAGTGCCTCTCGGTCGCGCGCCGCGGTGGGCGGGGTTGTCGTCAGCGCTGCTGGCTCAGCCGGTGGCTCGGTTTCGGTCGCCGGCGCGTCGGCTTCTTCTGCCGCTGGCGCTTCTTCGCCGGCCTTGCCCTGTTTTTTCTGCCGGTAAATCTCCTCTAACTGCGTCCTGATCTTATCCGGCTGTTCGGCCATGAGCTGCAAGAAGACCGCCTCGCCCGCTTCACCCAGCGTCAGCATCGACGACCATTCGCCGCGGCTACCGTGGTAGTAGGCCAGTTCTTCGTCGGTGGCGTTGTTGCGCGACCAGCGTCGCATCTCCAGCGCGCCTGCGGCCCGCGCCCGGATCGCCGCGTCGCTATCGCTCAAAGCGATCACGAGGCCGGTGATGGCCTCACGATCCGGGATCGCGATCAGGCCATCGAGCGCCGCCGCCCGCAGGTCGGGCAGCGCATCAACCGCCTTGCCGAGCTTGTCGAATTTCTCGCCGAAGTTACTCATCGCTTTGGTAAGCAGGTGGCTTGTGTTGAGACTGCCGCTGTTTGAGCGTAACGAGGCAATTGTCCACGCACCTGTGCCGACTGTCAGCGCGCCCGCGACGACGACCTCGCCGATCTGGGGCAGCACGGCGGAGACCGTCTCTGTCAGTTTGCGCGCGCTGCTCTTGCGATCCTTCATGATCGCGGTCAGGGCTGGGATCGACCGGGCATCCGCAAACGTGGCCAGGATGCGCACGAGCAGGAGGCGTACCTCAATTTCGTAAGGACGTAGTGCTGCCGCTGCCAGTGCGGGCACAGCACGTTCATCACTAATGGCATGGAGCACCAATGCGGCGTTGACGACGTATTTCGTCTCCAGGTAGCGGCACATGTCGAGCGTCATCTCCGCGCTGGCGATGCTGCGCAGGGCATTGAACGTGAGCACGACTTCCTGCTGCGTCAGGTTGCCTTTGTCGAGCATGTTGACCAGGTGCGGCGCGGCGGTTGCGCTCTGCGCGTGCCCCAACACGCGGATGATGATCGAGCGCAACTTCGGCCCGTTCAGCCGATACAACCAGCGCAGCAACTGCGGCACAATTGCCGCGCCCGTCTGGTTGAGTGTGTCTTCCGCCGCGCGCCAATAGAGTTCGAGCCGCTTCTTCTTCTTTGTCTTTTTATCGAACTCGATCTTGAGTGTTGCATTGAGGGTCTTGCCGTCTGCGGACGGCGTCAGCAGTTGCCGCAGCAGGCGATCCTGGAGATCCGGCAGCACGTCCGCGCCGCTGTAGGCGCAGCGCAGTGCCAGAAACAAATCGCGCTGGGCGATCTGTTCCGTGAACGTGCTGGGGCTGTCGCTAATGCCGGCGAGGGCGACGATGGTGTTGTCCCACTTGTTGTTCAGCCTGCGCCCGGCTTGATCGAGCGCTGCCGGGCGGATCTTGTCCACAATCGAGCGGCGGTCAACTTCCAGCGCGGCGAAGTATGCCTGCATCGCCGGGTGGGCGAAGCGCACGGTGACGCCGCGCGTTTCGAGCAGGTTGGCTTCCAGCGCGGCCTCCAGCAGCGAACGCCCGCTAATCAGGTGCATCCTGCTCATGGCGTAGTCGAGCGGGACTTCGCGCGGCCGTCCGCCGTCGATCATGGCGAAGGCCAGCTTCGCCAGCGCCGAGCGCACGTCCGCCGGTTTGTGCTTACCCAGACCGCCGCGGGCATCTTCGCGCAGCAGCAGCGTTTCGACCATTTGCGAAAAGACGCGGCTCGTATTCTGTGGCAGGTTCTGGTTCGGATTGCTCTCGAACACGTAGGTTAACATCGAGAGCATGAGCGGGTTGCGCACGAGTTCCAGCAGCAGCGGGCGGGTGTTGTCGCGCACCTGGTCGCCGTAGATCTGTCCCAGGAATGTGCCGGCGTTCGCGCCCAGGTAGTGGCGCGCGAACGCCTCGACCTGCGCATCGCTCAGCGGCGTCAGTTGGATGACGTTCTCGATGCCGACGTCAAGCGCGTCCGTATAGTAGTCGCGGCGGCAGGTCAGGATCAGATTGTGCGGGGTGGTAGTGGCGGCCAGCCAGCGGCGCAGTTCGAGCGCGCGGCGCGGCGCATCTTCGCCGAGTTCGCTCAACCCATCCAGACACCAGAGCAGATCTTCGCGGTCAATCGAGGTGCCTTCTGGCAGTGCCGTGCGCAAGAACGATTCAACCGTTGGATAGCTGTCCGTCCATTCGGAGAGTTCGAGCATTACCGGCAGCAGCCCGCGATCGGGATCAGCTTGGCGCTGGCGCGCCGCCGTCAGCGCAATCCGCCGCAGTACTGTCGATTTGCCGGTTCCGGCATCGCCCAGGATGACGAAGCGCTGGTCATAGGCCAGGAGATCCTCCGCCGTCGGCAGTTCGATGGTCGGTCGCTGTGCCGACGCCCCGGTTTCATCGTCTTCTTCGCTGCTGGCGATCCACGTCTCGACAAGATAGGGGCGCTCCGGATAGTGGCGCGGCCGTTCGCGCATCGTGGCGGATGCCTGCCTTTCGAGCGTCTGCGCGAGGTAAACATTAACCGTCTGGCTCGACTCAAGCTCGGTGATCAGACTGTTCAGGTAGCGCTGCTCCGCGGGCAGGGGCATCCCGATCTGCTCCGGGAACTGCTGGCGCAGTTGTTGCACGAGCCGCGCAAGCTGCTTTTCATATTCTCGCGGCTCCTGCCACTTCTCGAAGCCGATGTGTTGCAGCGATCCCATCTCGAAAGGCACGTCGCGCGCGGGCACAGGCCGAATCCGCACCGGGAAGACCGGGATCTTGTTCGCGAGGGCGCGCCGCAGCTCGTTCAGGCACCACTGCGATTCGACGTAGTGCGGGCAAAAGACGGCGATCATGGCGAAAGAGTCATCAATCGCATCAGACAGGGTATCTACCCAATCATCACCGATCTGAATGCCCTCTTGCGACTTATCCAACCAGGATCGGACACCCTCGTTCTCAAGATCGGCTTTCAGCTTGTGCGTAAAGGTGCTTTCTTTGCTGGGGTAACTGATGAAGACATGTTGACGTGGCATAATGAGGCCTCGACGATCAGTAAAAGAACGGGGCGAACATTATTACCACGCCAGAAGGATGCTTGGCAAGCTCAAAAATCTGCCCACCAGAATCGCGGTGCAAATGCGCAAAATTGGGTATCATTTTGCCCTGATCGGTTGCCTGTGAAAGTGAGCGTCTTCCATGCGCTGGGAAGAACTGACCAGTGATGATTTCCCCCAGGCGGTCGCGGCCAGCCAGGGGGTGTGCCTGCTGCCGCTGTCCGTCGTCGAACGCCATGCGCACCATCTGCCGATGGCGACCGACACTTACATCGCGCGCGATCTGTGCCGCCGCGCCGCCGAGATCGAACCGGCGCTGATCTTCCCAGACTTCATCTTCACGCAGATCCTGGAAGCGCAGCACTGCGCCGGGACGATTGCCCTCGATCCGGATCTGATCCTGAGCCTGCTCGACAACGTCTGCCGCGAGATTGCCCGCAATGGCCTGCGCAAGATCGTGCTCGTCAATGCGCACGGCGGCAATCACGGGCTGATCGGCCTGTTCTTGCAGAAGCAGCTTGCCAGCCCGCGCGATTACGTCGTCTACGTCACCTATCCGCCCGTCATCGCCGCAGATGACCCGGCGGAAGTTGGCGACTGGTCGGCAGGTGATCACGCTGGGGCGCAGGAGACCGCCGCCGTCATGGCGATCCGCCCGGATCTGGTGCATTTTGATCGCGTGCGTGCAGACGGCGAGGGCGATGCGCGCGGGCGGCTCAAGGCGCTCACAGACCTGGGCACGACGACCGGCATCTGGTGGTACGCCGATCATCCGACGCATTACGCCGGCGACGCCTCGCCCGCGACTGCCGAGAAGGGTGAGCGCTGGCTGGCGGCGCGGGGCAAGGCGTTGGCGCGTGCCATCCGTGCCATCAAAGCCGACGACGAAACGCTGCGCTTGCAGCAAGCCTTCTTCGCCGCTGCGCAGCACTGAGAGCGACGCCATGGCTACACGCACGATCACACCGGGGCGCGCGACGCCCTCGCTCATGCGCCGCATTGGCACGTATCTCTACAATCATCCGAATCTGTCACTGCTGCTTTTGCTGCTGCTGCCGCTCGGCTGGTTGCTGATCGTCTACCTGGGCAGCATCGGCACGCTGCTGGTGCAGAGCTTCTTCTCGATTGACGATTTCAGCGGGCGCATCATCCGCGAGTTCACGCTGCGCACCTACCAGGATCTGTTCACGCAGGCGCATTTCGACATCTTCCTGCGCACGGCGATCATGGCGGCGGCTGTGACGATTGCGGCGGCGATCATCGCCTTCCCGCTGTCATACTATATGGCGCGCTTCGCCAATAACCGCACGCGCGGCATCCTCTACCTGCTGGTGATGGTGCCGCTCTGGTCGAGCTATCTCGTGCGCGTCTACGCCTGGAAGCTGATCCTGGCCGACGAGGGCATCGTCACCTGGGCGTTCGGCGCGCTTGGCCTGCGTGGCGTGCTTGACGCCATGCTCGCCATCCCCTTGATCGGCGGACGCACGCTCTCGTTTTCGTTCATCGGCATGTTTCTCGTCTTCGTCTACATCTGGCTGCCGTACATGATCCTGCCGATCAACGCGGCGCTTGAACGGGTACCCAAGTCGCTGATCGAGGCATCGAGCGATCTCGGTGCGCCGCCGGGCTACACCTTCCGCAAGGTGATTCTGCCGTTGGCGTTTCCGGGCGTTATCGCCGGGTCGATCTTCACCTTCTCGCTCACCCTCGGCGACTACATCATCCCGCAGATCATCGGCAATTCGAGCTTCTTCATCGGCGGGGCGGTCTACTCCTACCAGGGCACCGCGGGCAATATCCCGCTGGCGGCGGCCTTCACCGTCGTGCCGATTGTGATCATGATCATCTACCTGATGATCGCCAGGCGGTTAGGGGCGTTCGATGCGTTGTAGGGCTGTTGGCTATCGGCGGTCGGCTGTCGGCTTTGGGGGATCGCCCGATGCTCTAAGCATCGGGCTGGGCGGTCTGGAAGCCACCTGGAAGGTGGCTGGTCTACGGCACACATGGTCTGGCAGCCTGCTTGATACAAATCGATCAATTGACCAAGACTCGTCCATATCATGGCCTGACAAAGATACATGCCATTGTACGGGCGAGATATATCTCGCCCGCCTGCCTGAGTTAGTCGCTCCTTTTTCCAGGCAATCTCCGGCAGACCTTATGCCGATAGTCGCTGTTGGCCTGAACGGGAAAAAACCACATCCCCCCTCTGTGCTCTCTGTGTCTCTGTGGTTCAAAATTGCAACGGGGAGCGTCTGCCCATGACTCAGCGCGCATCCTGGCCGCTCAAGCTGGCGACTATCGGTGGCATCCTGTTCCTGCACTTCCCGATCCTGGTTATCTTCTTCTACGCCTTCACGACTGAGGAATCGGCCTTCACTTTCCCGCCGCCGGGCATGACGACCCGGTGGTTCGGCGTCATCGCCGGTCGCGAGGATTTCTGGCGCGCGCTCGGCCTGTCGCTTCAGGTGGCGGCCATCGCCACAACGCTGGCAATCATCCTCGGCACGCTGATCGCCCTCGCGACCTACCGGCGCAGCTTCTTTGGCCGCGACGCCATCTCGCTGCTCGTCGTCCTGCCGATTGCGCTGCCGGGCATCGTCAGCGGCATCGCCCTGCGCTCGTCGATCAGCCTGTTCGGCATCGACTTCAGCATCTGGACGATCATCGTTGGTCACGCGACGTTTTGCATCGTCACCGTCTATAACAACGTGATCGCGCGCCTGCGCCGCGCATCGAATTCGATTGTCGAGGCGTCGAGCGACCTCGGCGCGTCCAACTGGCAGACGTTCCGTCACGTCATCCTGCCGAACATCGCGACCGCGCTGCTGGCGGGCGGGATGTTGGCCTTCGCGCTCTCGTTCGACGAGGTGATCGTCACGACCTTCACGGCAGGCCAGCAGCAGACGCTGCCGATCTGGATCTTCAGCCAGCTCACGCGCCCGCGCGACCGCCCAGTGACGAACGTCGCCGCCATCATCGTCGTGCTGACGACGATTGTCCCGATCTTCCTGGCCTATCGCTTCACGCAGGGCACGCGGGAATAGCGTTGTTGTCTAGGCGGTGGAGTTCGACCACTGTAACTTGTCCTCTGTCGGAGGGATAGTAGTCGATAATGGATTTGCCATGATCGCTAGGTTTCTTTCGAGTTTCGAACTCGGACAACCAAGTGATTTGCTAGAGACAGGAGTTGTAGGGCACGCTCTTCCGTATCCTCCCAATCATGTTCGTGTACTCGCGGATTTCGAATTCCTGTCATCACGCCGGCAAGTATCTGCATATATCCTTTTTGTTCGTTCTCTTCCGACTCCGATGATAGAGCATTTAGCTTTAGTAGCGGTTTTTGAACAGAAAATGTGGTGTTCATCAGGGAGCTACCATCAAGGGCTGGAGCTGAGGCCTTCTTCTTCACAAGATTGTTAAGATATTTGTACGCTCTCTCTACTGCTTGTGCATGGTGACCATCTCTGAATAGCTTTTCCACGTACCTCAAAAGGTCAGGGTCACTTACAACTTGCTCCAGGGATGGAAGCACAGGCTCAACTCTGTCATTGGTGGGTTTGATTATCCCCGGTAAGGAATTGAGTTCGGATTGAAGTCTCTGCGCATTTCGGAAAACCGAATGTGTTCTCATTTTGCTCAACTAGAGTAATCCTTCTTTACAATGTGTCGAGCAATGCTTGCGAATATCTGGTCGATCTGTTCTGCGGTGGCGTCTGGCGAGATATGAATCTGCAAATCAATATGAAGTGTGAGATCGCTGTTACGGCCAATTTGCTGCTCCAACTGAGGAGTGCTCACTTCGATTGAACGAGCAGGTTGCGCCGATTTGGAGTCGGCACCGTCAGATTTGTTTCGGCTCGAGGAGGTCGATTTGGCATTCTTTGCTCTACTCTTTGACTCTCCTTTGTTTGAGCGTGTCTTGGAAAATTCGGTACTTGACTTCGGTACGCCGTCGTGTAGAAGCATGTAAAGCGCTGCGCTTTGTCGTGCTGCACCTTGACCCAATTGGGCTGATAGACTGAACCAACGCTCAACAGCGTCTCGATCTAGACCAGATCCAGAATAGAGATCGCGAAGCTCCTGCGGATAGACTTCAACAAGGATTTTTTGGCAAACCTCTGGATAAGTTGCGTCATGCCTCCACTCATTTGCCAAAGAAGTAGGTCTTCCGTCATCGTCAATCAGTCCAATTTTCTGTAGGGGGGCGATCACGTTCCGCGCTGCCTGATCCGACCCCAGGCCAAGCAGAGATTTAAGATAGTTCACATTAACTGAGTTGGGTAAAGTCTTTTTGAACTGATCGCGCAATGTCCACCAGTTGCTCTCAGGAATGCGCGGGTATATGACTTTTTCGGATTCTGCCATCTCATCCCATCCTGATATGTAGCTTGCTACAATTGTATTTTGCAATCATATCATAATAAGAACAAAGATACGCGCACGGGTCAATTTTGACCCAACATCAGCTTCCAACATTGCAGTCGTGCCCGTCACGGCAATTGGCCGAACCAACGGGCATAGATGTCATCGTAAATGTTGTCTTCCACGATCTCCAGCAATGCCCGGTCGATGACCTCGCGCAGCGGGCTGCCGGTCGGCAGGGCGATGCCGTAATCCTGCCGCTCGAACAGCGGCCCGACAACCTGGACTTTACCTTGTCCTTCGGTGTTCGCATAGTAGATCAGCACTGGCGAGTCGTAGACCAGCGCGTCGATAGCGCCTGCTTCCAGCAAACCATAGCCATCCTCGATGCTCTCCAGCGGGACGAAGAGCAGACGCAGATCGCGCAGGTAGCTCGCGGCTGTCGTCCCATCCACCGTCGCGATGCGCTTGCCGGGCAGATCGTCCACACCGCCGATGGAACCCTGAAGCTGCTGGACGGTGTTCTGCGCACTCGGGTCGGCTGTCAGGTAGGCGACCAGGAGGATGCCGAGCACGATCCAGACGAATGCGCCGATGCGCCCGGCGATGCTGCGGGGCATGTTCTCGCCCGCGCCGATCAAACTCGCCGCTGCCCACCAGATGCCCTCGCCGACGCCCGGCAGATAGGTATCGGGGAAGTTCGGGTTCTTGCGTTCAGCCAGCCAGACGAAGTGACCGACCAGCACCACTGCCACAATCATGACACCGATGCCGATCAGGATCGTCGGGCTGAAAAACTGCAAGATCAGCCCCGGCCCAGGATCGTCGCCCGTGGTTGAAGTCATGATTTGCAGCCCGGCGTTGAACATCGGCTGTGAGAAATCGACATACTCCTCGCGCTCCCGCGTGATGCTGATGCCGGCGATGCCCACGTCGGCGCGCGAATCGCGCACGTAATCAAGCACCTCGGTCACCGTCTCCAGCGGGACGTAGGCGAAATCCATGCCCGTGCGCGCCGCGATCTCCTCCCACAGGTCGATGCTGAAGCCGCTGTACGTGCTGTCGTCGTTGTAGATCACGAACGGCAGCAGCGGCTTGATCGCCACGCGCAGCGGCTGCGTCGGCACGTCTTGCGCCGAGATCTGCCCCGCGCCGAGTAGCAGCAGCGCGATCAGGAGCGCCCACCACGGGGAAACGCGCATCATCCAGCTATGTTTCATGGGGTATCGCTGTTGGAGGTACAACGGCCAGATGCCGACGAGTATAGCGCAATCTTCGCGCACTGCCCCGTGTATCGTGGCACGCCGCATCATCCCCTCAGCCACCTTCGAGGTGGCTTCCAAAGTGCCAGCCAGACCGTTCGACGGTCTGGCGGCGGCAATGGCAGAAAAAGAATCGATGTCCCCTTGACCGCGGATAGAACCTAGACGAACAACTCCCGCACGGTCACGCGAAAGCCCGGGAGCACGTCCGCGCCGTCGAGCACGTCATGCTCGCGCAAAGTGTGTGCGCCGGAGGGGGTATGCACAACAACCGTCTTCGACATCGGGTAGGCGACCCAGATCATGCGCGTGCCATATTGAAGATACGCGCTCACTGTGTCCTGAACCTCGTGCGCCTTGTCGTTGGGGGAGATGATCTCGACGGCCAGATCCGGTGCAAAGGGGACGTAGCCTGTATCAGGCAGCACATCCGGCACACGCGCGGCGGCAACAAAGCCAATGTCGGGCGCACGCACGGTATCACGTCCGTCCGGGTTCCTATGGAGGATGTAGCCCGTTTCCGCGCCAGTTGTCAGCCCCAGATGATGCGTTTCGACGAAATCTCCGACGATACGAATGAACCTAGAAGACATGACCCCATGCTGCCAACTGGATGGCGCCATAACGATCAATTCTCCTTCGCTCAGTTCGAGTCGCATCTCCGCGTACTCCGGCAGATGGGAGAGTTCCCACAGGTCTTCCGCCGTATAGGTCTTCGCCTGGACGACCATAGCATCGCCTTTTTAAGCTAGGTTCAGTCTCATTGTAACACGTCTAGCCTGCCCAAAATCACCCCTCCGCCACCCAGACCGTGTGGTCGAGCGCGTTCCATAAAGCCACGCGCATCCCGTCCGCGCTCACCGACCAATCGCCCTCGGCGATGACGAACGGCTGCGTCGCCGGGTCGGTCAGGGCGCTGTCTTCGCCGCTGACGAGATCATAGTAACGGAGCTGGTGAATCGGCTGGTCATTCTGTGGCACGTAGAAAACGCTGTCCGCGTCACGCCAGCGCCAGCCGCCGAACCAGGGCAGCTGCTGCGCTGATGCGCCTGCGCGTGTCTCAAGCGTATAGACACCGCTTGCCGCCGGATCGGGCTGGTTGAACAGGTAGAACAGCAGCCGCCCGCCGCCGGGCGCAACCGTCAGCCCGCGCAGCCAATCCCACGCGCCGAGCGTGACCGTATCGCCACGGGCAGTATTGTAGACGTAGAGCGTCGTCGTGATGTCCACCCGCTGCCACACCAGCAGCCGTTCGCCATCCAGCCAACGGGCGTTCAGCCCCTGCGTATTGGCAATCGGCGCGGCGTCGGTGCCGTCGATGTCGCTGACCCAGATCGTGGTCGCTGGATCGTCCCCGCTCTCGCTCCGCTGCCACAGCAGCCGCGTGTTGTCCGGGCTGATCGCCGGGATCGCGCCACCGGTGTCGATCTGATACTCCGTGCCATCGCTGAGACGGCGCACGACCGCCAGCGATCCGCTCGGCGTCACTGTGTACGTGCCATCGGGGGAGGTCAGCGGCGGCGGCGCAGTCGTCGCCAGGCCGGTCGGCGCGCCGAACACGACATCCCATTCATAGACCGCCGCGCGCTGGCCGGGCGCACCGTCGATCAGATAGAGCAGATCGGGGTTGGTCGGACTCCACCTGGCATTGGCGCAGCAGCCGTCGAAGGCGACGCGCCGCAGCGCCCACGGAGCGCCGTCGATGGCGGGCGCATCCAGCGTGCCGACGGGCGCGTTCGCCGGGGAGAAATACATCTCGACGGTGGGGAAGGTGGCGGCATAGTTATTGAGCGCCGCGCCGCCGAATGCCACCTCTGGCTGATCCGTCTGCGTCAGCCAGCGGCGGGCATTGTCGAGATCCTGCTGAAAGAGCGGGTAGCTGAACGGCCCGATCAGCGCCAGCGTATCCCACGGCGCGTCGATCAGCGCGGCGGGGTTGTAGGCCGTCCGGTAGTTGAGCGAGCGGATCTCCAGGTGCAGGTGCGGGCGCGACTCGCAGGTCAGATCCGGGTCGCCGCTCAAGCCGACTGCCTGCTCCCGTGTCACCCGCTGCCCAACGGCCAGCGCCGGACGCTCCAGCAGATGCCCATACAGGCTGACGTAACCGGCGTCGTGGCGGATCAGCAGGTTATGCGGCGCGCTGCCGAAGGTGAGATCATCCACCGCGACGACTTCGCCATCGCCAATCGCGACTAGCGTTGTCCCGCAGCGCATCGACAGGTCGATGCCGAAATGCAGCCGCTGCCCGGCGCGATACCACTCGTCGCCACGCAGATACGCGCCCGCCGTGTTGCCGTAAGCCTGGCCGAGCAGCCACGTGTTTGGCCCTGGCGGCCCGGCCACCGGCAGCGCGAACGGCTTGCTCGCATCCTGCGCGGCGGCAGGTAGACTGAGAACGCTGATGAGCAGTAGTATGCTGGCAAGCGCGAGTCGTCGCATGGTCACATCCCCGTAGAGTTCGCGCAGACTCTAGCAGTGATGGCTTACACTGTCTATGCGATTGAGATGAGGGTTAGCTAATGATTCGATGACCGTCGTCGCACCTGGGCGTAGAGGATCAACGTGACCAGCGCGCCCAGGATACCCATTACAAGGCCATTAAGGCCTGGGTACCAGTCGAAAAGTCCAACCGCTATGAAGATCGCTGCGAGCCACCCCGCAAGGACGAGTACGACCACAAGCCACGTAGTCACAGCGCTGAACCTGCGCAGTGCGAGACCATTCAATGGGCCACCCGACAGCATGATGCCTAGCACGCGCAGCAGCAAACTTCGCTTGCCGGGCACGATGAATGTCCCGCCCAGCACGCGTTGAGTGAAGATCCCATGCACGAAGATGCCAATCGTGAAAAACAAGAACCCAGCAAGGTCATTAACGGCGAAAATTGAGCACAAGCCAAAGATCGCACCGCTGCCGACCAGGAAGATCGCGCCCAGGGCGATCGTAAGGGTAGGTGTGGGCTGCACCGAGCCTGATCGCTCGCGTTTGGGAGCAGCTCGCTGCTCACCCTTCGCCTGTGGTGCTTCCTCGGCTGCGTCCGGCTGGCGCTCACGATCACGGCGCGAGAACAGTCGCGCGGAGACCGGGCGGCTGGATTGCAGCAGATCCTCGATTTCACGGTCGATCTTGGCGTAGAGGTCATCGCGCCGGCGCAGGCGTTCCAGCAGCCCGCGTGCTTCCTCCGGGCTGTCGCCTTCCTGCAGCCGTTCCTTCAGTTTGAAAATGAGGCTGGCCTGCTCGTCGAATGTCAGTTGCGGGCTGTCGATCTGCTCGCGCAGCTTGCCGACGTAGGACAGCGGCACGGGCGGCGGTTCCGGCAGCGCATCGGGCAGCGGTGCAGCCGCCGGCGCACTGTTGAGCGCGCTGACCAGCCGAAATGCAGCTTGCGAATCTTGCGAGGTGTAGTCGACGAACTGGATCAATTGCAGCTCGTCCGGCAGTTGATGAATCGGGACGTCGCCATCCATCTTGACCGGCAGCACTGGCTTGCCCAGCTTGTGGGCGTAGGTATATTCCAGCTTGCAGGCATACGACTCGAGCGCCTCGCTCGTCAGTGCGAAGACGAAGATGTCGCAGCGCCGAATCTCGTCCAGGATTGTGTCCCACCATGCCTGCCCGCCGGTAAGCTGATGATCGAACCAGATTTCGTGCCCCGTGATGCCAAGGTCTTCGGCCAATTTCGCGACAATAGGTTTACTCTTGCTGCTGTAACTAATGAAGATGCGATACATGGTAGACCGCCCCTCAAGTATTGTCTTAGTTCAAAAGTAACGCACCGCGTCCAGGAAGCCGCACACTATGCCACATCGGCAGCGGGCGCGCAATCGTTTGATCGGCGGGGACAGACGCGAGCACCATTCGCCCTTCGGATGCCTGCATTCTCTTATGTGCTGAACGCACCCGCTGTCTACAAGGAGAAGCCCGACAGCCCATAGCCACTGTTCCGCTACGGGCTGTCGGCGCTCAGCCTGGGGTCAGAAGTGCCCGTCGTTCATGCACCCCAGTCGGATTTGCTGGTGAGCACCAGCACGGGGTTGGTCGGGTCGTTGGTCGGCACGTGGACGCGGAATTCGTGCGGGCCGCCCATGCCTTCAGTCATCGTGTAGCGCAGGCTAATGGTGGCTTCTTGACCGGGACGTATGGTCGTCGAACTGACGACAGCGTTCGGCGGTCAACAACCCTCGACCGTCTCGACCTGCGGATTGCTCGCGATCATCAGCGGTTGATCACCGATGTTGCGGATGCGAAACAGGCTTTCGACCGGGTTGCCATACGGCTGTGCGCCGTGGTCGATGGTCGTCTGTTCGATCTCCGCGCGCGGCGCGCCCGTGACCTCCGCCACGAACGGCTCGCTGGTGCCGCTCGCCAGCGCCGCGACGACCGCCGCGATCACCGCCAGCACGGCGATGATGATGCCCGGCAGCAGCCACGCCGGGCGCTGTTGTGGTGGGCTGGCTGCGCTTTGACTGCGCTTCTTGCTCATGTGGTATCCCCCCCCGTTGAGCATGACTCTCTCTAGCGATAGTGTGTATTTTAGCTTTCCTGACCGATTCACTGCAATGCATTCAACTATCGACACCAACACGTAGAGCGTGGCTGCCCACGCTCTACGCTCCCCCCTGTTTCCGCTTGTGCCGTCAGGCTAATCGCCTGCGGGGACAGGGACTGGCTTGCGCCCGTAGTCTTTCTTTGCTTCGACCGTCTGGCTGTCCTTGCCGCGATTCCACGGTGTGCCGATCAGGTTGAGCAGGAAGTAATCTGCGCCGATGAAGCCTGCGATCTTCCACGCACCGATCAGGCCGAGCGCGACGATGAAGAGCACTGGATTGCTGCTGGCCGAGCCTGCGAGCATGAAGTTCATGTTCATGACTGCGCCGAAGAAGGCCGCGATACCGACGAAGGCACCGATGATGAGCGCGATACCGACCAGGAGTTCGCCGTAAGCGACGAGCTTGGCAAACCAGGTGTACGCATTGGCGTCGAGCAGCCCTTGCAGGAAGCCGCGATACCAGTCGAATGTGATGGGCGGACGCCCTTGTTCGGGCATGGCGACGGCGTTCATCCAGTAGCCCTTGAGTGCTTCGCCGGTTTCCGTCCACGCCGGGATGCCGATCTTGTGGCTGGCGGCGTCGATCCACTGCCAACCGAGCCAGACACGCACGACCAGCCAGAGAACCGAGAAGCGAGCATCGCCGAACAATGTCTTGACGAACTGGGGTTCAGTGATGACCCGGTTCTGCTTGCGTTGGAGAAGATTCAACATGATGCGTTCCTTTCTAGAGGACTGCTGTGTTTGTTTGTGCGAACTGTCTCCAGAATAGGCTTTTTCAAGGCTGCCCGGTAGCAGGCAAACCCCGCATCTTTCGTGCTGTTTATGTCAGGGTTTCCCCGACATTGGTGGGCGGTTCGGTATTGGCAGTTGGCCTTTGGCTTTCGGCTATCGGCTTATGGCTAATTCGCTCAACGACCAATTTGCTTTTCAGCTAAAGGCTATCGGCTGAAGGCTTCTGGCTAATTCGCTAATCTGCTAACCCGCTAATTTGCTCTCTCAATCCAGATGGCCGTGCTGAAGCGCGGACTTGACCAGCTGCGCGCGCGTCTCGACGTTGAGCTTCTCCATGCCGCGTGCGCGGTAGGTTTCGACCGTCTTCGCGCTCAGGAACAGCTCGTCGGCGATCTCGGCGTTGGTGTAGCCGAGCGCCACCCGCTTGAGCACGTCGTACTCACGCTCAGATAGCCCTTGCCACGGGTCGGCGGCCTCCGGCGCGGCAGTGGGATTGACCACCTGGTCGAGCAGCTTCTGTGTCATGGCGCTGTGGACGTAGACCTCGCCGCGCAGCACCGCCCGCAGCGCCAGCAGCAGCTCGGTATCGACCGCCTGCTTGAGCACGTAGCCCGCTGCGCCGGAGTGCAGCGCCTGCTTGAGATAGTTGGCATCGTCGTGCATCGTCAGGATCAGAATCCGGCTGTGCGGCGACTGCTCGTGCAGCTTCGGGATCGCCGTCAGGCCGTCCATCTCCGGCATGTTCAGGTCGAGCAGGATCACGTCCGGTTGCAGCGTTGTCGCTAGCTTCAGGGCTTCGTCGCCGTTCCCGGCCTCGCCCACCACTTCGAAATCGGGCTGCTTTTCCAGCAGCAGGCGCAGCCCGGCGCGCAGCACGGCATGATCGTCGGCAAGGAGAATGCGTGCGGGGTCTGTCATGGCGTTTGGATCTCTTCCTGCGCTTCGGGTTGGAACGGGATGGCGATAAACAGGCTGGTGCCACCCCCTGGAGTCGAGTCGATTTCGAGCGTGCCGCCGAACAGCCCGGCGCGCTCGCGGATGCCCTGCAAGCCCAGGCTCTTGGACGACTGGGCTATCTGCTTCGGGTCGAAGCCGACGCCATCATCCTCGATGATAATGCGGATCGAGTCGTCGCGCTGGCCGATGACGACGCTGGCGGTTTGCGCCTGCGCGTAGCGGGCGATGTTCGTCAGACCTTCCTGCACGATCCGGTAGATGGCCGTCTCCAGCGTTTGCGGCAGACGCGGCGGCAGCCCGCGCATGACCAGATCGACGGTCATGTTCTGCTGGCGCTGATACTGATCCGCCAGCCGTTCGAGCGCGCTGGGCAGGCCGAGGTCGTCGAGCACGCTCGGTCGCAAGCGCCAGGCGATGCCGCGCACCTCGTCGAGCGCATGGCTGACGACTTCGCGCAGCCGGTCGATGCGCGCACCGCTGTTGCCATTGGCCTGCGCCTGCTTCAAGTCCTGCAGGCCGACCAGCAGGGCAGTCAGCGATTGGCCGGTGCTGTCGTGCAGCTCGCGCGCGATGCGCTTGCGTTCGTTCTCCTGCGCCACGATCACGCCGCTGATGTACTGCTCGCGCAGGCGGTCGCGTTCGGCGCGCTCGTGCGCCGCCGTCTCCAGCGCCTCGGTCATCGCGTTGAAGGCCGTCGCCAATTCGCCGATTTCGTCATCCGCCCAGCGCGGCACGCGGCGGCTGAAATCGCCTTGCGCCACGGCGTCCGTCGCCGCCACCAGGTCGAGGATCGGGCGCGTCAGAATCCAGGTCAGGAAGATGGCCGCCGCGAAGCCGACCGCGATCATGATCAGCATGATCACCAAGAGCCGCAGCGTCACGTCGATCGCCGTCTGCGAGATACTCGCACTCGACAAACCGAGATGCAGATTCCAGCCGGTGTTGCGGATCGGCCGTGCGATCTCGAGGATCGTGCCGTCGAAATAGATCGCTGCATCGTCGTGCATCTTGATCGGCTCTGGCGCGTCGATGATCGGTCGGTGGCCGGACAGCGTGCGGCTGGAAGCCAGCACCTCGCCCGCGTCATTGGCGATATAGATGAACTCGACGCGGGTGTTGTGGCTGTTGGACGAGTAATGGCTTTGCTGTTCTTGCAGTACCGTCACCAGTGCGTTCGAGCGGCGCAGGCCGACATCATTGCTGACCAGATCGGCCATGCTGCCCGCCAGCGCGATCCCCTGCGTCTCCAGGCTGTCGATCAAGCGCGTCGTTAGCACGTCGCGGATCTGGTAGATGACGATCACCCCGAGCGCGATGATCACGCTCAAGACGATGCCTAACACCTTGACGCGGATGCTGACGCCGCCAGCGATGTTCCACGCGCGCCGCAGCAGGTTGGATCGAATCAGGTCGTTCATGGTCGCTCGTCTTCTTCATCCCCACCCCTGAACCTGTGGTTCTTCCCCTCCCCATTGCGATGGGGAGGGGATTGTGGGGAGGGGACAGATTCAATCATAGTGCTCCGAGATTGCACTATGTCATACGTGGTATGCACCCGCCCGCCGCCCATCACGTGCGCGCCAGCGGGAAGATGGCGCAGGTCGTCGTCCCGTGCGCCAGCAGCTTGCCCTGGGCATCCGTCAGCCGCGCCTCGGCGGTTGCCACCTGCCGCCCGCTGTGGACGACCCAGGCTTCGGCGCGCACCTTGCCCGTCTCCCGTGTGATCGGGCGCACGAGGTGGACGTTGATCTGCACGGTGGTGTAGCCCGTACCTGCGGGCAGTGTCGTATGTACGGCGCAGCCGAGCGCACTGTCCAGCAGCGTCGAGGCATAGCCGCCATGCACGACGCCGATGGGGTTGTAGGCGAACTCGCCCGGCTCGCCTTCGAAGATCGCGCGCCCGGCATCGACCTCTGTCAGCCGGTAGTTGAGCGTCGCGCCGATGGGTGGCATGGGAATTTCGCCGCTGGCAATCGCACGCATGTAGTCCAGGCCACTCATCTGGAGGCCGCGCTCGAAATACGGCTGGGGATCGTGCCAGATATACGTCCGGCTGTGCTCGTTCGACTCCGCCATGCGCCTCGCTCCTCGTGTTCACTCGTGTAATCGGCGTACATATTAGCCGCCGCGCCGCAATTTATGTAGAATCAGAATTCTCATTCAATTCATCCATGATCCAGGTGGCGTCGCGGGTTGAACAACTCCTCTCGAACACAAACAATGTCCCTCTACGTCAATGAAACCGGGACGCCCGGCGCACACAGCATCGTGTTTCTGCACGGCGTCGGCACCAGCGGCTGGATGTGGGGCAAGCAGATTCCTGCCCTGGCCGATTTCCACTGCCTGAATGTGGATCTGCCCGGTCATGGCAAGAGCAGCCACGTGCCCTGGATATCGCTTGCCGATACTGCCGATCAGATCGCGGCGATCATCCGGGCGCAGGCCGCGAACGGACGGGCGCACGTTGTCGGGCTGTCGCTCGGTGGCTATATCGCGCTGGTGCTGCTCGAACGCCATGCCGACGCGGTGGATCGGGTCGTCATCAGCGGAGTCACCGCCGCGCCCATGCCCAATCGGGCGCTGCTGAAGCCGCAGTTGTGGCTGATGTCCAGCCTGATGAAACGGCGCTGGTTTGCCAACATGCAGGCGCGCGCCTTGCATCTCTCGTCAGCCATGCAAACTGCCTTCACCGAGAATCTGCTGGCGATGTCAACCGAAGCCTACGGTCGTATCTATCACGAGGCGGCGGATTTCGCCGTGTCTTCCGCGCTTGGCCGTGTCACTGTGCCCACGTTGATCACCGCGGGCGGCAGCGAGTCGCAGATCATCGTGGATGCTGTCGGCGTGATCGCCAGGCTGATGCCCAACGCTCAGGGCTGCCTCGCGCCTGGACTTGGTCACGGCTGGAACGTTGAAGCGCCTGACCTGTTCAACGCGATGATCCGCGCATGGCTTCTCGCTACGCCGCTGCCAGAGGGTTTGCTGGCTGTGCGCTGAAGTCGCGCATGTCCGGCTGTAGGAAGCGCGGCTTCATGGCTGCCGCGCCACGAAATCCGCGCAAGCACCCAAAATTTACAGTCTTTTTACAGCCTTTATGTGCCTTACAGATTTATCGATGCGCAGACGACGTTTTTTCGTTAGGATCATGTTAGGCTGGGGTACTAGTATCGAAATCAGAGGTATCCACCCCCAGCCGTCGCCGTTATTTTTGCCCTCTTATTCGGGGCAACTGGGGGTGGATGCGCTCACCAACATCGAAGCCACATCATGTAAGGGATCGGATCATGTGGAGCACTGGCGCGCAAATCTATGACGTGGCTGTCATAGGCGGCGGGATTGTCGGTCTGGCGACCGCCCGCGAATTCCTCAAGCGCCACCCCGGTTTACGGCTCATCGTCCTGGAAAAAGAAGACCTGCTGGCCGCCCATCAGACCGGGCACAACAGCGGCGTTCTCCACGCGGGTATCTACTACGCGCCCGGTTCGCTCAAGGCGCAGGCATGTGTGCAGGGGCGCGCCGAGGTCATTGAGTTCTGCAACGAACACGGCATCAAATACGAGCTGTGCGGGAAGCTGATCGTCGCGTTGAATGAGCAGGAACTGCCGCGCCTGATGAACTTGTGGGAGCGGGCGCAGGCCAACGGCGTCCCCGGCATTGAGCTGGTCGATGCTGACCGGCTGCGCGAGATCGAACCGCACGCGGCGGGCATCAAAGCCATCTGGTCGCCCAACACCGGCATCATCAGTTGGGGCGAAGTCGCACGCGCTTACGCCGACGACGTGCGCGAATGGGGCGGCGAGATCCGCACCAACGCGCCGGTCATCCGCCTGGAGCCGCTCGTGACCGAAACCGTCGTCTACGTCGGCCATCCCGGCCGCGACGAGGAAGAAATTCGCGCTCGCTACGTCGTCACCTGCGGCGGCCTGTACTCCGACAAGCTGGCACAGATGACCAGCGATGACGCTGCCGACGACCTCAGGATCGTGCCCTTCCGCGGCGATTACTACGCCTTACGCCCGGAGAAGCGCTATCTCGTGCGCGGCATGATCTATCCGGTGCCCGATCCGGAGTTTCCGTTCCTGGGCGTCCATTTCACCCGCCTGATCAATGGCGACGTTTGGGCAGGGCCGAACGCGGTGCTCGCCTTCCGCCGTGAAGGCTACAAGCGCTGGGATATTCATCTCGGCGAACTGGCCGAAACGCTCACCTATCCCGGCTTCCTGCGTCTGGCGCGTAAATACTGGAAGACCGGCCTGACCGAAATGTACCGCGACTACGTCAAAAGTGCCTACGTCGCTCAACTCAAGCGTTACATGCCCGAAATCGAACCCGGCGATCTCGTGTCGGGGCCGAGTGGTGTGCGTGCGCAGGCGCTGGAGCGCAGTGGTCTTCTCGTCGACGACTTCAAGATTCAGCACGGCAGCCGCGTCGCTCACGTACGCAATGCGCCGTCGCCTGCCGCGACTTCCTCGCTCGTCATTGCCAGAATGATCGTCGATGATGTGCTCCAGCGCACTGATCTTAATCCTGCGCGGTCGAATTCACCCAACATGGCAGCTGTCGGTTGGTGAAAGGGTGAAATATCATGGGAAAAAGAGTCCAATTGGTCTTGCGCCCACAGAAGTTCGTGCCCATGCGCGTCTACCTCGGCGTGGATGACACGGAGTTGGACGCCCTGCGCCAGGCACGCCGCCGCGTACACATGCTGCGCCTCCCGGTACAAAAGCGCCGCCTGGCCGCCGCCTATCGTTTGTTGCTGCGCTGAGGAATCGGCTGCACCAGTTGCAGGTTGTTGCCCGTCATCGCCGTCCAGCCGGTGAAATCCGCATAGCGCACCTGTGCCCAGCGTGAGCCGCCGCCACACACATTTTGCTGGCCTGCCACCACGTCGAAGACGCCGCCGCCCGGAATGACGCTGATTTGCGCAGCGTCCAGACTCGGCGCTGCGCGCAGCCGGTTCGGGTCCGGGCCGAGCACGATCCCGCGCTGGCCGGGGACGAGTTCCACGGCTGGCAGCGGGCCACATTCGACCTCGGACTCCAGTTCGGTCGTTGCCGTGAGCGTGATTGGCGCATCCGGGTTGAAGAGTGTATCCTGTGGCGCGCCCCAGCCCAGGATCTGCGCATCCGGATAGACGGCTTCCTCGCCATCCGCGCTAATCACAATCGAGCCGCGCGCGCCGCTGCCGATTTCGACGTAGCTGAAGCGCAGGCCATCGGGCGAGAGCACGAAATCGACCGGGAACGGCGCAGACACCGACGGCCGGAAGATGCGTGTGCCGTCGCGCGTGTAAACCCCTTCTGGGCGTGTGTCACTTTGATAATTGACCAGCACCAGGGACGTTTCCGGCGCGGTCGCGCTGACGACCGAGACGTAGCCCTCTGCGCTGTAATATTCCCCGTCCAGCAGGTCGAACAGGAAGACCGTGCCCTCTGGCGCGGGATGGCCTCTGCGGTTGACCGTCACGTAGAGCTTGCCGTCCAGCAGCAGCGGGAAATCGATCAGGACACCGCCGTGCAGAAACGGCGTCTCGACCTTGTCGCCGTCGGGGGAATACAACGAGGTTCCGGCGGCGATACCCGCGTCCGTCCAGATCACGTTTCCAGGCAGCGTCTCCGGCGCGACGACCTGCGCCAGCAGCCGATCCAGGCGGTTGACCGCATCGTAGACGAGGAGCTGTTGGCGCTCCGGCGCGTCCGGCACGACGATGCGCTCGATGTAGGCGAACTCCGTCCCGGCGGGCGACCAGGCAGCCGCGTGCCCGTTGCTCGCGCGGTAAACCAGCCGCCCATCGCGATAGGCTGTGCCCGGCGCGTGCGCCGCAAAGCGGAGCTCCTCGCCGCTGTCGAGATCGATCAGGAACAGGTCGGTCGGCAGTTCGGACACGCTGCCGATCTGGTTGTCGAGCCAGGCGTCGGCGATGAAGTCCGGTACGTCGCGGTAGATGATGAAGCGCCCGTTGGGCGAGGGGAAGATGTCCGCCCGGCGCAGCGTGTAGCCCTGCTTGCGCTTGTCCGGGCGCGTCGTCAACTGCTGGCGTGTGCCATCCGGCAGCAGCAGAAACAGATCGTCATCGACCAGCGCAATCGGATAGGCCTCGTCCGCCTGGCTCAGGGCCGGCAGCGCGAACGCACCCAGCAGCGACAGCAGCAGGAGGAGGATAGCGGCGCGTGTGTGCTGTGTATGCTTCCTGTCCATCGCCCCGACGCTCCCTTCAATCATCAGTCGCTGCAATAACTACTATCATTGTATGCCAGAGGGCGCGTCGGTGACGACAAGGTTCAGCCGCTGGTAACAAATGTCATGCCGTCCGCGCCTTCCGCCGTCCAGCCGGTGCGCCCATCGTAAGTGACCTGCGCCCAGCGCGCGCCGCCGCTGCACACCCCCTGCTGGCCGTCCACGACCGTGAAGGCAGCGCCCGCCGGGATCGCGCCGACGATCTCGGCATCTATGCGCGGCGCGCTGCGCAGACGGTTCGGCGTGTCGCCGAGCACGTGCCCGCTGCCACCGCGCACCAATCCGGCGGCGGGCTGGCTGCCGCAGATCGCCGCTGTCTCGAACTGCGTCGTCACTTGCAAGCGCAGCCCGCCGTTCGGATCAAAGACCGTGTACAGATCATCGCCCCAGCCAACGATGGTGTCTTCGCTGACGCGTTCCTCGCCGCTGGCGCTGGCGATCACCGAGCCGCGCGCGCCAACACCCGCCTCGTCATAGGCGAAGCGCGTGCCATCCGGCGCGATGACAAAGGCGACCGGGTAGGGCGGGGTGCGCGTCGCCCCGAAGACGAATGCGCCCGCCTGCGTGTAAACGCCCTCGGATGGGCGTGTGTCGTTCGTGTAGTCAACGAATACGAGCGACGTCTGCGGGCTGGTGCTGCTGACGACCGAGACGTACCCGGCGGTCTGGTAGTAGTCGCCCGTTTGAATGTCGAGCAGGTAGATCATGCCATCCGGGACATTCATCGCTAGCGGCTCGACGGTCACGAAGGCGCGCCCGTCCAGGTGCACCGGGTAATCGCCATACAGCCCTTCGTGCAGGTAGACCTCCGCACGCACGGTGTCGTCGGGCGCGTAGAGCACTGTGCCATGCTGAAGGCCGTTGGCCGTCCACTGCAAGCGCTGCGAGAGCAGGGCATCCTGATCCCATTCACGCAGGGCGCGGCTGCTGTCCGTCGCGACTTCATAGACGATCAGCCGGTAAAGCGTGCCGACAGGGGTTCCGGTCTCGGACTCGATGTAGGCGAAGGCGCGGCTGTCCGGCGACCAGGCGGCGGCGTGGCCGTAGGTGGTGCGGTAGAGATGCTGCCCGCTGTTCCAGGTTGTGCCTGCGGCGTGCGCAGCGATGCGCACCTCCGTGCCGCTCGCCACGTCGATCAGAAACAGGTCGCTCGGCAGTTCGGCGATGTTGCCGGTTTCGTTGTTGTTCCAGGCGTCGGCGGCGAACTCCACGGCATCGCGATAGATCAGGTAGCGCCCATCCGGCGAGGGATGCACGTCATGGTCGCCCAAATACCAGGCAGTGATCCGGTTGTCCGGGCGCTCGGTCAGGCGCTGGCGCGCGCCGTCCGGGGAAATGGCGTAAAGATCGCCTGCGCTGACGACGAAATAGGGCGCGCCGGGCTGCGCCAGAGCAGTCAGCGTGAACGCCAGGCAGATCACCAGGGCGATGGCGACAGCATGTACTTTCATGCGCGATTCTCCTGTGTGCTGTCAGGTTACTACCAGGATACCAGAGCACACAAGCGGATATGATCAGCCGAAAGTCGTGCCTCTTCCTGATGCACACGGCCCGTATAGCACGCACGCCCGCGCGCATCATCACGTTCTTCGGTTCACATGAAGCGATTGTGAATTTTGTGTGAAGATGCACGGCGTTAACGGTTATTGCATCCCTGCACTGATTATGATGACACCAGATAAGACTTCATGCTAGCTAGGGGGCCGCTGTGTACCGACGTTCTTTTGTCATTGTGTTCGTGCTGGTGGCGCTGCTGGGGCTGTTTGTTGGGGTGGCCGCTGCGCAAGACGACGCGACCGCGCCGGACAATCTGTGTGATGAAGGCCAGATCTGGGGCGATGGCCGCTGTAATAGTTCGCCGCTCGCTGGCGGCAGTGAACGCGCCTGGGAGTGCGGCTGGTATCAGGCGCGCGTGCTCTACCAGGGCTGGAGCAACGAGCAGATCCCGGATTACTGCGTCAATTTTGACCTGCCCGGCGTCGATCAACTGTGCCGCTCGCTGGCCGACAGCCTGAACGCGAACGCCACCCTCTGCCTGCGCTCGGATCAAACTGGCGCTGTCTCTGCGCCCGGCGAAGATACCCTGGTGTTCCTGCGCTTCCTCCAGAACGAGGCGCGCGCGCCGCAAGCCTGCCCGGCCATCGACGGCTATGCCGTCGTCACGGTTTTGCCCGCGAGCTTCTTCGAGAGCTTCTACACGCCGCAAGAACTCTACTCGGAATTGGGCTTGCTGCCGTCCGCCTGCCTGTACATGCCCGCGGGGCAGATCAGAAACCCGCTCGGCTAAACCAGGGAGCGCAGCCGCCGGAAGCGCTTGTCTGATCGCGTAGCAAGCGAGAAATCATCCTCATCAGGGGTGGGGTTTGGCGCCGCCAAACCCCTTTCGCGTCGCCCGAATCCCCGCGTCCGATGCGCCGCAATCCGCAAATCATGAATTTTGCGTGAAGGCACGTTGTGTCAACGCTTCAACCTCCCCAGCGGCTCTTATGATCAGCGCAGGGCCTCTTTATATACCTGTGAGAATTCACATGAACAGACGTTATCTTGTCCTCGTGATCGCGGCGCTGGCGCTCATGCTGGTTGCTGTTGGCCTGGCTGCTGCACAGGATGCGCCGCCGCCGGATAATCTATGCGATGAGGGGCAGCTTTGGGATGATGGCCGCTGCAATATTCCGCAGTACGAAGGCGCGACCGAACTCGCCTGGGAGTGCGGCTGGTACATGGCGCACATCCTCTATCAGGGCATGAGCGTCGAAGACATGCCCGATCAGTGCGCCCATCTGGTGCAGGCCGGGATCGCCGAGATCTGCCGCACGCTTGAAGAAGCGCCGGAACTCATCGCGACGATCTGCCTGCGGGCTGATCAGACCGGCTCGATGTCCATTCCCGTCGAAGATCTGCTGATTCTCATACGCTTCATCCCGATTATGCCGCTCGGCCCGGAAGACTGCCCGGTTATCCCAGGTTACGTCCCGATGTCGCCATTGGAAACTTCTATGCTCGAACTGTGGTTCACACCGGATGAACTCTACAACCAGCTCCATTTGCTGCCCTACGGCTGTTTGTATCTGCCGGAGGGCTTCGTAGACGTCCTTTCCTTCCCCTTGAGCGGATAAGGCGCTTGCACCGGAGTCGCCTGACCTTTTCAGTTTTTCAGACGCCTGCGGCTGTCCAGATGCGCAGGCGTCCGTCTCCTGTAACCACTGCTAAAGTCAACGTGCCATCCGCCAGCCCATGCTCGTGAGCATGATCGAACACGATGAGCGGCGCTCGACGACACCCCTGCTTGATACTCCCAAACGGCGTCACACCTATGGCAGCTGCCAGACCTCCAGGCCAGAGAGCTTGGGAATATAGCCGGACGTGGTCAGATTGAGCGTGCCGTCCGTCACCTCGACTGTCCACGGGCCCAGCTTCCGCCACACGCCGACGCCGGTCAGCCGGATGCCGCTCTCTGCTATCTGGCCTTCGAGCGCGACGCTGAACGGCTCGGCGATGGGATCGCCCCAGTCCTGCCAGGCGTAGAGATAGACGTTGTAGCTGCCGCTCGGCATGTTGGACAGCGTGATCTCATGCGCCCAGTGTTCGACATAGCTCTGAATCATGTCGGTTCGCGTCCGGTCAGTCGTGGGGTTGAGGCTGATACGCGTATTCGAGCCGGTCTGGCCATTGCTGGTGAAATCCCGCGCATTCCGCCCCTCCCAGGCATGGCCGCCGATGGTGGTTGACCTGCCGCCGAGGTTGATGGCGCGGTAGAACACGCCCGCCGGTACCGGCGTGCTCGTCGGCGCGGGCGTCGGGGTCGGCGTCAAAGCATTGTCGCGCTGGATGGCGTCCCAGTCGCCGGTGAAAGGCGGCAGCGGTGCGCCATCGCTGTAGCGTGCGCCTTCGATCTGGGGCACACCTTCGCGCATGAAGACGCCGATCTGACCAGGCAGATTCCAGGTGCCGGCGACGCTAAAGCCGAAGCCGCCGTAGGCGAAGACGGGATAATCTTCGCCGCCGCTGCTGAGCGCATTGCGCAGATACCAGTTGCCGCTGCTCACGTCATAGACCCCGATGCCATCGCGCCCATCGCCATCCCAGTCGGCGGCGATGGGCTGGCGATTGCTGCTGCCGTAGGCGAACTGATAATCCGCCGCGCCGCTGCTGAGCGCATTGCGCAGATACCAGTTGCCCGTGGCGAGATCGTAGATGCCGATGCCGTCACGCCCATCGCCATCCCAATCGCCCGCCACCGGCAGTGTGCCGTCGAAGCCGTACTGGAAGCTGTAGTCCGGCGATCCGGCGTCGAGGCTGTTGCGCAGGTGGAACATGGCGCTGGCGGGATAGTAGACGCCAATCGTATCGAAACCGTCGCCGTCCCAATCGCCGCACAAGATCTTGCCACCGGTGCCATACGAAAAGACCGGATAGCTGGTGCCGCCGCCGTCGTTGCGGTCGCGCAGGAATAGCTCGCCATTGGCCGGGTTGAAAACACCGATGGTATCGGTGCCGTTGCCGTTCCAGTCGCAGACGACCGGTTGGCTGTTGTCGAAGCCGAACTGCGGCGCGTAGTCCGGCGACCCGGCGCTGAGGGCGCTGCGCAGATACCACTGGGCTAACGGCGGGTTGTAGACGCCGATGAAGTCGCTGTAGATCGGCTCGTAGCCCAGGCGCAGCGTGTGACTGCCGCTGAGCGGCGTCGTACCTTTGTTGGCGACCATGATGTAGACCGGCGTCTCGCTGGTGACGGCGAAACGGATACTCGAGGCGGTCGTGCCGGGCGCGTCGTCGTTGCAGGCCACCTCGGTCAGCGCACCTTCCGTGCCGGTGTAGGCAGCGATGACGGTATCGTAGCTGCTGCCGAAGGTGGAGACGCGCAGCCAGCCATCGCTGCCCGGCGTGTAGCGATACCAGACGGTATTCGTCCGCTCGGTCGCGCAGGGAATGGGATCGGTGGCGCTCACGGTCGCCAGCGCAACGGTATCCGCGCTGACGCTGCCCGGCGCATCCGGCAGCTCGATGGCCCCGGTGATGAGATCGGAAGGTGGTGGGGGAAAATCCCAGGTGATGACCCGGCTGACTTCGTGCGCTACGGTGATGACATTTCCCGCGCTGTCTACCACCTGTAGATCGCCATTGCTTTCTGCGAAGGCAACGGCCTGGTCATCTGGACTCCAAATCAATGCCCGGTTATAGACCTGAAAAGTCTGTGAGGCAATCGACAGGTTGTTGCCCATTCTGTCGATAAAACCCAGATGGAATTCTCTTTGGTACGGTTCACGTATCCATTTTGCGATCAGGGTTTCGTTATGTGACCAGTAGAAGGAACTTGCAATGTCAGGATAGAAAACTGTGGCGTTTATCTTATCCGTGTTTTCATACTGCTCAGACACCGTATCATACATATTAACCCATGGGGAACCACTGTTCACCAGATAGATTAGATATCGTCCTGAAGGCGACCAGGTTAGTTGATTACGGAGCTTTGCATAATCGAGAAAGACTCCGGGATCCACAAGGGTAACGAGTGTCCTTCCTTGTGCAGCGTCAAAGATGACTGTTTCCTGATCAGCTCCTGGACACACATCGGCAATCGGCTCGCCGTTCACGCAGCGCACGTAGGCGTACATCCCGACTTGACTCGAAGGCAGGTAGAGCGGGATTCCAGGAATTGTTGACAAGTTGGGATCAGACGCGAGCAGCCGGGGTAAATTGGGCAGCGCTGGCTCAGGCGGGTATGGGCGAGCCGTCAGCGTGTTGGTCGTCACATCCAGTTCATCGTACTCTGGATTGGGCGGCGGTGTTGGGTCTCCGCGATAAATGTTCAAGAGACTATCATTCGCCCAATCGAAATTGCTGGGGGCGTGCCACTGCGGCAGCCAGGGCTGCTGCAGAGCGAGTCTGGCTGTGTCCGTACGGTAGACACGTATGTCTGTCGGAGTCTCCATGTCCGAGATGGCGACGTACAGTCCGTTTGGAGAAAATGTATAGTATTCTGTGCTTCCGATAGGAAGGGTTACGCTCCCTTCCGGATAGCGCGAGACAAGTTCTGAAGACCCATCGGCGAGCGTGCGGACATACACGAGACGCCCCGAAAGGTTTGAGGGTTGGGCATGAGAATTGTAGGACATGTGCATAAGCAGGCACAAGATACCCACTGTCAGCGCAAAAACCCGGATAAAATGACGTTTCATGGTTCTACTTCCACTCCTACTACGGGCGTGCAATTGGGCAATCGCCAACGAAATAGTCACCGGCATCGAAACCGGGGTTTCTTAACCCTACCCAACTCGGACGTGGAGATGGATTACTGCCTGTAGTCGTCCCCCCGAGAACACCATTTTGCTCGTATGTCACAATAGCGAAAACGTAGTCCGTCCACGCCCTCTGGTCTGGTTGCTCTCCGAAGTATTGCCTAACCACATCACAATGGAGGACAGCCTTATCGCCATACAAGACATTCTGGTATTCAGGGCTGGCATTGAAGTGCCAATTGCCCCAGTCTTCTGGGATTTCATTCTCCCATATAATGGTACTGTCTAGTCTGCCTGCTATTAACGAGCGATACACTTGAGCCAATTCGGGTGAAGTGAATTGCAATACTATGACTTCTTCGTAACCGGGCTGTCCAGCGGCGTACCAAGCCTGTTTTGAGGCCAGCCATTCGATGAGTTGAGCGCCCGTACAGCCCCCGGCGCATTTCTGTCGATAATCGTTCACAATCACAGCAGCAATCAGGCTGTCTTCTGCGTTGGTAAGATACGGTGGAATCTCAGTTGCAATAATTGCGACGAGGAGATTTGCCAGTGTCGGAGGTGAGCTATATGCTCTATAGAACGCATCGTAGACCTGCTCAGCACAATCCATTCTCCCCGCAATAAGCCTCACAATGCAAAATGGATTACCTTCTCCAACACGCACGGGGGCAGGCAAGACAGCATTTTCGTCCGTGCTCACAATTTGATCATCAAATGTTAGCTGGCGCGTAGACGAGTTGCAGCCGTCTACGCGTTCACTCCAGACCCAGCCCCAATCACTTTGGTAGTGGATTTTGAACCAGCCATAATGTGCTGGCCGATCTGCAGGGTCAGCGTTGATAGCGTAGTCAGTCACGTAGACTGTATCGCCTGCGTTTAGTGTTCCCAAGAGTTGCGCTTGTGATCCGGTCTCCGCTCGTACATTTACCATTGGCTCATCTGCATTGATAGTGCCCACACAAATGGTATCCAATGGTGGTGGTTCAGGTGTCACCGTGGGCGTCGGTGTGGGCGGAAGCGGGATGCCGTAATAGATGTAGCGCAGGGCAAACGTCCAACTCCCCTGTGCTCGCTGCCACCAGCCGCCGAGCGTCCGGCTTTGTCCGGGTGCAGCCAGACCAGAATTTGTATTTTCGATGAAGCGCCGTTCGTACTGCGACGGTATCAAGAGAAGGTCGCAGACCTGTGTACGGTTATATCCTGGCCCTGTCCAGGGGGGTGCATAGGAGACTGAACAAATCGGCGGGCTGGCAATAGCATTAATGATGTTTGCACCCGTGTTGCCATTGCTGCCGACCGCGCCGCGCATGTCGGCATCGCCGGCGAAATTGTACTCGACGACGACGCTCACTGCGCCGACAATCCAGGCATTCGGCGGCGAGGTCACTTTATCCGGATTGCCGGTATTGACCCAGGAACCATTCGGGTAGCCGGGATCACTGTGGCCTGTGATGACGTATTCTTCATCACCGAGCCAGAGTGCCCAGCCGTTTGGCAACGAAATACTTGTGGGCGGTGGTAAGTATTGCCCGCCGCTTTGGAAGACTTCGAGGGGTTGTTCTTGAGGCGGCAAAGCCTGCGCCACCTCGACGGTCGCAGAGGTCGCTGTTTCTGTCAGCGTCGTTTCCACCAGCAGATCGTCCACCAGGGCGACGTGAACGGGCGGAGTCTGATCCGGCGGTGTCGGCGTGAACAGGACGGAATAGCCGACTTCGCCCTCCGGCAGCGGCTGCGGGTCGCTGTACGCGATCAGGTCAACGCCAGCGACGGCGACGGTGATCTCGCCCTGCACGGCTGCAAGGCGCAGCGTGACCCAGGTGTTGGCGTCGAAGCTGCCGGTCGTGGCGGCGGCCACCTCGACGCCGGTGCGATAGAGCCGCACCTGGCCGTCCATACTCAAGGTCGCGGAGTACATGCCGCCGTCATTGCCAGCGCGCGCGTAGACAATCGCCGTGCCGTCAGACAGCAGGAAGCGCGCCTGGGCAGCCACATCCGCGAAGTCGATCCCGCTCCAGATGTCTCTGGCTTCAAGCTGGGTTTGCAGGGCATAGCCGCTGCCGCTGGGCACGAGTGTGAACGCCTCGTCGATGAACCAATCGCCCAGGCTGCCATCG
>JAHDWN010000049.1 GCA_023382675.1 Anaerolineae bacterium
AGCGGATCAGGTCGGGATACAGCCTGTCGTCGACGATTTCCACTTTCATCAGTATATGCCATTCGAGCGCCTGCTTGGCCGCACGGATGCCGCCGGCAGGTTTGAATCCGACTTTGTAGCCCGTTTGCAGGTAGTAGTCGCGGATGGCGCGCACCATCACCAGGCTGACTTCGAGCGTGGCGTTGACGCTTTCCTTGCCGGTGCTCGTCTTGATGAAATCCGCGCCCGCCATCATGCAGACCAGGCTCGCCATGCCGACGTTGCGCAGCGTGCCGAGTTCGCCCGTCGCCAGGATCGTCTTGATGTGCGCGTCGCCGCAGGCCTCGCGGTACTGGCCGATCTCGTCGTAGAGCGCGCCCCAGTTGCCGGTTAGCACGTGCTCGCGCGAGATGACGATGTCGATTTCGCGCGCGCCCAACGCCACCGACTCTTTAATCTCCTGGACACGCAGGTGGAACGGCGTCATCCCGGCGGGGAAGCCGGTCGAAACTGCCGCGACGGGAATGTCCGTGCCTTCCAGGTAGCGGAGCGCGTCGGCCACGCGGTTGTGATAGACGCAGACCGCGCCGACGTGGAACGGCTCGTCGATGCCAAGCGCTTCGAGCATGTCCGGGCGCACGGGCTGGCGTGCCTTGGCGCACAGACGCTGGACGTTGCCGGGGGTGTCGTCGCCGGCGAGCGTCGTCAGGTCGATGCAGGTGATGGCGCGCAGCAGCCAGGCCGCCTGCCAGTCTTTCTTGACCGAGCGGCGTTTGCCCAGAGTCCCGGCGCGGCGCTCGACGGCGCTGCGGTTGGCGCGCGTCGCCCTGACCCAGCCGAGATCGAGCGGCATTCCGGGGTTACGTTCGTGCTGCGCCGGGGATGCGCCATTCTGTGTGCGAATATCTGCGAGCGCCATAACAACACCTGCCTCTCATGCTCGGCGGCGGCTTATCGTCGATTTGGTTTCATTATAGCGGGTTTGCGTGTGGCGGTCGATCTGAGTATGGTGCGAGGTCTATCTGGTTTCGGATTGATCAGCCCACTGCCACGGGACAAAATCCCCCATCAGACCACTTTACATTTGTGCGTTCCGGCGTAGAATCAAGATAGATGACGACTGAGGGGTGCCATGGCGGCGTCCCTCTTTGTATGTACAGAGGCCTAGCCACCCATGTCCTTGATTGAAGAGACGAAAGACAACGCCGAACCCCCCTCTAGTTGTGATGAACCTCCCCTGCCGCGCAGCGTGCGCCCGGCGCTCTGGGCGGACGTGCCCGACCATGAGTGGGACGATTGGCGCTGGCAGCTTGCTCACCGTTTGAACTCACTCGAAGATTTCGCCCGCATCCTCCATCTGACCGACGAGGAGATCGACGGCCTGACCGCCGATGGCTTGTTTCGCGTCGACATCACGCCCTACTTCGCCAGCCTGATCGACCCCGACGATCCGCACTGCCCGATCCGGCGGCAGGTGATCCCGTTGGGGCGTGAAAAGCAGGCGTTCGCGGGCATGATGGAAGACAGCCTCGCTGAGGACAAACACAGCCCCGTGCCCGGCCTGGTGCATCGCTATCCTGACCGCGTGCTCATGCTGCTGACGACGCAGTGTGCCAGCTACTGCCGCTACTGCACGCGCAGCCGCATCGTCGGCAGCCCGGCGGCCACTTTCAGCAAGGCCGATTTCGACGCGCAGGTCGCTTATCTGCGCCGGACGCCGCAGGTGCGCGACGTGCTTCTCAGCGGCGGCGATCCCCTGGCGATTGCGCCGCGAATGCTCGAATACGTGCTGGCGACGCTGCGCAGCATCGAACACATCGAGATCATCCGCATCGGCTCGCGCGTGCCGATCTTCCTGCCGCAGCGCATCACGGCGGAACTGACCGATATGCTGCGCAAGTACCATCCCTTGTGGATGAACGTCCACGTCAACCACCCGAAAGAGATCACGCCGGAGGTCAGCCGGGCGCTGGCGCGGCTGGCGGATGCGGGTATCCCGCTCGGCAACCAGAGCGTGCTGCTGGCGGGCATCAACGACAGCGTCAGCATCCAGCGCGAACTCGTGCATAAACTCGTGCGCAACCGCGTGCGCCCGTACTATCTCTACCAGTGCGATGAGGTCGAGGGCGCGGGGCACTTCCGCACGACGGTCAGCAAGGGCATCGAGATCATCGAGGGCCTGCGCGGGCACACCAGCGGTTACGCCGTGCCAACCTATGTGGTCGATGCGCCCGGCGGTGGCGGCAAGATCCCGGTCATGCCGCAGTATCTGATCAGCCAGGCGCCGGGTCGAGTCGTCCTCCGCAACTACGAGGGCTACATCACGACCTACACCGAGCCGACCGATTACGACTCGCACCTGATCGACGCGCTCGACCGGCAGTCGCTGCATCGCACCGAGCCGGGGCAGGGCGGTGTCAGCACGCTGCTCGCTGGCGAGTCGCTGGCGATCAAGCCCGAAGGCTTCGACGAAACGCACGCGCGTGGCGGCGGGCAGCACCGGCTCAACCAGGATGCGCACAAATGGCAGCCGCACGGCATCGGCGCGGACGACATCATGCAAACGCCGCCGATCACGCCCGATCTGCACACCTATGGCAACGGCGGGCACAAGCGTGACACTGAGACACCGTCTTCAAATGGCAGCAGCAATGGACATCACACCGACGAAAGTGAGCTTTAGGACATCATGCGCGTAGCCGTGCTTGCCAATCTCAAAATCAATGCGCCGACCTGGGACGGGATGCCGCCCGACCGGTGGGACGATCTCGACAGCGAAAAGACGACCAAGGCGCTGATCGCCGCGCTCGAAAGCGCCGGACACAGCGCGGAGTTCTTCGAGGCGCAGATCACGCCGCCGTACAACCTGATCGAGCGGCTGAGTGCCTACAAGCCGGACATCTGCTTCAATATCGCTGAGAGTCATTTTGGTGACGGGCGCGAGGCACAGATCCCGGCGGTGCTGGAGATGCTGCGCATCCCGTACACGGGCAGCCAGGTGATGACGCTGGCGCTGGCGCTCGATAAGCCGATGACCAAGCGCATCCTGCATTATCACGGCCTGCCGACGCCGGAGTTCCAGGTCTTCGAGCGCGTGGACGAGCCGATTGACGAAGACCTGCTCGACGACTCCGGCGAGCTGCGCTACCCGCTGTTCGTCAAGCCCAGCTCGGAAGGCACGAGCATGGGCGTCAGCGCATCGAGCATCGTGCGCACGATCCCGGAACTGCGCGAGCAGGTGGCGTTGCAGCTCGCGCGTTACCGCGAGGCGGTGCTGGTCGAGCACTACATCGCCGGACGCGAGGCGATGGTCGGCATGATCGGCAACATCAAAGCGACCGACGCGCGCAAAATCAACGAGCGGCTGATCCAGCGCGTGCTCCCGGCGGAACTGACCTTCCTGCCGATCCTGGAGATGGATACGCACGCGCACGCCGCGACCGAAGGTGACATCTACACCAGCCGCATGAAGACGCAGATGGTGGATGAATATCGCTACTTCTGCCCCGCGCCGATGGACGACGAACTGGCACACGATCTGCGCGTGCTGGCGGCAGCGACCTTCCGCGTTACCGGCTGCATGGATGTCGCCCGCGTCGATTTCCGGCTCGATGCGCTCAACGGCGATAAGCCGTACATCCTGGAGATCAACCCGCTGCCCGGCCTTAGCCCTGGCTTCAGTGACCTGTGCTTGCAGGCGATGGCCGCCGGTTGGTCGCATGAGCAGTTGATCAACGCGATCCTCAATCAGGCGCTTGAGCGTTATCAGATGATGTGAGGGTATTCGTAGGGACGGCATTCCGCATGACGCGCGCGTCGTCCGCCGGGTGAGAGCATCACCGCCGGATCAGATGTAAATCCCCGAACTCGTGCCACAGATAGCCGTGCGCCAGCGCCTCGCCGTAGGCCAATTGCAGATGGTCGCGGCTGGCGAGCGCTTCGAGCATCGCCAGGTGGGTCGCGCGCGGCTCGTGCAGGCCTGTCAGCAGGCCATCGACCGCGCGCACGCCGCGCTCCGGCGTGATGATCAGATCCGTCCAGCCCTCGCCGCCGTGGGTGATGCCGTCCGCGCCGGTCACGCTCTCCAGCGCGCGCACGACCGTCGTGCCGACCGCGATCACGCTCGATCCGGCGGTGTGGGCGGCATTGATCGCACGAGCGGTCGCCTCTGGCACGCGATAGAACTCCGCGTAGGGCAGCTCCTTGTCCTCAAGGCTGGCGACGCCCGTGTGCAGGATCAGCGGAACGATCTGCACGCCCTGCGCCATCAGCCGCACGAGCAGTTCCGGCGTGAAAGCGCGCCCCGCCGACGGCATTTCCGCGCTGCCCATCTCGGTCGCGTAGACCGTCTGGTAGTAGCGGTTATCCCACGTCTCCGGCACGTACCAATAGCGGATCGGCGCGCCGTACTGGTCGAGATAGGGCAGCAGCGGCAGCGGCAGGCTGATCGTCGCCCGCCACAGCCGGACATGCCCAGGCTCGCTGTCAGAGTAAGGCGAGTGCAAGATCGCCGATCCGCCACCGGGAAGCAGGTAGCGCTCGCCGGGTTGAGCGCTGGTGTGCGGCCTGGTCGTGCCGCCGTGCAGGGCGCGCAGCTCGATGGCCCAGTCGCCATCCGGCAGGTGTGTCGAGAGATGCAGCGCGAACGGCGCGCCATCCGCACGCTGGACGGACAGCGCCGCGTTGAGTGTGCCGCTGGTGTTGATGACCAGCACGTCGCCCGGCTGGAGATGATCGCCGATGCGGCAGAACTGTGTATGGGTGATGTGGTCGTCCGTCGTCCGCGTGACCATCAGCCGGACGGCGTCGCGCGTCAGGCCGCGCGCTTCTGGCGGCGCGGTCGCTTCCAGTTCGGGCGGCAGTTGGAAATCGAGGTTATCGAGCCGTGTCCGCACGCTCATGGCGTCACCGCTTCCGGTTCGGTCATGACCTGGAACAGCGTCAGCGCCTGGATCGGCAGGTTGGGCGGCATTGCCAGCCGCTGGTTGCGATGATTCCAGGGCGTATCGACCGGGACGTTCTCGGTCGCCGCGCCTGCGCTTTGCGCCCGCTGCGAGGCCGTCGCCAGATCGCCGACGCCGAGCGCCAGGCGGATACGGTCGTCCTTGACCTTGCCCGCCTCAATCGCATCGACGTTGGCGGCATGGGCGATGTCCAGGATCTCGATAGTCGCGCGCCCGACATCCAGCAGCATCCCGTGACCGACCTCGTTCCATTCCTCCTCGGTCTTCAGCCCCAGGCCCTCGCGCATGAAACCGACCGCGCCGGCATAGTCGTTGACCGTCAGCACAAGGTTGAGCCAGTGGACGCCGGGGTCGGCCTGGTCCAGCGCGCGCGCCTGATAGCGCCCACTCGGATGGTCGCCGGTTAGCAGTTCCAGGAAGCCGGGCACGCTCGCTTCAGGCAGCGGGCGGTCGCTGATGTCCTCGCCGGGGAAGGCGTCCTGCTGCATTTGCGTGTACATGTCGCCCGGATCGACCCAGTAGACGCGCAGATCTGGGTTCTCAGCCGCCAGCACCGCCGAGAGTTGTTCGAGCGCGGCCTTGCTGCTGCCATAGCCACCCCAACCGGGATAGGCTTCCACTCCCGCGTCGCTGCTGACGTTGAGGATGCGCGCGCCTGGCTTGAGCGAACCGCGCACGGCCTGCAGCACGCCGAGCGGCGCGATCACGTTGGCGCGGTAGATCTGTTCGAGCGCTTCGAGCGGGTAGTCGAGCAGGTTCGGCTGCGGGCTTGGCCCCAGGCTGCTGGCGTTGTTGATGACGGCGTCGAGCCCGCCCTGCGCCTGGGCCGCCTCGGCCAGCGCGGATCGGTGCGTCGGGTCGGTCACGTCGCCGGGAATGGCGATCACGCGCGTCTTCTGCATGAGTTCGCTGTAGGCGGCTGTGAGCGCGTCCGCGCCGCGCGCGTCCAGGATCAGCGTCCAGCCGTCTCCGGCCAATGCGCGCGCGAGTGCCAGTCCCAGGCCGCGTGATGCGCCGGTGATGAGTGCGGTAGGCATCGTGAAAGCTCCTCTGATCGTCAGCGGTCGCAGATAAACCGACCGCGTGTTTCGGATATGACTTCACGATAGCTTGAGATGGGGGGAGTCGTCTTCGTTCCGGGGGACAGACCGGAACCTGTACGTTGGTACAGGATTATGCCAGGGTTTTATTGATCCAGCGAGATCAGCCCGCGCTGGACGGCGTGGGTGACAGCCTCGGTGCGGTTGGTCGCGCCGAGCTTGGCGAGGATCGAGCTGATGTGGAATTTCACCGTGCGCTCGGTCACGACCAGGGCGACGGCGATCTCTTTGTTGGGCATCCCGCGCGCCAGCAGACGCAGCACGTCCATCTCGCGCTCGGTCAGCGCGTCCTCCGGCGGCGGGTCATGGCGGATGCGGTCGATCAGACGGCTGGCGACGAGCGGATGCAGCAGCGATCCGCCCTGGCTGACGACGCGGATGGCGTTGAACAACTCTTCACGCGGCGCGCCCTTGAGCAGGTAGCCCTTGACGCCGCTCTGCACCGCCTTGATGATGCGCTCGTCGCTATCGAAGGCGGTGAAGATCAAGATGTTCGTCTGCGGGTGCGCCGCGCGGATCTGCTGGAGCGCGATCAGGCCGTCCATGCCGGGCATTTCGAGATCCAGCAGCAGCACGTCCGGCTGAAGCTGCGCCACCTGCGCCAGCGTCGAGTCGGCGTCCTGCGCCTCGCCGACCACGGCGAAATCCGCCTGCGTACCCAAGATCGCCGCCAGCCCATCGCGCACGACCGGATGATCATCCGCGATCACGATGCGAATCTGTGCCTGTTCCGTCATCTCACCTGCCTCATCGCGTCGTCTGCCAGCGGGATCACAGCCTCGATGCACGCGCCGCCCTCCGGCGCGCTCGTGATCGTCAGCTGCCCACCGAGCAGCTTGACGCGCTCGTTCATGCCGATCAGCCCGAAGCGGCCAGGGCGCACGTTGTCCGGGTCGAAGCCGCGCCCGTCGTCGTGGACGTGCAGCCGGGCTGCGTGTGCGTCCACCCTCAACTTCAGCGTGACTGTGTGCGCGCGTGCGTGGCGGACGACGTTGGTCAGCGCCTCCTGAGCGACCCGGTAGAGTGCGCTTTCGACTCGCGGCGGCAGCGCTGCTACCGGTTGCAGGTCGAGATCGAGCGCCAGCTTCCAGCGCCCCGCGTGATCTTCGGCCAGCTTGCGCAGCGCGTCGCTGAACGGGCCCTGTTCGAGCGACCGGCTGCGCAGATCCTGCACCGAGCGCCGCGTCTCATCCAGGTTGGCGCGCACCTGCCCCAACGCCTGCTGGATCATGTGCCGCGCGCGCTCGGGATCGCTTTCGAGCAGGGCGTCGGCGGTTTCAAGCTGGAGCGTCAGCGCGGTCAATCCCTGCGCCAGCGTGTCGTGGAGTTCGCGCGCCAGGCGGCTGCGTTCCTCGGCTGCGCCGGCCTGGGCGCTCTGCTGGTAGAGCCGGGCGCGCTCAATCGCCATGCTCAGCAGATCGCCGACGGTGTAGAGCAGCCGCAGCTCGTCTTTCGACAGCTCCTGCCAATCGCGGCTGGCGACGTTCAACATACCCAGCTTCTTGCCATGCGCATACAGCGGGATACTGGCATGATAGCGCAGCCCGTCCGCGCCATCGACCAGCCCTTCCAGCCGCGTGCAGGTGACGATGCTGACGTTGGCGGCCCCGCGCATGTCGCCCTTTTGATACGTATCCAGGCAGTAGCAGTAGGTCGTACCGCTCATCCGGTGCGGATCTTCCGCCAGTGCCGGTGGCATGTGCTGGACGACCGCCAGATACGGATCGCCGCTCTCATCATCGATCAGCCAGACCCAACCGGTCTGCATGTTGCACAGCTCGGCCACGTGCGCCAGCGTCACCCGCAGCGCCCGGTCGAGATCGACCTCGCGGTTGAGCGCCTGGGCGATGGCGTTCAGGATTTCGAGTTCGCGGTTGCGCCGCTGGAGCATGTCGGCGTCTGAGTCGGTGGTCATCACGTTTCTTCGGGTGTATTTTCGCCGCGATCATACCACGAACAAGTCGACAACATTGCGCGCCCTCCGCGATGGATAGGCGTCGCCAGGGTAAACACGCCAAGATTGCGTTGTGCACGGTAATCTAATTTGAACCGCAATGACGCAAAGGTCGCAAAGAGGAAAACTTTTGGCGAAGTGGGGATGAGATCGTGGTCGCCGGGACATGAAATGCCTCGTCTGGATAGTGCGCCCGCTGCGCGGGCTTTGCTCATCACGCGCGCGTTGACCGAGCCTCCGTAGGAGGCGACAACCCAGCCCGCCCATTTCATGGGTGGGCGGAGATCAGCGAATTCCCTTTGCGTTCATTGCGACTTTGCGGTTCAAATCGCTTTATTATTCAACTTACTGGATGCAACGATCTTGAGAAAGCCGCTGCTATGGATCTTGCCCGTCTCACCGAAGCGCTCTCAATCCCTGCCGCATCGACTTTCGTCGTACACGGTCTCGACGTGCAGGATTGGGGGCGTGTCCTGCGCTTGCCCTGCCGCTACACCACGCCGGACGGCGACAGCGGCGCATTCGATCTCATCTTTGACGACTGCCGCGAGATGCGCTGGCGGCTCTACACGCACTACCAGGGCGACACCCCCGCGCTGGTCGATTTGACGTTTGGCACGGCTGCGCAGCGCAAACCGGCGCACATCCTGACCGACGCTTTCGGCCTGTCGCTGTTGTACGGTGAGTACCGCATCATTCGCTCACCGGCGGCGTGAAGATTTGCAGTTGGACGTTCTTTGTGCGCGTCGTATCGCGGGCGCTGCCCAGCGGCGCGAAATAGAGCACGAATTGGCGATCTTCCGGCACTTCCGCATAGCTCGGCGTGATCTCCGGCGGCTGCAAGTAGAAATACTGGCGCAAGAGATTGACCGTGTGCGCGTCACTCGGTGCGACGAAGAACGCATACGGGCGGATCGCCGGCAGATCGGCGAGATAGCGGTGCGTGACCTCCTGCGGCGTAATCGATTGCACCCCCATGTCCGCGCGCAGGAAATTCAGGAAGTGGCTCGGCACGTTGCCATCGACGACCGGTTCGCCGACGAGAACGACGAACGTGTTCGTGTCCAGATCCGCCGCCCGCAGCACCGCATCCACGCTGTCGCGATAGCGCTTGATGTAGCGGTTTTGTTCGTTGAAGCGCTCGATGTGCGGGCCGAAGTAATAGATCACCTGGACGACACACATGACGACCACCGCCAGCGGCACGAGACGGCGCAGCAGGTGCGCCAGCGCGGGCGAACGCACCATCTCGGCAAGCCGTGTCACCGTCACACGCAGACCGAGGGCGATCAGGAGAGCGAGCGCGGGCAGCGCGACCACGTAGCGCGCTGAAACCGCCGGGTCTTTGAGCAGCGTATTGCCCGCCGCCGTCGCCAGCAGCCACAAGATGAGCAAGATCGAGGGCTGGCGCGGGCGCATCAATACGTAGGCGACGCCGAGCAGGAACAGGGGCACGATCCCGGTCAGGATGAGCGGTTGATCGCCGCCGTAATAGGCGACGCTCTCCGGGCGGTTGACGTACATCAGCAGCGGCGTGAGCGCCTGCCGCGCCAGATCGTCGATGGGCTGGCTGCCGGAGAGCACGTTCGAGATAAATTCGCTGCTCTGGGCAGACTGGTTGAGCCGGCCCGCCAATGCCTCGCCCTGAGCGTTGAAGACGTAGTAGACCGGCAGCGCGACCAGCAGGGCGGCCAGGATCATCACGCCGATGCCGCGCAGACATGCCCGCAGGCTGCTGCGCCCCTCGGCGTCGCGCCAGGTCAACATCAGCCAGCCGAGCCAGATGATCATCAACGGCGTGTAGAGCAGTCGGCCTGCCTCAAAGAAATAATGGGTCGCGCCAAGGGCCACGCCCGCCAGTGCCCAATCGAGCCGCCGGTTGTAGCGCAGGCCGCGCACCGCCCAGGCGAAAGCCAGCGTGCCCGGCAGCGGGTCAGCCATGTTGAGCAGCGCCAGACGGCTGAAATGGATGTGCGGCGGGAAGAAAGCCAGCAGGATCGCAGCGATCAACGCGGTCGTGCGGTCGAACAAATGCCGCGCCAGGGCGTAGAGGGCGACGACGGTCAGCGCGCCGAGCACGCTGCTGACGATGCGCAGCCCGAAGAAGCCGTGGCCGAAAATCTCGACCGCGCCTGCCTCCCAGTAGGGGAAGATCGACGTGAACGGGAAAACCGTGGACATCGGGCGCAGCAGTTCGACATCGCCACGCCACCAGAAATTGCGGATGCCATCGACCCACGGCAGTTCATCAACCAGCGAGCGCACCAGCGTATCGAGCGCGACCACACGCGGCACAAGCGCGACCAGGAATAGCCCGATAATCAGCAGCCATTCTTGCCCGGTGACGCGGTCGCCGCGCGGCGCGTCGCGCAGGCCGAGCAGGATCAACGCAATGCCACCGGCCAGCAGCGCGAACTGCACGTGCGACGACATGAAATCAAATTCGGGCGGCGCAAAGCGCAGTGCGTTGTTTTCCGCCAGCACAGCGAGCAGGATCACGCTCAGGCCGATCATCCACCAGCGCGGGCGGCGCACACTGCCCGCTGCTTGCGTCCGCCATGATACGAGCGGGATGCCGCGCATAGCGATAACGAGGGTGATCAGCCCGACCAGCATGGCGATGCCTGCCTGCACCAGATAATCCTGCTTGTTATCCGGGTGCAGCCAGAGCGCCGCGACGATCATGCTGATCACCCCAATGATTAGGGCGATCGGGCGCGAGGCACCAACCTGTATGGAAGCGGACTGCGTATTACCTGTAGACTGTGTGTATATGCTCATGGGCAGTTTACTGCAACACGATAGATGCAAGATGCGTATACATCAACAGCGCATTGTCGCATGTTTTCGCCAATAAGGAAAAGGAGAGAGTTGTGACCAGAGTTTTACGGTTGATTCTTCTTGTGGCGGTCATGCTCGGCGTTTTGAGCGCCACAGCTATGGCAGCCCCGCCTGCCGACCTGAACGTGCTGGCAGCCTACTACCCGGACAAAACCCCCGTTTTCATCAGCTTCCGCACCGACGATGCCTTTATCGGGACGCTCGATGCGCTGCTCCAGCGTGTCAATGCTGCCGTTCCAGATGCGAATATCCCGCCGCTGGTCGCTGCGCTCGATGAAGCCATCGCCGATAGCGATCTCTTTGAAGGTGGCGATTTCCAATCGGTCGTGCGTTCCTGGCTGGGCGATGTCGCCTCAGTCGGCGTGCTCTCGCTCGACACAGCGTTCGATGAAGATCGCAGCAATGACGATAACGTCCCTTTCCTGTTCGCCGCCCAGATCACCGACCGGGCAGCAGCAGAGACCTTTTGGGACACCACGCTGTTGAACAACCCGAACAACAACGAGTATGAACGCTCGACTGAGGGCGACTATACGATTTACGTGCCACAGACTTCAAGTCGCGCAGAGGGTGTCGTCGCCGTGGGTGATGACGTAGTCTTCGTCTCCAATCTGCGTGAAGCCTTGCCGCTGGGCGGCATGGGCGGGCTGGCCGCCAGCGAGACGTTCACTTCCACGCTGGCCCTGCTGCCGGAGCCGGACTACAACCTGACCGGCTACTTCAACTTAGGCGGGGCGCTGCGCAAAATCTTCACCATGCCAGAGTTTCGCAGCCAACCGGGCATGGACATGTTCCAATCGCTCTTCGACGAGTTGCCGGCGCAGGCGCTGGGCGCGACTATCCTTGACGACCGTTCGCTCACGCTCGACATTGCGCAGCCTTACGGCGCGATCATGGAGCGGATGAGCGCGATGGGCTTCGACGTGACGCTTGCTGGCCCCGTAGATCCGGCCTTTGCCGAGCGTATTCCTAACGGCACACCGCTGGTCATCCACTCGACCGGGATTGCCAACGCTTACCGCCAGCTCATCCAGTCGATGAATGTCCAGATGGACATGCTGGAGGGCGATGAGGCAGAGCAGATGCGCGAAGAGCTAGAACGCGGCCTGAGCCAACTCCGCGTGGCCGTGCGCGCTGCCACCGGCCTCGATCTGGACGAACAGCTCATCCCTGCCCTCGACGGCGATTACGCGCTCTACCTGGGCCTGAACGCCGGGCTGGCCGATGCACAGTCGATGATGGATATTATGCGCCAGCTTCCGGTTGAATTTGGCATCGTGCTCGAAGTCAGCGATCCCGCTGTCATCGATGGCCTGGTCAATGGGCTGGTCGAGACGGTCAAGGCCATTCCAGAGGAACAGGGTGTCACCATCTCGATTGCCGAGGATACAATTGGCGGGAACACAGTGCAGGTCGTGACCATTGAGGTGGAAGACTTACCGTTCCCAATCGAACTGGTGATCGGCGGCGATGGCGAGGTCTTCTTCCTGGGCACGCCGGCGGCGGCGCGCGCGTCGCTCAACCCGGACGGCGGTTTGTTGGCCGATCCGCAGTATCGTGAGGCGAGCACCTACATGCTGAGCAATTCCAGCGCGGTGCTCTACATGGCGAGCAATGGTTTGCAGCCGCTGGTCAACCTGGTCGCGGCGGAGGGGGGAAGCATTGGCGCGCGGAACGCACAGGAGTTCGCTGCTGTGCTGTCGCTGCTCAGCAGCAGCTCGATCAGCGCCAGCTACGAGGATGGCGTGAGCCGGGCACGCATGGTTTGGACACTGCCTGAGTAAGCGCACCGTCGCGTACAGCCATATCTCACTAAAGAACGGACGCCACACACGGCGTCCGTTCTGTTGTATTATCAGGCCGAAATTTCGCTACACGATTGAGGATCGGGCATTGGCAGATTATCTGCGCACATCTCCCACAGAATGGATGTGGCACACCGGCGGGCGCGCTCACGCGGTGCGGCTCTTTGCGTCCACCCGCCGCTTGATCTGGTCGGCGTGGGTCGCGAGCGACTCCGGGCCGCGCTTTGACGCTGGCACCACGCAGACCTACGACGCCTTCATCGCGCAGGGCGCGCCGCCAGCCGAAGACGTGCCCGCCGCGCTGGCAGATCATCTGCGCCAGATGATTCTCCAGGCGGACGCGTCGGGGCGGCGGCGTGGACGCTTCTGTAATGGCTGATCGGCTGATCCTGCCGCGCAAGCTGCGGCTGCACGCCGGTGACCGCGCCATCGTCTTTGCGCGCGGCCTGAACGAGAGCAGTGAACACGTCCTGATGAAGGCGCTCCTCTGGGCGCTGTATCTGCCGCAGTATCCGCATCTAAGCGTCGAGATCCGCATCGGCGACCGCTACAAGCCGGACGTTGTCCAGATGGGCCCGGACGGCAAGCCGGTATTCTGGGGCGAGGCCGGGCAGGTAGGCGAAGCCAAAATCCACGCGCTCGTCAAACGCTACCGCAGCACACACTTCGCCATGGCGAAATGGCAGCGCAGCCTCCAGCCCTACGCGCAGATCGTGCGCGAGGCATTAGCCGGTGTCCAGCGCAGCGCCCCGTTCGATTTGATCGCTTTCCCCGCCGACAGCGCTCAGCGCTTCGTCGATGCTGATGGGTTTGTGCGCGTGACCTGGGAAGACATCGAGCGCATCCGCATCGACGCCTGAAGCCCACCCGTATCTCATCTATCACCGTCAAATCCGTGACAGATGTCACCTTTCTTAGCTCGCTGCACTACGGCGTGATCCCGATCGCGATTTGTCGTTGTATTCTTTTTCACAGCGCGCCGCTTGAAGTTGGGAGACATGCCGGTGATGTTCGAAAATGCGCATTCGAAGCTTCGTGTTGGCGACATCATGACACGCAACCCGGTCACGGTGCAACCGGGGCAAACTCTGCGCGCCGCTCTCGAAACGATGGACGCGCACGATTGTCATCACCTGCCGGTTATTAGTCCCAGTGGACATCTGGTCGGCGTGGTCACGGCGCGTGAATGCCGCCTGGCGCTGCGCCTGCCGGAACTCGTGCGCGATGACTGGCACGATCACGAGATGATCGATAAGCTGACGGTGCGCGACATCATGAATACCAGCGTCGTTGTCGCCGAGCCAGACACACTCGCGAAAGAAGCTGCCCGCCTCATGCTGCTGAATTACGCGACCTGTATCGCGATCCTGCTCGGCGAAACCCTCGTCGGCATCATAACAGTCTCCGACATCCTGGTCGCGTTTGTCTCATCGACTTGAAAGCAGTTATTCACCCGTGAACAGGCCGCGCTGCATATTGGCGGCGACAATCGCGCCGATGGTGGATGACGTCTCCAGTTCGACGGCATAGCGTGTGACCACATCCGGCGGGTTCAGCTGCGCCGCCCAATACAGGCGTTCCTCCAGCGTCGCATCGCCGACCATCAGCGTCAAGACGCAGGCTTTGCGTGTCGCTTCAGCGCCGAACACACCCTGCTCATCGAGCGTGCGCAGGACGGCGGCGCAAATGCCACGCATCCGTGCCAGGTAGGCTTGCAGCACATCCCAGGCGTCATCCTCCGCCAGCGTGCGCTCACGGTGAACGACGCGCTCGTACCAGCGCGCCCCCGTCCCGAAGGCCGCGCTGAGGCTGTCGAACGCCGGCATCCCGGCGGAGAAACAGTGATATTCCCAATCGGCGGCGATATACCGCAGCAGGGCACACACGTCGGCCTCGGCGAGATCCGCGTACCAGCCGCGCCCATGATCCTGCTTCATGTAGGCCCTGGCCGTGTGCACAAGCGCCGCCTCGCTGTTGGCGCTGGCGAACAGATGCGCATTCATCGGCGATGCGTAGAGCGCGTAGACATAAAACTGCTCGTGAGGGCGATGCCGCCGCAGGGTGACGAAGCCGTCGTAGGCGGCGGAGAGCAGGTGTGCGGCAAAACCGTCGTAGTCGAACGTCTTCAGGTCATCGCTCATAGGGCATCACAGCTCGGCGGGCTAACAGCCGAACGGCACAGTGATGTTGTAGTCGGCGCCAATGTCGTACAGATCGTAACGCAGAATCACCGAGCCATCGACCGGAAGCTGGCGGTCGAAAATGAACGCATTCTGCACCTCCAGGTTGACCCAAAAGCGCACGACCGCGTTATGCTCGGCGGAAAACCACAGCTCGCTGCTCGTCATCGTCACCGTCCCGCCATCGCCCGCGCGGATGGCTGGCAGCACCAGATCCGTCTCGGCAAAGGTGTAGCCGTAGACCGGCGTGCCGTTGATCGTCGCCTGCCGCCCGCCAGGCACAGCACGCTCGATGCCACCGATCAGCGTGCCTGCGCGCAAATCAGCGGCCAGCGCCGCCGCATCGCTGCCGCTCTGGCACACATCGCCGCGCACGAGGAAGGCATCCGGCCCCAGGCGCACCGCTTCGTAGGCGTTGTCCGCCGTCTGCCCGATCAGCTCGCCGGAGGTGTTGACAACGACGCGCCGTGCCGAGCCGAGCTGGTTGAACTCGACCTCGGCATTCGCCGTCGCCTGTGCCGGGCGCGTCGTCCGCGCGAACACGCCGTTGAATTCCAGCCGCACGACGTAGCGCCAGCCTGATACATCCTCAAGATGATCGTCGATCTGCGGGAAGCGGATCTCGGTGTTATACGGCGGCGGCGGCGCATTCTGCGTCAGGACGACCGCCGTCGCCAGTTCGTCTATCGACGGCGCGACCGTCGGCAGACCCTCATAGCTGATCGTGCGCGGTTCGCAGGCCGCGAGAGCGAGCAGGAAAACGGCGAGCAGGATTCGATGCATGGCCCACATTCAGATTATCGACCCGATATGCAGTCGATTCTAAGCGACTCGCCGCCGCTTTTCAACGCAGGGGGCAAAAACCAGCGCAAACGCATGAATATCAGACGGGTGATAGGAATTCGTATTGAACCGCAAAGTCTCAAAGAACACAAAGTAGAGTTCTATTTGGCTTCTTATTTGCGAACTTTTCGGCTCATAGTGATTTTGACGCAGGCAGCGCATTCTGCTCATCACTTGTCGGCGGTGAGCATAGCCTGGACGGTGGCGACGATTTCAATCGGGTTCGGCAGCAGATCTTGCCAGAGTAAGTCAACCTGCAAACCAAACTCTGGCAGCAGCGGCGTGATGTAAACACCCGCCGCGTCGGCATCGTGGCGCACAAAGATGCCCGCTGTGTTCAGGCGATAGAACAGCGCTTCCCGACGGCGTGAGTCGAACAGCCAGTATTCGCGCGCGCCGATCTTCTCGTATTCGTTGAACTTGGTGCCGCGGTCGCGTTCGCTGCTCTCTTCCGACACGATCTCGATCACGATGTCGGGCGCGCCGGTGAAGGCCGTCTCGGAGATCTCGCCCGTGTTACCATGCAGGATCAGCATCAGATCCGGCTCACGGTTGGCGCGGGGTTGAATCGTAGGCATCCGCAGCACAAATGGCGGAAAGACGACTTCGCCGATGGGTCGCAGCGCCAGGTAAGTCTCCAGCAGCGTGCCAAGATAATTGATGTGCTGGTTGTGTTTTCTGGTTGCAGGCGACGTCTTGATGACCGCGCCTTCTACCCATTCGCAGAAATCGTCCGCGTATTGTTCCAGGTATGCCGCTTCGGTGACGCCGGTCGCAATCACCTCACCCGCGATGCTGGTGATCGTTACTGGCGTTCGCAGGGTATCCAACATCAGTCTCGCCCTCGTATCCTTACAAAGTAGTATATCAGGACTTCCTGAGCGATGGCATGATCCTGAATCACAGTAACCTGCCAATATGCTGCCGGGGCACGTGTGCAAAGGAGAGGAAGATCATGAGCACGATTCACATTGAAGCATCGCACATCATCGATGCGCGGGCGCAGGACATTTACGCGGTCATCGTCGACTACGCCGGCGCGCACAACGACATTCTGCCGAAGCCATACTTCAAGCGCATGACTGTGGTCGAGGGTGGCTATGGCGCGGGAACAGTCGCCGCCGTAGAGATGGAAGTCATGGGCAAAAGAATGGATTATCACCTCATCGTCACTGAGCCTGAGCCAGGGCGCGTATTGGCCGAAACAGACGAGGCGCGCGGCGTCTACACGACGTTCACGCTCGATCCGCTCGATGGCGGGCAGCGCACCCGCGTCACGATTGCCAGCGACATGCGCCTCAGCCGCGGGCTGATGGGCGTGATGGAACGGCTGATGAATCCATCAATCACGAGACGCATCTACCGGCAGGAATTGCAGAACATTGCGGCTTACATGCGCGAACGTGCAGGCAGAGTCGCCTACCAGCAGGCGTAGGTCTATGCGCAAAGGACAGGCGCGTCGCAACGATGCGCCTGTTTGTCTATGCGTTCTGGAGCGGTTCTGGCGAAATTGGCAGCCCGATTTGCACCTGCGTGCCTTTGCCGACTTCAGAGTGAAGTTCGAGGATGCCGCCGTGTACGTCGATGAGCTTGTGCGCCAGCATCAAGCCCAGACCCATGCCCTGCTGCTCGTGCTGTTCACGCTCAACCTGCGAGAAACCTTCCCTGGCGCGCGCGATTTGCTCCGGCGTCATCCCGCGCCCGCTATCGGTGATCGTCACCCACATGGCACGCCCCGACCGCCAACCGGCAAACGTGACCTGGCCGTTTTCGGGCGAGACGTTGAGCGCATTCGCCAAAAGTTCGGCGAAAGCATGTTTGAGCGGCGCCGGATGGCACAGGATCGGCACTTCGGCATCGAAGGGATCGACGCTAATCGTGACATCGGTGCGACTGCTGGCAAATCTGCGCCCCAGCCCGACTGCGCCATTCAAAATTTGCGCCAGCGAGATAACCGTGCCCTTTTCCGGCAGCGTTGCTCGCTGGAGCACACCTGATTCGACCTGGGTGGCCAGCGCCATCTGTTCGACCAGATGATTGAGCCGCCGCCCTCCGGAATCGATCGAAGCGACGAGATCTTGCATCTCCTGTGGCGAGAGCGCGCCCATACGTTTATTCACGATCTCGAGTACGGTGTTCATGGAGATCAACGGCGTCCGCAGTTCGTGCGTGACCATGCGGGTCAGGCGCAGCTTGGCATCTTCGAGCTTGCTTTCCGCCTCGCGGACAAACATATCCCGACGATTCAGGCGCGCATCGACCGCCTTCAGAAGTTCGTCGATGGCGAAGGGTTTGGTGATGTAGTCATCCGCGCCGCGCACCATGCCGGAGCGCATCGAGTCGCGGTCGCTCTGCGAGGTCATGAAGATGAACGGTATCGGCGCGGTCGTTTCGTCGTCTCGAATCTTCTCCAGCACGGAAAAGCCATCCATGCCGGGCATCCGCACGTCGCACAGGATCAGGTCGGGCAGTTCCTGGCGCGCGATTGCCAGCCCTGCCTCGCCATCCGGCGCGCTCAGGACTTCAAACGACGCGAGATTGAGCGCATCGATCACGTCGTTGCGGAGCGAACGCTCATCTTCGATGACCAGGATTTTTGCCATTCTCTGCTCTCTCAAAACAAGGCAGTGTTACCGAATCTCTCTTAATCTTGTGTGAAATTTGCGTGCCAATGCCTTAAGAGTCGGCGGGTTCATACATTTTTCGGAATTCATCCCTTGTCGATGCGTGCAGCCCGATGACGCACCCGGCTAGATCATCTGCTTGATCGTCTCGGCCAGGGTCTTGTTGATGCCGGGCACGAGCGCCAGTTCTTCGACACTGGCCGCGCGGATCGCGTCGATGGAATTGCCGAAAGCTTTCAGCAGCGCTTTCCGCTTGCTGGGGCCGATGCCGGGCACAGCTTCCAACTGGCTGACCATGCCAAGCTTCTGGCGCTGCTGGCGGTGGCTGGTGATGGCGAAACGATGTGCTTCGTCACGCACGCGCTGGACGAGATAGAGCGCATTGCTGCGCCGAGGCAGCACGAGCGGGTTGGAGTCGCCGGGGCGATAAAGCTCCTCGAACTGTTTCGCCAGCGAGACGACCGGCACACGCCCCAGCAGATCGAACTCGGTCAGCACATCGACGGCGACGTTCAACTGCCCTTTGCCGCCATCGACCATCAGCAAATCCGGCAGCAGCCGCCAGGTTTCGTCGCGGTCTTCTTTCGCGCCGGGCGGCAGCGGCAGAACTTCTTCGTCCTGCGCCTGCTTCCAGCGCGTGAAGCGCCGGGTGAGCGCCTCGCGCATCGACTGGTAATCATCCGAGCCGCGATGGCTGACGCTGCGAATGTTGTAGCGGCGGTATTCGTTCTTGCGCGGCACACCCTGGACGAAGACCACCCGGCTGGCGACGATGGCCGTGCCCTGAGTCGTGCTGATGTCGTAGCATTCGATCCGGTTGGGCGGTGAGGGCAGGTCGAGCGCTTCCTGCAGCTCGGTGAGCGCCGTCTCCTGCTTATGTGTATCCGCCTCCCAGCGGGCGCGGATCATGTGCAGCGCTTCCTGCGCGTTCTCGGAAGCGATATCGATCAGCTTGCGCTTGTCGCCGCGCTGCGGCACGGTGATCGAGACTTTTTCGCCGCTGCGCCGGTCACGCAGCCAGCGCTCGATGATGCGCGCTTCTTCGATATTCTGCGGCAGCACCAGTTCCTTCGGGATGTCGATACTGTTGCTGTAGAAACGTTTGACGAACTCCGCCAGCACTTCCTCGTCGCTTTCCCCCTCGGTCGCGTCGAGCATCCGGCTGTCGCTGCCGATCAGCTTGCCGTTGCGTATGAACAGGATCTGCACGCAGGTGTCGTTGTTTTCGCGGGCGAGCGCGATCACGTCCTGATTGGCGAAGGCCGGGCTGACGGCCTTGTGCTTCTGGGTGATGTACTCGATGGCGCGCAGTTGATCGCGCACCGACGCCGCGCGCTCGAAATCGAGCGCCTCGGATGCCGCTTCCATCTCGGTCGACAGCCGCTGGACGACCGGCTCGGACTTGCCGCTGAGCACGTCCATCAACTCCTGGATCATCTCCCGGTACTGCGCCTGATTGACCGCGCCGATGCAGGGTGCGTTGCAGAGCTTGATGTCGTGGAACAGGCAGGCGCGCGGGTCTTTGCCGGTGATCTCGCGCTCGCAGGTGAGATAGGGGAAGGCTTTGCGCAGCGTTTGCAGCGTATTCTGCACTGCCCACATGGCGACGTAGGGGCCGAAGTAACGCCCCCCGTCGTGCTCGATGCGGCGCGTCGTCTCGACTCTGGGGAAGGGCGCTTGCCAGGTGACTTTGATGTAGGGATAGCGCTTGTCGTCCTTGAGGCTGATGTTGAAGCGCGGACGATGGCGCTTGATCAGCGTTTCCTCGAGGATGAGCGCGCGGATCTCGTTTTCCTCGACGATGAAGTCGATGTGGACGATCTCCTCGCGCAGCTTGAGCGTCTTCAGGCTGCTTTCGGCGCTGGCGTTGAAATAGCTGCGGACGCGGTTGCGGAGCTTCTTCGCCTTACCGACGTAGATGATCGTGCCGCGCGCGTCCTTCATCAGGTAGACGCCGGGCTTCACCGGCAGATTCTTGAGGATGGTCTGGATGTGTTCGGAAGGCGTGAAGCTCATGGCGGTTGTTGGCTCTTGGCTATTGGCGGTCGGCTTTCGGCTCCAGATGAAGGCAGACCCGCACCGAACGAATATTTGTTCGCATTATACCGAAAACCAACACAAAGGGGCGGGGCGAATTTGGCTGAAGCTCGCTGCTGATCACTCCAGCGAGCTACCCCACCATTACCCGGCTGATCACCTTTATGCTAACCGGGCGGCAAACCGCAGTACGATAGCCTGTATGATGACGAATTCACTCCACAAACACCTCGCCCTTTTGATCGATGCCGATAACGCTCAACGTCACGTCGAGCACGTCCTAAAACTGGCCGAGTACTACGGCCAGGTCGATGTCTGTCGTGCCTATGGCGACTGGGAAAAACCGCAGCTGTCAGGCTCGCGTAAGGATTTCGATGTCCTGAAGATCGAGCGCGTCCAGGTCAACCGTGTGGGAAAAAACGCGACCGATCATCGCCTGCTGATGGAAGCCGGAGAACTCCTGGCGCTCAACCTTTTCAACGATCCGCCCGATGTTTTTGTGATTGTCTCCGGCGATGGTGGCTTTGCGGCGGCATGCGATCTGATCAGAGAGCGCGGCAAACAGATCATCGGCATTGGCGACCGTCAGAAAACATCCGCCAGCTTGCAAAGCGCCTGCGATAGTTTCATCTACCTGGAAGATTTGGAGGACGAGCTTGGGAAGCTTAAAACACAATATCCAATCCCGCCAAGCGAATTGCGCGCCTTCTATGTGCCGTTGATTATGGCCTACCACCGGCTCACTAAGTCATACGATTGGGTGCTCTACAGCGAGCTTGGCGCCAAGCTCCGTGAGGTTGTGCCGGATTTCGACAGCCAGTTCGGTCAGTACAAACTGTCGGAATGGGTGAGAAGCCTCGACCAGTATTTCGAGAGCGACGGCGACATGGTGCGCAGAATTGATCCCGCCCCAGAACAAACACGCTTGAACCTACTGTATAAGGCCTACGAGCAGACGCGTGGGCCAGACGGCTTGGCACACTTAGGACAGCTTGGCAATGCGCTCCACGCCCTCGACCCCGATTACGAGAGGCATTTTGGCGGCAAGAAGCTATCCACCTGGATCGAAACCTACCCGCAGATCTTCAAGCTGCATGGTCACCATTACGTAGGTTGTGCATAGCGCCAGACGCCAGTTTTCCGTCCAGTGCGTATGCGCTTTACACGGCGCAGAACAATAAGCAACCCACGGGTCGTATTACAGGAATTGAATCTCATTCGCAACCTTCGAGCGTGTTCGGCGTATTTACTTGGGTATTTCACTCCATCGTTCCGATCTGGCATAAAGGAGATGTGGGGCATTTAGATTGGGGTTCGCCAGTTGCGCACCGCTGCTGCAAGAAGACGGAGATAGGCCCATGCACCTGCCCAAAGGGATGGGTTGACAGTCACCAGAAACGGGCGTATCCTTCCAAATGCTTTGTACCCCAATCATTGGGGTACAAAAGAACTGTGAGGTGCGCAATCGAAACGCTGATCCCAACTGCCATCGAGATCCGGCTCATTATGTTGATGCTGACGAAGATCAACGGGCGCTATCACGAACAGCGGCTGGCCGCCCAGGGTGTCGATCTATCGAGTATGCAGTTTGGCATGCTGCGTGTGTTATCGCTGGGTGAGCATACGTTGAGCGACCTGAGCCGCCATATGATGCTTGATCCGTCAACATTGGTGCCCGCGGTGGCGAAATTGAAGCGTCAAGGCTTGATCCAACGGCGGCGCGACCGCCACGACCGCCGCCGCGTGCCGCTCTCCCTGACCGACAAAGGGCGCGCGCTCATCGAAGAGGTTCCCGTCTTCGATGAAGACAATCCGTTTCTGGCAGCCGTTGCGGCGCTTGGCCCGGAAAAAGCCGAACAGCTTGTCATGCTGCTGCGTGAACTCATGAAGAACACGCCTGAAGGCACGGCGCTGATGGAGGAAATGCACCAGCGCGTCGAGGCACAGGGCGCGTGTCTGCCGCCGGACGTTCGCCGCATGCTGAACGCCCATGAGGTCACAGAGCCGCAGTCGTCCTGATGCCATTTGAAATGCGCTATTGACGGCGTTAGACTTCAGCACTAAAATTTAGACCAGTCTAAAATAAGAATAGAATGCGAAAATAATGTTCGGATTGTTTCTGGCGAACCAATTGGTTTCGTGGGCTAGACGCTGACAGCCGGGGCAGCCGCCGCAGGGTACAGCGCGGTTCGCAGAGCACAAGGAGAAATTGCGTGCAAGCACAAGCGGCATCATCACCGAGAGACTCTCGGCGCAAACGGGGCGCGCGACCGGCTGGCATGGGCGGGCTGGGACGCGCGATTCGCTACCTGGGCAAGCAGGGGACCATCGTCTGGCTGGCATACGGCGCGCTCATCGTCGCCACGCTGGCCCAGTTGGCCGTGCCCAAACTGGTCCAGAACATGATCAACGCGCTGGTCGCCGGTCAAACGGCCAATCTGCCGCCACTGATCAAGAATGTGGCGCAGGCAGCCGCCGCGCAGCAGCTTGGCATCAGCGTCACTGACCTCACGACGCTGGCGGCAAACGCCGAAAGCGCGCTCGTCAATGCTGCCCTTTTGATCGTCGTCTTTGCCATCATGCGTGGGGCGTTTTCGTTCGTGCAATCGTACATGGCGGAAAAAACGTCACAGGGCATCGCCTTCGACCTGCGCAATGAGTTGTTCGCCAAGATTCAGCGGCTCTCGTTCAGCTACCACGACCGCAACCAGACCGGGCAGCTCATGATCCGCGCGACCGACGACGTGGAGAAAGTCCGGCTGTTCCTGGCACAGGGCCTGGTGCTGGCGGTCGGCGCCTTCCTGCTTTTGATCGTCACGCTGATCATTCTGCTGGCGACCAACTGGCAGTTGACGCTAGTCATCCTGCCGATTTTGCCGATTGCGCTGGTGCTGTTCATGGTCTTCGGCGCCATCGCCCAGCCGTTGTTCGGCGAATTCCAGAAGCGGCTGTCGGCGCTAAACACCATCCTGCAGGAGAGCGTGGCCGGGATCAAGGTGATCAAGGCCTTCACGCGCGAGCCGCAGCAGAACCAGCGTTTCGACGGTGCAGCTGTTGACCTGTTCCGCCAGGGCTTGAAGATCGGGCGCACGTTCTCGTTCCTGTTCCCGGTGATTTTCCTCATCGCTCAGCTCGGCCAGGGGCTGCTGCTCTATTCCGGCGGCCAGCAGATTGTCAATGGACAGACCTCGCTCGGCGTCTACCAGGAATTCACGCTCTATCTGGTCTACGTCTTCTTCCCGCTCGGCCAGTTGGGCTTCATCATCTCGTTGATGGCCCAGGCATCAGCATCCGCCGCGCGCATCTTCGAAGTGCTCGACGCCAAGAACGATGTGGCCGACAAACCCGGCGCGGTCGACATGCAGGCCATCGAGGGCAACGTCGAGTTCAAGGATGTGACGTTCCGCTACTTCAGTTCGGGCGAGCCGGTGCTCAATAACGTCAGCTTCAAGGCGCAGTCCGGCCAGACCGTCGCCCTGCTCGGCGCGACCGGCAGCGGTAAGACGACGATCATCAACCTGATCCCGCGCTTCTACGACGCGAGCGAAGGCCAGATCCTGATCGACGGCACCGATGTGCGCGACGTGACGCTCGAAAGCCTGCGCAACCAGATCGGTATCGTCCTGCAAGAGACGAATCTGTTCAGCGGCACCATCCGCGAAAACATCGCCTTTGGCCGCACGGATGCGACGCTCGACGAGGTGATGGACGCCGCCAGAGCCGCCGCCGCGCACGATTTCATCATGAGCTTCCCACAGGGCTACGATACGCCGGTTGGCGAGCGCGGCTCGACATTGAGCGGCGGGCAGAAGCAGCGTGTCGCCATCGCGCGCGCCCTGCTGCTCGACCCGCACATCCTGATCCTGGACGACTCGACCAGCAGCGTTGACCTGCAAACCGAGGCGCAAATCCAGGCGGCGCTCGATCATCTGATGGAAGGCCGCACGAGCTTCGTCATCGCCCAGCGCATCTCGACCGTGCTCAACGCCGATCAGATCCTGGTGCTGGACAAAGGCCAGATCGTAGCCAGTGGCAAACACAGCGAGCTGATGGAAACCAGCCCGATCTACGCCGAAATCTATCATTCGCAGCTCGTCGGCGACGCCGAGCAAGCGCCCGTAGGCGCGGCATAACCGAAGGAGATAAGACACCATGTTTGGTGGAGGACTCGATGGCGGTCGCCGCTTGATGAGCGGTGACACGTCAAAACCCAAAGATCTGGGCGCAACCCTGGGGCGCTTCGGCACATACCTGACGCGCTACTGGTACGTGGCGCTGGTCGCACTCGCCCTGCTGCTGATCGCAACCTGGACGCAGGTCTATTCGCCCAAGCTGATCGGCCAGGCCGCCGACTGCTATCTCGTGCCGAACGCGAATGCCTGCTGGTACGCCGACATCTCCGGCAATATGACGACGGAAGCGCGTCTCGCCGGGCTGGGGCAGCTTGTGATCTCCTTGATCGGCCTGTTCGTGCTCGGCTCGGTGCTCAACGGTCTGGCGTTTTACACGCTGCGCTACATCGGCGAGTCGATGCTCAAGAACCTGCGTATGGATCTGTTCGGCAAGTTCATGCAGCTTCCGATTGGCTTCTACGCCGAAAACGAGGCCGGCAACCTGATGAGCCGCGTCACCAGCGACAGCGACGCCATTCAGCAGGTGTTCGCCTTCGGTCTGAACATGGTCATGAGCGCGGTCATCCTGCTGACCTGGGTCATGATTGAGATGCTGCGCGCGGACGTGACCTACGCATTGATCAGCCTGGCGGTCGTGCCGCTGATGCTGTTGGCGACGATCTACTTCTCCGGCCAGGCGCGCCGGGCATTCCGCCGTGCCCGCGCGGAGATGGGCAGCGTCAACGCCGATCTGCAAGAGAGCATCGCCGGCGTGCGCGAGGTGCAGGCGTTTGGCCGCGAAGACGAGAACATCCTGCAGTTCCAGCGCTCCAACGCCGCTAACCGTGACGCTAACGTGCGCGCCGCCGCTTTCACCAGCGCGCTGACCCCCACGCTAGAGGCGCTCGGCTATGTGGCGATTGGCATCGTGGTTGTCGTCGGCGGTATCTCGCTGCTGCGCAACCAGCCGCTGCCGGGCAGCACGACGATCATCTCGTTCGGCTTGATCTTCACTTTCTTGCAGTACGTGCAGCGCTTCAACCAGCCGATCCAGCAGATCGCGCTGCTGTGGACGAACATCCAGAACGCCATCGCCGGTGGCGAGCGCATCTTCGGCCTGCTGGACACGCCGTTAAGCGTTCAGGACAAGCCGAACGCGCGCGTCATGCCGGAAATTCAGGGCAACATCGTCTTCGATAACGTGCATGCGGAATACAAGTCGGACGAGCCGGTGCTGCGCGGCGTCAACTTCGAGACGCAGCCGGGCCAGATGGTCGCCATCGTCGGGCCGACCGGCGCGGGCAAGACGACGATCATCAACCTGCTGCCGCGCTTCTACGACGTGACCGGCGGCGCGGTCAAGATCGACGGCGTCGACGTGCGCGACGTGACGATGGAGAGCCTGCGCTCGCAGATCGGCATCGTGCTTCAGGATACATTCCTGTTCAGCGACACGGTGATGGAGAACATCCGCTATGGCCGCCCGGACGCGACCGATGACGAGGTGGTTGCGGCGGCGAAAATGGTCGCAGCCGACGAGTTCATCGCGCGTATGGCCGACGGCTACCAGACGGTGCTCGGTGAGCGCGGCGCGGGCCTGAGCCAGGGGCAGCGCCAGTTGATCGCGATTGCGCGCGTGGCGCTGTCGAACCCGCGCGTGCTCATCCTGGACGAGGCGACCAGCAGCGTCGATACACGCACGGAGCGCATCATCCAGAAGGCATTCGAAAAGCTGCTCGAAGGGCGCACGAGCTTCGTCATCGCCCACCGCCTGAGCACGATCCGCAATGCCGATCAGGTGTTCATGCTCCGCGACGGCGAGATCATCGAGCGGGGCACGCACACCAGCCTGCTCAAGGAAAAGGGCGCGTACTACGACCTGTACATGAGCCAGTTCCGCTTCGAGGAGGAAGCTGCCAGGATCTTGCGCGCCGGGGCGTTGTGCGCCTCCGCCAGCCCGAACGGCGCGAAAGGCGAGGTCGTCGCCGGGGACTAACCGGTGCGACGATAGCGAACGAGAGAGGCGACCAATTGTGTCGCCTCTTTTGATTCATCCTTAACGGAATAATAAATTAACGCAGAATACGATGTGAGCATATATATAAATTCTACCTCAATGATAAGGGAAGTCGATGACCACCTTAAAGCGTGCCGGTGCATCTGTGCGGGCAATGGAAACTGAGCGCAAAATCAAAGCCCTTCGATTTATGTTGATCACGATAATTTGCGTGGGATTGTGGGCGGTGATTTCGCTATACGCCCGATCACTAGGCATCTCTGACGGTGTCCTGCTTCTTGCAATGCCCTTTTGCCTGCTGGCAATCCGACTCGCAGATAAGCACACGGACAAACTGATCGCTCTTAAGGATCGCGCAGATCGCGGCGCAAAGGCAGAAGAGGTTGTCGGCGAACTGCTGGCTGAATTGGGCAATGACTATTGCGTGTTGCATGATATCGAGTGCAAGTTTGGCAATATCGATCACATGGTGATCAGCAAGACAGGTGCATGTTTTTTGATCGAGACCAAGGCGCACGGCGGAAGAGTGAAGATTGCCGATGGTAGGATTCTGGTCAATGGTCACGAACCGGAGAAGAATTTCACAGGCCAGACCTTCACCAATATGTATTGGTTACGCGATCAACTTCATCAGATGACCGGCGAAAAAGTCTGGATTCAACCGCTGATAGTCTTCACCAATGCCTTTGTGGAAAGAGCCGCTCCGCTCAAAGGCGTTCGTGTGATCAACAAGAAATATCTGCTGAGTACGATCCAATATGAAGCCAAGAAAAGACGCTCCAGCATCATCTGGGATAAGCGTGACGCGATTAGCGCTGCTTTCTCCAGCACGACGCCAGTATTTGATGCTTTCGCGAGACAGGCACGCCAACAATAAGCTTTCACCCCTCACAGGATGACAGAACCCACTACGGTGAGTACCGCGACGTGTGGAGTCAATCAGCAGGACGAGGCGGTCGCAATGGCCGCCTCGTTTTGATCATTTGCATCCGCCGCACGAGGTTCAAAGCCTCGCGCTGGTTTTCCGAGTAAGCCCCATGGAATGGGGCTGTTTCCGCGCACGCGGCTCAGCTTCATTGCCCCATCAGCCATCTTTTAGATGGCTTCCCACCCTGCCAGCCCGACCGTTCGACGGTCGGGCGACCGCCCGCCTGTGCCTCCACTCTTGATCTTGACCGCGCGCTAGCTCCTTCAAAAAGAGCCAAACGCCTGACGAGGCGGTCGCAATGGCCGCCTCGTTGCTTGTGTGCTCAAGACCCTTGAGCGACCTTAAGGATTCCGATGCACAGACAATGCTATTCTTAAGTCAACACCTTTTGCTCACCAGCACTTCACTTTACCCGTTGTCCCTTTTAGGGCACTATCATTATCAGGCGGGGTGAACAAAAGGTGTTTTCTATTGGATCTGTGCCCCAGCAGAAATTGACCCGCAAATCGAGCAGAAGAACGACTACGACAGCAGGAAATCGGCGACGCGAGCGATATTCGAAGCCAGCCAGCGAGGGAAGCGCTGGCGCAGCATCCACTCGGTCGCGTTTTCGCGCACGGTCAGCGGCACGGCGCGGAGCGGCCGCGGGATGTTGTGATCGGCCAGGCTGGGCGCGCTTGGATGGTCGAAGACCTTCATGCCCAGGCTGGGGTCGAATTTCCACGGGTAGCCGCGCGGGCGCAGCGTCGGGCGGAACGGATGCTGATAGCGGTTCTCGGTCAGCAGGCGGCCTTCGCTGTCCAGCAGTTGCAGATCGACACGGGCGCAGGCGTCCGGCGACACCGGCCACAGCGCCGCTGTGACCCGCTGTGAAGCATTCGCCCGCACGTCGAATTCGGCCTCGCCTTCGAGCAGCAGCGCATCGTCTGTGCCCCACACCTGCCAGCGGACGCGCGTGCCGGGGTAGCGTGTCGCCGTGTCGTTGAAGACCCAAAGCGCGCGCGGGCGGCGTCCTTCATGCTCCAGCGCCACGTGCAGCGGCTGCGACGCCAACCGCAGCGCCTCGTAGCCGCCCTTCTTCTGGCAGTCCGAGTCGATCACGCCACAGCCGACCTGCGGCACGAGATCCTTGAGCCAGAAGTGGACGTAGCCGCCGCAGATTGTCGCCCGCAGCCGGCGGAAATGCTCAACGTGAAACTGGATCAACTCGGCCTGATAGCCCCAGAGCGCCTCGATGCGATCTTCCAGGTGGTGCAGGCTGCCCCAGGCATCGGGATGTTCCCGCAGTGTCGATGCGGCGGCGGGCGCTTCGAAGCCGAACTCGGTGTTCAGCCGGTAGTGATGGCGGTAAACGTCGGTGTAGCGCCGCGTCCAGAGCGCGCCGTAATAGGTGTGCGCATCGCCCGCCCGCCGCCAGTCGCCTTCGAGCTGGCCGGAGCAGATGAAGACCGGGCGCGTCGTATCCTGGTGTGTCGCCTGCCGGTAGAGCGCCGGATCAGGCCGGTGCTCGACGTTCTGGCGGCGGGCAAAGACCATCGTCGGCTCGTTGTGACAGGCCCAGGTGATGATCGACGGGTGATTGCCAAGCTGATCGATCATATCGCCGAGCAAGGCCTGGGCGCGCGCCTCGAACGCCGCCGACGTATCCTGCACCCAATTGAGTTCGAAATCCTGCCAGACGAGCATCCCGGCGCGGTCGCACAGGTCGTACAGCTCCGGCGGCGAGACGTGGACGTGGACACGCATCAGATTGAGATTAGCATCGCGGGCGAAGGCCACGTCGCGCGCCAGCGTGTCGCGATTCACCTGCGAGAGATAGAGCGAGGGCATGTACGACGTGCCACGGACGAAGATCGGGCGCTCGTTCACCACATAGGTGAAGCGTTCTGACGAGCGTTCCAGCCGCACCGTGCGCACGCCGAACGTCTCGCGATGGGTGCTGGCCGCTCCGCCATCGTTGGCGAGCGCCGCCTCTAGCCGGTAGAGATTCGGCTCACCCTGATCCCACGGCCACCACAGACGCGGCTCGCGGATGTGCAGCGTCTGCTCGATCTGATGGACGCCGGGCGACAGCCGGATGTCGCGCGGGCTGTGGACAACCTCGTCGGCATCCGCCTCGGCAAAGGCGCGCAGATCGAGGCTGCCGTGCCACGTCTCGCTGGTGGCGTTGGCGAGCGTGACCCGCAGATCGACGCGGCCATCCAGCGCCGTGCGGATGCGCACGTGATCGATGCTGAGGCCGTCATCGAGCAGTAGCCACACTGGTCGCCAGATGCCAATCGGGTTGACATCCGGCGGCACAACGCCCTCGCCGTGCTCGTACAGGCCTTTGACCAGCCCGCGAATGACGTGATCGGTCGGGTAGGTGCCATGCGGATTCGGCGCGTCCCAGGGCGAAGTGACACGCACCGTGAGCGTGTTCTCGCCGGGATGCAGCAGGTGCGTCACGTCCAGGTTGAAGGGGGAGAAGTGCCCTTCATGCTGCCCGGCAAACTGCCCATTGACCCAGACCGTGGCGAAATAATCGACGCCCTCGAAGCGCAGCCGCGCCCGCCGGTAGGCCACGTCCGGCACGCTGAAGACCCGTTCGTAGACCCAGGCTTGCTCGTTGATGGCGCGGAGATGCTTGCCCCAATAAGGGCGGTCGGGATACAGCGCCGGCTGTAGATGCGCACATTCCGGCACGCTGATCCAGTCGCCCATCGGCGGCGCGTCGAGGTTGTCCAAGGGCGCTGGCCGGACACGCCAATCACCGCTCAGGCGGATCGGCGGTGGGTTGAGATGGATCGCTGGCTGCATTCGGCTGCTCACGTGGGATCAACTGACGGATGATCAAACACCAAACCTGGCTAATGTACCACGATTCCGCGCGGTGGGGGTGGATTGTGGCTGTCGGCTATCGGCTGTCAGCCTTTGGGTATTGGCTTTTGGCAGTTGGCTGTCGGCTCTCGGCGCTCGGCTAATGGCAATCAGCTTTCGGCGGTCGGCCTTTGGGGCTTGGCTGTGAGGCGTGATCTGTCTCCCGAACTCATTACGCATCTCGCATTACTCATCACCTCTTCGCCGCACTGTGAACGGCGAACCGTGTACTCTGAACCCAACTGAGCACCGAGTACCGAGCACTGAGCACCAAAATCTGAACCCAGAACTCAGAACCCGGAACCCTCCCGTCCCCTGAACCATGCCCACGTCCGCGCCAGCCCTTCCTGGAGCGGGATCGCCGGGTTGAAGCCAAGCAGATCGCGCGCCTTCGTGTTGTCGCAGTAGGTGACGAGCAGCTCGGTCGGCGGCGTCGGCACGCGCTGGATATTGAGCCGTCGCCCGGTCAGATCTTCCAGGATGTCGATGAACTGGTTGAGCGTCGCCGGTGCGCCAAAGCCCAGGTTGATGATCTCGTAGCCGAGCGGGCGGTCGAGCGCACTGATTACGCCATCGACGATGTCGTCGATATACGTCCAGTCGCGCTTGAGTTCACCGTCGTCATAGACCGTGATCGCCGAGCCATCCATCAGCGCGCGCAGCACCTTGATCGGCATCATGTCCGGGCGTCCATGCGGCCCGTAGACGTTGAAGAAGCGCAGTACCGTCACCGGCAGCGCAAACAGGTTGTGGATCGCGTGGGCGAGCAGTTCCGCCGAGCGTTTGCTGGCCGGGTACGGCGCGAGCGGGCGGTCGGCGCTCATCGTCTCGACGAACGGCACCGGCGACGTGTTGCCATAGACCGACGAGGTCGATGCCAGCAGAAACTGCTGCACGCCCGCCTTGCGCGCCGCCTCCAGCAGATTGAGCGTGCCGTTGACGTTGACGTCGAAATACAGCTGCGCGCGTTCGATGCTCGCGCGCACGTTCGCCATCGCCGCCAGGTGGCAGACGCTGTCGATGTTGTGCGCCGCCAGCGTCTGCTCGATCAGCCCGGCGTCGCGCACGTCGCCCTCGATGAACGTCACCAGCGGATGATCGATGAAGTCGCGGATGTTGTCGCGCTTGATCTGTACGGCGTAGCTGTCGTTCAGGTTGTCGATCACGACGACGCGCCGCTCCAGCGCGATCATGCGCCGCGCCACGTGGCTGCCGATGAAGCCGGCGCCGCCGGTGATCAGGGTTGCATCCATGCCTACTCCGCCTCGTCTACAGAGGATCGCGCGCTATTGTCGCACACAAGCGCGCCGGATGGCAGGGGCGTGCGGGAGACGGCGGTGGAGCGTCTGAATACGTGATGAGGTTTGCTGTTATCCCCCATTGTCGATAAACCACAAGATCCCATTTGTTTCTGCCCGCGCTTTGTGGTTCAATTCTCTATGATGATCGATCGTTTGGCAGACTGAACACATCTCGCTTATGAACCGTCCTTCCGGCGGCATCTCCCCGCTGATTCTCATTCTGGTCGCTTTGATTGGCTTCGGCGGGCTGCTGGCGCTGAATGCGCGCCCCGTCGAACCCGTGCAGTTGATCGTGCCGACGCAGCCTGCGCCGACCCAGACTGTCAATCCCTGGCAGGCCGTCCTGGAAGCGGGCTTCGGCCAGCAGGGGACATTAGTCCCGACGATCCCGCCCGTCAGCAGCTTCGCCGCGCCGACGTTCGTCTATGAAGGCGGCGTGAGCGCGCCGATCGCGGCGGCGGATGTCGCCAGCGTGCCGACGCTCGCCATCGCCAGCGGCGCGACGCCGACCCGTCCGCTGCCAACGGCGCAACTGCTCGCCACCAATATTCCTCTGACAGCGCAGGTCGTCAACCTGCCGACGCAGGTCTGGCAGCCGCCGCCGCTTGTCCCGCCGATCAGCCGCGATCCGCTGGGGCGCGATCATTACTATTTTGGCCGCCCGGTCGATTCCAATGCGACCAATTTCGGCATCTTCAATTACAACTACGGCAGCGATGGCCCGCAGGACGCCTGGCGCGTTCACGCCGGGATCGACATGCCCAACACCATCGGCCAGACAGTGCGCGCCGCCGGTTCGGGCACTATCGAGTGGGCGGCGGATGGGCTGCGTGTCGAAGGCGCGACCTTCCAGAACACCAGCAGCTACGGCAACGTCGTTGTCATCCGCCACGATTTCGGCTATGAAGGCCACCCGCTCTTCACCCTCTACGCGCATCTGAGCGCGGTGCTCGTCCTGCCCGGCCAGCGCGTCGAACGCGGCGAGCCGATTGGGTTGGTCGGCAATTCCGGGCGCGTGACCGGGCCGCACGTCCATTTCGAGGTGCGCATGTGCCCGACGGAGCTTTGCGAAGACATCCCCGGCTATGGCGAAACCTACAACCCGCTGCTGTGGACGGTGCCCTACGTCGGTCACGGCGTGATTGCCGGGCGGCTGGTGGATGGCTTTGGCGATCTGGTCGATGATGCCGACATTACCGTGCGCAACTGGGCGCGCGGCACGGTCGAAGGTACGACCACGACCTACATCTTTCAGAATACCGGCGTGGATGTGAATTCTGATCCGAACTGGCAGGAGAATTTCGTGCTGCCGGATGTCCCGGCAGGGCGCTACGAGGTGATCGCCAACATCAACGGCGTGCGTCTGTCACAGTTTGTCGATGTCAGCGAAGGCATGACTTCGTTCGTCGAGCTTGCGCCGCAGCCAGGCGTCACCTTCCCGCAAGATGCGCCCGCGCCGACACCGGAGCCAACCGCCGAGGACGCCGAGAGCGGCGAGGGATAAAAAATGGGGCGACCGCGCGCCCCATCTTGAACTGGCTACAGATTGACGAAATACGAGGCCGCCGCCCGGTCGAGCAAATCCTTGGTCAGCACCGGCGGTTTGTTCAGATAGATTGCGATATCCAGAAGCTGCGTAATAATGTCGCGCGGATGCACAGCGCGCAGCGGACGCTCGTGCTTGATGTACCATTCTTTCAATAGGTACGCCAATCCCTGCTCATCGTAACGGACGCCCTTGGCATCACACACCCGCTTGAAGATGTCACGGAACTGATCGTATGATGGGTCGCCGATTTCGATCTTGTGGCGAATACGGCGTAAGAACGCCTCGTCCACCAGGTCGCGCGGCTCCAGGTTGGTCGAAAAGACGATCATGACGTAGAAGGGTAGTTCGATCTTGCGTCCGGTCGCCAGCGTGAGGAAGTCCACGCCTTTTTCAAGCGGCACGATCCAGCGGTTGAGCAGGTCACGCGGGCGCACCTGCTGGCGGCCAAAGTCGTCGATCAGGAACATGCCGCCGTTGGCTTTGACCTGGAACGGCGCTTCATAGAACTTGTTGATCGGGTCATAGACCAGATCCAACCCCGACAGCGTCAACTCGCCACCAACCATGATCACCGGGCGGCGGATCTTGACCCAGCGCGGGTCGGAAATCATGCCGGTGCCGTAGCGCACGCGCTCGGTCTGCTCGACAACCTCGTGATTCACGCCGTCGAAGATGCGAATGACCTGCCCATCCACGTCAAGCGCGTAGGGGATGTACATATCCTTGCCCAGGATCAACCGGCCAACCGTCTCGGCAATCGTCGTCTTACCGTTGCCGGGCGGCCCGTAGAGAAAGATCGACTTGCCGGAGTTGACCGCCGGGCCAACGCGCCCCAACATCTCGTCCGAAATGACCAGATCGCGCAAGACCTGGCGCAGTTGCTCCTCGTGGATGATGCTCTTCTCACGGTTCTGCGCGTGCATCGCGGCGATATACTGCTCCAGCGTGACCGGCGCTGGCCCGGCATACTGCGAGCGATCAATCGCTTCGCGCGCCTTTTCTGCGCCGCGCTGGGAGATCACAAACTGGTACCCGGCTTCGCCCAGGCCGCCCGCACCGCGTACCTCGACCATCTTTTCGCGCTTGAGAAATTCCATCACGTCTTCGAGCACGCCGGTATAGGGCAGCTTGACGATGTCGGCGATGGCGTGCCCCGCCAGATAACCGCCGAAGTACAACACCTTGAGTACCAGGTCTGCTATTGAGAGCAAATTCAGACCCGTATCGTTGAGTGATGACAGCGGCGGCGGGGACCATACGTCGCCATTCAACTCGCCCGTTGCCCGGGGCATTTGCCCGGTAGTGTTCTTAATGGAGCGGATGCCGGAACCAGAATTCGCTGGACGGTCGGACATAACGTTCATCCCTCAGGGTGGACTATAAATGCGAAACATCATACATAACGATTGTATTGTAACATGGTCATCTTATTCGAGATGACCATAATCCCTCAACGTTCGCTCTGGATTGTGCTATGTCGGATCGTATTTCTGGCTCACGGATTCGGTAGTATTTCGTTAGATTAAGGTTACAAAACTTGAGGAAACACGGAAACATCGCTAAAGTTACGGCGGTTTCGGGTATGATGGGCGAATGCACTTTTCCGGAAGCATTTGGGAACCTGAACATCTATGCTTGATCGTATACAGTGGTATGGTCACGGTAGTTTCTCCATCGATGCGACGCCGCGCATCTATATTGATCCGCGTCGCATCCCGCGAACGGAGGAACCCGCAGACATTATCCTGCTGAGTCATCATCACCACGACCATTTTTCCCCGGCTGATGTCGAAAAATTGTCGAGTACACACACCCTGATCATGGGCAACGAGCGGGTCGCGCGTGAGCTTCCGCGCTGTACGGTGCTGCGTCCCTGGCAGAGCGTCTCGTTCGGGCGTGTTTGCATCAAAGCGGTGCCGGCCTATTCGCCGAAAGACTCACGTCATCCGCGCGAAGATGGCGGCCTGGGCTTTGTCATCTCGGTCAATTACTACGACATCTACTATGCGGGCGATACGCAGATCATCCCGGAGATGACGCAGATCCGACCGGACATCGCGCTGCTGCCGATTGATGGCCGGGGCACGCTCAACGTGAGCGAGGCTGCCGAGGTTGCGCGCCTGATGCGTCCGCGTTGGGTCATTCCCTACAATTGGGGCGCCAACGTGAGCGGGGCGAACCGCATCGACGCCCAACGCCTCGTCCAGGAAGTCAAAGACTCGACGCAGGTGATCATGCCGGGAATGCAGTTGGCATCCGCCAGCTAGCCTGCGGCATTGCTGACGAAATAGAAAAGGGCTTTACGGCCCTTTTTTTGTCGAATTCAGACGAGTTCGTATTCGTCTTGCGAGCACACCCGCAGCACACCGGCCAACTCATAGCCGATCATGGTGTTTGCGCCGTCCAAATCCAATTGCAGCGGCCCATGAAACGGTGCGCGCGCTACCAACCGGAAGTGCTTGCCCGGCTTCAGTCCCAGCTCGCCCAGATAGGCGAGACGCTCGCCGTCGTGGGTGTTGACGCGGCTGATGACGTATTCTGCGCCCGGCTCGACTTCGCTCAGCGGCAGATCGCGCACGCGCGGCATCACACCGTCAGCGCTGGGGATCGGTTCGCCATGGGGGCAGCGGCGCGGGTTGCCCGCCATGACCGCCATCCGTTCCACGACCGTATCGCTGACCACGCCGCCGAAAGAGTCGGCTTCGTCGTGAACTTCGTGCCAATCAAAGCGCATCACGTTAACGAGGAAGCTTTCCACCAGCCGATGGCGGCGGATGTTCGCCAGCGCCTCACGTTCGCCCGCCGGAGTCAGGATGATCCCGCGATACGGCTCGTGGTCGAGATAGCCCGCGTCTTTCAGCCGCTGCACCATGCGCGTCACTGCCGGCGCAGACACCTTGAGCGCCTCTGCCAGCGACGATGTAGAGACGTAAGGATCATTCGGTTGATAATAGGCGAGACGATAGGCCTCCGCCAGATATTCCTGCATCGAATCGGTGGCGCTCACATCGCCCTCTTCTGTCAATTATGCTCATCTCAATCATCATAAAATATAGAGTTTCCCGCCAGCTTTCGCAAGCGTTAAATTTTGAGTTGTAGCCGGTTACACATGAAACGTTCAGCTTTCTCGTCTTAATGTTGACTTGCCGGGATAGGCGCGGCGCTGTAGCGACCGGCGCGCCGTATTGCCGCCACCCATAGCCAACCGCCACTCGATGTGCTACACTCGCCCAGGTTGTGACATTTTTCAAACGGGGGCATAACGCTATGCAGCGGCGGTCGCTCATTCTGTTCGTTTTGTTCAACATTCTCATCTCGTTGGGCGTGGCGCTGGGCGTCATCTGGTACATGAATTCGCGCAGCCCCGCCGCCGCACCCGCCCAGTTGATTACCGTCGAAATCCGCATCACCAATACGCCTGATCTGAGTGCGACCGTCCCTGTGCGCATCATCACCGCAACACCACAACCGGGGGCGCTCCAGAATACGCCGGCTGAAGTCGCCGACCTGCCCACCGATCTGCTGTCGGGCGGTGGCAATAACCTCGGCACCCCCCTGCCTACCATCGACGCCCAGGCATTGGGCGCAAGCGCGGCGCTCGCCGAAACCGCAACTGCGCTGCCCGAATTCTGTATCCCGCACGTGCTCAAAGAAGGCGATACACCCTTCGGTGTCGCCGAAATCTACCAGGCCGATCCCTTCCGCCTGCTCGAAGTCAATGGGCTTGACGAAGCCACATCCGCTTTCTTGCAGGTGGGCGACGTGTTGATCGTACCGCTGGATGGCTGTCCATTGGGGCTGCCGGTGACGGCGACACCACCACCGACCGAAACGCCAACCGACGAAGCGTTGACGCCGACGCCCTCCTTTACGCCACCGCCAACAGCCGCTGCCGCCACCAACACGCCAACGGTCACGATCCAGCCGACCATTACCCTCGCGCCGACGGCAGCGAACGCCGTGATCCGCATCGTCGAGGTGCTCAACGTCGGTGACGTGACCGCCGAAGCCGTGACCATCCGCAATACCGGCCAGATCACCAACATCGCCAACTGGACGCTGAGTGACGATGACGGCAACACCTACACGTTCGCCGAGCAGCGTCTGTTCACCAACGCCCAGATCACGCTCTACACGCGCATCGGCACGAACAGCCCGGTCGCGCTCTACTGGGGCCGCGATCAGGCGGTCTTCGAGCCGGGCGACGTGATCACACTGCGGGATGCGGCGGGCGCGGTCCAGGCGACGTACCGCGTGCCGGGCTAGTGGAGCAGCGATCATGAAGGCTTTAGCCTGGGTTGCTCTTGGTGTGCTGCTGATTGGGGGTACGGTCGTGTCGGCGCAGGTCGATACCCCTATCGCGGAATGCTCAATCGAAGAACAGCAGCAAGTGCGGACGCTCATTCGCGCTACTGTGGATGATTTGCAGGAACTTCTGACCGAGTTTTCTGCCATTGACCGCGATGTTGACCTGCAAAGACTCCGCAGTGAGCGCATGGCGCTGCTTCTGCAAATCGAAGCGCTGCAAACCAGATGGTGGGACGAAATCGCGCCCCAGATGCCAGCTTGCAGCGAGGCGATCGCCGTTACAACACGGATGGGACGTATCGTTGATGAATTGCTGATTTCAAGTTCGCTGATGCAAGTCATCTTGCAGGCGAACTTGAGCCAGCTTGATACCATGCGATTGTTGGGTGAACGCTTGCAGGAGCGAAATACACGGCTGCTTGAGGCCATCCAAGGGGTAAGGTCATTGGGAATTGGGTTGGACGTGGCAACGCCCACTCAAGCGCCTGTGCTGGTGGTAACGGTGGTCGTGATCGTGACCGCTACACCTGATCTGAATGCGACAATCCCTGTTCGGATTGTCACCGCTACCCCACAGCCAGGTGAGAGCCGGACTACGCCGCCGGGAACTAGCACCGGCACACCCATGCCAACAATCTTAGAAGCCAGCGAATCGTTTGCCGAAACCGCAACGGCGCTGCCCGAATTCTGCCTACCGCACATCTTGAAAGAAGGGGATACGCCGTTTGGTATCGCGGAAATGTATCAGGCCGATCCCTTCCGCCTGCTCGAAGTCAACGGGCTTGACGAAGCTTCAACCGCTTTCTTGCAAGTAGGTGACGTGTTGATCGTGCCGCTGGATGGCTGCCCATTGGGGCTGCCGGTGACAGGTGCACCGACCGAGGACGCGCTGACACCGACGCCTGCATTGACGCCGTCAGCAGCCGCTGTGGCTACCATTACGCCGACGATTACCCTCGCGCCGACAGCCGCGAATGCCGTGATCCGCATCGTCGAGGTGCTCAACGTCGGTGACGTGACCGCCGAAGCCATGACCATCCGCAACACCGGCCAGATCACCAACATCGCCAACTGGACGCTGAGTGACGATGACGGCAACACCTACACGTTCGCCGAGCAGCGTCTGTTCACCAACGCCCAGATCACGCTCTACACGCGCATCGGCACGAACAGCCCGGTCGCGCTCTACTGGGGCCGCGATCAGGCGGTCTTCGAGCCGGGCGACGTAATCACGCTGCGCGACGCGGCGGGCGCGGTCCAGGCGACGTACCGCGTGCCGGGCTAGCGAGCCATTGATCACGCCAGCGCATGATCTGCAATGGACGTGCTGCTGGTGGCCTCCAGGAACTCGCTCACCAGCCGGGCGTGCAGATCGGGAGCATCCAGCCAGGGCAGATGGCCGGATGACGGGAACAGCTTGAGGGCGGCGTCCGGCTGCGCCGCGGCGCACATCTTCGCAACCTCAGCGCCTCCAAACGGATCGTCCTCGCCCCACAGGTAGAATGTGGGCGGCGTGATCTGGCGCAGAAAATCAGCACCATAGCGATACTGGCGCACCCGCCGGGACAGATTGCGGTTCAGGCTGTTTTCATGGCGCATCGTAGCGGTGAACTTGAGCAGCGCGTCGCGCCAATCCATCACTGCAAACTCGAACTGGCCCCGATCCATGCTGGCTGCATGACCCAGGTGGCGGAAGGCCGCTCGTGAAGAGGGCGTGATGGGTGCGAACGCGCCTACAACTGACCAGAATAGATTGTACGGCGGGACGCGGAAGCCCTCGACGAAGGCTGGGCAGCCTTCCAGCGCCAGCCGCGCCACCCGTTCTGGCTGCGCGTGAGCGAAATACAAGGCGAGCGCGCCGCCCAGGGAACTCGCGACGATAGCCGCCCGCGACAGGCCCAGGCCATCCAGAGTCAGCGCCAACAAATCAGCGCCGAATTCCCGCAGATCGAGATCGCTGTAGTCGACCGGCTCACTCAGGCCGCAGCCAGGCCGATCCAGAATCAGACAGCGGCAACTGGTCAGGCGGGCGGCCAGCGGTGCCCACTTGGAACCGGCATTCGGGCTGCCATGCACAAACAGCACGGGGTCACCCTGTCCCAGTTCCAGCACGCGCACGCGGCTGTTGAGCCTAGGCAGATCAACGAAATGCTCCACCGGCGTGACGCCATAATGATCCCAGAGGCGCTTTTCAGCGGCTCGATAATGGTCGATGTTGTGCGCATCCATACTCGAATTCCTTTGCGCTGCTGCCGAGAAACCACCTGCACAGCCGCCCCGCCCAGGGCAATGTGCATCGCGATCCAGCAGCGCCACTCTAAGAAATAGATAGCCTGATTCATATCAGGACGATCCTCAGGTCGGAATCATGAAAAAGGATGATTTCCTGGTTGATCTTTTTGTCCGTGGTGCTGTGTGCAGGCGCGATAGGTATTGAGGCGCGAACCGCCTGATCGCACTTCATTAGGCGCACGAACAGGCAGTCGTCGAGTCAGATGCTGTGCTTATCTCGCGCGAGCTGGCGAGTGCCGGTCAACCGCCAGCAGGCTCGGCGGTGACTTCCGGCGTCGCGGCGGCAGCGGCTTCCGGTGTCACTTCTGGCGTGACTTCAGGTGTGGGATCGGCAGTGACAGGCACTGCCGGGTCGCTCGGCGCGCTGGCGGCATACCAAGTCACGTAGATGGCGATGCCGAGCAGCGCTGCAATCAGCCACCCGGCGAGCGTGAAGCGCATGAAACGTTTGATGTTGCGGACTTTGAACCAGGCGGGCAGCTGCTTCTCGAACCACATGCGGATGACGAGATAGGTGGCGACGATCTGCGCCAGCCCGCCGATGACGAGGTGCAGGGTCGGCAGCAGGTAGCGCGGGTTGTTCAGATTCTGGCCGAGCGACGGCAGCACGTTTTGCCGGTAGGAGACGAACATCAGGAAAGCGATCAGCAACCAGTTGAAAAGCGTGATCGCCGTCATGATCGGCTTATGATGGCTGTCGAAGCGCTTGCGCCGGGCGTAGAAGAACCCGATCAGCATCGCCGGAACCAGCAGCAAGACGTAGGCCAGTAATGTGAGATCAGCGAGCATACTCGCGCCGGTGCCTAAGAAGCCCGGCTGCATCCGCAAGTCCATAGCCACTCTCCCCCTGTGCGTATGTTTGGAGTTGCACGAATATCGTGACCAGGTCTATTCTAAACTGAATCACCTTTCTGGAGGAAACGAACGCATGTCCTCAATCGTTCGCCGTCTCTTATTCGCTCTCGTCCTTGCGCTCGCATTGGCCGCCTGTAGCGGAGCGCCTGGTGCCGAGCCGATTGCCACGTCGACGCCTTCGCCGGAGCCGCTGCCGGTGCAGAACGATCTGCCACCGACTGCCACGCGCGATCCGCTGCTGGCGACGCTCGAACAACCGACCATTCCCCCACTGGCGACGTATACCAGCCCCGCTTACGGTTTCAGCTTCCAGTATCCGGTCACATCGTCGCTCGAAGAGAGTGACGGCGGGCAAACGATCTGGATCGACAAACAGATCCTCGTCACTATCAGTGACCGCAATCCTGAAGAGGCAGTTGGAGATGGCCCGCTGATCGAGACGGCGGACAGCACCATCGTCAACGGCATGACCGCCCGCCGCCTGAGCGGCACCCTTGGCGCAGTCGGTGGCAATACGCCGCAGCGTTTCGAAAGCGTCGTAATCGCGCGCAGCAATCGCTACTACGCGATCTGGATCTACGAGCTGCGCAACGATGTGACGCTGCCAGCGGATCGCGAATTGGGCAGCATCCCGCTGCGCACCTTGGAGATCTTCAACACGATGCTGGCGACGCTCGCCTTCAGCGCCTAGCCAATGGCAGAATGGATGCTTTCGCCGCCGACAGCTGGAGCCGGTCGGCTAATGGACATCAAGCACGCTAAAGGTGCTACCAAAACATCCCAGGTCTAAGGGCAATGTAGGTCTGGCGTTGTCCCTGATAGAATCTACAGAAACGGCTGTGAGGGCTTGGTGCTGCCAAGCCCACTCTCCTGCCGAACCATTCATCAATGCGGGTTGAAGTTCTCGATCTTGGCGATAATGCCCATCATGATCTCGTCCGCGCCGCCGCCGATGCTTTGCACGCGCGAATCGCGGTAATAGCGCGAGATCGGCGTCTCGTCCATGTAGCCCATGCCGCCGAAGAACTGAAGGCACGTATCGGCCACCACGCGCACAAGCTGGCCGGACTTGAGCTTGCACATCGAGGCGATCTTCGTCACGTCCATCGAGGTTTCGTCCTGCCCGACCAGTGCCGCGCAGTGATAGTTCAGGTGCTTGAGCGCATTGATCTCGGTCAGCAGTTCCGCCAGCTTGTACTGAATCCACTGGTTGGCGATCAGCGGCTTGTTGAAGGCGCGCCGCTCCTGGCAGTACTGGATCGTCGCGCGCACGGCCTGTTCCGCGCCAGAGACGCCCATGACTGCTGCGACCAACCGCTCGCGCTGGAACTGCTCCATCTGGTAGAAGAAGCCCAGACCCTCTTCGCCGATGCGGTTGGCGACCGGTACACGCGCGTTCTCGAAGGTGAGCACGGCGGTGTCGCTGCTGTGATTGCCGAGCTTCTTCAGTTTCTTGCTGACGATGACGCCCGGCACGTCTTTCGGCACAACGATCAGCGACATGCCGCTATAGTTGTTGCCCGGCTCCGTGCGCGCCAGCAGGCAGATCCAGTCCGCCTGGACACCGTTGGTGATGTACATCTTCGCGCCGTTGATGATGTAGTCGTCGCCGTCACGTTCGGCGCGGGTGATGATGGCCGCCACGTCCGAGCCTGCGCCCGGTTCG
>JAHDWN010000050.1 GCA_023382675.1 Anaerolineae bacterium
CGCCAGTGCCACCGACGAACACACCCGAGCCGCCGACGAACACGCCGGTGCCGCCGACCAACACACCCGAGCCGCCGACCAACACGCCGGTGCCGCCGACGAACACACCCGAGCCGCCGACCAACACACCGGTGCCGCCAACCAACACGCCAGTGCCGCCAACCAACACGCCGGTACCGCCGACGAACACGCCGGTGCCGCCGACCAACACGCCGGTGCCGCCGACGAACACGCCAGTACCACCGACAGCAACGCCGGTGCCGCCGACAGCAACGCTGGTGCCGCCGACGAGCACCTCCGTGCCGGGCGGTCCAAGCTTCTACCGGGCGATCAACCTTAATGGAACGCCAGTTGTGATCGATGGCAACAATTGGGAAGGCAGCGGCGCGCCGAACTTCACCACCAATGGCTTCGGCGGGTGCAATTCGTGGACGCCTGTGGTGCCGTCGACCGACTCAGCGCGAACGACCATGATCCAGTGTTACGTCCAGCATTGGTCCCAAAGCATGGTCATGACGAACGTGCCCAATGGAACCTACCAGGTGTACCTGTACGTTTGGCTTGACTGGGCTGATCCGAACCAGCAGCCGTTCAACGTCCAAATCGAGGGGCAAACTGTTGCTACCGGAATTCTCCTCTCAGGGGTAGGTGAATGGCAGCGAGTCGGGCCATACACGGCGACCATTGCCGATGGCGGCATCAACATCACGACAAGTGACGGCTTGCCCAATATCTCCGGTCTTGAGGTGTGGCAATCTTCGGGCGGCCAATCGACACCAGTGCCAGCGACGAACACGCCGGTGCCAACACTGCCGCCATTCGACACACCGACACCTGCCCCAGCAACGGACACGCCGGTGCCAACGCTGCCGCCGTTCAATACACCAACTCCTGCGCCGTCTACCAGCACACCGGTGCCGCCGACGAACACGCCACTGCCGGGCGGGCCGAGCTTCTACCGGGCGATCAACCTCAATGGAACGCCGGTCGTGATCGATGGCAATAGCTGGGAAGGCGGCACCGCGCCGAACTTCACGACCAACGGTTCTGCAGCCTGCAATCCGTGGATACCTGTGGTGCCGTCGACCGACGCGGCACGCACGACCATGATCCAGTGTTACGTCCAGCAGTGGGCGCACAACATGGTCATGTCGAATGTGCCCAACGGAACCTACCAGGTGTACCTGTACGTCTGGCTGGACTGGGTAGATCCGAACCAGCAGCCGTTCAACATCCAGATCGAAGGGCAGACGGTCGCCACTGGCATTCTACTGAGCACGGCCGGTGAATGGCGACGGATAGGGCCGTATGCGGCGACTATCGCCGATGGCAGTATCAACGTTACCACCAGTAACGGCTTGCCCAACTTGTCTGGTCTTGAGGTGTGGCAATCGACAGGTGGTGCGCCGCCGACCAATACGCCAGTGCCGCCGCCAACGAGTACGCCTGTTCCTGGGACAAGCACACCGGTTCCGCCAACAAGCACACCGGTGCCAACCCTGCCACCAATCGATACGCCAACACCTGTCCCGGCAACGAGCACACCTGTTGCGCCAACGAGTACGCCGGTGCCACCCACTGCAACGCCGATCCCGGCGACGAATACACCGCCACCAAGTGGGCCGAGCTTCTACCGGGCGATCAACCTCAATGGAACGCCGGTCGTGATCGATGGCAATAGCTGGGAAGGCGGCACCGCGCCGAACTTCACCACCAATGGTTCTGGAGCCTGTAATTCGTGGACGCCGCTGGTGTCGCCGACCGATGCGAATCGAACGACCATGATCCAGTGTTACGTCCAGCATTGGGCGCACAACATGGTCATGTCGAACGTGCCCAATGGGACGTACCAAGTGTACCTGTACGTTTGGCTCGATTGGGCTGATCCGAATCCGCAGCCGTTCAACGTCCAGATCGAAGGGCAGACGCTCGCTACCAACATCCTCGTGACAGGCGCAGGTGAATGGCGACGCGTGGGTCCTTACACAGCAACCATCGCTGATGGCAGCATCAACGTGACGACCAGCGATGGCTTGCCTAATCTCTCCGGCCTCGAGGTGTGGAGGGTAGGTAGCTAGTATCCACACAATTATCGATCACGTGTGTGACTGATGACGAATGCCCGCCGCTGTTACACGGCGGGCACTATCTTTGTACAACGCGTTTGGCATGAGCTACGCAGGTGCGCGCGGAAATCTCAAGCGGCCGAATCATCCTCAGCCAACAGCGACACAGATATCGCGGAACATTTGCCCAACCTCTTTTTCAAGTTTCGGGCGGATAACTATGCCAATCTGTTGGTTAGCACGTATGTACTAAACCATCAGTATGCACTTCCACGAGTTATCAATCACACCTATTCCACATCAGTAACCCGCCATTACACCCGTCGAGCGTTGCTCTCTACAATCCGTGAACGGTATGTAGGGTATGAACGGTTTGCACGGTTATTCAGCGTGTGTCATCAATGATTGGCACGTCGTAGCGGCGTATCATGTCGACTACTTCAAACGAGCGCACTGCGTAGGCGATACCGTCCATCCCGCGCTTGCGCCCTCCCTCGTCGATCAGATGCAGCCGCTTGAGGATGTGCCCGATCCACTGCGCGTCGCCCAGCTTCTCGACTGGCTGCCCCATCAGCCGCGCCACTTTCTCCCGCAGCGCCGACGCCTTGATCCAGACGATGCTTTGCTCACCGCGCGTGATCAACTCCAACGCCTGTGGTACCGCTTCCTCACGCTCGCTCAAGGCCTTGCCATCGCTGATCTGTTCGTCGGTCTCGGCGGCGGTGGCAATCGCTGCAAGCAGTCCGCTGATGCCGCCCTGCTCCTCGAAGAACGCTGCCAGCGCGACCAGCGGTGACCAGAGTTCGCCTGAGCTGAATCTCTGTTGCTGGAGTGACACTTAGCCGAGATAAGCAGCCAGAATGTGGGGATCGCGTCGGAGTTGTTCGGCAGAGCCTTCGCGCGCAATCACGCCGCGTTCCAGGACATAGGCATAATCCGCAATCTGAAGCGCCTTGCGGGCGTTTTGTTCGACCACCAGAATGGAGATGCCCTGACCTTTGATGTCCGCGAGCAGGTTGAAAACTTCGTTGACCAGCAGTGGAGACAGACCCATGCTCGGTTCATCCAGCATCAGCAGGTCGGGTTGCATCATCAACGCTCGACCGACAGCCAGCATCTGCTGTTCCCCGCCACTGAGCAACCCAGCTCTTTGATTGTGGCGCTCGCGCAGTCGCGGGAAGCGCTGGTAAATCTGATCAGGCAGCGTTTCGACGTTGGCAGAGCGGTGCAAGTGTGCGCCGATGATGAGGTTTTCATGCACCGTCATGGTAGCGATAATCTGACGTCCCTCAGGAACCTGTACCAAACCCAGCGCCGCGACTCGATCCGCCCGCCCACCGGTAATGTCCTGACCTCGAAAGATAATCCGCCCACCAATTGGCTTGAGCAGGCCACTAATGGCGTTGAGCGTGGTGCTTTTCCCGGCACCGTTTGCGCCGATCAGGCTGACTGTCTGGCCTTCATCGATGTGAAATGAGACTCCGCGCAGTGCCCGAATCGATCCATAGCTTACGTGTAGATCCTGGATGTCAAGCTGATGTGTCATCGTCACTTCCTAAATAAGCTTCAATGACATTGGGATCAGCCTTGATTTCATTCGGCGTGCCATGCGAGATAACCTGGCCGAAGTTGAGCACATAAACCTCGTCGCAGACTTGATGGATGAGTGACATATCATGCTCGATCACCAGAATCGCAATGCCATCATCGCGCAGCGTGAGGATTTGCTCGCCCAGAGTGCGGGTTTCCGTCGGATTCATGCCCGCTGTCGGCTCATCCAGCAGGAGCAGTTTGGGCCTTGTTGCCAGGGCGCGCGCGATTTCCAACCGGCGTTGATCGCCGTAGGGCAGATTCCCGGCAGCAGTCTGTGCTACACCTTCGAGGCCAAAGCGCTTGAGCAGCATCTGCGCGTGCTGATACAGATCGCGCTCTTCCCGGCGATAACGCGGGGCAAAAACCATCGCGTCCAGCACACTGGCGTGCCCGCGCGCATGTTGGCCGATGATCAGGTTTTGCAGGACAGTCATCTCACTGAACAGACGAATATTCTGGTAGGTGCGCGCGATTCCAAGGCGCGTAATATGGTGTGGTGCGGTGCGATGAAGCGGCTCCCCATCAAACATGATGCTGCCGCCTGTGGGGTGGCTGAGGCCGCTGATGATATTGATCAGCGTCGTTTTTCCCGCCCCATTTGGCCCGATCAAGCCGACGATGCGCCGCTCAGGCACGCACAGCGTCACATTGGACAGTGCTTTCAGACCGCCGAAACTCTGTGAAACACCGCTTAGCTCCAGCATGGCTAGTCGGCCCCGGTGGCTGGCGAAGGACTGACTGGTCGCGCTCTGCTCAACCAGCGCCATAAGCGGGTCCAGCCTGCAGGATTAACCAGACCGCCCGGCAGATAAACGATGACGATCAGCAGCACGAGGCCGTTGAAAACGCCGCGAAATTCCTTGAGAAATCGCAGCACCTCGGGCATTGCAGTCAGCACCATTGCGCCGATGATGGGGCCGATCCAGGTCGAAGTGCCGCCCAACACCGCGAAAGCCAGAATATCGACGGCTTTGTCGAAACCGAAGGCAGCAGGAGTGACGATGCGGGTCAAATGCCCGCTGAACACCCCGGCAGCCCCCGCCAGAACGGCGCTCATGATGAACACCATGTTCTTCACATAAACCACGTTAATGCCCATATTCGCGGCGACGGTTTCATCCTGGCGGATGGCTGCCATAGCGCGGCCAAAGCGTGACCGGTGCAGTCGGGTCAACAGATAGCCCAGAATGATCAGGAACAGAATCAGGTGCCAAGTTTCCGTGAGGGTGGGGATACCTTTGATGCCGCGCGCACCTTCGATCAAACGAAAGCGCACGCGTTCACCCTGAAGCGCGGTCAGGATAGAACCTACAATGTCGTCGAAGTTCAGAATGAGGACACGCACAACTTCGCCAAAACCAATCGTCGCTATCGCGAGGTAAATATCGCGCAAACGCAGGGTCGGCAGGCCGATAGGCACAGCGATCACCCCGGCGGCGATCATGCCGCCCAGCAGCGCGGCCCACAGCGACCAGCCTGCCTGCTGAGTCAGGATCACACCGACGTAAGCCCCGATCGCCATGAAGCCAGCATTCGCCAGCGAAAACATCCCGGCGTACAGCGTCAGGTAAATGCTGACCCCCAGGATGGCATTGACCAGCATAAACTGTAGTACTGGCTCGGTAATACCAATGGGCCGCAGAATATCCAAAAGCGCGTTCAGCAGGGGATCCATAGGTCAGGCTCTCGTGCTTTCGGGCTGGCCCAGCAGTCCTTGTGGGCGGACCAGGAGAATAATGAACAGCAACAGGAAAACCACGGCATTGCGGAAGCTGCTGCCGCCGATCACGATGCTAAAAATCTGCAACCCGGCTACCAGAAAGCCGCCCAGCACCGCTCCGGGAATGCTGCCCATGCCGCCCAGGACAATGGCGGTCAGGCCAATGAGAGCGACGTCCTCGCCAATGAAGGGGGTGACGTTCAGGAAGACCACGCCGTAGAACATGCCTGCTGCACCGCCCAACACCCCGGCCAAAAAAAAAGTGAAGATGAAGATCTGGCTGACATTGATTCCGAACAGGGCCGCGATACGTTGGTTAAAGGCGACGGCGCGCATATGCTGACCGACCCGAACCTTCGTCACGAGGTATTGCAGCAGCACCATTAGCACGAGGGCGATGACCACGATCAGCATGCGCACCGGCTGCACGCGCAGCCCCAGACCCTCGATGATGATGGGATCAGACGGGATGAGGTCACGCGGAAGGTAGGCTTCGGTGCTGCTGTAGATCTGCCTGAAAATCAACTGTGTAATGTTGACGATCAAGATGGCAGCGCCGATACTGCTGATTAACTGCGAGATGCGGGCGGCATTCCGTCTGCGGAGGGGACGAAATGCAACCAGTTCCAGCCCAACGCTTACTAAACCTGCACCTAGCATGGCGATGGGAAAAGCCAACCAGAGTGGTAAGTTCCACTGGTCGATGGCGATTAGGCCAAAAAATGCGCCGAGCATGAAGATGGCGCTGTGCGCCAGATTCAGCACGCCAAGGATGCTAAAAACCATCGCATAGCCCAGGGCAAACAGGCTGTAGATAGCGCCTAGCGATATCGCATTGATGACCTGTTGGACAAGCGTATCCATGTGCGTGGAGCCGGTCTTTGAATGGCGCAGAAGGGCACAACGGCCCTTCTGCCCAACTGCTAAATCTACTACATACCGTCGTCAGCACCGAGGACGCCGAATGCGCCATCCTGGGCGAGCTGCACCACTGGCGTATGAACCGGGTTCCGATCTTCACTGAAGCTGAAGGAACCGAGCGGGCTGGGGAAATCCTGAATGGCGGCCAGGGCGTCGCGCACTGCTGTGCGGTCGGCGGAGTCACCACAGCGAATTGCTGTCGCCATCAGCCACGCGCCGGTGTATGCCTGGGTTGCAAACTGATCCGGGCTGGCATCATAGGCGGCCTGATAGTTGCTGACCCAGACTTCACTCAATGGATCCGGGCTGGCGATGTTCCAGGCTGCGCCGACAATCACGCCATTCGAGGCATCACCGCTTTGCTCCAAAACTGCCGGAGAATTCAAGCCGTTGCCACCGATGATCGGACCTTCGTAGCCGAGGTCACGCGCCTGGATGATGATCTGCACCGCTTCGGCAGCCAGCGCCGACACGACCAGCGCGTCGGGATTATCGGCAAACAGCGCCGTCAGCTGCGGGTTGAAGTCGACATCGCCGCGAGCGAAGGTCTGCTCGTTCGTGATCTCGACGTTGTTGTCTTCCAATGCCTGCACGAAAACGTCATAACCACTGAGGGTAAAGTCGTCGTCGTTACCATACAGCACGCCAACTTTTTCCAGGCCGAGGACTTCGGTTGCCTGCGCAATGGTACCGGGAATCACGGAGCTTTCCGGCAGGCTGTCACGGAAGACGTAATCGCCCATATCCGTGAGACCGCTGGCCGTGTTGCTCACACCCATGACAGGCGTGCTGTTTTCCTGGGCCACCGGATCAGCGGAAAACGCCTCGGTAGACAGTGTCGGGCCGATGACAGCGACCACCTGGTCTTCTTCGACCAGTTTGGTCATGGCCGCAATCGCCTGTTCAGCGTCGCCAGCCGAATCTTCAAACATGGCAACCAGAGTTGTGCCTTCACCCAGATAGCCGGACTCGTTGATTTCGTCCACTGCCAGTTGAACTGCCTGCTGCTGCGGGCCGCCGTAAACGGAAATAGGACCTGACAGGCCGAAGATGACGCCGATCGTGACCGTTGCTGGCAAGTTCTCCGGGGTTGGACATGCATCCCACAGACCCATTCGAGGGGTTTCCATGTCCTGCGCCAGTACCGGCAGCGCCAGCACAACAATCACTAAGAGGCTCAAACCTAAGCAGACTTTTCTCATGATATAACCCTCTGCTGAAAGAGATCTGTCTCCCAGAGTGTAGATACAATTCGAGCATTTGACAACAATTGCCGTGCCGGAACAATGTGCTCTGAGGGACTTTCCGGCGCTAACATTGGGCGCAGATCGATTTGTCTGAGTTTGCCCCGATTCAATGGAGGAACCGGTAGACTGAATCGGGGAGCAGTGGTTGCGCTGAAATTTCAGCACGGCCTAATCATCCACGTCTACAACCAGGCTGAATTCCGCAGACTGCGCCGTGTCATCGTTGACTGCGCTAACAATCACCACAAGCTGCTGCCCTCGCGCCAGGGCAAACGGCCAGTCGCCCTCGGTCTCGTGATCTTCAGGCCCAATGACAGGCTGCACTGACAGCGGAGTCGACTCCGTCGGCGATGAAATCGCCTGCACCAGGAACTGCTGTTCGACGCTGTTGGTCGTCTGCACCCAGCCGTCAGAAGTCCAGGTATCGATTTGGTCCCCCCCGTCGGCAAAATTGATCTCCGGGATGTCCAGATTATCCAGCGCGAACCCTTGATGCTCCAGGCCGGGGAGTGTGACCGTCTCGAAACGCAGCAGAACTTCCTGCCCGGCATAAGCCGTCAGATCGACTTCCTGATGCCGCCAGAGCACATCCGGTGTGAGGGTGCGGGTTGGATGTACCGCCAGCTCGACCGGGATGTTCAACTGTTCTGCGGTGTCCCCCGTACCACGGCGGATCATGAGCGTGATCACGTCGCCGGGTGCATAGTCGAGCAGGACTTCGATGATGTTCGGCACACGCTGCCATTCCTGCCCATCGTAGCCGATGATGACATCGCCGGGCTGTACACCCGCCACGGCGGCAGGGCCCTCAGGCACGACATCGCCAATCGTAATGCCATCGCCACCAATGACAACACCCAGGTAGGCGAAAGACCGTGGCGGTTCGGGATTGCTGACGCCGGTGAACCCAGCACCGTAGGCTGCGCCATAGGGATTGCGAGTCGTGGTATCCGTGGCTGGCAAAATCGTCCAGGTTGCGCCCGCATCGGTTGAGACACTGGCATAGGTGTAGTTGAGATCGTCCGGCAGCGCATACCAGGCGTCAAAACTCAACGTGGCAGACGTAACGGCGCGCAGGTCGATGGCGCGCGTCAGCGTGAGATCAGCATCTTTTGCCTCGCCCGACCAGTAGAACGAATCATTGTGATCTCGATCTTCCGGCATGGGCAGGCGTGCAGTATGAGCGTTGCCCTGGAAATGCAGCGTCAGGGCGCTGTCTTCCTGTGTGTCGTTCGTGATCAAGAGATAGTAGCTGCCAAACTGACCGACATGACGGTTGCTGATGGTCGTGTCGCCATAGCCAGCCAGCGGCGTGACGCGCGCGCGCACGCTGTCTGGAAACTGCAAGGTGGTATATTGATAGCGTCCGTCACCAATAGAGCGATTCAACAGGTTTGCCACAACGAAATCGGCGAAGACCGCCCGTGCTGTGACTGGCGCACTTGTGATCGGGTCGTGCACATCTGCTTCGGCAAGCGCCGCATCGACCGCAGCAACACCGGCACCGGATTGGCTGAACAATGGACGGAACACAGCCTGCCCAAAACGCTGAACGAAGTAACTCATGAAGAGCAGATGGCCGCCATCGTGCCGGGAGCGCGTGGCAAAATTGCCCGTCTGGATCAGCGACGTGCCTGGATCATCCAGGTACGCCACCACACCGCCGAAGGACGGATCGGTGTTCAGGAAGCTTGAAACCATGATGTCGGCAAGGACACGCTGAAGCCAATCTGCTTGTTCCGGATCATTGAATTCGGCGATGGTATCGTAGTAAGTGCGCACCAGACTGCTGGTATACAGGCCGTCCGTGAGCGGCACATCCGGGAAAAGCGTCGTATCGACCAGCAGAAGTTCGCGTTCATTGCTATACCCCCCAGCGACGAGTGCGGACGGGATACTGTCTACCGGGTTGTAGCGCACGACCACATCCTGGAGCAGATCGCGCGCATACAAGACACTGATGCGATCAACGCCATCGACATCGGGCGAGGCCATGAAATCCTCTGGCAGCGGTTGTTCACCCTGCTGAAGCTGAAGCTGTTCACCGCCATAAAACATGCGCAGGCGCAGTGATGTTAATGCGCCCTCAAAAGCCTGAGCCAACGCCAGCATGTCCGCCTCGTCGTAGACAATGCCTTCCTCGACCCAGAAATCGATGTCGGTCGCGGATGCAACCAGAGTCGCCGTGATCTGTTGCGGTGTGTCACTGCCGCGCTTGGGCACCCAGAACTGCGCCTGCTCGCCCACCTCGACGGGCAGGGCAGGTAGTCCAAAGGCGAACTCGCTCTGGAAGCCCAGGAAGCGCTGCGCCAACGCCAGCGGATCGCGCTGGGGTAGTGTTAGCGCTTCCTGGGCCGCAGCCAGCGTAGGCATCAGCGCTGCAAGAAAGGCAAGCATACAGGCAAGGATGAAATGACGTTTGAGCATGATCGAGTCCGTGATTGATTGGCATGTACAAGTGTATCTACCCACAGCGCGCGTGTACAGTTTTATGCAAACCGACGATCCAGAGATACGTCTATAATGGAGTGGTGGATCGTTACAGGAACGTCGAGGCAGACGATTATGGATGTTGGAGTCGAGTTCTCATATTATCGGGTGATCGAGCACATCGGTCGTGGTGGCATGGCCGATGTCTGGTCGGCGCGTGATAAACGGCTGAACCGCGTCGTCGCCATCAAGACGGTGGCGCGCGACCTGTCCATCGATACCGACCCGGTCAAAATGTTCGAACAAGAGGCGCGCACGATTGCGGCGCTGGAACACCCTCATATCCTGCCGATTTACGATTTCGGAGAATATGACCGCCAGCTTTACATTGCCATGCGTTATGTCGCCGGCGGGTCACTAGAAGATGTGCTGCATCAAGGACCAATGCCGGTCGATGAGGCCTTGCATATGGCGCGCTCAATTGGCACAGCGCTTGATCATGCACACCGCAACAAAGTCATCCACCTCGATCTTAAGCCGTCCAACATCTTGCTCGACAGCCAGGGCCAGCCCTATCTGGCGGACTTTGGGCTGGCCGCAGTCATGGATTACGAAGGGCGTGCGCTCAACCCCGGCTCTGGCACACTGCTGTATATGGCTCCAGAACAAGTTACCAGTGATCTGCTCGATCATCGTGCTGACGTGTACAGCTTTTGTGTGCTCCTGTTCCATATCTTCACCGGCACGCTGCCCTTCGATGGATCGACGCCGGTGGCGCTGGCGCAGCTCCAGATGGGCGAGGAAATGCCGGATATAAGCGCAATCCAGCTTGGGCTGCCTTATGAGATGACACTGCTGCTGCGACATGGCACCCAGGTGGACATCGAGCGTCGCCCCAACAGTGTGATGGAGATCCTCGAACAGCTTGAAACACTGCTCACGCCGAGCACCGTCACGGTCAGCGCTGCGCCGCCATCACCAGAATACACGATCACAGGCCCGAACGCCGGTAAAACGATAAACCTGAATGCAGGCAACACTATTCCGCTCGATACCGCCGAAGGCTTGGCGCTGCGCGAGGCAATTGAGATTTACCAGCGCGCTCGGCGTGCCTGGGCTGGCGGCCAGGGGCGGTTCATCCTCGGCATTACCGATTTCATTCTCATCAACGATTACTACAGTCAAGCAGATATATACGGGCTGGAATTGGATGATATCGGTCGCCAGATGATGCTGCGCGGCGCGCTCGAATACGATTATGAGGTCGATTTCTGGTGGGCGCGTCTCGGCGAAGATGCGCAGCGCCGAGTTGCGCTGCACGTCGTTCGCGGCCAGAATGCTGCCGCACGTGTCCGCGCCCTGCGCCGGTTGGAACATCTGGCCGATACCGAGCCGCCGCAAATCCCAAAGCTTGTGGCGCAAGCCCTGAACCTCGAAAACAACCACGCTGCGAAGATGGCCGGTATTCAGGTGCTCAACGCGCGCGCGCAATATGTCGAGTTGTCGCATATGACTCTAAACGCCAATACCGGGCGGCTATCCCAGACGGCATCTGTGCTGTTCACACGGACGTTGAAACTGTGGACACCGGGAGAATGGCGCGATAACGTCTATGGCACCGAAATCGACAATACGCTGGCGACACTGGCGCTTGATCGACGTGATGCGAGCGCTGCCGAGCTTGCGGCACGGACGATTGGGCGGATTCGCTCAAAAGCGGCGCTCAAACAAATCACCAGGGCGCGGGAAGAGCACGTCAAAGGCTCCCTACGTGCGCTGGCGTTGATTCGTGACGAAGCCCCATCACTGCCGGGCGTTGGCTTGGATGGACGCATCTACGCATGGTGGGCGAACACGCTGCGCCGGTTGGGAGATCAACCGATGCGCATGGTCTGGCGTTTCGTCTGGGCTTTCATCGGCGCGGCGCTCGGCATCGCTCAGTACGTATGGTTCACCTTCGAACAACAGCCCCTGTTCGATCCTGATCGATGGCGCTTTACGGTGTCACTGGGGTTGTTCATGGGGTTGTTCATGGGCATCCTGGTCGTGCTGGCAGGCGAATTACCATCACGGCTGCGCGGTTTCTGGCCCTGGTGGGCGCGCCTGCTGCTCAGCGCTGTCATCGGCATACCGCTAGCGATTTTTATCTGGGGCTTGTACACGTATATGTTCCTGAGCTTTACGCCGGAATGGCAGCCGCTCATCCCCGCTGGAATTGGTCTCGCGCTGGCTTTGGTTTTGAGCAGCATTTACCGGATGCCTGGCTGGATGCTGACCCTGATTATGGCGCTGGCAACCTTCGTTCCGCTGTATACGGCCTATCAGAGCAGCCGCCTGGAGGGTTCGGCGGCGGTGCTGTGGATGCGCCCCGTGGTCGAAATCGTCGATGGTTTTCAAACGCCGGTGCTGGATGCCGACGGCAACCCGGCTTTCAACCCGGCGATGTTCACCCTCGGCATTCCGCTCGCGCTGTTGTTCGCCCTCGGCGCATTCATGCAGAAGCTTTGGCGTGAGCTACGCGGTGGACTCAGACGTCGCCCGGCGGATTAGATTAGATACGCGTGTAAAGCCGCCCGCCGAATTCTTCGAGCAGCTTGTCATCCAGATCATCGGCATATTGCGCGACGGTATTGATGATCTGGTTGGCCTCTACCGCGTCCAGGCCATCGAGTGGGCGCTCGTTGAAGACGTAGATCACGTCCAGGTAGACGCCAAAGGCCGCGTTGGTCAGCTGCAGATTCATTTCCAGCAAGCGGCGGTAGAGCGGCAGCAGACCTTGCAGCGGCAGGTGCAGAATCGGCGCGAGCACCTGCAAGTATCCCACACCGGCATTCTGCGTGATGTAGACCTCAATGATCGCCGAGCCGCGCCGGAAGCTCCATCCGTAACCCTCCTGAGTGTTCATACGCGCCTGTCCCGGATCGATGCCCAGGTTGAGCAGCATCTGCTCGACAGTCTGTGCGTAAACATCCAGTCGTGGCCCGGTTTGCGGCTTGTGCCCCCCTAATCCAAACATAAGCAGTTTTCCTTGTTCAGCGAAAGGCTGTTAATCTGCCGATTCGCTGTCGATGACCTCAATCTCCGTTTCCAATTCTACCCCGGTTTGGCGCGCAACCTCAGACTGAACGCGACGCACCAGCGTCAGATAGTCGGCGGCGGTAGCACTGCCGGTATTGATGAAAAAATTGGCATGTACGGGTGATACTTGCGCGCCACCGATAGTGAAGCCTTTGAGGCCACAGCTCTCGATCAGACGTCCGGCGTAATCACCGGGCGGGTTCTTGAAAATACTGCCCAGGCTGGCGCCCGGCGGTTGTGTTCGCTTGCGATGGGCGATGAACTCGTCCATGCGTGCTTCGATGGTAGCGCGCTCGCCCGGCGTAAAAGCCAGTCGCGCGCTCAGCACGAGAAACCGGCGGTCGGCGCGCGCCTTGAGCGCCGAGCTGCGATAGCCATAGCCAAGTGCATCCAGGGGCAGCATATGACGGCCTGTCTCGTAGTCGAGCAGATCAACCGAGTACACACTTCCCGCCATGTCACCGCCGTGTGCGCCCGCATTGTTGACGACCGCGCCACCGATGGTGCCCGGTATGCTCACCGCCCACTCGAACCCGGACAGCTCACGCGCGGCGCATTTGCGCGCCAGCACCGTCAGGCTGTGTCCGCTCGTGACGTCGCAGGTGTGATCAGCGTGGAAATCGGCCTGGCTGACGCTGTTGATGACGACCAGGCCGCGAACACGCGTGTCGTTCACCAGCACATTCGCGCCGCCGCCCAGCACCCGGACGGGCAGCGCCTGCGCCCAGGCCGACTGAACGACCGTTGCCAATTCGTCTGTCGATTCGCGTGCGATGTAAAGATAATCCGCAGGGCCGCCCAACCGAGCAGCGGTATATTTCGCCAGCGGCTCGTGCTGCAGCAGCCGCTGATGATACGGATCAGGCAGGGTGAGAGCCATCGGCGCTACTGCCCATTCTGCTGTGCCGAGTGCTGATTGCGATATTCTTCAATCGCATCGTCGATCATTTTCAGCCCGGCTCTGGCCTGCTCACTGTGTGGAAACTCGGACAACGCCTGTTCATAGAAAGCCCTGGCCTGCCGGGCGTCGCCTTTACGCGCGTAATTGTAGGCGATGTTACACAGCGCCATCTCACGATACGGGATCGCCGAAGAATCGAGTGCGACCAGCCAGCGCAAGCGGTCAATCCACGGGCTGCGACTCAGGAAAGCATAACTTTGCTCGAAGGCTTTGATGGCTTCGTCGTGCCGCTCAAAGAGCGTCAGCCGAACCCCTTGTCTGTGCTCACGAAAGAGCAGCGTCTTACTGAACACAGACCACGTCAGGTAAAAGCCCCCGGCCAGCACCAGCACCAGCGTCAGATCGCTTTCCGGCATCAGCATCGTGAATAAGACGACCAGCAGCGCCTGGAGTATCACCTGTGCAGCAAAGAATGCCCAGTTGATGCGATTAGTAGTCTGTACGCGGTTCGCCATCTGTGTACCTCCTCCGACTAACGAGAGCGGTGTGCCGCGAACAGCATTCGCCGGAAGGGATAGAATACCGGGCTGCCCGGAAATGCTTCACGCAAGCGCGCCCGATAGGCCGCCATGAAATTGTCGCGCAAATCGCCCAGGCGTTCAAAATACGGCACCAGCAGTGTCCCGCTCGTCCACTCTGCAATCGAGTCGGCGTCTTCCAGCACGTGAGGGTAGATTTTCTCCAGCACTATCATATCTTCCGCGCCAAGATCGAACAGCATCTGCGCGTAGCGATCCATCGGCAGCACAGGCGGGATGCGCACCCAGCCGTTCAACGCCGTTCGAAACGGTGCTTCCGCCGCCAAGTCGCGGGCGAACACGTGCGATGGGTGATGGTGATTGGCAGGTTGCTGAATTGCGATCTGCCCGCCCGGCGCGACCAGCCGCCAAAGGTGCGGGATCAGCGCTGCGTGATCGTCTACCCACTGGATAGCCGCGTGCGAGAATACCAGATCCCACTCACCCTCGACCTCAGCCAGGTCAGCCTGTTCGAACCGGAGACCGGGACGGGCGTGCGGCTGCGCTTTGGCGAGCATCTGAGCCGAAGAATCGACACCGAGCACGTCACTCTCAGGAAGTGCGTCCGCCAGTCGTGCGCTCAATTCGCCGGTGCCGCAGCCCAGATCGATCACACGCAGGTTGGGGCGTACCGCAATCATGCGCAACAGATCTTCGAACGGCGCGGCCCGCTGAGATTGGAATTTGTGGTATTGGTCGGGGTTCCAGGGCACGAGCTTATCCTATGGGCGTGTTGTCATCTCGTCCTCAGACCAACGACATCGTTTTCATATGCCATGTGTCCGGATCATCAGCGCTCAAATCAAGTATACCGAACACTCCATTGCCATGCAGCGCAATTATCAGTTGTGCGCAACTCTGAGGCACTTGCATACGCGCTGCGTAGACATTCACGTCGGATTATCTTATAGTCTAGGGAGTTGTGAAGTACGGGACACATGATGGTCGTCAGAGAAAAACTTTACACAATCGAAGAGTTTCTGGAACTGGCACAAGCGCCAGAAAATGCGACGCGCCGCCTTGAACTGGCCGATGGAGTGATTGTGGAAATGCCTCCTTCAAGCCGTCTCAATACGATCACTGCCGGACGACTGATTCACTTTTTGAACGCGTTTGTCATCCCGCGTGACTTAGGCTACATCACCGTACCGGATGGCGGCTACCAGCTTGGCCCAAACACTTACCGCCAGCCGGACGCCGCCTTCATTGCTAGAGCGCGCTCAGTCGATCTTGATGGCGTTGTGTTCGAGACCGCGCCGGATCTTGCGATTGAAGTCGTTTCTCCAGGCGAAGACATCCTCAAAAAAGCCTATGAATATCTGCTGGCAGGCACGCAGATAGTGTGGGCGGTTTACGCCGAAGACAAACTCATCCGTGTTCTCCGTCTGGATGAGAACGGCGATTTACACAGCAAGCAGTACGGAGTCGAAGATATACTCGACGGCGGCGAGGTACTGCCCGGCTTCAAGCTGGCAGTGCGCGATGTGTTTCCGAGCTAAGCCATTGAAACTGGTCTTTGCTCCTCTGAGATAGACTCATCTTGTCTGCGGAGCAAGATAGTCCTGCCGCAGCAGCCCGAAGATCGCGAGATCGTGAAACTCGCCATCTTCATAATACTGCTGGCGCTGAAGACCTTCACGCACGAAGCCAATTTTGGTGAGCACCCGCTGAGAAGCAGCGTTGCTGATGCTGGCGTCAGCATCGATGCGATTGAGCTGCATCCGCTCGAAACCAAACTGGACGACGGCGTGCAGCGCTTCCGGCATCAGACCGTGCCCCCATAAGGCGCGCGCAAGATCGAAACCGACGGCAGCGCGATGATCGCGCCGCGCCCAATAGTTGTAACCGATCTGCCCGATGACCGCATCATCCGGCTTCAACGTGATGCCCCAGCGTAAGGTGCGGCGGGCAGTGAACTCTTCAGCGATGCTGTCAATAATGGCCTGGGCTTGAGCAATGTCCTGATAGGGAGCACCTGAGTTGTATCGGGTTACTTCGTAATCGCCGCGGAATAGCATCACGCCCTCGGCGTCCGAGGGGACAAGCTCCCGCAGGCGCAGGCGTGCCGTCTCCAGAATCGGAAACTCGGCGAAATCGAAGACAGCGACGGTCGGTACCCAGGTCATGACAGCGATCTGGTAGTCATTCTCGTCGAAAACGCCGTGCTGTTCAAAACCCAAAGACTCATAGTAGGCACGCAAGGCGTGATTCCCGGCCCAGCAATCGAGCGCCAGCGCGCCGTTAGGTTCGATTGCCATTCTGCGCTGTATTTCGCGGACAATCTGCTCGCCCAACCGTCGCCCCTGGTAATCCGGGTCGAGCATGAGCCGGCTCAAGAACCAGAAGCGCCGGTCGCTAGCGACGAGATTCCACGCGGCGTATTGCGCAAAAACCAGCGGCTCCAGAAAGACACTGCCGATCAGTCTGTCACTCAGCTCGATCACATAAGCATTGCCACTTCTGATCATGTGCTGCAGGGTGTCGGGCGCAAGCGGGCCAATCTGCTGAAGACTTCCAGAGTTCGTCAGCTTCTGCTGGACGCGCGCCGAGAGCGCGATCACCATCGGGATATCGGCAGGTTCGGTGTGCCGGATACGAAAATCGTTATTCATCGTGTTTGCCGCCTGACTTTGCCCACAGCCGCCGCAGAAACTCGCTGCCGATCTGAGGCGCGTCGCCTGCGCTCATGATGATGACCACGGCGGGGGAGTGGGCTTCGCGCTCCAACAGGTCAATCGCAGTCTCAAATCTAGACACGTGTCGCACATCGACATGTTGGATCACCCTTGCTGCTCCTGCGCCCGATACGCCAGCCAGTGGTTGCTCGCGCGCCGCATAGATTTCTGTCACCAGCACGTGATCGGCCTCAGCAAAAGCACGCGCGTATTCATCGAGCAGCGCCTGCGTGCGGCTAAAGGTGTGCGGCTGCCAGATCGCCCAGAGAGCATGGCCGGGATAGCGCGCACGCGCCGCCGCCAGTGTCGCTTTGATGGCGGTCGGATGATGGGCATAATCGTCGATAATGACGATACCCTCGCACTCGCCACGGACATCGAACCGCCGTCCCGCGCCTTCGAAGATGGCGAGCGCCGCCGCTGCCTCTGCAAAGGGCACGGCCTGAGTTGTGGCGGCTGCGAGCGCCGCAAGCGCATTCAGCACATTGTGCCGTCCGGGAACACGCAAGCTGACCTCGCCCTGCCGCACATCGCCCTGCATGACCGTGAAGCGGGTCGCATCGGGCTGGATGTCGATCTCCACCGCGCGCCAGGCCGCCAGCGGATGATCGATGCCGTAGTAGGTGACTGGAATGCCTGCTAATGTGCGCGCCGCACCGATGGCACGCGCGCCGCCGTCATCAGCACAGACGATCAGTTCGCCATCCTGGGGGATGAGCGCGGCAAAACGTTCGAATGCCTGCGTCATGGCGTCGGGCGTCGGGAAGAAATCCGGGTGATCCCACTCGACGTTGGCGATGACCACTACCTGAGGACGCAAGCCCAGGAACATATGATCGTACTCGTCGGCTTCGATGACAAAGGCAGGGCCGCGCCCAAAAGCGGCGTTGACACCGGTAGTACGCAGCACCCCACCAATGATGTAACTGGGATCACGTCCCGCCTGAAGCAAGATGTGAGCGATCATGGACGTGGTCGTCGTCTTGCCATGCACACCGGCGACGGCGATGCACACTTGACCGGCCATGATCTCGGCCATCAGATCGGAACGCTTGTAAACCGGGATCGAAGCGGCCTGCGCGGCGGCGACTTCGACATGCGCAGGCGGCACGGCCGAGGTAATCAGGACGAGATCTGCGCCGTTGACGTGGGCTGCATCGTGGCCGATGTGGATGGTCGCGCCCATCTGTGCCAGCGCGCGGGTGAAGTCGTTCTCCTGGCGGTCGCTGCCAGAGATGAGATAGCCCTTTTGCAGCAGCACGCGGGCGATAGCGCTCATACCGCTGCCGCCGATGCCGACGATATGAATATGTTGATCGGGCTTGAGACGCATAGGAATTTTGGCTTTCAGCCAATTAAAAAGCGTGTATGTCGAAAGTCGCTAACTAACGCGGTACGCGGCCAAGCTCAGGTACACCCTGAAAACGCATCACCCATCACTCATTACGCATCACTTTGGCTTCATTTAGATGCGGATGAGCACGAGCAAGAACAGCACGATCACCGCCACAGCCAGCAGATCGCCGGTGCCATTCGGGCCGCCGCCGAGGATGACCAACGGCAGCAGACTGCGCGCCTGATCGCTTGGGGAGCCCGGCGCAGGTGCGATGATATAGGGCGCGAGCGGGTATTCGTTGATGTCCATGAAATACCAGATCGAACCCCAGATCAGGTAGCCATTGATGAAGCCGATGATCGCACCGACGAAACCGTCCTGCAAACGATCACGCCCATCACGCCCGCCGCGCCGGTCTTCGCCGATGAGGGCGCGTGTCTGGTAGGCGAAAAAGACAACCGCGCTGAAGATCAGCGACTGGACGATGAAGACCTGATCGCGGCTGACATTGCGCAGTAATGTTCCCCGGATGAGCGTGTCGAACTGAAAAAGCGCGAACAGGCCGAGGACGATGCCCGCCGTCGAGATGAGTTCTTTCGTACTGCCGCGCAGGTAGCCGCTGACTGCGAAAAACAGCGCCAACACCACCATCATCGTTGAGAGTTGGATCATGGATCAGCCTTCACCTGTAGCCAGCCGCATCAACGCCTCTGCTGCTCGGCGCGCGCCATCCGGCTGTGCCAGTGCCTTCGCCTGGGTTTGCATCTGCGCCAGCCGTGACGGATCATCGAGCAATGTTTCGATTGTACACAATAAATCACGCCCCATATCGGCATCATTCATAACGATTGCCGCTCCATGCCCTGCCAGAAAATCGGCATTCACTTTCTGGTAGCGCCAGGCATAAGGATAGGGCACAAGAATAGCAGGCAATCCAAAAAAGGGGAATTCGCCGAGAATGCTTGCCCCAGCCCGGCTCAAAACCAGATCGGCAGCGGCAAAGGCCAGGCCCATCTCGCGGTGCAGATAGGGGAACGCGTGATAGTGGGGCAGAGCGCCCATCGTCTTGCGCCGCTGGTCGATGTCGTCCCAATCGAGCGTGCCGGTCACGTGGATGATTTGTAAGTCAGGGCGCGCCATGAGTGCAGGCAGCACGTCGAGCAGAGCCGTGTTGATCGTGCGCGCGCCCCGGCTGCCGCCGAAGACCAACAGTGTCTTGCGCCTGGGATCGAGGGTGAAGTGGGCTTGCGCCGTGTCCCGGCTGGCGGCCATCACGTCACGGCGCAGGGGGTAGCCAGTGGCAACCGTCTGCCCCGCAGGGAAATAGCGCGCGCTTTCCGGCGCGGTAATCGCCACACGGCGTACCAGCCGCCGCAGCACCTGTATCGCCAACCCCGGTTCGATGTCCGGCAGATAGATCATGCCGGGCACACGCAGCAGCCAGGCCGCCAACCCCACAGGCAGCCCGACCCAACCGCCGGTCAGCAGCAGCGCTTGCGGACGCCACGACAGGATCAAGCCGACAGCTTGCAGCGTGCCGATAACGATTTGTAGAAGGCTGAAGACAATACGCAGCGGGCTTACCCCATGCAGCGGGCCGGCATAGACCTCGTATTGACGCTCAAATTGGACGCCCGATTCTGCGATGAGAGGACGTTCGAAACCGCCAACACTGCCGACAAAAGCGAGCTTCGTCCCCGGCTGCACACTCTCAATCGCTTCGGCGATAGCCAGTGCCGGATACACGTGTCCCCCGGTTCCACCAGCCGCGATTAAGATTCGCACTCGGATTCTTCCTTTTCGGGTTTGCCGCCTGCCTGGCCGTCACGCGCACGACGCTTAACAGCAGTCCGACGCCCACCGTCAAGGACAGGAGCGAAGAACCGCCATAACTGATGAACGGCAGCGGCGAGCCAGTTTGCGGTAAGAGATTCAAATTCACGGCAATATTCAGGAGCGCCTTTAACCCAACCCACAAAGCGATGCCTGCCGCCAGCAGCGTGCCGAACGCATCCGGCGCGCGCCGCGAAATATACAGTCCACGCAGGACGAAAGCGAGATAGAGCGTGATGACCACGCCCGCGCCGACAACGCCTAACTCCTCACCAATCGTCGCAAAGATACTGTCCGTGTGAGGCGCAGGCAGTGGGCCATATTTTTGCAGGCCGTTGCCCAGACCGCGACCAAACCAGCCGCCGTTCATGAAGGCGATCATCGCCTGCTGAGTTTGATAGCTCGTTTGAGTCACGTCAGTCAGACCCGCGCTGAAATCGACAATGCGCTCCTGGGCATATTCCGGCAGCAGGCCGGCACGATCAGCAGCGAAGATAGCCGATACCAGCAAGAGGAGAATAACGCCCAGATGCCAGAGATTCGCCCCGGCGATGATATACATCAAACCGGCGACGGCGACGACCATCAAGGCAGCGCTCAAGTCCGGCTGCAAAATCACCAGGAAAGCGACCGTGCCGACGATGACGCTAAAAGGTAGCAAGCCGCGTGTAAGACTGCCCAGGCGGGCGTTCTTCGCGCTCAACCAGGCGGCCATATAGATCACAATCGTCAATTCGGCCAACTCGGACGGCTGATACGAACCATTGAGGAAGGCACGGCGCGCGCCAAAACGCTGATCGCTGAACAACCAGACAGCCACCAGCGCCGCGATTGCGACCAAGAGCAAGGGCACGGCAAACCGCCGCCAGATGCGATAGTCGATCAGCATGAAGACGATGGAGACACCAACGCCGATCAATATCCAACGGAACTGGTTGAAAAAGAGCGCCGCCGGGTTGCCGAAATCCTGATAGCCCCAGTCAAAAGTCGTGCTGTAGACCATCATGCCGCCAACGGCCAACAACACCACTACGATTGCCGCCAGATAGGGATCGACATACGCTAGCACACCGCGGCGCTGCTGTTCGGCGGCGCGTGGCAGTGCCGTGGCTGTCTGCGGCTCACGTTTGCGCCCGACCACAGGGGGTGCGCTCACGGGATAATGTTCTGTGTCTACAAATTCCGGGGCAACAGGATGATCTGCCATCGTCGCGATGACCTTCACGATAAGACTCTTCGTAGAGTATAACGCAAAAGGTGAGATAAACGAGATAAGGGTTTAGAAAATTAAACGCTGTCGGATAGTGTTGATGCGTGCGTATTTCAACCACTAGAGGCAAGCGAGACAATTACAAGCCTGCTGTGAATCGTGGCGCAGACGTTACAATCATGAGGCACAACGCCGGAGCGAATGACCGGAAGCAGCCAGACGAGACAGCGGGGCAATAGGCAGGAGTTTGCCATATGATCAGACGAATAATGACCGGTATCCTTCTACTGGTTATCCCAGTGCTCGGTCTGGCTACTGCCCCTGCTGGCGCCCAGGAAGACATCACGATTACCTGGCGTACCCGGCCTGACAGCGGCTTGGAACAACAAATCTATATGGCGTTGAGCGAGAGCATCGATGCGCGTCTCGATGGCATTACCCTGGTTTATGAGGCAGGCAGCGATGCGACTACGGCCAGTTATCGAGAAACTTTGCTGACTCAGGCCGCTGATCATGCCACGCCGGACATCTTCTGGATTCGCGGGATGGACCTGGCGACGTTCGTCAGCGCGGGTGCGATTGCGAATCTGAATGCGCTGGCAAGTGCGGACGCGGACTTTGATATTGACGCATTTTACCCGCAGATTATCCATGAGTTGACGTATGATCCCGTAACAGGTATAAGCGACATCGCCACCGCACTTTGGGGTTTACCACGTGACGTATCCAGCTTTGCCCTGTATGTCAACCTGGATCTGTTCGAACAGGCCGGGCTGGAAAGCCCGATGGATCGCCTCGAAGCCGACGACTGGAACTGGGACACGTTTGCTGAATCGGCCGCTGCCATTAGCGCCCTGGGCCAAGACATCTATGGCTTTGGCATGAACACCGGCTGGGCAAACTGGTGGCTGTGGTTCAGCGAAGCGAGCGGCAGCTACTTCAATGCAGATAGATCGCAATGCGCTTTGAACAGCGAAGCGGTCAATAGCGCGCTCAATTTCCTGGGCGGCCTCTATGAAACCGGGGCGGCTGCACCTTTAAGCACGGACAGCGAGCGGTTGTTTACTGCGGGCAAACTCGGTATGTTCTTGAATGGCCGTTGGGGAACGCCGAACATCCTGGCGCAAGCCACCTTTAGCTGGGATTATGCCGAAGTGCCCGCCGGGCCTGCAGGGCAAAGCAACTGGATGTTCTGGGGTGCCTATGTCGTCAGCGCTGACTCTGCCAAGGATACTGAACGCGGCGAAGCTATCTGGCGGGTGCTGAAGGAATTGACCAACGTCGAATCACAATCGCTGTTGGCAGCGCTCGGCGCCACCATCCCCAGCCGCAAAAGTGATGACGCGATCAGCGCTTTCCTGGCGGCGATCCCGGATAAGAACAGCGCTGCGTTCACTCAGGCGCTGGCAAATTATGCCCTCGCCGAAGCACCGCTATGGAACAGCAGCTTTGAAGCCTACGACGCCATCGCCAACCAGGCATTGACACGCGTCATCAATGGCGATATGACCGTGGATGAATTCACGGCGTCGATCTGCGACGACCTAAATCCGTTATTGGAGGGTGGGTAGCGTTCCGGCGTGGTCATGATGGTGTATCGACGATGCTCAGGAATGTCTGATCGACGTACACACAAACAGTGCCGGGCGCACGCCCGATCCCTGTTTGCGGACTTCGCATGATGCGGCAATTAGTGCGCGGCGCAGCCGTGATTATGTTCGGCTTCGGGCTGCTCGTGAGCATTCTGCGCGCCGGTGCTGCCGACGACGAGGCGTTGCGCACTTTCTTGCTGCCCGCCGCCACATGTCCTGCGCCATGTTGGCAGGGCATTCGCCCCGGTGCATCTCATGCCGACGAAGCCCAGGCGCTGTTGATAGCGAATCCGTGGATCACGAGCGTCAACCGTACACCAACCCACATCTCCTGGCGCTGGAGCGGCGCACAGCCGGCGTACATTGATGCCGACGCCCAGGGTATCCTGTATCTGGCAAACGAGCGCGTTGCCACAATCGTTGTCGGCCTGACCGCGCAGTATGGTGACATCTGGGCACTGTTTGGCGCACCCCCGTCGGCAATTATGGTGCGCCCGGCCAGCCGTTCCACGGCCTATCAAATCGTCAATTACCCGGCTCTAGGGGTGGAACTCGTATCATCGCTGAGCTGCCCGGTGCGGCCAGACATCTTCTGGGCGGGAGAAACCGCCCTGCGCCTGGGGACTCACACCTTCAGCGAAGCGATGAACGGCGTTCCCTACGCCATCTTTGACGAGCCAGGCTGGTGGCGCTGGTTGCACACCTGTCAGCGACGAGTCGCAAACTGACGTGCGGCTCAAGCCGATCCTTCTGTGCGTTTCTAGCGCGAACGGATGGCGAAATCTTCGAAGGTGGTGGTAAAGCCATCGCCAGTCGGCGAACAGCACATCATCCCGACCTGGACGGACGGCTGCATCAGGAGAGATGCCTGGCGCATCAGATGATACTGCCTGTCATCCAGGGAGTATTCCACCTCGATGGTCGTGCTGTGACGGCGCACCCGCAGCCAGAGTGACGGTGGATCTTGCGGCAGAGCAATCACTGACCAATCAGAAAAATCGCGCGTCATGACCACGCTGGCTTGTTGAACGCCATTGAGTAATTCGACGCCGCATTTCATCCAGTTTGCCTCATCGACACGCACCATTGCGCCCGCCTGGTCATAGAGTTCACTGTAAGCGCCGCTCACCTTGAGCTGTAGTTCAAAATCCCCTTCCACTTCCTGATAGTAAAAGTGGCCTGTGTCACGGATGCCACCATCATGCGTCTTGCGCCAGAAGTCAGTACGCGCACTGGTGGTCACGGTCAGTCGCCGATCATCTTGATGCCAGCTTGTAGGGGGATTGAGCCAATTCATGAGCGCGTCTCCGAGAAATAGAAGTGAACTATCATAACCAGGCGTCCCAGGCGCAGTTCATCGCCATGGCGCAGGACGCGCACCTCTTGTGGGTGGAGTCGAACGCCATTGATAAAGGTGCCATTCGTCGTATCCATGTCCGTGATGCTGAGAGTCGATTGCTTGGCGTCATAGTGAACGGTCAGGTGCATCCGCGAAACGCCCAATTTTGCCGCATCCAGAGCAGTCAGATCGACATCCGGCGCGAATGACGCATCGCCACGGCCAATGACGAGGTCATGCTGATGGAGCTGTGGCCGGACTTTGAGCGAAATATTGGTGTTCGGATCGGTCAAAGACATCACAGACTCGGCGGTAAAGAAGGTGTCCCAGCCTGGCTCACGATCACCGAGATCGTGCGTGCCGGTCATAGCGCGCGCTTTAAGATCAACCTTGATCTGCTGCAGTATCTCTGGCGCAACCGGCAGTGTCTTCGATCCATCGCTGGGTTTCTGAGCGGCCGCTGTGTTCGGTTTCTTTTCGATGTGTTTGATCTTCGGGCGGGTGTCGTCGTTGGCGCGCGCCTCGGCCCTGCGTGTTTCCCACTCTCGCACCTGGCGCACGAATTCGCCCTGTTCCGGAGTGGGTAGTGAAGCGATCTTCAAACGCAGGATTTCCAGAGCACGCTTGCTGTCATTGCCTTGTGTTCGCAGTCCAGCGTAGATTTCGATTAGTTCCTGCAACGCGCTCAAGATAATTCCTTCTTTCATTCTATGATCTTCATTCTCGCTAAAGCGCGCCATGGCGTCAAGCATGTCACTATGAAATGTATGAAGATCGTAGAATTGACCGGGTGTGGCACGGTAGAAAGCGAGACGCTATACTGCTTGTGTCTATCGTGAGCCAATCGAGGAGATACCCATGCAGATGTCATTGCTCGACGTCAGAATCGAATACTGCGCGGTTTGAAAGTACACCCCCCGCGTCGTCAGTTTGACGACTGAAATTCTCGGCCAGCGTACATTAGAAGTATTTGTCCGTTCCTGGACCTTGATCCCTGACAAAGGCGGCAAGTTCGAAGTCAGTGTCAATGGCGATCTCATCTTCTCCAAGAAGCAGCTTGGCCGCCATGCGGAACCGGGTGAGATACTGGCACTTTTCCGTCAGAAACTGTTCGAGATCTATCCCGATGCCGAGCGCATCATGGCAGCAGCAGAAGAAAGCGACTAAAGCGACAATCATCGCTTGATCCAGGTAGCAGCGCCCATGTTGATGGCAGACAGCTTCTATCGTGTTTATCCCATGGTTTTTGTGCCTGACGATGCCGAAATCGACGATTTCGTCATCCTGGGTAAACCGCCGCGCGGCGAGAAACCGGGCGCGCTGTCCCTGATTCTGGGCGCAAGCTGTATCATCCGTTCGCACACAGTCATTTATGCCGGTAACAAGATCGGCACGGGCTTCCAGACCGGGCATCATGTCGTCATTCGCGAGTCGAATACTATCGGCGACAATGTGAGCATTGGCACACACAGCATCGTCGAGCACCACGTGACCATCGGCGACCGGGTGCGTCTTCACAGCCGGGTGTTCGTGCCGGAATTCTCCACGCTGGAAGAAGGCTGTTGGCTAGGCCCCGGCGTTATGATCACCAATGCGCGCTATCCGATCAGTCGTGGCGTGAAAGATCGCCTGTACGGCGCGCATGTCGAAGCTGGCGCTATCATTGGCGCGAACGCGACGCTTCTGCCCGGTGTGCGTATCGGCGCTCGCGCCCTGGTTGGCGCAGGCGCAGTCGTTACCAAAGACGTACCACCGGGCAGTGTCGTCGCCGGCAACCCGGCCACCATCATCAATCAAGTCGATAACATCGAGTTCTACCAACCCGAATAGCCTCTCTCTCCTTGGATCAATTCGTGATGAACACGTGTTCGGTTGACTTTGAAGCGCTCAAACGTGTCGCTATAATTCGCGTTGACTTCATGAGGAGAGATACCACTTTGACCACGCTGCTGCTCAAGAACATCCATACGCTCGCGACCATGGACGATGCCCGCCGTGAGCTTCATGACGCCTGGATCACCGTGCGTGACGGCGTGATTGAGGCAGTCGGCAACGGTCAGGCGCCCGCGACTGCCGCCGCCGAGATTTACGATCTGCATGGTCATGTCGTCCTGCCAGGGCTGGTCAACACCCACCATCACATGTACCAGACACTGACTCGTGTGATCGCCCAGGATCGTGAGTTGTTTGGCTGGTTGCGCGCGCTCTATCCGATCTGGGCACGCATGAACGGCGAGGCGGTCTACGTCAGCGCCAAGCTGGCGATGGCGGAGCTGATGCTGAGCGGCTGCACGACGAGCAGCGATCACCTCTACATCTACCCCAATGACGTGGCCATCGACGACGAAATCCGAGCCGCGCAAGAAATCGGCATCCGCTTTCACGCAGCACGCGGTTCGATGAGCGTTGGAGAAAGCAAAGGCGGGCTGCCGCCGGACAGCGTCGTCGAGCAGGAGGATGACATCCTGCGCGATACGCGCCGCGCGATTGAGACATATCACGACGCCAGCCGTTTCGCCATGCTGCGCGTTGTCGTCGCCCCGTGCTCGCCGTTCAGCGTGTCGCAGGATTTGATGCGCGAAGCGGCGGCGCTGGCGCGCAGCTATGGCGTGCATTTGCACACGCATCTGGCAGAGAACGCCAATGACGTGAGCTACAGCCTGGAGACATTCAAGCAGCGCCCTGGCCCGTGGGCGGAGAGTGTGGGCTGGGTCGGTGATGATGTCTGGCACGCCCACTGTGTCAAACTTGACGGCGATGAGGTCGATCTGTTCGCGCGCACGCATACAGGCGTTTGCCACTGCCCCAGCAGCAATATGCGCCTTGCCAGCGGCATCGCGCCAGTGCGCAGGATGATCGACACGGGCGTGCCGGTCGGGCTGGGTGTTGACGGATCAGCATCAAACGACAGCAGCCACCTGCTGGCTGAGGCGCGCCAGGCGATGCTGCTCCAGCGCGTGAACGGCGATCCGGCAGGACTGAGCGGGCGCGAAGCCCTCTGGATGGCGACACGCGGCGGCGCGGACGTGCTCGGACGCGACGACATCGGCCAGATCGCGCCAGGTATGGCGGCAGACATCATCGCCTACCGGCTGGATACGCCGGCGATGGCCGGCGCTCAGCACGATCCGGTGGCGGCGCTCGCGTTTTGCCAGCCGGGTAACGTTGGCCTTTCGATCATCAACGGGCGTGTCGTCGTCAAAGAAGGCGAACTGCAACCGCTCGAACTGCCGCTGCTGATCGAAGCACACAACGGCATCTCACAGCGGCTAATTCGTGGCGATTAGCGCGCCAACCTGCCGTACAGCCAGATGATCAGCCCGACCAGCGCATAGAGCAGTCCCAGCCCGACAAGGCCAAACTTGATCGCTGCACAAATGGCGGCGATAGCGGGCGCTGCCTGTATAGATGCGGCGGTGTCTGTCGTCAGCGTAGTGAGGACGTGAGACAGCATGGCATTCTCGATCCAGTCGAAGATGCCCGCCGCCCATGCGCCCCATGCCAGGGCAAAACCGACGATCACCCACCAGCGCCGCCCTTTGAGCGCCCCGGTCGCCAGGGCGCAGGCCAGGCTGATGGCTGTCGCATAGCACGGTATCCAGGCATTGTCGACAGACAGGCTGAATCCGGCATTAGCGACATAGTCCACCTCTGTCGTACTCGCACTACGCCAGGCATCGACGACAATCTCGGCGCGTGACCAATCGCCAGCGAACTCGAACCCGACAATCCCGTAGGGGAACAACGGACGCGAATTCATGTAGAGATAAATGACAACAGTAAGTATCAAAGCGATGAGAAATAGTGGCAATCGCAGTCTTTGAGGGATGGGATAAGGCATTTATCGATCCTGACGCTGGTAGACATTCGTTCTCATGCGCAGCAACAGCACACAGTAGATAATAGCGCAGATCAGCCATTGCCGGCGCACGCGCGCTCCCTGGATACCGCGGAACCAGGTTCACACAGCGCGCTCCTCGGCCATTGTCTGGCGTGGTATGATCGTGTGATGGACAGACAGATTTTCGGCTTTCTCAATATTGATAAAGCACTGGGCGTGACCAGCCACGACGTGGTCGCGCGCATCCGGCGCGAGCTGAAGCTGCGCAAGGTCGGGCACGCAGGCACCCTCGATCCTTTGGCGACGGGTGTGCTTGTGATCTGCCTGGGGCCAGCAACCCGTTTGAGCGAGTACGTCATGCACTCGACCAAGCGATATATTGCGCAGGTGCGCTTCGGCAGTGTGACGACAACCGACGACAACGAAGGCGAGATCGTCGCCGAATACCACACCGACAAACTCACCCGCGCAGATGTCGAGGCTGCCTTGCCGGCGTTTACCGGTGACATTCTGCAGAAGCCGCCGGTCTTCAGCGCCATCAAGCAAGGTGGACGCAAACTCTACGAGATGGCCCGGGCTGGCGTGGCTGTGGATGTACCTACACGCCAGGTGCGGATCGACGCGATCTTGTTTCAAGACTGGCAGCCGCCCGTGGCTGTGCTCGACGTAACGTGCAGCTCAGGCACATACATTCGCAGCCTGGCCCGCGACCTGGGGGAAGCCCTCGGTGTCGGCGCGCATCTCGCCGGATTACGCCGTGTGATGAGCGGCGGCTTTCTCATCGAAGATACGCTGGCGCTAGATGCGGTACTCGCTGACCCGCAGTGGACTCGTCACCTCGTTTCACCAGCGCGAGCACTGGCGAACTGGCGGCGCATCGATCTCGACGCTTCAATGGCGACGATCATCGCCCACGGCGGCGCGATCCCTGCCGAAGCAGGCGCTGAGAACGAACTGGCACTGACCTATGCACCGAGCAGTGGTTTGCTGGCGGTTGTCCGGCGAGAACAAGCGATGTGGGTGCCTCAGAAAGTCTTCTGGCGCGATTAGCTGAACACAAAAAACCGCCGCACGATATGTGCGGCGGTTTTGCTATACCGGATCTTCAGGTGGAGCGACTGTTAGTTCAGTCGCCAGACCTCGATACCGGAGATATTCGGCAGGCCGCCATCGGTGGCGATATTGATCGCCCCGTCGCTGACGGTCGCGTCGAACGGCCCCAGCTTGATCCACTGCCCGCCCTGGTTGAGCAGCACATTCGACTGCACAACCTGTCCTTCTAATTGGACGCGGAAGGCAGTGGCGTTGGGATCGGTCCAGTCCTGCCAGGCGTAGAGATAGACGCGATAGGTGCCGTTGGGAACACTGCTCATCGTCAGCACGTGCGCCCAGTGCTGCACCGAGCATTGGATCATCGACGTGCGATTGGCGTCCGTCGTCGGATTAAGCGGTGTCCACGGGTTGCAGGCAGCAGTCCCGTTGGTCGTATAGTTGGCTGCCGTCTGGCCTTCCCAGTTGTTGCCATCGACCACAACGGCACTGCCACCCAGGTTGATCGCCCGGTAGAAAGTACCCGCACCTGGCACCGGCGTGTTCGTTGCCGGAATCGGGGTGCTGGTCGGCGGCACTGGCGTATTCGTCGCTGGCACCGGCGTGTTCGTCGGTGGAACCGGCGTGTTCGTGCCCGGTACTGGCGTGTTGGTCGGCGGCACCGGCGTGTTCGTGCCCGGTACTGGCGTATTCGTCGGCGGCACCGGCGTGTTCGTCGCCGAACCACCACCTGCCGTCCAGACCTCGATACCGGAGATATTCGGCAGACCACCATTGGTCGTGATATTGATCGTCCCGTCGCTGATCGTGGCTGTCCATGGGCCTAGTTTCGCCCACTGGCCAGCCTGGTTGAGCAGAACACCTGTCTGAACGGTTGTGCCTTCAAGCGCCACACTGAAGGCGCTCGCGCCCGAATCGGTCCAGTCCTGCCAGGCGTAGAGATAGACGCGATAGGTGCCGTTGGGGACGCTGCTCATCGTCAGGACGTGTGCCCAGTGCTGCACCGAGCATTGGATCATCGACGCGCGGTTGGCATCCGTCGTCGGATTGAGCGGTGTCCACGGGTTGCAGGCAGCAGTCCCGTTGGTTGTGTAGTTGGCTGCCGTCTGACCTTGCCAGTTGTTGCCATCGACCACAACGGCACTGCCACCCAGGTTGATCGCCCGGTAGAAAGTACCCGCACCTGGCACCGGCGTGTTCGTTGCCGGAATCGGGGTGCTGGTCGGCGGCACTGGCGTATTGGTCGCTGGCACCGGCGTATTCGTTGGCGGCACCGGCGTGTTGGTCGGCGGCACCGGCGTATTCGTGCCCGGTATTGGCGTATTCGTTGGCGGCACCGGCGTGTTCGTTGGCGGAACCGGCGTGTTCGTGCCCGGTACTGGCGTGTTGGTCGCCGGTACTGGCGTGTTCGTCGCCGGCACTGGTGTGTTCGTCGCCGGCACCGGTGTGTTCGTCGCCGAACCACCACCCGCTCTCCAGATCTCGAACCCGGACAGATTGGGCAGACCACCATTGGTCGTGATATTGATCGTCCCGTCGCTGATCGTGGCTGTCCATGGGCCTAGTTTCGCCCACTGGCCAGCCTGGTTGAGCAGAATGCCGGTCTGAACGGTTGTCCCTTCAAGAGCAACACTGAAGGCGCTTGCGCCCGAATCGGCCCAGTCCTGCCAGGCGTAGAGATAGACGCGATAGGTGCCATTGGGGACGCTGCTCATCGTCAGAACGTGCGACCAGTGCTGTACCGAGCATTGGATCATCGACGTGCGGTTGGCGTCCGTCGTCGGGTTGAGCGGTGTCCACGTGTTACAGGCTGCAAACCCGTTGGTCGTGTAGTTCGAAGCTGTTTGCGCCTCCCAGTTGTTGCCATCGACCACAACGGCACTGCCACCCAGGTTGATCGCCCGGTAGAAGCTGTCCCCGCCGGGCAGCGGTGTATTCGTCGGCGGCACCGGCGTGTTTGTGGCTGGCACCGGTGTATTGGTCGCGGGCGCAGGTGTGTTCGTTGGCGGAACAGGTGTGTTCGTCCCCGGCACCGGCGTATTCGTCGGCGGCACCGGCGTGTTCGTTGGCGGAACAGGTGTGTTCGTCCCCGGCACCGGCGTATTGGTCGGTGGCACGGGTGTATTCGTCGAACCGCCACTGGTATTGCGCCAGACCTCTAAGCCAGACAGGTTCGGCGAGTAGCCATTGGTGCCGATGTTGATGGTGCCGTCGGTGATATTCGCCTGGAATGGCCCCAGCTTGACCCATTGGCCACCGGTCGTGATGAGAATGTTGGACTGAACAGTTTGTCCCTCAAGTGTCAGGCTGAAAGGCGTGACACCAGGATCCGACCACGTTTGAACCGCATACACATAGACAGTGTAGGTTCCGGAAGGCACGCTGCTCATCACCAGGTTGTGCTGCCAGTGCTGGACGAAGGAGCGGATCATGTCGGCCTTGGCACCGGTGGCAGTGGGATTGAGTGTCAGCCAACTGGCAACGGTTTCGGTGCCGTTGGTCGAATAGTTCGGCGCAGTCTTGCCCTCCCAGTTGTTGCCGTCAATCACAGCCGCATTGCCCGCCAGGTTGATCCCTCGGTAGAAAGTGAGGCCGCCCGGCACGGGTGTCAGGGAAGGTGTAGTCGTCGGTGTGAGCGATGGCGTATTGGTCACTTGCGACCCACCGGTAGCGATCATCTGGTTGAGAACGTTGCGGGTCATCTGCTGGACACGTGCATCCTGCGGCCAGATCCAGCTTCCCAGGAGCAAAGCCGACCAGTAGTTGGTCGATGCGTTGAAGACGTAAGCACCACTGGAAGCCTGATAGATCGAGGCTTGATGCAGGCTGTCCACCTGCAAGGCGGGGTTGACAAACGGCGAGTTTGATAAGAGCGTGACGTTCGCGGGCGCACGCCCATTGTTGAAATAGCGGTCAACTTCATAGCCAACGAGCGTATTGATCTGCGCCCCATTGGTCAAGCCCGTGCCGTTATAGAACCAATGGCTCGCATTCGTGACCACCCAGGGGCGGTGCTCACCATAGCCCATCAGGTTGTCGAACATCACACCCAGAAATTCGTTCTCTGGCATGTTGACGATTGGATCGCGGAACAACACCGTGGTCAACTGCGGGCTGATGTTGCGCATCGGATCGAGGTTGGCATCTTTGTAGCAGACCATGACACGGTTGGCTACACCCCCGCTCGATGCCTCGTAGCGAATTTGCCAGTAGATGTTGTTCGATGTGAAAAAGGCAGCATCAATACCGTTGTTGCGGGCATTGATGATGTTGTTGTACATGTTCATCGACCAGTATTCGTCATGGAAGTTGGTCAGGAACACTTTGGAGCCGGTCAAAGCGCCCTGGGTTTCCATGTCTTCACTGGAGATGTACTTGACGTCGTAGCCTTCTTTCTCCAGCCACATCACCATGATGTAGTCGCCGGGGAAGTAAAGACCTGCGCCATCATTCTGGGTGTAGGGACGGTCGAACGAGACTTTGTATGCACGTCCCCCGGGTGAGTTATAGTCGTAGAGGCTCTTGCCGCCCCATTCGTTATAAGCCTGGGAAGTCGTCAGTGGCAATTGGTAGACGATGTCGGCTGGGCGGCCGTCATCACGCACGATGAAGATAATGTAGGAGGTATAGTTGTCGTTGCCAACAGGGGACAAGCGCGCAAGATAGACACCGCTCACCCAGCTCGATGTGGTTTGCAGGGTGTAGGCAACCGGCCAGTTCAACGCAACCATGCCCGTCACCGGGTCCGGTGCGGGAGCCGAATAGAAAGTGCCCGGCAAATTGAGCACTTCAGCCACCTGCGTACCGCCGTTGCCCCCATACCAGCCCTGGCGGTAGACGCGTATGTTGTAGGCACCGATGCTCGAACTGACGTGGAAGGTGATCGATTGGCCTTTGTTGATGCTGCTGCGGCTGGCGTAACCTTCGATCTCTTTGGTGCGTGTCCATTGAGATGTTTGTGCGAAAGCGCCGCCCGAATCCGCATAGCTACGCCGGTAGGCCTCACTCTGATTCTGCATCAGCAGCAAGGTCTGCGCGTAGCTGTCCATGTTCGGGGACTTCCATGCGTCTGTCCCCTCTCTCTGGTTCTCAACCACAACCGGGTTGTCCGGGGCTGAGATGGCATGATCAAGCGGGACGCCATCGACTTCGCTTCCCTGATATTGAGTGATCAAGACACCGCCGAGCGCCAAGATCGCCAGCAGAACAATCAAGAACACGGCTAAGCCGCGTTCATTGCGTCTGCTGCCTGCGCTAGAAGCGGGCACTCTCCTTCTGGCATAAGTATTGGACATAGTAAAACTTCCCCTGTCGTATTGACCAGTAACAAGGGTGAATCAAAGCCCTTTGTCAGGAATGAGCGGGCAACCAATATGAAAAGTGGCTGATTACACTCTATTACGTTAAGCGTGCCGCCTTGCTTAGGGCTAAAACGTTTGGCGCGGAGAAAGTTGGCTTTTGATTTACACCTAGTATGGAACGTTATTGGCCAATCGTGAGTGTTTGTCAGACCTTGCACAACAAGGCTGGTGCAGTCTGTGAAACCAGTGGAATGTAAGGTAGACAATCGCGATCATTCTGTTATGGTGCAACCAGAAACAGAGACTCGATCCGAGTAAACATATGCTAATTTGGCAGCATATCGGGGAAAATTGGCGCTGTGCAGCGGTTGTCTTCTACGCACATCATATAAATTTTCTGTGCCGTTTGAGTCGTCCAACGGAAAACGGGATCGACTGGCACAACTAACAAAGCGTAATTTTCACCGGCGTCAGTCGTCCTATGTCCTTGCAAGCACCTAATAAATAGCACATAGAAGATATTCAAGTCGCCCCATGAATTTACGTTTGATAGGATTTGTACAATGACAAAACCCAGCTATCCGTACAAAAGCACAGGAAAAGCAGCCAGCATGAAGGCTGATTAACGATTCATCGGCAAAAGAAACAAGGCCAAATTTACACTTTCACTAAAAGCGCCACACCAAAACAAGCCCTGCACTCATGATAAGTGCAGGGCTTGCTATCAAATGAACCGTATGCCTTTCATTATTGTGGCTGCGTATCGCCCCAGTCGATAGGGCCGGTGCTGCGCAGGTTTTCCGCCAGCGCCAGCAGGTCGCCGATACCTACACGGCCATTTTCGTCGAGGTCGGCAATCATCCCGTCACCCGTCGTCTGACCATAGGCGATGGCGAGTTGTACCACGTCCAGTTCGTCGATAACCGGCTCCGGCTTGAGCACCAGGTAACCAGCGAGCAGAACGACTTCCGGCTTGTTGGAGTTCAAGCAACCAGCAACCGTTAGCGTCCCCTGTGCGGGCAGGTGCCCGGCTGTCTCAGCCGTGATGGTGTAATTGCCTGTCGGAATTCCGGTCATGGCGTAGCTGCCAGTCGCATCTGTGGTTGCAGTCGCGACAACCTGTCCATTGCCATCCAACAACGTGATCGTGATGTTAGCATCGGCAGCGTGGGAGCGCAGAACCGTACCGAAAATACTGCCTGTCGTCTCGGTGCAGGTCGGAGGCTCGACGCTGGGTTCCACAGTCGGCACTTCCGGTGTATTGGTCGGCGGAACCTGCGTCGGAGGTACAGCCGTCGGTGGAATCGGCGTTGGCGGCACAACCGTCGGCGTGATCTCAGCTGGTGGGATCGGCGTCGGCGGCACAGCCGTCGGCACGTCGGTCGGTACAGGCGCTGCATTCACCTGGATCGAAACCGGCGCGTAGGCGATTTGAATGTTCTGGCGGTTGCCGTCAATTGCATCAATCGTGCAGTTCAAGGCAGCCACGCCAGGCGCGAGCGCCGCCACAGTCGCCGTCATCACGATACCACTGTTCGTGACCGGCAGGCCATTCGTCTGCGAGGTCGCATAGGTAAATGTGCTGTCCGGGCGGAATGACGTGTTGACGGTCACGGCATCCGGGCCGAAAGCAGCGCCGCCACTCACAGTTTGACCGAAGAGGACACCCACCGGCTGCAACGCGCAGTTTGCTTCCAGAGCCAGGATACTGCCGCCGCCCGCGAGTTGCGGATTCTCCAGGTGCAGGTCGATGTAGACGGTTTCACCCGGCAGCGCCTGTCCCGTGCTCGACATAGCGCGCACGAGCAGATCTGTGCCCGCAGGCACTTCGGCTGTCGGTGGCACAGTCGTGGGCACGACCGCAGTCGGTGGCACCACGGTGGGCACGACCGCAGTCGGTGGCACCACAGTGGGCACGACGGCTGTCGGTGGCACGGCGGTGGGTGGCTGCTGCACAGCCTGATCGGTGACATTCACAGTCAGGGAATAGGTCGCGCCTGGTGTTCCTGCGCCCCACTGACCACTGTAAGGCGTTGCCATCAGGGTGTGGGTGCCGTTGCCAAGCCAACTGTTGTAATAGGCACCACCTTCATCGCCATCCAGGGTGTATGGCGCAGCAACATCGACACTATAGTTGGTCTGGCCATTCACACCAAAAACGACGCTTCCTGGCGTGCCAGCGACATTGGCACGGAAGGCATAGTTCCAGGTCGTCATGGGCAAGGAGATGGTTGCGCCATTCGGAATAGGATCGAAGCCGGGCACTGGCTGCTGCGTGTCAATGTTGATGAGCGTAAAGCTGTTGACCGTAGCTACGTCCGCCGGCACCTGGACGATTTGTGTGGGCTGTGGTGTCTGGTTCACTGGCGTCGGCACCACCTGAGTGGGAACAACCTGCGTCGGCACGACCTGTGTCGGTGGCACGCCGGTCGGCGGTTGGCTGGTGGGCAGCGGAGTCGTGCCCTGACCACTGAATAGGGCGCTCACCACCTTGGGATGCTGTTTGATGCCAAAATTGTGGTGCCATTCATAAGCTGTGTAACCCACGCCATGTTCACGGAAAATCGCGGCGAGATCACCCAGGTAGCGTGCGCGCACATCTTCATTGAGCGCATCAGCCGTGCCGAATTCACCCATGTTGACGAACACACCGCGTTGATCGCGCCACTGCCAGAGACTGGACAGCAGGCTATTGATAAAGGCTTTGTCCCAGTAATTGGTTCCGCGCCAGGTTTGTTCTGTACCTGGATAGGCCTTGCCGGGACAATTGTTCGCCATACCCGGAAAAGTGCAGTGACTCAGCCCGATAGGTTCATAGAAGTGAACATCCACGATGATGGGTTCTGAGAATGCGGACAAATCCAGGTGAGCGACGGTTGCATCCGCGCCTTGCCAATCGTCAGCCATGACCATGACGGTGCAGTCTGGGCACGCAGAACGGATGCTGGCAAACATGCGCCGCTGGTAGTCATACCAGGTGGGTTGGTCAATCGGCTCGTTTGCTGGTTGGAGGACAAACCGGTCGCGTGGGACATCGCGGTAGAGTCTGGCAGCCAGATCGGTCACGACCCCTGTGTGCCGCGCTTCAATCGCCGGGTTGCCAATGCCCCACATATAGTTGTTCGTCCAATCGGAGCTTCCGGGTTCGCGCATCCCCGTGTTATGCACGTCAACCGTCGTGACCAACCCGTATGACCATGCAAGGTTGACGAATTCCAGGACCTTGGCATAACGGTCATCACGCAAACGTCCGCTTGTCCCTTGCTCAAGCGTATCCATTGAGCAGGTATACCGGACATGGCCTGCGCCTGCCGCCGCAATGAGGGGCAATTCGGCGTCGAATTCATCCATGTCTGGACTGTCAGAATTGTAGCAGCCAAACACGAGCGCAACGCCACCCTTGAGCATAGCATTGCGGATGGTTGCCGGTACCTGGGTTGCGCCCTGCACAGCCGACGCAGATAGCAGTAGTTGCACGAGCATTAGGGCGGCGAGGGCACTCATTACAAGACGACTCCATCGGTGATGGTGATCGCGTTTGCCTATATGCATTGAATCCACTCCTGATATGGATACATTAAATTAGAGTTAACAGAGGTTTGCGAATCCGTATATCGCCAACTATTTGGCATCATATCATTTACGCATTTCACGGGTCAATCGATCTGCTAGGATTTAAGTACCAGGAAAAGTGAATTTTCCATGCAAATCCCGTAATTCCTCAATTCTTCTAGTGGAAAGCAGCCGTCTTGCCCAGTAATAGGTCTTCGATGTTGCCACAAGCTTGCGGCTGTTAGCGCCTTGAAAGGAAAACACCGGAACACTCCAACGACTTTTAGTTTTACGATAGGGCATCCGATCTAACGTAGTAAAGCATTGGTCGCAGGGTGCGCTGCGCTTATCCTGCGAGACTTTGTCTGAATCGGAAATCTTTCAGGCTTGGGGAACTATGGATACAGCAAAGAATCTACGCATACTGACTCTTGTGTGGGCGCCTTCCGAAACGCGCACCGCTAACTACGCACGTCAACTGAACTCGCCCTTATACTTCATTCACTATTTGCTCTACAAGCGCCCCTGGATTGCGCCATTCAAATATCTCTTGCAGGCGGCAAAGACGTTTCAAGTTCTGTTCAAGAACCGTCCACGCGTCGTCTACGTCACTAACCCACCCGTGTTTGCGCCGCTGTGCGTGCTGGTCTACTGCAAGCTGACCGGCGCACAATTTGTCATGGATACGCACCCGCCGTCGCTTTATGCTGATCGTTGGCGCTGGAGTGTTCCTCTACAGCGCTTTGTGTCGCGCTTTGCGCTGATGAATGTGACCGATCAAGAACGCTTCAAAGCGCTGTTTGAAAGCTGGGGAGCGAAGGCGCTGGTGTTGGAAAATCCGCCGAAGACCCCCCAGTTCAACGCCGTTAAAAGCGAGGAACATGCTGACCGTTTCAAGGTTGCGGTGGTCAACACCTTCGCCGTCGATGAACCGCTTGACATAATCCTGCAAGCCGCCAGGCAGCTCCCAAACGCGCACTTTTACATCACCGGGGATAAAGGCCTGGCAAAACCCGGCGTCATCGAAAATGCACCCGGCAACGTCTCTTTTACCGGCTATTTGCGCGGCGATGACTACTGGAATTTGCTCAACAATGCGCGTGCGGTGATGGTGCTCACCACCTATCCCTATTCGCTCCTGGGGGGTGCTCAGGACTCCGTCTCCCTGCACGTGCCGATTATCCTGTCCGATCAACCTGTATTGCGCGAATACTTCACTGGTGGCACTGTGTTCGTCGAAAACACAACCGATGGCATCGTAAAAGGTGTTCGCCAGATGATGGAGAACGAAGAGCAGTTTAAGCGCGAGGTCGTTGATTTGCGACAGGTCCAGAAAGATAAATGGGAGCACAACTTCCAACAGCTCCTCACCCTGATCGACGCTGTCAAATAGACGGATTATTGGATTGAAAGACGATAATTGCGGTCATGAGTCATCCGGCTCATGGCCGCATTGGTTTATTCTGTGCCGAAGACCGTCTGTTTCTGAATCTCAGATTTGCGACGGGGGAACTTGATCCGCTTCGACAGCCAGAGCTGCACGGGGAAAGCAATCACGGCCGCACACCCGGTGATGAGGCTCATGAGCGCCGCACCGCGTACCCCCAGCATAGGAATGAGGATCAGCCCGATTACAGGCATCAGGACAATGGGGATGAGGCGGTTCACACTGTCCACACTCGCGCGGTTGGCGCCGATGACGGCCTGCGAAATGATGCCTTGTAACCCCCACGCCGTCTGCGCCAGCGCCATGACTAATACGATGTCGTTAGCCAACTCGTATTGAGGATAGAAGGTGTCGATGAACCAGGGGTATACCAGCAGAAAAACAACCAGGACCACGGCATTCGCCACCACCGTTATCCCAAGTGCCAGCGCAATCAACCGCATGCGCGTGCGCCGGTTGTCTGCCGCTGCCACCTTGGGCATCAGAACCGTATAAAGTCCCATCGGCAGAAAGTCGAATATGATACAAACCTGGCGCGTGAAGGCATACAGCCCTACGGCGGCATTGTTGAGCAACTGCTGCAGCAGGAAGAAGTCTATGAAAGTGGAAAAAGCATAACCCGCTTGCGAAATCCACAGCGGGATGCTTGCCCGAAGCATTTCTTTCATGCGCGGCCAGCTCACATGGCGACGTCTGAAACCAACGGGGAAGGGGTAGAACGCCAAAAGGACGCCGACTGGTGCGAGGTAGGAGAGACCATACACTGCCAGAGCCGGCAAGCCGGACTGCAATTTCAAAACATGATAGATGAAAAGAATCAGGATGAGCTGGATGGCATTGCTGGCGACGAAGACCATCGCTAAGCGCACTGAGAAGACAAAGCCGCGCGCCATGCCATAATAGCTGTAGAAAACCGTCACCCCGAAGAAAATCAGCAGCGCACCAAGGTTAAACGTGCCCGTCAAGATGAATATCGGCACCACAACCAGGAGTGTGAGGATGAACAAACCCACCATCATCACGTAGAAATTGGATGCAATTTCCTCCGATTTTTGCTGATCCTCAGCGTGAACACTGATCTGTCGTGCCAGTAAATGCTGTGCAACCGGCATAGTGACGATACCGACGATTAGTGCCAATGAAATGCTGTACTGGATGTAGCCATATACATCCGGATGGATCGCGCCCGCAAGGGCGAACGAGAAGCCAATACCAAGCGCGCGCGCAAGAGTGAACCCAACAGCAACAATAGCAGAGTTCTTGATGAAACTTCCTTCAGTGGATTGGGATTGGAATCGTTGGCGTAGTCGTTTGATCAATGTTGTCTTCCCGGTGAGTTACTAGATGTATCCGTCGCCGCTGCATGATGTTGCCACAACTGACGTATGATGAAGAGGCTAGCGGAAAAATCAGGCAGCGCAAGTCCTTTTGCCAAACTTGACTGCTTCATCTCATGAGCTACGAGTCGTTAATGCCAGCTTTGACCGTCAACCCCAGGAGCATCCAGTAATAGTCGATGGACCCGGAGTTGGTGAAGACCTCGTTGGTCATGCCCATGATCCCCAATGTAACCATTAAGGTAAAGCAGCCAAGCGCAAGCGCATGGGCGAATGTGCCTACCGTGGCGCGACGCATTTTGCGGTACAGCCAGACCATGGTCATCGCCATCCAGATAAGATGCGCCACGAGGGAAATAATCCCCGACCGAATCAATAGATACAGGTACTGGTTTTCCGTCCAGCCCCAGGTGAAGATGCCGCTGGCGGCGAGATTAGGTGTGATACCCCAGATCCAGTTGTTATTGCGCTCCAGCGCCGGAAAGAAAAGCGTCTCCCAGAGTTTGAAGCGATGTGCCAAGGTACTGGGGACAACGCCACTGCCGCTGCCGCCAAACTGGTAATCCAACCGCGTCGTGATGAGGGGGGCCATAACAAGGCCAACCACCGCCATTATTGCAGCCAAACGCAGCGTTTGTTTCAAATTGCGTCTGTCAAAATAGCGGGTGATGATGAACGCGATCAGCAAGCCGCCCACACTGGCGAACGAACCGCTGAGGAAAAGCGCCAGCAAGCCAAGGAGGCCCGCGATAATGGTATTAATTCGGTGCCAGCGCTTCTTGACCAGCGGAAACGTCAGGATGATCAACAGCAGGATGATCATCAGAAAATTGCCGAGGGAATTCCAGGCATTCAGAATCGACGTGACACGGCCATATTGCGCCGCCGTTTCGGTCTGGATCGATGGATAGAAACGAAAGATGAAACTGGTGACAAAACCGACATTCAGGAACTGGCCGACGGCCGACAGTGAAACCATGGTGCTCCCCAGGTACATCACCTGAAGAATCTCCATCCGCTCATCGTCATTCTTCGGCAAGTTAGCAAACAACCACAAAACGATCAGATACTGCACCGGCGCAACCAGGCCAAAAATATCGCCGATGCCCATCTTGAAACCGCGCAACATGAAAAGCATCGTCGGCAAAATCGAAGTGCCGACGATGAAAATCGCCAACGCCGCCACCAGACGTGCCGGCGTTTGACCTGAGCGATTGCTCAGAATGATAAT
>JAHDWN010000051.1 GCA_023382675.1 Anaerolineae bacterium
CTGTATGACCAGTTGTTTTGCGGCAATCTGCCCGCGCGCCGCCTGCTGCTGTGGAATGCTCCGTCGGATCGGCAGGTGGCGACCATCTACAAGGTGGAGAATGCATCTGGCGTGCCGCTGACAGAGGGCATCGTCCGTTCCTATCAGGCTGATCTATTCGTCGGCAGCGATTTCATCGAGTTCACGCCGGTCGGCAGCGAGGGCAGCGTGACCGTGGGCGGCTTGCAGGACGTGCGCGTCGACCGCGTCGAGACGGTCACGTATCACGACGAGTGGCCGAGCGATCAGGACACGCTGCACGAGATCACGCTGACAATGAGCAGCTTCAGCACGGACGCCATCGCTCTCGAAGTCGTTGACTTCTACCCGCCAGGGGCGAGCAAATTCGAGTTTTCGGCAGTGCCGGAGTTCGAGCCGGGCAACTTGCTGCGCTGGCAGGTGAATGTACCGGCGGGCGAGACGGTCGAGATCGTATATTCATTCCGCGCTCCGTCGTAAGCCGTCGTTTGCCAGAGCGTCGACCGCCAGTGGCTCGAAGCCACTGGCTGACTATGCAAAGCCCGCTGGAAGCAGGCTGCCAGAATGCACGCATCGCCGACCGGCACCTCCAGGGGGCGTCCTGCGGGCCCAGCCCGACCGTAACGCTTCGCGTGCGTTCCTACGGCGGTGGGTTGGCGCTATCGTCTGCTTGTGATCCGCGCGTGACCGACATATCATTGCTGGCAGCACTTACCGGCATCGATCAACACGCGATTGTTTCCACATGCGTCTCACCGTTCTCAATCATCTCCAGCCGGTCGAAGCGGCAACCGGCGATCCCGCGCTCTGCTTTCGCGGCGCGCGCGGCGAAGACTTTCGCCTGGCCGTGCTCGATCACGATCTGATCCGCGTGCAGCATCACCCGGAGGGTAGGCTGCGGCTGGATCGCACCTGGCTGGTGGCGGGCAAAGACGGCGCGTTCCCGCTGGAGGGCAGAGCACGCGATGACGTGTCCTGCTTCGCCTGCCCGCCGTACACGTTGCTGCGCGATGCGCACGTCTGGCAGATCGAGACGGACGCCCTGCGCATCGACCTGCATCTACAGGATGGGCAGATCGAATGGTATGGCCGCGATGGGGTGCGCTTCGCCGGCGATCTGCGCCAGCGCGCCTACGCCTACGACCGGGGCGGGCGCGCGATCTTCCACTATCAGGAGCGGCTGGCGGACGAGCATTACTTCGGCTTCGGTGAACGGGCGGGGGTGCTCGATAAGCGCGGGATGCGCCTGGAGATGCGCAACCTGGATGCGCTCGGCTACAACGCCGAAACGAGCGATCCTCTGTATAAACACGTACCGTTCTACATCACCTACATCCCCGATCTTCAGCTTGCCTACGGCCTGTTTTACGACAATCTGGCGACGACCGTCTTCGATCTCGGCAAGGAGATCGATGCGTTCTGGGGCTTCTACCGGTCGATGATGGCGCACGATGGCGACCTGGATTACTACATGATCTACGGCCCCAGCATCGAAGCGGTGATCGAGAAATACACCTGGCTCACGGGCAGACCGGCGCTGCTGCCGCGCTGGGCCTTCGGCTACCTGGGATCGACGATGAAGTACACCGAGGCTGCCGACGCGCAGGCACAGCTCAAACGTTTCGTCGAACTGTGCGACGAACACGACATACCGTGCGATCTGTTCCATCTGTCGTCCGGCTACACGACCGACAGCCAAGGGCGGCGCAACGTCTTCACCTGGAATCGTGAGCGTGTGCCCGATCCACAGGCGATGGCGCAGACCTTCCGCGACGCGGGCATCCGCCTGGCCGCCAACATCAAGCCGTATCTGCTGACGACGCATCCGCAGTATGACCAGGTGCGCACTGCGGGTGGTTTCATTCGTGACGCAGACAGCGACGCGCCCGCGCTCAGCCGCTTCTGGGCGGGTGGCCCGTTCGAAAGCGGCGAAGGTTCATACATCGATTTCACCAGCGCGGCGGGCTTCAACTGGTGGAAGCAGCAGGTCAAAATGGCGCTGTTCGACTATGGCATCAGCGCCGCCTGGAACGATAACAACGAGTTCGAAGTCTGGGATGACGAGGCCATCTGCGCAGGGCACGGCGATCCACTGCGGATCGGGCTGGCGCGCCCGCTGCAAACGCTGCTGATGGCGCGTGCATCCTACGAAGCCACGCAGGAACACGCGCCGAACCTGCGCCCGTTCGTCCTGTCGCGCTCCGGTTGTTCGGGCATTCAGCGCTATGTGCAAACGTGGTCGGGCGATAACGAAACCTCGTGGCACACCCTGCGCTACAATCTGCCGATGGGGCTGGGTATGTCGCTGTCGGGCATTCCGAACACAGGCCATGACGTGGGCGGCTTCTTCGGCCCCGCGCCCGATCCTGAGCTGTTCGTGCGCTGGGTGCAGTGCGGCATCTTTCACCCGCGCTTCACGATTCACTCGTGGAACACCGACGGCACGGTCAACGAGCCATGGATGTATCCCGACGTGCTGCCGCTCATCCGCGATTTGTTCCGCTTCCGCTACCGGCTGCTGCCGTATCTGTACACGCTCATGTTCGAGGCGCACCAGACCGGCCACCCGATCATCCGCCCGCTCGTCTATCACTTCCCGGATGATCCGCGCTGCCGGACAGAGTCGTTCACATTCCTGCTCGGTTCGCATCTGCTGGTCGCGCCGGTGCTTGAGCCAGGGGCGACCACGCGCCGGGTCTATCTGCCTGCGGGGACGTGGTGGTGCGATTTCTACAGCGGCGAATGGCACGAAGGCGGGCGCGAGATCGAGGCTGCCGCGCCGCTCGACCGGATACCGCTGTTCGTGGCCGATGGCGGCATGATTCCGATGGGCGGGCTGATGCGCTACGTCGGCGAGCAGCCGGACGATCAGCGTGATATCTACGCCTTCGTGCGCAACGGCGCGGCCTTTACGCTGATCGAAGACGACGGCGTCAGCCTCGATTATCAGCGCGGCGGCTACACGGAAGTCCGCCTGACTGTGCAGCTCGAAGATGGGCAGTGGACGGCGCGCGCCGAACGCGCTCATTCCGGCTACGACCTGCCGTATACAGACGTGACGTTCGTCATCGCGGCGGGGGAGTCGGCGGCTGTCACAGGCGGTACTGAGCGCGATGGGCGCTGGCACGTGCGGGTGCGGGTGACATGAGCACGGAATTGATCCTGGTAGGGGTGGTCGTCTTCTTCGCCATCCTGACGCAGGCGATCTCCGGTTCCGGGCTGGCGCTGATCGCCATGCCTCTGCTCGTGCCCGTGCTGGGGCCGCTGAATGCTGCCGCGCTGGTATCGCTGATCGCGGTGACAACGCAGCTCGTCATGCTGGCGCGTTACCATCGGGCGCTGCGCGTGGGTGGGCTGTGGCGGCTGATGCTCGGCTCGCTGGCTGGCATCCCCATCGGCGTTATCGCGCTGGCGCAGCTTGACAGCCGGGTGATCCTGACCGTCCTTGGCGTCCTGCTGGTGGGCTATGCGCTCTACAGCCTATTCGCGCCGCCGCTGCCGCAGATTCATAATCGCAACTGGGGCTTCGGCTTCGGTTTTGTGTCCGGGCTGCTCGGCGGGGCGTACAACACCGGGGGCCCGCCGTATGTCATCTATGGCGTGACGCAGCGCTGGGAAGCGCCGGCCTTCAAAGCCAACCTGCAAGTGCTACTGATGGTCAACAGCGTCACCGTTGTCATCGCGCACCTCGTCGCCGGGCATTTCACCACGCCCGTCCTGGAAAACTACGCGATTGCTTTCCCGATGATCCTGGCCGGGGCATTCACCGGCTTCTGGCTGGATCGCTATATCGACGAGGCGCGCTTCCGCAAGATCGTGCTCGTGCTGCTGCTGATCATCGGCGCGAAGATGCTGCTGTCATGAGGGTATCAACGCACTGACCCGCCTATGCCTTCAGTTGTACACCCAACGAATGCTGCTCAGCGGGCATGGCAAGAAGCTTTTCAGAACCGACTTGCAGGCGCACACAGCGACATCCGTGAAATCACCGGCTTCGACGCCGCCTTGACACGACGGAGCGCTTTCGCCATCCAATCGAAGACATGCGTTACGCCTCTTCCCTGCTGACCCATGCCAGATGAGATTGACGAGCCGCTGCCCGATATAGTACTCCTCGAACGAGGTTTTCAGCAGCCGGACGTATTCGGCCTCACTAAACTTTCGCCCTCTAAGCTGGTTCGCGAGCTTGATGGCTTTGAACTTCCAATCCTTCTTGATAAATGCTTCCGGGCTTCGTTCCGCCAGTTCGCTGAACATGAATGATCTCTGCCCGCTCGTGTTGACGAACGGGAATGGATGGACAGCCTGCATCATATTCAGATAGAGGATGCCCGCCGGTCCCTGCCCAGACGTGTCTTTGGGCGTGAGGGGTGGGAAATCTTGAAACGGATAAGCACAGTACGACGGCGAGCTTTGCCTGATGGATAATCCGCGCAGCATCACCGCCCCCAACCCCAAAAGCTGGAGCGGCTTCTGCGGAGTTTCATCTGTCACGAAGTCCAGCACGCGATTGGTTACCATCTGCCACGGCGTTTTCCACCCCAGTTTTCTACAGAGGCTTTCTACATACTCGCGATACCAGGAGTGGAAGCGCAGGAAATCTTTTGGAAACGCCATGCTCTTTGCTGCCTCCAGGCATTGGAGGTATCGAAAACCCGGCGAGCGCTCAAGCGGTGGCGCGATGGCTTCCGTCTCAACCGGCGTGAAGAGCGCCAGATCACACAGGATCAGGTTGATGTGTGACGGAATACCCGCTTTTGCACCCAGATCGATGACGCTGTAGTAGCGCGGATCGGCCTCGCGCAGGTTCTCCCATGCCGCCAACGCGTCATCCACGTGCTGGCTGCTGCTCCCCGAGAGATGATCAAAGAGCTTTCTTCTGCCCAGGTACTCCAGTTCGATCAAAGAGGCAGCACCCTCCATGATCGCCCGCGCGCCCAGGCCGATTGCTGTCGTGGATGTGACATCAGGTTTAATGAAGGGACAGATCTTGTTGGGCGATGCGACTCGCTGACCGCGATAGATGATCGCGTTCGCAGCCAGGTCCGGTTCGCAATCGCCCATCAACACACCGATAGTTTCTTCTCGTTTGAAGAGCGCCTCATAGCCTTCATCGATCAAGGCTTTGACTTGCCTGTTGGAAGTACGATTACGCCATGCCAGCAGGGGAAACTCAAGAGTCGGCACCACGTCTAGCAGCTTGGTGAGGTATTCCCAGGTGAACAATGCCCGGTCAAATTCCCACAAGAACAAGTTCAGGCCGAACGTCGTGCTGGTGAACTGTAAAAAGTGTTGGTATTCGTGCCACAGCGTTCGGTTGACCCGAATCCCTTCTACGGAGCGCGTTTCTAAAAGGGCATCTTCGGGAAAAGCGAAATAGGTCAGAAAAGTAATGGGTGTGAATTGACCACTTCCCTGAGCATCGCCCAGCGAAGAGAAATCAAGATTCTCCACAAGAATCCTCCTGATGCAGGGACTTGTCGCGCGGGCACTCTTGAGTTATCAGAGTCCGTGACCTGATCAAGCGTGTCTGCTAAAGATGATCAGAATCAATCAGAACAATGGCAAAACGCGCGAACCCCGATCTTGACCACTAGCACCGCGATCACAAACGCAGGAATGCCGCCAAGCGATTGCGCGGTCAGGGCGTCAACAATGGCAGCAACCAGTGTTACGGGGTCTTCCAAGCCGGGGTCGTCGATCTTTTCGCAGAGATGCCAGCGCTGGCACAGCAGCGCCCGCAGTTCATCCTGAATGCCGTGAAATTCCTCCTTGCCCGTGTCCACTTGACCCTCGGGCGAAAAAAGGGTTCCCCGGTATTCGGGCAAATAGGCGGGGATCGCCGCGTAAAGCTCGTCCTCTCGCATTGCGAGCAGATGTTCGATCTGCTCGCGGTCACTTTTTGTAAGGTCGGTCACATTGACAGCCTTTCTGGGCGAAAGACCCATTACATGCGAACACGACAGCCTACGCTGAGAACTCCTTGTCGCGCGCGAACTGCGGCAGGTATTCGGCGAAGTCGCGCAGCAGGTCGTTCAGGATGGCGCGGGCGGTGTCGATGTCGGTGATCATCGGGTCGAGCAGCAGCGCTTGCAGCGCCAGGTCGCGGTCGCCCGTCGCTGCCGCTTCAACCACCAACTGGCTGCGTGCCAGTTCGCGGCGGCAGAGTTCGGCGATGCCCTCCGGCAGGGGCGGGAAGCCCAGCCCCTGGATGCCCGCGCCGGAGATGATGCCCGGCACCTCGACAATCGCGTCTGCGGGCAGGTTCGGGATCAGGCCGCCGTTGTTGGGGATGTTCAATTGGTGGCTGTAGTAGTTGTCGTTGTAGATCATCGCTGCCATGATCTCTGGCACCGGCTCTTCCAGGATCGAGAAGCGGCGCAGGTTCTTGAGTTCATCGACTGACATGTCGCCATCGACAATCGCGTGGGCGATGCGCCAGCGCTCGGCGCGGCGGCGGCGGTTGCCTTCCCAGCTTTGCAGCCGCAGTTCGTATTTCTCCCACGGCCTGGTAATGGGGTCGCTGACGTAGGAAAGATACTCGCACATGTGGCTGTCGCCCGCCGTCGGCATCAGGCCGAAGATCTGGAACATCTCGCGCGAGAGTGGCTCGAAGTCCTTGCGATAGTGGTGGAGCCAGCGGTCGCGCAGCAGGGGATAGAGGTCTTCGCCGGTCTGCTTGTCACGGATGTCGTAGACCCACGAGAAATGGTTGATGCCCGCTGCTTTGATGTCCAGATGCTCCAGCGCCGCCATCGCCACCGGGAGAAAATTCGGCATGTTGTCCGCATCGGTGTGGACGTGGAAATGCTCCGGCACAGGAATGTCCCAGCGGTCGGCCAGGACCGCGCCGGCCATGGCGTAGCCCCACAGGAGTTGGTGGCACAGGCCGAGCACCTTGATCTTGGTGTAGCGGTGGATGGCATCCGACAGGCGGATGAGCGGGTTGGTCAGGTTGAAATACCAGGCATCCGGGCACAGCCGTTCCATGTCGCGCGCGATGTCGACGATCACGGGCAGATTGCGCGCGGTGTGCGAGAACGCGCCGGGGCCGCCGTTCTCAGCGTAGGGCTGGCGTACGCCATGGCGCAGCGGGATCTGCCAATCCATCTCCCAGACGGTTTCGCGCGGCCCAACCTGGATCGACACGATGACGAAATCCGCGCCCGGCAGCAGTTCCGTGCGCTCGGTCGAGCTGGTGATCGTCATCTCGGCGTCCCAGGCCTGATTCATTTTGTCCGCCAGCCGGTGCATGGTGCGCAGCCCATCGGCGTCGACATCGACCAGCGCCAGCTCGGAACCGTGCAGGCGGGGCGACTGCATGATCCGCGCCAGAGCGCCCAACCCAAAGATCGCGCTGCCCGCACCGATCATGACGATTTTCGGTTTTTTGCCCACGATGGCCTCTTAGTCTTTCAGATGGTGGTTGAAGAATTCCAGCATACTCGCGAACATTGATGGTGTGTACTTGTGATCCAGTCCGGGCTGAATGGCGACCTCGAAACGGCTCTCCTGCCCATAGAGCGCGTAGATCGAGCGCGCAAAGGCTTCGATCTTGACGATGCCCGCCAGCGGCGACAGCGGATCAGCGCCACCGACCAGGATCGCCTGGGCGCGCGGGGCAGTCAGGGCGACGAGATGTTCCATGTCGATGCCGCTCTTGAGTGCTCCTGGCAGATAGTAGTAGATGCTGTGCAGATTATAGCGCCCGGTGGCCGCGAAATCGCGGTAACGGTTCATCTGCGCGACCGGGACGATGGCTCTTGGGCGGCCGTCGAGCGCGGCCAACCAGGTCGTGCGCGAGCCGCCGAGGCTCATGCCTGTCACGCCAACGCGCTCCGGATCGATTTCCGGTCGGGTCAGCAGATAATTGAGCGCCAGCAGATCGTCACGCACGATCCGGCCCCAGAGCGTCGATCCCTGCCACAGGAAGTGCTTGAACAGTGCCTGTTCGGTAGCCGCGCCCGTCTCCGCATCTCCGGCGGGGCCTTGGGTCTGCCGCTCGGCAAAGCAGTAAGCGTCAATCGCCAGCACGCCGTAGCCCGCCTTGACCAGCGCTGGGCCGGGCATGATGCCTTCGATCAGCCAGTCCTGGAACAACTCGTTCTTGCCGAGTTCGTATTTGTGGCCGTGCTGATGATTGTAGAGGATGGCCGGGGCGGGCGATTTCAAATCTGGCGGCAGCAGCAGAAAGCCGTAGACGGTCGCACCTGCGCCGTTGTCGAAGGCGATGTGCTCGACGATACAGCCGTCACGCTCTCCTCGGTCGAGGATCTTCACCTGCGGGGTGATTATCGGCGGTAAGTCGCCGAGAAGCTGCCACAGCCGCGCACGCAGGTCGGCCCGGCCGGCTTCCCATTCCGCGCTTGTTGATGTCGTTATGGTATCCATATCTGCTCCTTCTGAAGATGATGAGGGGGAGTGATAAGGTGAGGTGACGAGGAATGAGGCGATGAGGCGGAAAGTGATGAGTGATGGGTAATGAGTGATGAGGAAATCGCGCACATAGGAGATTGATCCATCGTCGGGCGAACACAGCAACCGTTGCAAGAATATCACTCACGATCTGGCAACGATGCCCTTCTGCGTATTTCGTCACTCGGACGCCATTCTTGGCGTCCTCCTCATCACCTCATTACCTTGCCCCTCATTACCTGAACTCATCACTCATTACTCATCTCTCATCACTACTCCGTTATTCATACGGCGTCTTGTCCCAGAATTCCTGGAACTTCGCTAATCCCATGTCCGTGTATGGATGCGCGAATGCGTCCTGATAGACGGCGAAGCTGGCCGTCACGATGTCGGCACCGCTGGCCGCCGCGTGGGTGATCTGGCGGCCATTGCGCACCGCCGCGACCAACACTTCGGTGTCGAAGTCGTAGTTGTCGCGAATGGCGATCAGGTCTTCGATGAAGCCGTCGGTGTCTTCGGCATTGCTCTCTTTCCAGCCGATGAAGGGCGAAAGATAAAACGCGCCCATGCGCATCGCCTGCAAACCCTGGACGGCGGAGAAGCACAGTGTCAAATTGGCACGGATGCCGTCCTGCTTGAGGATGCTACAGGCTTTGAAGCCGTGCTCGGTCGAGGGCATTTTGACGACGAAGTTGGGGGAGAGCGCCGCCAGCTTGCGCGCCTCGGTCACGATGGCCTGATAATCGTTGTAGCTGGCGGGGTTGGTCTGCACTGAGACGGTCTTATTTGTCCCGGCGACCAGCGCGCCGATTTCCTGGATCACGCGCAGGAACGGCTTGCCCGACACCTGCACATGGCGCGGATTGGTCGTGATGCCGTCAATGTCCCACATTTCGAGCGCGTAGCGGATTTCGTCCACCAGCGCGCTGTCGAGGAAGAATTTCACGTTGTGGCCTCCATGATTATTTCATGCCTGTGGTTGCAATACCTGTCGTGATGTAGCGCTGTAAGAAAGCGAAGACAAACGTGATCGGCAGCAGGGTCAGCACCGTCATCGCCAGAATCAAATTCCATTGGACTTGCAGCTCGCCCTGGAACGAGTTGAGGCCGACTTGCAGCGTGAACAACTCGCTCCGGCTCAAGACGATCAGCGGCCACAGGAAGTCATTCCAGCGCCACATGACCGAGAAGATCGCCAGCACCGCCAGCGCCGGGCGCGCCAGCGGCAGGATGATCTGCAAATAGATACGCCATTCGCTCGCGCCGTCGATGCGCGCCGAGTCGAGCAGCTCATCCGGGATCGTCAGCATGTACTGCCGGAGCAGGAAGACGCCGGTTGGCGTGGCTGCCGCCGGGACGATGATGCCGAGCAGATTGTTGTTCCAGCCGACTTCGGTGATGACGAGGAAGACCGGGATGAGGATGACCGACACCGGCACCATGAGCGTACTGATTGTGATCATCAGCACCGCATCGCGGCCACGGAATTTGTATTTGCTCAAGGCGAAGGCCGCCATACTGTTGATCAGCAGCGTCAGCAGCGTCGAGGCGATGGTCACAACCAGGCTGTTGCGGAAGTACTGCCAGAAATTGAAGCGGTTGATGCCCTCGGTATAGTTTTCCAGCCCGAAATAGACCTCCTCGACCGGCGTACGCTGGTTGATATTCACGCGGATGATTTCGTCCGGGCTGGCCGGGTCGATCATCTGCGCTTCGATACCGACACGGCGCACCTGTGCCAGTGTGCGCGTCGTGCCGTCCTCCATCGTGACGGTGAACAACTGGAGCGGCTCATCGTAACCCACGACCGTCGCCGTTTCCTGGCGATAGGGCAGAAAACGCGGCGGGAAACGCACAAGTTCCGCCTGCGGCTTGAACGACGACATCACCAGCCAGATGACCGGGCCGAACATGATCACTGTGCCGAGGAGCAGATAGGCATACGTCAGCAAATCGGTGATGTGCAGCCGTTTGCTGCCACGGGTTCGAGTCAGGAATGAGAGTACGGTACGCATAGGCTCGTCTCGTCAGGCTGCGTCGCTGCTCCGTCCGAGACGGAGCTGCAAGGTCGTCAGGATGAGCAGGAACATGGCCATGACCAGCGATGCCGCTGCGGCCAGGCCGTATTCTTTGGTCTGGTTGGCAAAGCCGGTCTGGTAGATGTATTGCACCATGTATTGTGTCGCGGTGCCCGGCCCGCCGCCGGTGAAGGGGAAGACCTGATCGAACACCTGCACCGCGCGGATCAGCGCCAGCACCAGCACGACCAGCATCGTCGGCATGAGCAGGGGCAGCGTTACGGACCGGAACGACTGCCAGCGGCTCGCGCCGTCAATCGCGGCGGCCTCGTAGTACTCGCCCGGGATCGATTGCAGACCGGCGAGCAGGATCAGCGTGAAGAAACCCATCTGCGCCCAGACGCTGATGACGATCACCCACGTCTGCGCCCAGGCGGCATTGGTCAGGAACGAAACGCTCTCTCCGCCCAGGCTCACGAGCAAGCCGTTCAGGAGACCGTTCTGCTGCAAAATCCACTTCCAGATCAGGGCGACGACCACCGGCGACAGCAGCACCGGGTAGAAGAAGACGCTGCGGAAGAAACCGCGCGCGACGATCTTTGCATTCAGCACCATCGCTGTGATTAGCGATAGCACGACCATCGTCCCGACCTGGAGCGTCACATAACCGAGGGTGTTGAAGACCGCGCGCCAGAATAAATCGTCGCGGCAGGAATTCGGGTCGAGAAAATTATCGCAGGTGAACAGGGTAGTCAGGTTATCCAGGCCGACGAAGGGCCGGTTTTGTGGGAAGAGTTGGGTGCCGCCGGTGAAGGCGTAATAAAAGTTGAGCAACATCGGCAGCAAAATGAAGATGCCAAAAATCAACAGGTTGGGCAGCACGAACACATAGGCCATGCCGCGCACGCCAAGCCGATCCTGCAGCGGCTTCATGACGAAATCGATGATATAGATCACGCCCTGAAACAGTGCAGACAACAGGCTGACGACGGGACTCAGCACCATCTGGAGAATTCCGGGAGCGCGCTTATTACGGCGCTGTAGGGCACTGTTAGTAGCCATAGGCGTGTCCTAGTCATGAACGGCAAGCTGAATTGCGCCAGGGGTGTGAAAACCACACCCCTATCACAAGCATAATGCGGAAAAATGCTGGCAGAACGCCTATTGGGAGGCGGCAGCCAGTGCGTCGTCAACGTCCTGCTGGGCGCGAGCGAGCGCATCTTCGAGCGACAGTTCGCCCGTAAGCACCTGGGTCAGCCGGTCGCGGATCGGGTTGTTGATGGCGAAGGCTTTGCCACCGAACTGAAGTTCATAGGCCTGATCGCTGAGCTTCGGCACTTCGGCTGCGAAGACGTTGAGGGCGTTCTGTGCCGCAACGACATCCGTCTGGAAGTTGAGTTCACCCAGGCCGAGATGGGCGGGGATGAACAGTGTGCGCTCGGTGAATTCCTTGAGGTTATCGACCTGAACCAGATAATCCATCACGCGTGCGACCTCGGCAGGATGCTCGGTTTCGGCGAAGGCGACCATCATCGTGCCGCCGGGCATACCGGTGCTGCCGCCAGGGCCGGAGGGATTCGGCACGGCTTCCCAGTCGAAGGCGTCGCCGATGTCATTGGCGAAACGGCCAATCTGCCAGCTACCTGCCATGTACATGACCAGCTGCCCGTTGATGAAGTAGTCCGCCGCCGCCGCATAGCTGCCGCCTGAGCCGATCCACACCTCAGCCGGGGTAATACCTTCGGTGTGCCACTGGACGAACAATTCCGCCATTGTACGGAAACCGGGAGTGTCAATCGTCACACTGCCATCGTCCGCGAACAGGATGGCGCCTTCGCTGAAGGCAGGCCCGGCGAAGCGGTGGCCGCTGCGATCCATAGCAATCGCGTACTGCGTGCCGGTGGCTTCAGCGACCTGCTTAGCTGCGTCTGTCCACTCTTCCCAGGTCACCGCGTCCATGCTGTCGCTCGGCACGTCGATGCCAGCCTGCTCGAACAGGGTGCGATTAATGTAGGGGCCGGTGACGGTGAACTGGTTCGGGAAGCCGTAGAGGGCATCCGCGTCGTCCTCACCGGAACGGAGCGCCGCGAGCACGGCGGGCGCAAAGCTGGCTTCCCAGTAGTCCGTATCTTCGAGGTATGAGCGCAGGTCGAGATAGAAGCCCTTGAAGGCGTCGAAGTTGGTCACGCGCGCCATATCCGGGCCTTCACCGGCCTCGACCTGGAGCGGCAATTGTTCCAGGATGGTGTTGTAGGCTACTGTGTCAACCACGACACGGATGTCGGGATTTTCGGCCTCGAACCGATCCAGAATGTCGCGCAGTACAGTCCCCTCGTTGCCGTCGTCGTACCACGTGATGCGCAGTTCAACCGGGTCTTGCGCATGGACGGCCAGCACGCCCACGAGCATCAGGGCGAGTGCAAAAAAGACTACGAAACGTTTCATCGTCATTCTCCTCAAAATCATGTTTCGATGATAGCCAGTCCGCGAACGATCGCTCTGAGAATTGCCTTTCCTCCTCACAACTCGTATACCGGTAGGTTGAGCATGTGCGCCAGCGCCCGCAGTGCCGGGCCATGGTCGCCATACGTGAGGGAAATGTGATGTTCCAATCCCTCGGCAAGAATGCGAGCCAGAATCTGGTCAGCGGGGCGGTCGAAGCGCAGCAGTCCGGTCGTGCCGGAGAACGGCTTGCGCCCGCGGACAATTTCGCCCATGCCGATGACCAGCCGGAAGTCGCCGGTGGCTTCGCTCAGGCGCGCAACCGTCACGCGCCCTGGTTTGAGCGAAAAGTCCATCAGCAGCGGCAGCTTGCGGTTGGAATGAATCGTGACGCCCGGTGTTGTCTCCGGGTCGGCCATCGCCAGCGGCGCGAGGCCGCAGTGCCAGAGCACGAGCGCATCCGCCTCAGGATCGACCGAGACCAGGTCGCTGCCGAAGGCGGGTTCGCCGCTCAGGGTTTGCAGGATGAACTGGGTGATCGTGCCGTTGACATCGACCTCGCAGCTTGACGGCGTCATGCCATCACTCAGCATCGACATCGCGCCGCAGGCCGCACAGCCTAACTCGGTGAAGAATTCCGGCCAGCAGCGCACGGCGAAACCCTGGAGGCGCTCTGCTTCGGCAATCTGCTTGAGCGCGACGTAGGTTTTCATCGTTCCTTGCGTCGCGTTAGCATCTAGTTCATCAAGGCCGCTGACGCGTGTGGCGAGTTCATCGGCGACGGCCTGCGCCTCTGCCTGCGGTACGGCCTGTGCGGCGGCGAAGACCTGCTCGCGCAGGTCAAGATCGACCACGTCCAGGCCAAAGCGCTCGGCCAGCCCGGCGCGATTCACCAGACACGTCTCAAAACCGGCTGGGTTGTCGCCGACGCGGCCAATACGTGTACCGCGCAGCCGGCGGCGGACGCGCCCGGCCTGTGCCCGAACGTGAACGGTGTCGAGCGCTAACGCAGCGGAGGGGTCGGCATAGACGTAAGCGTAACGGTAGCCGGCGCGGGTCAGCGCGTGGCCGGCCAGGTTGATGCCGCAGAGCGAATTCAGGCGCAGACGTCCGCCGGTGTGCGGCTCCGGCACAGCCCAGAGCAGCAGCGGCGCATCGACCTGCCGGGCGAAGGCCAGAGCCATCGTGCTGTCGGCGAAGGTGGCTTGAAAAAGGACAAGCAAATCAATATCCGCGTCGGCAAGCACTTCGGCGCGGGCGTTAGCCTCATCCAACGTCGTGACGGATGCTGATGGCCCCACCAGCGTGACGCCGGAGGCCGCGAGTTGTGTACGCGCGCTTTCAGCGACCCGCTGTGCCAGTTCCACGTCGAACGTTGTACGGATGATCGAAATAAACGCAATTTTGATTTCGGGCATAGAGTTTTCTGCAAAATCATTCACAGGGTTGATTATTGCCCACATCCCAGGGGGGTGCAAGCAGATTAACGATCTTTAACATTTTAGGTATCCAGGCGTTCGATTCGTTTGCCGTGCTTGAGATCGAGATGGAGCGTCTGGCCGTCGTGGGCGATGATCATCGTCTCGGTGTCCAGCGGCGTATCGGTGTAGGCATTGGCGTAATGCGGATACGCGTCCCAGGCTTCACGTTGGCCGTTCACGAGCAGCGCGCCTGCCCAGCCGAACGCCAGTGCGTCGCCGTCCGGCGTCGTCCATGCCAGCCGCCCGCTGTCGATCTGCGGTGGATGCGCGGACACACGCCGCTGGAACGCGTCAAAGTCGCCGTCCTGGGCAGCGCGCCCGACGTGGCAGATCCAGGCTGTGCCCGCGCCCTGGCTGCGCAGTTCCTGTTCGACGTGCCGCCCGCTGTCGGTCAGCACCAGATCGCCGTCGCCCCAGAGTGCGATGTAGCCAGCGCCGACGCGCGCGAACGCCCACGGCCCATCAATGCGCCAGGCATTGAACATGGCCGTCGGGAAGTAGGCATGGCTAATGCCGAGACCAACGTTCGGATCGAGCCGGTAGAGACACATGACCGTCCGCCCGTGCATCGCCACACGCGGCAGGTGCGCGGAACCCGCCCAGAAGTTCGGACGGGCGTTGCCGTGCTCCTGGCTGTTGCCGGGGTTGGTGGTGAAGACACAGGCTTCCGGCCCCAGCGTCGCCTGCCAGAGATGCTCCTGGATACCCATCTCACCTGGGCGGTAGTCGAGCGCAGCGGAGAGCATGACATCGGCATTCCGGTAGGTGAGCGTGCGCACGTCCCAGGCGTCGCCGCGCATATCAAACTGCGGGCGGAATGACGCACAGGATCGCGCGCGCGTCACCAGGGTGGCATCCACGTCCGCGCCGATGCGCTGGATCACGTCCGGCACGCGGTAGCGTCGGGCCAAGGCCAGCAGGCCGGTCGCGCGGGTTTCGCCGTTGAAGATGCCCATGCCCCAGGCGATGCGCTGCACGCTCGACGTGTTTTCGACGCGCGCCGACTTCAGCGCAGTGACGTAGCAGCGGCCATGGGTGCTGGCGTGCGCCCCGCGAAACGATTGGCAGGCGAGCAGGAAGAACAGCTTGTCGAGCAGGGCGGTCGCCATCTGGCGCAGGCGATCACTGGTGGCGAACTCGACCAGGGCGAGCATGGCGAAGACATCCAGCGCCATGTAGGCATTCGAGTCCCATTCGGAGAAGCTGCCACGCAGACGGCGCAGAATCCAGTTGGTGATGCGCGGCTGGTTGCGCCGCATCTGCTCGCGGCCCGTCCAGCCGCTGTTGGCGAAAACACGATCTGGCCACAATTGCCCGGCGAGGTAGGCTGTCACGTGGAACAGGATCTGGTGGTTCTCGGTGAAGTAGCACATCGCGTCCAGGCCCGGCTCGTCGAGCCAGAACTTGAAGCCGGTGAAGACCGCCTCGATTTTGGCGCGATCCGCCTCGGTGAGCGCCGGCGATTGTCCGTGGCGATACAGCAGCGCCAGCAGGCCGATGGCATAGAAATCGGCGCAGTCATAACGGTTCTGCATGAAGTGACAGGCCAGGGCGACCGCCTCGGAACTGAGTCGATCCGCCGCACCGATTTCGAGCGCCGCCATGGCCGCGGGCACGTCGAACGGCATCTGCGCCAGATGGTGGAGCGCCTCGGCGCGCCGCGATTCGTAATCGCCGTAGGGCGCGCGGCTGAACGCGTTGTGCCCGGCCCAGATCTCGCGCCGCAGTTCGAGCGGCGTGCCCTCGGCGGGGCGCACCTTGAGCAGCAGGCTGTTCTCGCCCGGCATCCCGGACATGCCCGCTGTCACCGCTGGCGGAATGGGCAGGACGCCGCTCGCGCCCGGCTGGAGCGTCAGCCGCCCCTGACCCCTGGGGCGTTGGAGCGAGTCGAGCTGCGCGAAGACGTTCTCCGGGATTGGCAGTTCGATCTCGACCTCGACATCCGCCGGGACTGGCGCGCGCGCATCCAGCCACAGCCTGCCGGGTAGATCAGTGAAGGCGAACTGCTTGATCTGGATCGCCTCGAGCGCTGCTTCCGCGCGCGTCCAGCTCGCTGCATCGACCTCGCCCAGCGGAATCTGGACGCTGACTGGCGGCGCATCGACGAAGCGCAGCCCGAGTGCCAGCCGGGCCTCGCGCCAGCCAAGCATCTCTCCGTGCAGGTAGAGGGCGTTCAACCCGGCCTGGAGCGTGAGCGTCACCGGGACGCGCTGGATCGCCACATAGCTGAACGAGTCGGCGAAGTGCGTGTGCAGGCTGCCATTCAGGAAGATGCGCGCCGGGCCGATGGTCAGCAGCTCAGCGCGGGCGGTCAGCGGCGTGTCCACATGCAGATAGGCGAACAGCCAGCCCTGCATCAGGCTCGGTGTGAAGTTGAAGTGGCTGAAATCGATCACCTGGTCTTCTTCGGTGGTGGCATATTCCCAGCGTTTGCCGTCGATGCCGGGGCCGTGCAGATGAGGCGGTGCGCCGGGCGTCCAGGTGAAGGGCGGCAGTTGGTCATAGACGCGCTTCTTGATTCGCTGCGAGCGCTGATCCCAGGCCCAGTAGTTCAACACCCAGCGTCCATCCTTGCCGAACGGTGAACCGTGCGCATCGATGACCTTATCGAGCACGGTCAGCGGCGAGGCGATAACGCCGCAGGCGAGCCAGCGGGTGACGCCGCCGCGCGCATCGAGCGGGTAAACAGGCATGTGGGGTGACGAACTCATGATCGGTGATTACCTGGCGTAAATACGGACGCTGCCGACGATTATGGCAAGGGCGCATCCGCCGCGCCATGGGTTGCTTCTGACTGTACAGGGGCGGGATATATCTCGCCGTACACATGATCGCTGTAATTCGCAAGGCACACCATGCATATACCCGCCGGATTGCCCCTACAGAATTCCCTCAATCTGCTCGATGTATGCCAATCCTCACTCACCCTTCCTCATCACCTTCCCCACGTTTCACTCATCACCCATTACACATCACTCATTTCTGCCCTCATCCCCCCTCAGACGCCTGCATAATCTGCGCCGATTGCACCAATTCGAGCACGCGCTGCATGTACTTGTAGAGCACGCGATCCTGCTCGATGAAGGGCACGTGCTGGCGGATCAAATCGTAGACCGGCTGCGTGCCGCGCCCCAGCGCCGACTCCCCCATCCGCTTGCGCCGGAAGTCGATCCCCTGCGCGGCGGCCATCAATTCAATCGCCAGGATGCGCTCGACGTTGGTGTGGATGCGCCGCGCCTTGAGCGCCGCCGTCACGCCCATGCTGACGTGATCCTCGACATTGGCCGACGTCGGAATCGTATCGACGCTGGCCGGGTGCGAGAGCACCTTGCTCTCGGTGGCGAGGGCCGCCGCCGTGTACTGCATGATCATGAAGCCGCTGTTCAAACCGCCCTGCTCGGTCAGGAAGGCGGGCAGCGTGTACGTGTTGCTCGACTCGTCGATCAGGCGCATGATGCGACGCTCGCTGATGTTGCCGAGTTCGCTCATCGCCAGCCCCAGGTAATCCATTGCAATCGCCAGCGGCTCGCCGTGGAAATTGCCGCCGGAGACGACATCAATCGCGTCGTCATCGCCGATGAAGATTAGCGGGTTATCGGTCACGGCGTTGAGTTCGATGGCGAACATCCAGCGCGCGTAGGCGATGGCATCACGCACCGCCCCGTGTACCTGCGGGATGCAGCGCAGCGTGTAGGCGTCCTGCACGTTGGACGGATCGTAGCCGCGTGTGAACTGGCTGCCATCGAGCAGGCGGCGCAGATGCGCGGCACACTCAATCTGGCGCGGGAATGGGCGCAGGTTGTGAATGCGTTCGTCAAACGCGAGCGTCGTGCCGTGCAGCGCCTCCAGGCTCATGCAGCCGGCGATGTCCGCCACGGCGTTGATGTTCTCGGCGCGGTGTGTCTCTAATACGCCGACGGCGCACATAACCGCCGTGCCGTTGGTCAGCGCCAGCCCTTCTTTCGCCGCCAGCGTGATCGGCTCCAGCCCGGCGCGGCGCATCGCTTCCGCCCCGCCCAGCAGTTCACCGCCGTAGTAGGCCTCACCCTCGCCGATCAGCGGCAGCGCCATGTGCGCCAGCGGCGCGAGATCGCCACTCGCCCCCAACGAGCCTTTCTCTGGGATCATCGGGTGGACGCCCTTATTGAGCATGTCAAGCACAAGTTGAAGCGTGCCCAGGCGGATGCCCGAATAGCCGCGTGCCAGTGTGTTGGCGCGGATGAGCATGATCGCGCGCGTCGTCGGCACGTCGAAGGGATCACCCACGCCGACCGCGTGGCTGACGAGGATATTGTACTGAAGCTGTTCGACCTGATCCGGCGGGATGATCTTGTTCTTGAACGCGCCGAAGCCGGTCGTGATGCCGTAGACGATCTGCCCCTCGGCCAGAAGCCGCCGCACAGCATCGGCGGCACGGATGACGTTGGCCTGCGCCCACTCGCTGAGGACAACTTCCGGCGCGCCCGGCTGGCCGTAAGCCACGGCGATCACCTGCTCGATGGTCAGGCTTTCGCCATCTAGAACGACGCGTTCCACTGCATCTCTCCCTTGATGATGACCTTCTCGACCAGCAGCGCGCCGAACTCATAGGCCAGCGCGCGGTAATCGTCGGTCGCCAGGATTGTGAAATCGGCCTGTTTGCCCGGCTCAATCGAGCCGACCACCCCTTCGAGCTGCAACGCCGCCGCCGCATTGATGGTGATCGCATTCAGCGCCTCGGCAGGCAGCAGCTTCTGATAGCGGCAGGCAATCGCCATAACCAGCGGCAGGCTCGGCGTCGGCGCGGAGCCGGGATTGAGATCGGTCGCCAGCGCCAGGACACCACCTGCGTCGATCAGCTTGCGTGCGTGGCCGTAGTGCGTGCTGCCCAGGTTGAAATTGACCGCGGGCAGAAAGACGCCAACCGTTTCCGACTGCGCCAGCAGTTCAAGCTCGGCGTCGGGCGTCACGTCGAGATGATCGACGGATAGCGCGCCGAGTTCGAGCGCGACGCGCACGCCGCCGAGGTTGACGAACTCATCGACGTGCGCCTTGACCGGCTGTCTCCAGCGCTCCTTGGCGGCAGACAGGATTTGGCCCGTGAGCACCGTATCGAACACGCCATCCTCGCAGAAGACATCGACCGCCAGCGGCACGCCCTCAGCCGCGAAATTCGACTGCTCATAGGCCGCGAAAATGGCGGGCATCATTTCGTGGATGACGTGATCGGCGTAGGCGTTGGCGGATGCGAACTCCGGCGGTACGGCGTGCGCGCCGAGGAACGTCGGCCTGATCGTCATTGCGTGCTCACGATCCAGCCGTGCGATCACGTCGAACAGCTTGCGCTCGGTGGCGATGTCCAGCCCGTAGCCGGTCTTGATCTCGGCGGTCGTCGTGCCGTTGTGCAGCATCACGTCGAGCCTGCCCGCGGCCAGCGCGTAGAGTTCGTCGGCAGACGCCGCCCGCGTGGCGCGCGCCGTGCTCATAATGCCGCCGCCCGCCGCCAAAATCTCCATGTAGGTCTTGCCCAGGATACGGCTCTCGAAATCGTCCAGCCGATCCCCGGCGTAGACCACGTGCGTATGGCAGTCGACGAAACCGGGGCAGACGACGCGCCCGCCCGCGTCAATCACCTGCGCGCTCTCGTAGCGCGCGCGGATGTCCGCCGTCGCGCCCACGTCGAGGATCAGCCCATCTTTGACCGCGACCGCGCCACCGGCGATGATGCCGAGGTCGCGCATCTGTGCACCGCGCTTGGGGCGGCCACCACTGGCGCAGGTCACGAGCTGCGCCGCGTTCAGGATCAGCAGGTCAACGTTCATGACTGATCATCCGGCGGCAGCATCGGGATTTGGATGTGATGCGCGCGAGCGAAGGCAATCGCCTCGTCATAGCCCGCGTCGGCATGGCGGACGACGCCCATGCCCGGATCGGTTGTGAGGACGCGCGCCAGCCGCGCTGCCGCTTCCGGTGTGCCATCAGCGACGATCACCTGCCCGGCGTGGATGCTGTAGCCAATGCCGACGCCGCCGCCGTGATGGATGCTGACCCAGGTCGCGCCGCTGACGGCGTTGATCAGCGCGTTCAACAGCGCCCAATCCGCAATCGCGTCACTGCCATCTTTCATGCCCTCGGTCTCGCGGTTCGGGCTGGCGACGGAGCCGCTGTCCAGGTGATCGCGACCAATCACGATCGGCGCTTTGACCGCGCCCGACGCGACCATCTCGTTGAACTTCAGCCCTGCCCTGGCACGTTCGCCGTAGCCGAGCCAGCAGATGCGCGCAGGCAGGCCCTGGAATTCGACCTGCTCCTGCGCCATCGTGATCCAGCGGCGTAGGTGATCATCTTCTGGGAACAGTTCGAGAATGGCGCGGTCGGTCGCGTAGATGTCCTCCGGATCGCCGGAGAGCGCGACCCAGCGGAACGGCCCTTTGCCCTCGCAGAAGAGCGGGCGAATGTAAGCCGGGACGAAGCCGGGATAATCGAAGGCGTTTGCCACGCCCGCGTCAAACGCGCGCTGGCGCAGGTTGTTACCATAGTCGAAGACGACCGCGCCGCGCTTCTGCCATTCGAGCATCGCCTCGACGTGGCGCGCCATCGACTGCATCGCCCGTTCCTTGTAGGCTGCCGGGTCGGATTCGCGCAGTTGGGCGGCCTGCTCCAGCGTCATCCCGGCAGGGATATAGCCGTACATCACGTCGTGGGCGCTCGTCTGATCGGTGACGACATCCGGCGTGACGCCGCGCACGACCAACTCCGGCAAGACTTCGCTGGCATTGCCGATCAGGCAGACCGACTTCGGCACCTTCTGGTTGAGCGCGTCTTCGACCTGCGTCATCGCGTCTTCCAGATCGTCGGTGACGACATCGACCTGGCGCAGCTTGAGACGGCGTTCCGCGCGCCAGCGATCCACCTCGACGAACAGACCGACGCCCTCGTTCATGGTCACGGCCAGCGGCTGCGCGCCGCCCATCTCGCCCAGGCCCGCCGTCAGTACGAACTTGCCCTTCAGGTTGCCCCAGCCATGCTTGCGCGCCAGCGCGCCAAACGTCTCATATGTACCCTGCAAGATGCCCTGCGTGCCGATGTAGATCCAGCTTCCGGCGGTCATCTGGCCGTACATGATCAGACCGTCGCGCTCCCACTTGTCGAAGTTTTCCTGCGTGGCCCAGGCAGGGACGATGTTGCTGTTGGCGATCAGCACGCGCGGCGCGTCGGTGTGCGTGCGGAAGACCGCCACCGGCTTGCCCGATTGCACCAGCAGCGTTTCGTCCGGCTCGAGCTTGACCAGCACCGCCAGGATCGCGTCGAGCGCGTCCCAGTTGCGCGCCGCCTTGCCGCGCCCGCCGTAGACGATCAGGTTGTCCGGGTCGAAGGCCACGTCGGGATCGAGGTTGTTTTGCAGCATCCGGTAGGCCGCCTCGATCTGCCAGTTCTTGCAGGTGAGCTGCGTACCCCTGGGGGCGGTAACTGTTCTTTTCGATGCCATGCGTAAGGCTCCTATTTTTGGTGCTCCGTAAAGCGTTCTGAGTTCTTTGTAGATGGTGCTCAGTGCTCGGTCAAGATGGGTTCACGGTTCATGGTTCACGTTCACAGCATTTTCGCAGAGCAACTCAAACGAACAAGACATCGCTCCTCGTCCAGCACCTTGAGTGTGCTTGATTTCCTTTAGCCGACCAGTTGACTGGTCGGCGACGCAAGCAGTCCTCCCGCCACTACATGTTCCTAAAATCCTGTTTGATACTGTACGATCCCATCGGCCCTAAGGGCTGTATTGACCTCCCCTTTGCGTCCTTTGCGCCATTGCGGTTCAAATCTTCCTCTGTGATCTCCGTGCCTCTGTGGTTCAAGGTGAATTCTCATCTTCACCCTCGCGCTTCATACGCCGACAGGAATGCCCACAGCGCCACCGCCGCCAGGCGGCAGGTGCGCCCGTCGATGTCGAACGTCGGGTTGACCTCGCTGATCTCGAACAGGCGCGTGCGCGGTTCGCTCCCGGCGATCTGCGCGACGCGGCAGAAGTCGCGTCCGCTCAGCCCGGTCGCGTTGATGGCGCTGACCCCGGGCGCATCGGCAGCGCAGACGACATCCATGTCCAGCCCCCAGAAGATTGCCTCCGCACGCTGTTGTTCGAGGATGTCACCAAGGACCGCTTCGATACCCCGCTCGCCCACCTCGTCGCGGCTCATCGCTGTCACGCCCTTGTCGGCCAGATAGCGGACGTAGGTCGCCGAATTGGCGAACTGTTGGTAGCCGATCTCGAAGAAACTCCCCGGCGTGACGAAGCCGTCTTCCAGCAGTTGGCGATACGGCGTGCCGCTGTTGCGGATCGCATCCGCGCGCACGTCGAAATGCGCGTCGATATTGAAGGCCAACACCTGACGCTCCGTTTCGAGCGACAGCGCCGAGCAGTCTGGATAGCTGGTGTCATTGCCGCCGCCGAGCACGAGCAGCACTTTGCCATCGCGGAGCATCTGGCGGGCGATGCTCTGCTGCAAAGTGTGCGTGTCTTCCAGCGACGCCTGAATGATCGTGTTGCCGAGGTCGAAGAAGCGGACGCGTTCCAGAGCGACCAGCTTGTACAGGCTCGCCCGGATCGCATCCGGCGCTGCACCTGCGCCGAGCCGCCCCTGGTTGCGGCGGACGCCTTCGTCCTGCGGCAGACCGAGCAGCACGACCTCGGCAGCCTCGTAATCCGCCGGATCGACGCGCACGGTTTCGCCCAGGCGCACGTCGTTCACATCGCCGCGGCGATAGAGCAGGGCGGGGTCAGGCCGTCGGGTGTTCGCAAAGATGTCCATGGTATCCCTGATACTGGCAGCGCATCATCTGCCTGAGATCGTACCGCTCATGCGCCACGCGGGGCAAGTTCACCATCGGCCATCCGGCAACTGGGCTATGGGGGAAATCCAGCGCATGGGTACGGGCGAGATATTTCTCGCCCGTACAGCGCATTTTTGGTGGTTTGGCGATTCGGTTGCTAGTGCCGCGCCGATTCGTTAGAGAATCTTCTTCAGCATGGCAGCGACGGCCTGGTAGACTGGCGAGTCATCGCCAAGCTGCACCAGCGGACGCCCGGCGAATTCGAACGACGACAGCTCATCGTCGGCGGGGACGACGCCCAGCAGCGGGATGTCCAGCGCGTCGATGCGTGCCTTGAGCGGCGCGGGGATCTCCGGTTCGCGCAGCCCGTTCAGGATCAAATAGGCGTGCTCGATGTGGATGTCCAGTTCGTGGCGGAACGAGGCCACGCGCTCGGCGGCGACCAGCCCACGCTGCGTCGGATCGCTGACGACGAGCAGAAAATCGACATCGCGCGTCGTGCGGCGGCTGAGATGTTCCAGCCCGGCCTCGTTGTCGATGACGATGTAGCGATAATTCTTGCTGATGCCGTCGATGACGTCGCGCAGGTTGTGATTGACAGCGCAGTAACAGCCGGGGCCCTCCGAGCGGCCCATCGCGATCAGGTCGAACTGCGGCCCTTCGGCGAGTGACGAGCGAATGTGATACTCCAGGTAATCGCGCTTGTTCATACCGCCCGGCAGCGTCCCCATGGCTGCGCCGCCCGCGCCGAGCGACTGCTTGACCTGCTCCAGAATGTCCTCGCGGATGTCGCCAACCGTCCATTCGAGATCCAACCCCAGCACCATGTTCAGATTGCTGCTGGGATCGGCATCTATCGCCAGGATCGAGCCGGATTGCACCTGCATCAGATACTTGACAATCATGGCAGAGATGGAAGTCTTGCCGACGCCGCCTTTGCCTGCAAGTGCAATCGTCGTCGTCATAATGGTTGTTCCCCCGTCTTGGCGAGTTTTAGCTCGCGCTTGAGATCGTTAGCGATTTGCTCCGCAGCCTTGCGCAGCGGCGGGGCATAGTCATAGACTGCCGCACCGAGGCGGTCGGCCTCATGAACCGCGTTGCTGGCGGGCAGGTAGCCCAGTAACGGGATGCCGGGCGATTCCTTTTGCAGGAACAGCCCTTCGGCTTCCGTGCGCACCTTGTTGCCAACCAGCCAGAGGCGGTTCAGGCCGATATCCTGCGCCAGCTTCTTGATCAACGCCGCCGTGCCCAGGCTGCGATGGGTCGGCTCGGCGACGACCAGCAGCGCATCGACGAAATCGACCGTCGCGCGCCCCAGGTGCTCGACACCGGCATACATATCCAGGATCAGCACGTCGTCTTCGCGCAGCAGCAGATGCGTAAACAGCGTCTTGAGCAGGGCGCTTTCCGGGCAGATGCAGCCGGAACCGCCGACCTCGACGCGTCCCATCTCCAGCAGGCGCACGCCGCGATGCTGAACACTGAACTTCTCAGGGATGTCATCGACGCGCGGGTTGATGGTGAAGAAACCGCCCATCGTGCCCGCCTTTGCGCCGGTGCGTTCCTCAATCAGTTCGCCCATCTCCGCAATCGGATGCAGCTGCCGGCGCAGCTCGATGGGGAAGCCTAACGCTTCGGCCAGGCATGGCGCGGGATCGGCGTCGACCGCCAGCACATCCCGCCCGGCATCGGCGCAGACCTGAGCCAGCAGCGCCGATAATGTCGTCTTTCCCACTCCACCTTTGCCGGTGATTGCGAGTTTCATCGTTGCAGTCCTCTCAGGCTGTAGAGTTCAGCCTCCTCACGGATATTTAATGGACCTGAAGCGATTCGACTTCCTGCTTGGATGCGAAATCTGGCGGCAGCAATCCGGCCTCGGTCACGATGCGCGGCACAATCTCTTCCCAGCCAACAGCCATGAGATGGATGCCATGCACCCCCTGCATATGCTTGATCTTCTCGATAATCTCCAGCGCAATCGCGATGCCTTCTTCCGCTGCGCCGTCACCTGCGGCTTCCATCCGGTCGAGCAGCGGCTGCGGAATGAAGACGCCCGGTACTTCGTTGTGCATGTACTGCGCCATCTTCAGCGTTTTCAGCGGCGTGACGCCGACCAGGATGTAGACTTTGTCCAATATATCACGTTTAGCCAGTAGATTCAGCCAGGTTTCCAGCCCATCCGGATCGTAGACGAGGTTCGTCTGGAAGAACTGCGCGCCTGCGTTGACCTTCTTGTGCTCGCGGATCGCCTGGAACTTCGGTTCGGAGGCGAAGGGCGAGGCTGCCGCGCCCAGGAACATCATCGGCGGATCTTTGAGCTTGCGTCCGTCCAAGTAGTGGCCTTCGTCGCGCATCCGGCGCAAAATCCACAGCATCTGGATCGAATCGATGTCGATGATGTCGGAGCGGCTGAGCGGCGCTGGCCCCATACGGCTGTGATCGCCGGAGAGGCAGAGCACGTTGCGGATGCCGAGCGCGCTCGCGCCGATGACCTCGGATTGCAGGCCGACACGAGTCCGGTCGCGGGCCGCGATTTGCAGCACCGGTTCAGCGCCGTGCTGCATCGCCAGCGTGCTGCACGCGAGGCTGGACATGCGCGGCGTCGCCGACGGGTTATCGGTGAAGTTGATCGCCGCCACGTAGGGCTTGACCATCTCGACGTTGCTGCACAGTTTACCGGTCGCGGTGCTCAACGGCGGCGCGACCTCGGCTGTCACCACGAATTCCCCGGCGCGCAGACGGCGTTCGAGTTCGGAGGCGGGTTCGGTATAGGCGGGCGGATGATACTCGGAGTCGCCCTGCCACCAATCGGGCTGGCGCACGGGAGAGAAGACCGAGTCCCACGTCAGGGCGCGCTCCTTGACGTCGCGCGAGAGCATCCCACGGGTGAATTTGCCGACGCCAACTTTGCGCATCTGGACGACGACATCGCCCCACGTCTCCGTGCCGATCTTGTCCCAGTCGATGGGCGGCAGCACTTCGAGCAGCTTCTCTTCGCGGCCCATCGCAAACGAACGTTCGTAGATCTTGTACCAGATGCAGGGGCGGGTTTCGTCGACGTAGCAGTGCTCCTCGGTCGATCCGCCGCAGGGGCCATTGCGCGCCCCCTTTGGGCACTCCATCGGGCAGATGAAGGCCGTCTCCTGCAGCAAACAGTTACCACACATGCGGCAGCCGAACATTGGCCCTTTTACCCAGCGCTCGACAGTCGCCAGCAAGCGACGACCAAACGGTTCGTGCTTAAAAGGGTAGTAGGGTGGCTGCCAGCGGCGTCCGGGCGTAAAACCAGGCATAATGAACGGCTCCCTTCCTTACAGCGCCGAAGTCTCCTGTTGGAGGTAGGCATCGGCATAAATGACTTTGTTCAGCAATACTTGTACCGTCTTCCAAATAGCGAGCTGTTCAGGATCGCTCATGTCTACGTCTTCGATGCTCGGTGCTTCCGACGCCGCAATGCGATCATGCAGCTTCAGATACAACCGACCGACCGGCGTGCTTTCGTCGCGCTCTTCGATGATGCGGACGGTCTCTTTGAGCGGCTCGTCGAGCGGGTTGGCGATCATCATCTTCAAGCCCACGCCCATGAGCATGGCGCAGTAGGTGCGGTTGATGAGCGGGCGGTTCTCGTTCGGTACGGCGTTGGAAACGTTCGAGAGGCCGACCGAGATCGCCGGCGGCGGGTCCCAGGCGAACTGAAGTGTGCGGATGGTTTCGATCAACTGTGGGCAGTATTCCTGGCAGCCGGAGACCGTCAGCACCAGCGGGTCGATGATCAGGTCTTCCATCGGGTAGTCGATCTCCATCATGCGCGGGATCAACTTCTCGAGGGCGATGTTGACGCGCTCGTCGGCGCTGACCGGGATACCACTCGCGCCCATCGTCAGCGCGATCAGGCGGGCGTTGTACTGCTTGGCGATCAGCGGCACTTTTTCCAGCCGCTCCGGCTCGGCGGAGGTCGAGTTGATGATCGGCTTGGCCTTGCTGACCTTCTTGAGACCGGCCTCGATGCCGAGGATATTCGTGCTGTCGAAGCTGAGCGGCACATCGACCACCGCCTCGACCGTTTCGACCATCCACGGGAAGACTTCTGCCCAGTCGTTCTTGCGCGGGCCGAGGTTCAGGTCAAGCGCCTCTGCGCCAGCCTCCACCTGTTTTACGGCCAGTTCCTGGAAGAACTTCGCGTCGCGCGCTTTGAGCGCTTCTTTGACCTTCTCAGAAATGATGTGGATATTCTCACCAATAATATACATCTACTTGCTCCTCATGTGGTGACTGCTGGCTGCACACTGGGAAAACGCGAGAGATCCGTGTGCGGCAAGAACAGCGCGGACGTGAACGCCTCATAAAACGTGTTATCTGCTGAAAGCTCGATGTAGGTCATGCGCGAGGCAATCGCCCGGATCTGCGCCCGCGCCTGTTTATCCAGCAGCCCAAGATACGCCCCGCGCACGGACGTGTTGCCCAGGAAGTGGAAATGTTCCCAGGGCATATCCGGCAGCAGGCCGATTTCAACCGCTTTTTCGACGTTGATATATTTGCCGAACGAGCCGCCGACCAGCACCTGTTCCGCCGTCTCCAGCGGGATGCCCATGCGCTCTGCCAGGACGGTGAACCCGGCGTAGATGGCTGCTTTGGCGCGGATCAGGTTGTCGATGTCCACGCGCGTGATGGCGATGTCGCGGCCATGCGCGGTTTCGCTGCCCCAGGCGACGACGTATTCCGGGCCATGTTCGCCTGTGCGGACGCGCGGCGTCGGCAGCGTGAGATTGATGTTACCGCCTTTGTCGATGACTCCGGTCAGCAGCATTTCTGCCATCAGCGCGATCAGACCGCTGCCGCAGATGCCAACCGGTTTGTCACTAAAGATGACGCGATAGGTGGGTTCGTAGGTGTCGCTGTTGATCCACACCTCCTCGATAGCGCCGCTGGTCGCGCGCATCCCGTTGATGACGCCGCTGCCCTCGAACGCCGGGCCTGCCGAGCAAGCGCAGGTGATGAGCCACTCGTTGTTACCGAGCACCGTTTCGCCGTTCGTGCCGATGTCGATGAACAGCGTGACGGCTTCGACGTCTTCCAGACCGGACGAGAGCACCCCGGCAGTGATGTCCGCGCCGACGTAGCTGGCGACACCGGGCAGACAGTCCACGGTCGCATCCGGGTGGATGTTCAGCCCGACTTCACGCCCGGTCAGCGTGGGCACGTCGTTGACGGCGGTCACAAACGGCGACAGGCGGATGCTTTCTGCCGGGATGTCCAGCAGCAGGTGCATCATCGTGCTGTTACCAGAGATCGTCGCTTTCATCACGTCCGTCGGCTGGGCGAGCACGCGCTTGCAGGCGGTTTCGAGCAAGCCGTTGATCGTCTCCAGCACGAGGTCGCGCAGTTGGCCGTGGTCGCCATTCCTGCTGTTCTTGGTCGCGTAGATGATGCGCGAGATCACATCTTCGCCGCGCTCGATCTGGCGGTTGTATTCGGCGACCTGCGCACGCACCTCGCCGGTCAACAGATTGACCAGCCAGAGCGTGACGGTCGTCGTGCCGATGTCAACCGCGACACCCCAGAGCGGAGCATCGGCGGCGACGTGGTCGGGTTTGAGATCGATCAGGCGCGCGGGGCAGTCAGGGCAGTCCCAGGCTTCGGTGTCGAGCACTGCCGTCACCTGCCAGTCGCCCTCACGCAGCGTGCGCCCAAGCTGGCGCAGCTGTGCCAGTGACGCCCGCGCCGCTTCGATGCCTTCTGCGCGCAGCGCGGTCAACAGGCGGCTCCAATCGTCGCGCTGGTCGTCCATGTTCGGCGGCGCAAGTGTCAGCGCCACGCGCCGGACGGTCTGGACAGCCTGCGGATCGTAACCCGCCGGGACTTTGACTTCGGCGGCGGTGAGATCGGTTTTCAGGCGGCGTTCGATTTTCTCCTGCGGCAGCACGGTGATCGAAACGTCGCCCTCAACCACGGATTGGCAGGCCAGGGCATAACCGGCGGCAATATCGTCTGCGGAGAGGCGCAGGGTGCTGCGGCGGCGCACAGTACCTTCGGTGACGAGGACGGCGCAGCGTCCACAGCGGCCTTGACCGCCGCAGGGCTGTTGGATGTCCACACCCGCCCGGTGAGCGGCTTCAACGAGGAGTGAACCGGTCGGAACCTGTACAGGCTGCGTGCCAACGGTGACAGTGTGATCGGCCATGCCCTACCTTCAATCAGAACTCGATATAGTCCAAGAAGTGATGCGTAATGCGTGATGAGTAGTTACGCCTGACTTCTTGTTTAACATCGACCGAATACTCCGATCCTCTTCTTTCCCCCATCTCGCTTCAACTCCCCCTCTCCGATTTCGGAGAGGGGGTTGGGGGGTGAGGTCTACAACGACTGCTTCATGAACGCGGGCAAGTCCACGGCTTCGCGCGGGCCGACCCGAATCTCCCAGTCGGGCAGTTCCTCTTCCATTTCGCCGGAGAGCACGGCGACGTGCCCCGGGATGACGATGCGCTTCTTATTGACCTTGTCGGCCACGTTGAATGCCTTGACCGACTTGGCGATCCGCTCGGCGTCGAATTTGCCCGCCGCCCAGGCGGTGAGCACGCTCATGCCTTCCGCATCCGCAACCAGCAGCCAGGCCGGCAGGCCAGAGCTTTCGACCTCGTTGGCGACGCTGAAGTAGGTGATGCTGAAGTTGGTCGTGACCAACACGGGCGAATCTGGTGTCGGATTGTTGATCTCGTAGATGCCGGGCTGCACCTGAATCGGTTTCTGCGGATCGGTGTAGATGTTTTCGCGCAGCACCAACAGCGGGTAGGCTGTTTCCGGTGCGAAGCGATCCAGGACGACGAAGCCTGCATACTTGGCGATGGCGTGCGCCGCCAGCATCGATTCCTCGTAGGCTTCCTCGGCATCGCACGGGAAGGCGATGACCGGGTAGCCGAGCGGGCGGAAGTTCTTGCGCAGCGCCAGGCGGCGAATCTGCGTGTTCAGCGCCAGCGACGTGCCGAGTTTGCGCGCCGCCGGGTCGAGTACCAGGTCAGGCACGCCGTATTCTTTCAGTTTGGTCGCCAGGTCGGCCAGGCCGTCGAGCGACTCGGCAATGACCGTGAGCGCCGCGCCGTGCTGCTTGGCGAGATCGCCCATCGCCTGCCAGTTGCTCGCGTCCGCGCCGTACATCAACGGATGTTCGCCGTCGACGTTACGCAGACCGGCAGCCATGACATTCGGGTCGCGGCTGATGAGAATCAGCGGGCGATGGCTGACCTGGCGCACCGCTTCAATCGCAGCGGAAAACGCCGCCGGGTCGCCTTTGACCGCCTCGACCGCGAAGCCGTCGATCATGAGTTCGCGGCCAACGTAATTGACCATGTAGCTGTCGGCAGCCGATACAGCGGCCTTGATGTCGTCGGCTGTCTGGTCGTCACGCACGCGCAGGAAGAAGCCGGGCTTGTTGTAAAACGTCTTTTCGTGGCGGAAAAGCACGACTTCGTTGCCAGCCTTGACCTCGTGGCCGTTGGCCGTCAGTGTGATCAGCCGCACCGGCGGCTCGGAGGCTTCAGCCAACTGCGCCTTAGCTTCATCTTTCACGTGCGGACAGGCCGATAGTTCCACCTGCTTGGCTGCCAGTTTCATGGCGAAGGCCAGGCAGGTTGGGAAACCACAATCCTTGCAGTTCGTCTGCGGCAGCAGTTTGTAGATTTGAATGCCGGAGAGTGCCATACCTATATCCTTGCCTCATGCCATTTCAGGCGAAATTGTCAGTTCGTCGATTGCTTTGTGGATGCGCCGGACGCTTTCCGGGTGGCGCAGGACGACGATGTCCGCGCCGGACTCGACCAGCGCGACGGCCGTCAGCGTCTCCCAGTTGATCGCCCGCTCGGCCCAGTCGCCCCAGGCTTCCGGGACATCCTGGCCGACCTTCGATTCTTTGGTCTTCCAGGCCTCGAAGCCGGGCGTGACGAGCATCGGCAGTTGCGTCATCGCGTCGCCTTGCAGCGCCGCCAGCCGCAGCCGCTCCATGACCGAGTAGCCGTACTCGATGCCATAACCGAGCGCGCCGGTCGTCGGGTCCATCAGGATGCGATCCAGCGGCAGGCCCATGTCGTGAATGAGGATGTTGAGCTGCTTGGCGAGGTTCACGTCCATCGGCGTGCGCGCCGTCACGCAGTGATCATTGGCCAGGGCCGCGGCCACAATCGTGCGGTAGTTCTTGTCTTCGCAGATGCCCAGGGCGAGTCGTTCGCCCTTGGTGGCCTCGGCGACCGCGAGCAGCAGCTCGTTGTCAGCCTCGGCCTGGCCGGGGCCGAAGACGATCAGCGGCAGGGCGCTGGCGCCGAGAACAGCCTTGGTCGCGGCGACGGCAGCCTGTGGGGTGGTCGGCGCACCGTCGGCATCGGTCAGCGTGAGCGCGAGCACCAACAGATCCGCGCCGACTGCTTCGGCCTGTTTGGCCCAGGCGGCGGGATCATTGGCCGCGTCGCCCCAGACATCCAGCAGCAGCGGCGACCAATCGGTTGGACGGCGTTCTTTAATTTCGACCGCGACGACCGGGCGGTTCGGAGCAGTCTGTTCGAAGTTCATGAAGGGCAGGGTCTTCTGGCCGCCGACGGTGATTGTCCGCGACCGTGTCCCGCCTTCGGCTGAGGTTGCGCCCAGAGTGACTGTGCGAACTGTCCCTTCCCAGGAGTCCTTTGGAATCTCGACCGGCATAAAACTTTACTCCCAATCAGATGACGGGGCATTGCGGCGTGCCGCGTCCCGTTTTTCGATAAATGTTTGCAATGGCGCTTGCCGCGCTGCCTTAATACCCAGATCGGTTAACTCACTGTCATCCTGCGCGGCCAGATGGCGCAGAAAATGCCGATACGTGAGCACGCCCGCCGGATAGGTCAAGCCTTCGGCATGGTGCGTCAGGAAGACTACCCGGACACGCTGATCGCGCATGATTTGCGCCGCAGCCGCCAGGGGAATGTCTGGCGGGAGCTGCGGCACGTCATCGCGCATTACCTTTTCGGCGGTCAGTTCGCGGCAGTCATCGCGCGAATAAGCCTTGATCAGTTCGTCCTGGCTGATCATGCCAACGCCATGGCCCTCCGGATTGAGGACGACGACCGCTTCCAGATCCTTTTCCAGCAGCAGCCTTGCGATTTCGGGGACGGGCGCATCCAGGGCGCACGTCGCCACACCAACGGTCATCAAGTCGCGGACGAGCCTGCGTTCAGCCATCGGTCATCCCCTTAGAATATCGGGTCCATCACCAGGGCCGGATGGTTGTGTTCTTCCAGCCAGGCCAGCAGTTCTTCGACCGTCGTCACCGACCGTTCATCGGCGATGCGGTCAAGCAAATCCGGGTCGCCTTCGCGTTCGGCGACGAGCTTGAACTCGTCGGCCATCGTCTCTTTCAAGACGCTGCTCATCCAGACGACGCGCTTGAAGCCGCCGTCCGCCGAGATGAACTTGGGGCTGACGAGGTAGAACTTACCGACGCCCATGACGCCAGGGGTCTGCATACCGCCACCGGCCATGCCTGCCAGCGTACTGAAGGTCATGCCCGCCGGAGTCATGCTGGTGTCTTCACGGTTGACGACCATGACGCCGTTGGTCTCCGGGATGAGCATGACGATGCACTCGAAGCAGCCGCAGGCAGTCATTGGGTTCTCCATGATCGAATACATGGAGACTTCGCCGACCTTGCCATGCGACGCGCGCTCGGCGTAGTCGTTGATGCCCGTCCAGTAGCCCTTGGTGCCGTCCAACTGCGAGCCGAGCTTGATCGGCTGGTTCGGGCCAGTCGGGTTGATGCTGAAGGAGGCCTTGCAATCGAGCCAGTTGTACGCGCCGCACAGACCCAGACGCTCGGGGCTGACGATGCAGACGTGATCCGGCGCGAACGACTGGCAGAGCGTGCAGCTATAGAACTCATTGACGGCGTCGTCGGTCAGGTCGGCCAGGCGCTTGTTGCGATAGTCATACGCCTCGCGCGCCTTCGCCAGCCAATCCTGCACCTTGTCCGGCTCGGTGTAGATCGTGACCTGCACTTTGTCCACAATCGCGCCGAAATCGGCGTGCAGACGGGCATGGAGGATCTTGCCGAAGTGCTCCAGGTTGAAGCCCTTGTCCGCCGCTGCCGTGGAGATGCGGATCCAGGCGATGTCGCGCTGCCCGATGTGCTGGATGCCGGACGCGCCGTTGACGAAGTAGTGGATCTGGCGCTCCAACACCGGCTCGAAGTCCTTCTGCATGCCGCGTCCGGCGACCTCGACGACGATGCCCATGTCCATGTGCCCCTGCGCCTCGATGTCATCGAAGTTGGGGCCGACCACCTCGATCTTGCCGTCGGTGAGGGCGTCCAGATCGACCATGTGCAGATATTCGAAGCAGCGCGAGTACTTGCCGCCGAATTCGACGCGCATGTCGGACTTGCGCACGACCTCGCCTTCGAAGGCCGAGCCGTAGGGCACGGGCACCGGCACGTTGGCGACCTTGACCTTGACGCCGCGCACTTCGATGCACTTCTGCACCAGCAGTTCGGCGCGCTCCAGGTCGTCCGCGCCGGCGATCTCGTTGAAGGGCATACTGACGACGTGTTCGTAAGTGGTGACGCCGGTCGGCAGAATTTCGGGGATGACCGTATCGGCAATGACCGGGAAGCCGAAGTTGATCGCCCCGGCAGCCGCCGCATACTTCAGGTCATCGACTTCGCCGAGGGCGAGGACGAAGGCGAAGACGCGCTCCTTGTTGTACATCAGGATTTCGCGCGACATACCGCCCTTCATGCCGCCGAACGTCAGCGCCGAGCGGACGGCGAAACCGAGCGCATAAATGGCGCTCAGGGTGTCTGTCCCGAAGGGTACGGTGTAGGTGTCGTAACCGAGTTCGACGCCTTCTTCGTGCAGTTGGTGGATGATGCTCCGCCCGTTGACGTTGCCGGAAAGGAAGGTCAGGATGTTGCGCCGCTGAAGCTCGCGCACGATCTTGACGGCGACCTCGTTCGACTTGGCCGCGCCCACAATCGCCGCGAAGCCGGGCATACGCCCGTCTACGAGCTGGATGCCCCAGGTGCGGAGCTGGATGTCGTCGATGGGGCCATTGAGATGGCCGTCGTGGCCGTTGCCTGTGCTATCACCATTGCCGAGATCCGGGCTGGTGAACGACGTGCCGCCCGCCAGGTGGAAGCCCGCCATCGGCTCCGGTTGCAAGTCATAGACGAAGCGCAGGGCTTCGATGACTTCGGCGGCGAGCAGCGTTGCCATGCCGCTGTCGAGCGTTTCACCCAGGTAGGGCGTCCAGTGGTTCGGCGCGGGGATCGGGTGCAGCAGCGCGCGTGCCTGCTGCAGTACCGGCCCCAACTGACCGACGGTTTCGATCTGCTGGCCGGTCATGCCGAAGATCAAAGGCAGATAATACGCGGTGTTGGGAAACGCGACGGGTGTCTCCGGCCCCTTGTCGGCCATGGCCTTGCCGAACATGCGCTCGGCTTCTGTCACCAGCGCGTTGGCCCCACGAATGGCACGGGTTGCAATATAACGTGACATATAACACTATCTCCTATTTGCCCGGCGTTCCATAGAGTGCCGCCTGGCGCTCGGCCAGAGGCAGAGCTTCGAGTTCGCGCATCCGCGCGTCACCGCTGCGGCCAAAACGCTGCGGGTCATATTCCGGCAGCCCAAGTTCGGCGCGTTTCTTGTCGATGTGCGCCAGCGTGCGGGCGATCATCTCGTCCGGGTCATCGATGAATTCCAGCTTGCCGCCGTAGAGTTCTTCCCAGCCTTCACTGATGTAGCGCAGGACGATGTCGCTGTCTTCGACTTTGTCCGGCATACCGCTGATGGGCGACGAGCCGCCGAACATGACGTAAGCGCCGGAAGCAACGCAGTAGGTGCCGATGGCGAGCGCTTTCTCGCTCATCCATTCAGGGGCCAGGCCGACAGCGGGGACTTGATCGATGTCGTCACCGAGGCCGCCTTCTTCGACCATCTGCGTGAGCACGGTCAGGATGCGGGTGTTATCCACGCACGACCCCATGTGCAGGACGGGCGGGATGCCGACGGTCTCGCAGATTTCGCGCAGACCCGGCCCGACCTTGTCCAGCCCCGCCTCGCCGAGCAGCAAGCCCAGCTTGGCGCTGGCAATCGCGCCGCAGCCCGTCTGCACGACCAGCACGTCCTGCTTGAGCAGTTCGCTGGTGACGTGGGTGTGGAGATAATCGTGCTGGCTGCGCGGGTTGTTGCAGCCGACGATGGCCGCCACGCCGCGAATGCGACCAGAGATGATCGCGTCGTTGAGCGGGCGGAAGGACGCGCGGTAGCTGCCGCCGAGCATGTAGTTGATGTACTCGTGCGAGAAGCCGGGGACGAGATCCTCGCGCACGTCCGGGATCTGGATGTCGCCGCGATTCTTGTAGTTGTCAATCGCCTCGCGCAGGATCTGCTTGGCAATCGTGAGCGCCTTGTGCTCATCGAATTCGATGTGCGTCGCGCCCTTGATCTTGACCTTGGGCGAAGTCGTGATGATCTTGGTGTGGAAGTTCGTCGCCAGCCCGACCAGCGCCTGCATGATGCACTGGACATCGACGACCATGGCTTCGACCGCGCCGGTCAGGATCGCCAGTTCTTGCTGGAGGAAGTTGCCCGCCGCCGGGACGCCCTGGCGCATCAGGATTTCGTTGGCGGTGCAGCAGATACCGGCGAGGTTGACGCCCTTCGCGCCCGCCGCCTTGGCATACTCGATGATTTCCGGTGTCTGGGAGGCAGCGACAATCATCTCACTCAGGGTCGGCTCGTGGCCATGGACGATTACGTTGACCATGTCTTGCTTGAGCACACCCAGGTTGGCCTGCCCCAGGAGCGGCGCGGGCGTGCCGAACAGGATGTCAGCCACGTCGGTGGCGATCATGCTGCCGCCCCAGCCATCCGCCAGCGCCGTGCGGACGGCGTGCTGCAGAATGTGTTCCGGGTCTTGATCGTCGCCGATGTGCGTTCGGTGCAGCGCCTCGACGACCTCGCGGTCGATGCCGCGCGGCACAACTTTCGTGTCGCGCCAGAGTTTCTGACGCTTGGCCGGGGCACGCTTCAGGGGGGCAACCTCGCCGCGCTGCTGGCCGAACTGCGCCAGATACAGATCAGCGAGATCGTTGGCGATCTCTTCCGGCGCGCGGCCTTCGATGGGGATGTCATAATGGGCGGCGACGGTGCGCAGCTTGGCAACGTCGCGGATGTAATAGCCTTCGGCCTCGCCATTGGCGACCGCCTTGAGCGTGAAGGCCATATCGCGCCCGTGATCCGAATGTGCCGCTGAACCGGCAGCGATGGCGCGGATGAAGTTGCGCGCCTGGATCGTGTCGATAGTCGCGCCGCAAACGCCGGTCTGGCCTTCCTTGGTCAGGCGGCACGGCCCCATGCCGCAGAGCTTGCAGCACATCCCCGCGCCACCGATGTTGCACGGCGCCATGTTTTCGGCGCGGGTGAACGCTGTGCCGACGCCGATCTGCTCGGCGCGGATCAGCATTTCCTGTGCCGCAGGGTCGATGCTGAGCTGTTCAGGAGTTTTCTTTTCCTTAGCCATCATTAATCTCCCTCATCCATAGATTTGACGACCCCAACACCGGGGCACGGCCACAGCGGACGCCCGGCATTGGCGACCTCCTGAGCAAAGCTGACGCTTTTTCTGGCCGGTTCGAACGCGCTCGTATGACGGAAATACGTAACCGGCTGGTCGCCTCCATAAGTGGCCGCGCTGCTCTCTGTCGGGAGCGCCAATTCCTGGAGGTAGCCGGCGTCGGCGAGACTGGCTTCGATGGCCTCTGCACTGATCTGCGCTGGGTCGAAGCTGATCTCCGCAGTGTGGAAACAACTGCTTGCGTAGACATCAGCCACGCCGGCGAGCGACTGCAGAATGCGCCGCACTTCGGTAACGTGATGGTCTGCGTACATGAGAGGAAGGGTCAAGGTCAGTGTTTGCATAAATAATCCAATCCAATGGCTACAATTTCGTGACCGAAACTGAGGCACCCGTGATGCCTGTGAACAAAAACCGCCGAAAGATCCTCCATGATTTCAGGGAGACTTTCAGCGGCTAGAGCGATAAGTACGGCGTATTCCGCGATTCCATGACTGCTACCGTGCCGTGTGCAATTGATCTGTTTTGATAGTGAAATACGCGGGTAGTGTTCAGCAAGTGAGAATAATCACAATTCTCCCTCTCATATGTCACTTACGACACGTTGGGTTGTGACTTTTATGCACATATGTGAATATGTGACCGGGATCGGGCCTGAAACGGGTGTTGAGCTTACCCGGCCCGTAGAAGTTCGCCGGTGCGCACCAGCGTTTCCAGGACGCGCTCGGCGATCTCGACCGAGGCCGACCCCAGTCCGCAGCTGGGCGTGATCAGGCTGCGCGCTGCAAAATCGTCCGGCGAGATGTGAATGTCACGCAGCGCGGCTTTCTGGCTGATTTGTTCGATGCCTGCACGCAGGCGCTCCGCCAGTTGGTCAGCCGTGACCGACGTAATCTGATCGTTGTTGGGGACAATGCCCCATGACACCACGCCACCGCGATCCAGGTAGGCACGCAGCTCAGCCGGATAGAGCGCCAGATTCTCCACGTAGCCGTAAGCATCGAGATTGAGAATATCGACCGAGGTTGCCAGCAAGACCGACCAATCGGTGTTGGCGCAGCAATGGACGCCCGCGAGTGCGCCCTCGCCGTGAATGGCGGCGAAGACTTCGTCGAGCATGGCGATCACCTGCTCGCGACTCAGGCTGATGAAAGCCGAACCGAACGAGGCCATGTATGGCTCGTCGACCACGATCATGACGTTGGGGCGGGCGGCGCGGAGTTGGCGCACCTGCCAGCGCGCGTTCATCGCCGCGTTCTTGACGATGGCATCGGCCAGATTGTCGTTGTAGAGCGCGGCGCGCAACGCCTGATCGGTGACGGTCAGCCCGAAGCTGATCGGGCCTGTGATTTGGCCTTTGGCCCAGCCGCCGGGGGCAGCCCGCAGCGCCTCCAGCATCGCGGGGAACTCGGCGGCATACGGGGGAGTCAGCGCGAACCAATCGACATCGTCCGCCAGGTAATGCTCGTAGAAGACTTCCAGCCCTGGGGTCAGATCGCCGGTCGTGTCGAACTGGATCTTCTCGTTGGCCTCGTCGAGCACGACGCCGGGCAGCGGCTGGCTGTACTGGACGTACATATTCTCGCGGAACGTCCGGCGGGGGAGCTGCGGCCAGGCGGGCACGTCCAACATCCCGGCCAACCGCGCGCAGAGACCTGCGCCGTCTTTATGCGGCAGGCTGCCGACGTGGGTTGTCAGAAAGCGGAATTCGTGGGGCATGGCGTCACTCCCGGCAGAATAGTTCGCTGTCGGCGGCGATGTTCAATCTATACCATGGTTGCGCGCGGCGCGTCCGTGACGTTATCCCTGAATAGCCCATGACACTTGACACCGATAGCGACGGCTCATTCGACCTGGCGGGATGGCTGCCGCGCCGAAAGACCCGGTATCAAGATCGTATCAAGAAACCTGTACGCCGCGCGCGGGCGATGTAGAATCAAGCTGACGTTCGGCGCGAAAGGTGCAGCGGTATGGTATTGACGCGACGCCTGCTGGATTACCTGTTCATTTTGTTGGGCGTGGTCGTGTTGACGCTGCTGCTGCTGCCGTTTCGCTCGGCATTCACCATCGCCAACGTCACCATGATCTTCCTGCTGATGGCGATTGTCGTGGCGGTGACACGCGGCACGCTCCCCGGCCTGTGGACGGCGTTCATCAGCTTCATGGCGATCAACTTCTTCTTCGTCCAACCGGAATATACGCTCTGGGTGGCTGACCCACGCGAAGTCTTCGATCTGATCGTGTTCCTGGCAGCCGGGGCGGTTGCCGTGCGCCTGGGCGCGCACGCTCGCCAGCAGACGGAGACCGCACGGCTGCGTGTACACGAACAGGCGGTGCTCTACCGTCTGACGCGCACCTTCAACCAGCTGGCGACCCGCGAGGACGTGCTGAACGCGCTGATGGAGATCGTGCGTGAGGAGTTCGCCGCGCGCCAGGTAGATGTGCTGCCCGACGCCGCCGAGGCCGCGCCATCCGATCTGGCTGTGCATTATCTGCTGCTGCAAGCGGGCGAAACTGTCTACGCCACCATGCGCGCCGCCTTCGATAAGCCGCTGCCGCAGCCCCGGATCGACTTGCTGAATACGGGGGTGGCGCAGGCGGCCATGGCGCTCCAGCGTATCGACCTGAGCGAACGCGCACGCAAGAGCCGCCAGTATGAGGAGGCCGATAATCTGAAGACGGCGCTGCTGCACGCTGTCTCGCACGACTTGCGCACGCCGATCACGATCATCAAGACCTCGGCCAGCAATTTGCGGCGTTTGGGCGATGCGCTGCCCCAGACGGAACGGCAGGAGATCGCCGAGACAATCGAGACGGAGGCTGACCAACTGGATCGCCTGGTGGGTAACTTACTCGATATGTCGCGCTTGCGGGCGGGCGTGCTGCGCTTAAGTTCGAGTCTGAACTCGCTGGAAGAAGTGGCGGGGGATGTAGCTGCGCGCATCTGGCAGGTGACGAAGCAGGAGCGGATCAAGATCGCGTTTCCCGACGACATGCCGCTGGTCGAATTCGACTACGGGCTGCTGATGCAAGCGCTGACCAACCTGGTTGATAATTCACTGCGCTACGAACCGCCTGCCTCGCTGGTCGAAATTCGGGGCGATTGGCACGCCGGGGAAGCCCTGCTCAAAGTCGTCAATCACGGCGAAACGATCCCGGACGACGTAAAGGCGCACATGATGGAGCCGTTTTATCACGGGCGCGATGGTCACATCGGATTGGGGCTGCCGATTGCGCGCGGCATCATCGAAGCGCATCACGGTGCGCTGCGCGTCGAAGATACGCCCGGCGGCGGCGCGACCTTCGTCATTATGCTGCCCTATAAAGAGGAGGCGCCCGTTGAAGCTGAAGATCCTGGTGGTTGATGACGAGCCGCAGATTCGCAAGCAGCTCAAGATCGGCTTGAATGGGCATGGCTACGAGGTGATCACCGCGGCGAACGGCCAGGATGCCCTGACGCTCGCCGCGCAGCAGTCACCCGGCATCATCATCCTCGACGTGTCACTCGGCGCGCCGCCGGATGGCATCGAGGTCTGCCGCCACATTCGCGAATGGTCGAAGACGCCGATCATTATGCTGTCTGTCCACGACGAGGAACGCACGAAGGTCATGGCGCTCTCGGCGGGCGCGGACGACTACCTGACCAAGCCGTTCGGCATGGAGGAACTGAACGCGCGCATTCTGGCGATCTTACGGCGGGTTGGCGAAGGCGCATCCAGTGATGAAAAGACCGACGTGCGCGCAGGTGCGCTCCACATCGATCTCGTCAATCGCCGCGTCTACGTCGAAGATGAGGAAATCCACCTGACGCCGACAGAATATGACCTGCTGCGCCTGCTGGCGACCCATCCGGGCAAGGTCATGACCCACCGCGCAATTCTGAGCGCCGTCTGGGGGCCGGAATATGGTGACATGGATCATTATGTCCGTGTGTTTGTCAATCAACTGCGCAAGAAGCTGCGTGAAAACCCGGCGCGCAACGTGCGCTATATCCTGAACGAGCCGGGCGTCGGCTACCGGTTCGTGAATATGGATTAGTGCAAGACTGAAGCACTTTGAATGTGTCCTCTCCCCTCATTCCCCTCCCCATCGCGATTTTAGAGGACGACAGTTTTAAGGGAGGATTGAGCGCTT
>JAHDWN010000052.1 GCA_023382675.1 Anaerolineae bacterium
CAGAGGTGCTCAGTGTCAGCGCTAATGAAGGTGATAACCTGCGTTTCTGGCTCCAGTCGAATAACGGCGAGATCAGCGCTCCAGGCGCATGGTTCCCGTTCGTGGATCGCCAATTCCGCGCGGGCACGTCGTTTTCAGCGCCGGTCGTGAGCATGTTGATCGCTATGGATCTGACGCAGTCACAGCCGAGCTGTCCAATTCGGAATGGACGATCGGCGCTCATCGGTGGCAACTATGACAACACCCCACTGGAGGCCGTTGCTGCCAGGGTCTGCCGCTAGTCGTCAACGCCGCCGGAGCGTGTCGTGGATGCGCTCCGGCAACTCAGATGGCGAGTGCGACAGGTTGTGAACTTGTGACACCAGTTATTCGTGCGCGCGCCAATATTGCGGAGGCACGAGTTCCATAGGTGCGTCGGTGAGTTCCCGTGCCGCCCGTTGCGGGAAATACGGATCGCGCAGGGATTTCCGGCCCAACAGCACAATGTCGGCGCAGCCATCGCGCACAATTTCTTCGGCGTGCGCCGGTTCCGTGATCAGACCGACGGCGGCAGTCGGTAGATGTGTTTCGCGGCGGATTGCCTCTGCAAACTGCACCTGATAGCCGGCTGTGGCCGGAACTTTGATCCCTGGCGCAATACCACCCGAACTGCAATCAATCAGATCGACGCCCTCCGCTTTGAGCAGGCGCGCCAGAGCAATTGATTCTTCGAGCGTCCAACCACCTTCGATCCAATCGGTACATGAGAGCCGGACTGCCAGTGGCAGATCATCCGGCCAGGCTGCACGCACCTCGCGGGTGATTTCAAGCGTGAGGCGCACGCGGTTCTCGAAGCTGCCGCCATAGGCGTCGGTGCGCTGGTTGGTGATAGGGGAGTGGAAGCTGTGCAGCAGGTAGCCGTGCGCAGCATGGATTTCTACGAATTGAAAACCCGCCGCGAGTGCGCGCTCTGCTGCGGCTTTGAATGCCGCTCTGATCGCGTCTATCTGCGCCCGATCCATGGCCTGCGGCGTGCGATAGCCTTCGTTGAACTGGATGGCACTCGGCGCGACGATATCCCAGCCGCCCGCGGCATCGCTCAAGGGCTTTCCGCCATCCCAGGGGCGAGCTGTCCCGGCTTTGCGCCCGGCATGGGCAAGTTGAATACCCGGTGTCGCCCCGTGTGCCAGTATGAAGTTGGCGGTTGGGCGCAGCGCTTCGACGTGGGCATCCGTCCAGAGGCCGACATCGTGCGGGGTGATCCGTCCTTCCGGCGTGACCGCCGTCGCTTCCATGATGATCAGTCCCGCGCCACCAACAGCACGTGAGCCGAGGTGGACGAGGTGCCAGTCGTTGGCGAAGCCATCCTCCGAGCTGTACTGGCACATCGGCGGGATGCCGATCCGATTGCGCAGAGTGACGCCGCGCAAAGTCAAAGGTTGGAATAGATGAGACATCAGTGACCTTTCAGGGCGGGAATGACCTGTTCACCTAATAAACGGATGCCGGTTTCGGCGCGCAAGCCGTGCGGCGTGCCGAATTCGACGCGCACTGCACCGGCTGCAAACAGCGCTTCCGCCTGGCGTATGAGATCCGCAGCGCTGCCGGAAAAGGCGAAGCGGTCGAGCAGATCGTCGGAAATCAGTGCGGCGGCTGCGTCCAGTTGTTCGTGATTGACGTAATCGCGCAGGCGCTCAATCAGCTCAGGTTCGACGGTCAGCGTCGGGTCGAGCGGCGCGACGATGGGCAGATAGAGTGCGGCGGATCGGCGCGCTGCCTGACGCGCCGCCTGCCGATCTTCATCGACAACGGTGACTGCGCCGACGACAACGCCCACCTCGCCAGCCGAGCGACCGGCCACGGCCTCACCCTCCGCGATGTAGCTAGCGATGACGGGGACGATGTCCGGGTTGGCCGAACCGCCGACTTTGACCTCGTCGGCGATTTCACCAGCGAGTGCGCATAACTTACGCCCCCACGAGCCGATGAGAATCGGCGGCAGCTTGGGCGGCAGAGGGTAGGGCGCGCGGACATGATCGGCAAGCGAATAGATCTGCCCGGTGTAACCGCCGCCTGCGCCGCCGAGCAGGTAGCGGATGATGTCTACCGTTTCACGAATCGCCTGGATTGGCCTATCGGGTTCGCGGATGCCGTGTTCGCCCAGCCATGCGCCGCGCGCCAGGCCGATGTAGACGCCCCCGGTTGCCAGTTCCGCGAGCAGCGCTGCCTGCGCGGCGATGTCGATGGGATGGATGCGCGCGGGGGAGATGGCGGCGATGCCGACGCGCGCGCGTTTGATGTGCGGCGCCATTAGCAGCAGCGGCGCGAAGCCGGGATGAAACGGCGCATCGCAGTAGACGGTTACGCAGTCGAATGCGAATTGATCGACAAACTGCGCCAGCACGACGTACTGTGCCGCCGACTTGTCGGTCTGAAAGGCGATGCTGATCGCGCGGCGGCTCACGTCAAATCCTCGCTGTTGAGCGTGCGCCGCGCGATCCGCTCGATCTTCATGATCAGGCGCTCATCCGGGTCCGGGCAGGCGACGAGCGAATCGCTTTCCAGCCAGTCGTTGGCGTCCAGTTGGCGCTGTTTGGCGGCGAGCAGCGGCAGGACCGCGCTCAGAGCATAAATGCAGAAATGCTTGCCCGGTGGGATGCGCAGGCGGCTGCTTTCCGTCAATTCGAAATAATCGCCGACGGTCAGCCCGCAGACCGAGCGCCCCTCGATCCGTTCCACGGTGACGCGCAGGTCATAGATTTCGAAATCGGCGCTCATGAGTCGAGTTCTACCCTTGCTGAGTTGAACATGGCCTGTACAGCCTGTGTTGATAAGGCGACGCCGAAACGCTGCTCCAGCACGACCCGGATCTCAGCCGCAGTGGAGAGCAGATGTTCCTCGCGGCTGCCGTCTCTGGTGACGATCAGGCGCGAACCACTCAGGCTGATCCGTCCGCGCTCGGTGGCGCGGGAGCAAATGAGTTTGCGCGTGAACATCGAGTCGGGCGACGTCTGCTGATAGTGGCACATGACGGCGTAATCGTCCAGTTGACGCGGCTCGGTGGCGAAAGTGTAGCCGTTTTCGAACTCGCCGGTCTGCATATTCTGCTCCTGCATGATCCATGCGTCGCCACCGGCGATCAGGCGATAGCCGCGCCGCCCGTCCGGCTGTGCGACATCCGGCACGAAGCGCAGCGGCAGCAGTGACGAATCGCCAAAGCCAACGTCGGCCAGCCACGGCTGATCGAGACTGACGATCAGTGCCATGTGATCGAACGGCAGGCTGAAGGTCTGTCCACTCCAGACACGGGCAGAGACATAGGTCACGTCGAAGCCGAGCGCCCGCAAGAGCCAGCCAAAGGCGGCGTTCAGCTCGTAGCAGAAGCCGCCGCGCCGTTCACCGACGATCTTGTCGTACAGGCGCTGCTCATCGAGCACGATCGGGCGCTTGAGATGGATATCCAGGTTCTCGAACGGTGTGCTCTGCATGTGGCACACGTGCAGCGCCCGGAGTGTGTCCAGGCTGGGTGACGTTGAACCGGTGTAGCCAATCCGCTCGAGGTAGTCGTCGATGTGCATCATATTCGCGTCCGGCTGATCATCACTCATGATCTGCGAAAATGCGGAATGATCGACTGGCCGATGATCTCGATGGCGGCGAGGGCATCCGGCCCCAGCGGTGGGCCAAAGCTCAAGTGCCGTGCGCCGAGGGCGACCAGATTTTCCAGCGGCGCGATCAAATCCCTGGCCGTGCCGACGACGCCGATGCGCAGCATCTCCGACGTGACCAGGGCTTTGGCACGTTCTTTGTCGTTATCCTGCATCATCGCCTGTTCTATCGCGCGAAAATCATCCTGCGTCAGCCCCAACCGCTGCCAAATCAACGGACTCATCGCGTGGCCGTAGTAGGCGATTTTCTCACGCAGCACGTCTTCCGCAGCCGCGCGATCTTCGGCCAGCGAGCACCAGATGCACGCGGCGAGATCAAGATCGCGCACGTCGCGCCCGGTTCTGGCCGCGCCATCGCTGATGTAGGGCAGGACGGTTTCGTAGTGTTCCGGCGGTAGCAGGAGCGGCAGCCCGCCATCCGCGACTTCGCCGATCAAGCCAAGCATGTTCGGCGACATGGCACCAATGTAAATGGGCACGCGGCGCTGCGGCTCGAAACGCAGATAGGCTTCGTCTGTCCAGTGCAGGAAGCGCCCGTTGATGAACGCGCGTTTGCCAGACAGCAGGCGATTGAGCACGCGCACCGTCTCGCGCACGGCTGTCACCGGCCTCTCCGGCGTGATGCCCACCCACTTGAGAAACTCCGCCGCGCCGGATGACAGGCCGAGATTGAAGCGCCCGCCGGAGATTTCATCCAGGGTGGCCGCCATCATCGCCATCTCGGCGGGGTGGAGTGTGTAGGGATTGACGATACACGTACCGATTTCGATGCGTTCAGTGGCCGCGGCGATGGCGGTCAGGATGACCGGCGCACTGCGCAGGAACAAGTCATCGCTGACCCAGAACTGGTCGAAGCCCCAGTGCTCGGCAGCTTGCGCCAGTTTGACGTAGTCTTTCGCGGGCAGATCGTTGTTGAAGCGAAGGCTGAATTTCACGTGTTTGCCCCGACGATGGCTTCTACCTCGATCTCGATCAGGTGCTGCGGGTCGACCAGGCGGCTGACCTCGACCATCGTCGAAACCGGGCGGATGTCCGCGAAATAGCTGCCGTGGACGCGCCCGATGATCTCCCACTGCCCGATGTCCGTCACGAACATGCGCACCCGCACGACATCCTGTAGACTGGCACCGACTGCCTCCAACGCGTGCGCGATTTTACGCAGGATGTAATCGGTTTGCGCTCCGGCATCGCCGACGCCGATGACGTTGCCCTGTTCATCACTCGCCGTCGTCCCGGCGACGTGGACGATATTCCCGACGCGCACCGCACGCGAATAGCCGACGACTGCTTCCCAGGGTGTGCCTGTGCCGAAGTTGATTCGTTCTGCCATCTTAGTCCACCACGTACAAGGACTGAAAGCCCGTTGTCAACGGCTCGCCGCCGTGCGGGCGCACTACGACCACGTCTTCTACGCGCGCCGAGAAGGTGTCGAACTGCATGATGCTGGGTTCGACGGTAAACATCATGCCTTCCTGGAACACGTTTGTGTCGCCCTTGGTGAGGAAGGGCGGCTCGTGCACATCCATGCCGATGCCGTGACCGAGCCGGTGGCGAAAGGCTTCGCCATAGCCGGCATCTTCGATGACGCGCCGCGCCGCTGCATCGGCCATCTCGCAAGTATTGTCCACCTTGAGCGCGGCGATGCCCGCGCGTTGTGACGCCATGACGAGGTTATAGACGCGCGTCATCTCCTCGGTTGGTGCGCCGAACGCGACGGTGCGCCCGAAGTCGTAGCAAAAACCGTTGTGGACGGCGCCAAAATCGAACAGTACGGCGACACCCGCATTGACAGGGCGCTTCCAGGTCGCGAGCCGGTCGCCAAACAGCAGGGGATGCTGTGGGCCGGAGTTGTAGAGCGAGGTTGTAAACGAAGGGCCAAGCGACCCGTGCCTGCGCAGTTGGTAATCGACCTCGGTCACGATGTCGAGTTCGGTCATGCCGAGCTTGAGCTGCTTGAGCACGTCCTGGAAGGCGGCCTCGGTGATCGCGCCCGCCTCGCGCATGACGGCGATCTCGTCCTCGCCCTTGACGGTGCGCAGCCTGCGCAGAATGGACGTCGCCGAAACAAAACGCGCCTCCGGCAGTAGCGTCTGGAGGTGGATGGCCGTCTCTACGTGCGCGCGGTCGCTGACGGCCATGCGCGGCCTAGCAGGCAGATCGAGGCTGTTCAGAATGTCGCGCACCAGCGTCGTGGGATCATCCCAATCACCGAGGACGCGGATGTCGACGTTGGTCAGCCGGTTCAAGCCGCCGAATTCGGCGGTCATGCGCGGTAAGGTCAGAATCGGTGGGCGGGACGGCGTCAGCCATGCGCCTTCCAGCCACGCGCCGGGATGCAAGGTCACGCCGAAGTTCGGAATGTCGCGCGGCACGCCGAGCAAATATTCCAGGTCGGTGCTCACTGGCAGGAAGGCGAGATCGGCGGCCTCGCCAAGGATGCTCTGGAGCTGTTGCAAGCGATGGTTGTAGTCCATGGTAATGATTCCTGCGCACGTTGGGAATGCTAGACGAATACCATGCGCGCGGGCGGCTGTCAAAAGAATGTGGGGCTTGAAACTTGAGTTGATTTTGAAGCTATACGTTTTTGATTTGACATAGTGAGATTGTTACAATTTGCGCCACTGCGCAGATTTAGCGGTTATGTGCAGAACTTTTGACTATCAGGAGACATGTTATGAAGTCAGGCCGTTTGCTTTTGTTGATCATGATCATTACTGTGCTCGTAACCGGGGTGGTTGCGGCGCAAGATGAAACGGTGCTTGTCATTGGGCATGCGGAGAGTACCGACTCGCTTGATCCGGCACGGGGCTATACGCAGACGAAAGACATCATTGATCACGTGACCTATGAAAACCTGGTCACGTTCCCGCAGGCCGATGCCAGCGAAATCTTGCCGATGCTGGCGACCGACTGGACGATCTCGGAAGATGGGTTGACCTACACGTTCAACCTGCGCGGCGACGCCGTTTTTTCCGACGGCAGCCCGGTCACCGCCGACGATGTCGCCTTCTCGGTGAATCGTCTCAAGTATGTCCAGGGCAGCCCATCGTTTCTGGCGGCGGATATCGCCAGTGTGACCGCCGATGATGCAGATACTGTCAGCTTCACGCTCACGCAGATCAATCCGGCATTTCTGGCGAACTTGGCAAACACTGCCTTTGGTGTCGTTAATGCGGATGTCGTCCGTGAGAATGGTGGCTCGGACGCAGAAGATGCAGCCACAGCCGACACTGCCGAAGCTTACCTGAACGGTACCTCAGCGGGTTCCGGCCCGTACCTGCTGGAAAGCTGGGAGCCTCAGGTCGAAACGGTGCTGGTGCGCAACCCGAACTTCTACGGTGATGCGCCATACTTCGACCGGATCATCATCACCAATATCCCCGAAGCCGCCACGCAGAAGGTCGCGCTGGAATCCGGCGAAATCGATCTCGCGCTTGACCTGACCTCCGATCAGATCGCGCCGCTTGAGGGCAACCCGGCGATTAGCATCTATCGTGGCCCCGGCAACATCGTCCACTTCTTGCTCATGAATGAAGACCCGGATATTGGCGGCCCGGTTTCCGATCCACTCGTGCAGCGTGCAATTCGTCTGGCGCTGGATTATGAAGGCTATCAGGCGCTCTGGGGCGGCGTGCAGCCGGGGAGCATCACGTTCGTTGGCAACGCCTACGCTTTTACGCCTGAACAGGGTGTCAAGCGCAATCTGGATGAGGCGCGTGCGCTGCTGGCGCAGGCAGGCTATGCTGATGGTTTCGACATCACGCTTGAGTACCCGATCTTCACTTTCCAGGGCGTGAATATGGAGACGAACGCCCAGAAAATCCAGGCGGATCTGGCCGAAGTCGGGATCAACGTGACGCTCAGCCCGGCTGAACTGCAAGTGGCGCTGGAGAACTATCGCACCGGGGCTGAAGGCTTTGGTTACTGGTTCTGGGGACCGGACATTCTGGATGCGATTGACATGCTCGCCTTCCTGCCCGGCGGCAAGGTCGCGGACGAGCGCGCGCTCTGGACACCTGACCGTGCCGACGCGGCGCTGAACGATCTGGTCGCGCGAGCGCGAGTCGCCACCGACCCGGCCGAGCGCGAAGAAGTCTTCACCGCCCTCCAGGCTTCCATGCAGGAGAACAGCCCGTTTGCGCCGTTCATTCAGCCGGACGTGCAGACCGCATTCCGCTCAGATATCGAGGGGTATGTCTGGCATCCGCAGTGGTTGCTGGACGTGGCGCTGCTCAGCCGCAGTATGTAGTTCGACTGTAACGCCAGAGCACAGGGGCATGTTTTTGCCCCTGTGCATTTTATCGACTGACACGCTGATCACGGATTGATAACGGCCATCAATGACATTTTTTCGCTACATTGCCCGACGCGTCCTGTTCACGATTCCAATCTTGCTCGGCATCACATTGGTGTCGTTTCTGATTGCGAATGCCGTGCCAGCCGATCCCATCAACGTCAACTTACCGCAGAGCCAGCTCAACAACCCTGAGATCGTGGCGGCTTTCCGCGCTGAATGGGGACTGGACAAAACGCCTGTCGAGCAATATCTGACTTACCTCGGTAATCTCGCCCAGGGTAATTTAGGGCGCTCGATCAAGACGCGGCAGCCGGTTGCCGAGGATATTGCGCGTTTCCTGCCCGCAACTATCGAACTGGCAACGAACGCCACAGCGCTCGGCATCATTCTGGGCGTGGGGCTGGGGGTGGCCTCCGCCGTTTGGCGCAACCAATGGATCGATTTTGCGGCGCGCACACTGGCCGTCATCGGCGTGAGTGTGCCGGTGTTTGTGCTGGCGCTCATCTTCCTGAGTGTCTTCCACGCGCAATTAGGGATTGCGGCGGGGCCGGGACGCCTCGATTTCACGATGGATGAACCGGCTATGCTCACAGGACTGTTCACAATCGATAGCCTGGCGGCAGGACGGTTGGATATTTTCGCGAACGCGGTCGCGCATCTCGTTTTGCCGAGCCTGGTGCTGGCGCTGTACGTCGCCGGTCTGATCAGCCGTGTGACGCGATCTTCGATGCTCGAAGTGCTCGGTATGGATTACATGCGCACGGCGCGCGCCAAAGGCGTCCGCGAGTCTCTCGTCGTCATGCGCCACGGGCTGTCGAACGCGCTGATCCCGATTCTGACGGTGATCGGGCTGTCGTATGGCAATCTGCTGGCCGGGGCGGTGCTCACCGAGTCGATATTTGCCTGGCCGGGAATTGGCCGGTATATGTTCCGGGCGTCCACATCGCAGGATTTTCCGGCGATTATGGGCGTGAGTCTGCTGATTGCGCTTATCTACGTGGTGGTGAATCTTGTCGTCGACCTCCTCTACTATTTCGTCGATCCGCGTATCCGCGCGAACTAGCCGCGCCGGGCGGATCGCCGGCGTCCTGGGACGCCAACCGCTGCTGGTGGTCGGCATCATTGTCGTCATCATCTGGATCATCGCGGCGCTGCTGGCTTCGCAGATCGCGCCGTTTGAACCGCTGGCGCAGGATGTGCGCAATCGGGTTCAGCCGCCGAGCGCGGCACATCTCGGCGGCACGGATGAACTGGGGCGCGATGTCTTTTCGCGCGTGCTCTATGGCGGGCGCATTACCATCCCGGCGGGCATCCTGGTGATTGTGTTTGGCAGCCTGCTCGGTTCTGCCATGGGCGCGCTCGCCGGCTTTCTGGGCGGCATCTGGGACGAGGTGATCATGCGCATCTCCGAGCTGTTCATGGCCTTTCCCACGATCATCCTGGCGATGGCCGTGACGGCAGCGCTCGGCCCGGACATTCGCAATGCGATCATCGCGCTGGTGGTCGTCTGGTGGCCGGGCTACGCGCGCTTGATGCGCGGGCTTGTCCTCAAGGTCAAGTCTAACGATTACGTCGAAGCGGCTTACTGCGTCGGCGCGCCGAGGCGGTACATCCTGCTGCGCACAATCATCCCCAACTGTATTGCTTCCGTGCTGGTGATGACGACCCTCGACATCGGCAACGCCATCCTGACGTTTGCCGGTTTGAGCTTCCTGGGGTTGGGGCCTGAACCCACGTCGCCGGAATGGGGGCGCATGATTGCCGTCGGCATCGACTATTTCGACCAGTGGTGGACGTGGCTATATCCCGGGTTTGCGATTGCCTCCCTGGTGATCGCGTTCAACTTTATTGGCGACGGCCTGCGCGACATTTTTGACCCGCGCCTGCGCTGAAACTGCGTCAGGGCTTGCATTCTTCCGCGAGCACACGCCCGACGGCTTCCAGCACGTAATAGATGGAGGTTGCGCCAGGGTCTTGCGTGCCGAGACTGCGCTCCTTGAGCACGGCTGATCGCCCTCGGCTGGCGATCATGTCCTTAGTAGATTCCATGCCCATTCTGGCGGCGGGCAGTGCGCTTTGCCAGGCTTGTGCTAATGGCGTACCGGCAGCGGCAGCTTCGCCGAAAGCTCGCGTGAATGGAATCAACGTGTCGAGCATGGTCTTGTCGCCAAGCTGCGCTTTGCCGAGGCTTGCGACACTTGCTAATCCCTGCCTGAGCGCGTGATGCACCGTCTCCGAACTCATGTTGTCGCCGCTGAGATTGGAGCCAATCATCATCACATACATGCCGACCAGCGCGCCCGATGCGCCGCCTGCGGCTCGCGAGAATTCGGTACCTGCGTTAGAGATGACCGCGCCCGCTGTGCCGCTGCCGCTTGCCGTTCTGGCACGTTCAACAGCGGCGCGAAAGCCGCGCGCCATACCTGCGCCGTGATCGCCATCCCCGGCGACACTATCGAGGTGTGCTAATTCATCTTCGTGTTCGAGGATGGCTGCCAGCGCTGCCTCGATGCAGTGTGTCGCGATTGTTGCCTGCGATTTCATCACGTCCATGAGTCAGATCCTACATATTCGTCCAGGCAGCGGATTCGCTGGGCGCGTCGAACAATGTTTGCAGGTCATCGTCCAGCCACATGAGGGTCAGTGAGCAGCCCGCCATGTTTAGCGATGTCCCTAGCTCATCAACGATGGGTTTGTAAACTTCGATACCCTCTGCTGCCAGTCGTTTGTAAAGGTCACTGTAAAGGACGAACAATTCTTCGTATTTGGTCGAACCCAGGCCATTGAGCAGCACCAAGGCTCGGCTGCCAGCAGCTTGCGGTGCGTCTGCCAGCAGGCGGTCAACCATCATGCGGGCGATGTCTTTTCCAGGCAGCATTTCGCTGGTTTCCACACCCGGCTCACCATGCAGCCCCAGCCCAAGCTCCATCTTGCCGGGATCGACAGTGAACAGCGGCTCAGTGCGACCGGGCACGGTACAGCCGCCAAAAGCCACGCCGAACGAACGTGTCCGCTGGTTGGCGTGCTGGCCGAAGGCATGGACGGTGTCGAGGCTGTCGCCGCGCCAGGCGCTGGCACCGAGGGCTTTGAAAACGAAGAAATCACCCGCGATGCCACGCCGCTGATCGAATTCCGGTGAAGAGGCGACATCGTCGCTGATGACGACCTGGCGCACGTCGTGACCGTCCATCTTGGCGCGCATTTCGCCCATGCTGAAGTTCATCACGTCGCCGCTGTAATTGCCATAGCCATAGACCACGCCCTTGCCCGCATCAACCGCCTTGGTACAGCGATAGATCTCTTCGCCGGAGGGACTGGCGAAAATATCGCCCATGACCGCGCCCATGGCGAGGCCTTTGCCGACCAGCCCACAGAACAGCGGATAGTGCCCGCTGCCGCCGCCAATGAGCACAGCGACTTTGTCCGCCACCGGGCCGCCTTTGACACGCACACCCGACGCATCCGGAATTCGCTCAATGATCCGCCCATAGGCCGCAACGAAACCATCGATCAATTGATCCTTGAATTCAATCGGGTTGTTCCATATTCTGGTCATGAATAACTCCTCCAGGGGCAATAACATCAGGTAAGCAAAAACACTTGCTCATTGGCAAGTCCCTGATACTGGCAGGTGAAATTGCCTGGCTGGAAATGTATCACTTTCTGTGATTGTGGGCGACATCAATCGCCGTTTTGAGATTATCCCAGGGCGTGTCGTTCGGCACGGTGCAGTCGGCTGCCAACATAAAATGGTCAGGCGCTCCGGCGATCACCGCCTGTGCTTCCGCCCGGATTTGCTCAGGTGTGCCTGTCGCCAGCGTGCCTTTGCGCTCCATCCCGCCCATGTAGGGGCGTTTGAAGAGCGCCGCAGCTTCGGCGGGCGTCAACATCTGGTCGCCGACCTGGAGCGGGCTGTTCACGATGTGCCCCGGATAATCGACGAAGGGCGCGAAGTCCTCGTAACTGCGCAGATAATCGCAGACGTGCAGGATGTTGAATGGGCAGGTTGCATTGGCCTCGTTCATCAGGACGAGGTCGAGCGGCCTGATGTAGTGGTCGAAGATGCGCTGGTCGGCAAAGCGCCCACCTTCGCCACCCTGTGTCGAGTGATAGAAGCCATCCACGCCGAGCCTGACACATTCGCGCACAAAAAACAGCAGGCTGTCGGTAATGATTTCCATGCCCTGCCTGACCGCTTCGGGGTCTTCATTCAGGTGGCGAATGAGGGTGTCTTCGCCGGCTGTGTGCCGCGCTTCCATGAACGGCGAATACAGGGTGATGACGACGACCGCTTCCTGCTTCATTGCTTGCACCAGCCCGCCAACCACGGCTAACTGCTCGGCAAAGTACTCCTGGCCGTAGCGCGGCAGATTGCGCCAATCGCCCGGATTCTGGATGCTGTCGAGTGCCGGGAAGCCACACTCGTATTGAATTTTGACCAAATCCATGCCGGTATGCCGAAAGAATGCGATGTGCTTATCCACCGCTGGTTGCCCACGGCGAAACTCCGGCGGGAAATGCAGGAAAAACGCCGCTGGTATGTGTGGAAGTGCTGCGCTGCTATCCAGCAGCGCGAACATCAACTCACGCTTGTTCATGGCTTGCCTTTCCTGATTGCGTGGACGCTCATCGAATTCCGATTTTGCGAGCTTGTCACTCGACACAGTTGAATGATGCTGCGAATGGTTCACTGACGTGACCGTCCTCGTCCGTAATCGTGATCGACCATTCTACCGGCCCGATGAAGTTCGCGCCGCCGAGTGAGCACGTACCGCCCCAAGCAAGCACGCCGCTCGTATTGTTGCCGTCAATCAGTTCGGGCGGCTCTCTAAAGTTTGAAGTCCAGGTGCCTTGTGGCGCGCGGACAAACTCCACATCCATGCGCGTGATGGCGTCGCCATCGGCGTTGACGAAATACAGCGGGCAAAGCGTTTCGCCCCTGTCAGAAGCAACCCTACATGCGTCAACACCGACGATATGCGGGATTTCATCGTCGAGTGAGGCGACCGGATCGATGGCTCTTGGGAGCAGCGATAGCGGCAGGGTTTTCACATCATCAGCGTTGTAGGTGCTGACCGTGGGCCTGCCCGCCGGCGTATTCTCCAGCGATAGCGGCACGGTCACGCGCGTTCCGGCAGGTACGGACACGCTGGAATCATTGGCGGTGACGCTGGTGCTGCCTTCGAGCGTTTCGATTTGGAGATGCTGACCCGGTATCGACTGCACAAAAATCGTCGATGTGAGCGCGATTTCCGTACCGTTGATTTGCAGACTAGTGCTCTCAACTTCAGCAGGTGCTTGAATGAGAATGCCGTCATCAGGTTGCTCAGTGCAAGTGGTTTCGCCTTCATTGCCTTGAAACGTGAATGCCTGCATCGATTCATAGACGGGGGTATCGGCTTCAACGACCGGTAAGTCGCCAGATTCGCCGAGTATGCTCACGTCCATTGCGGAAATCCAGCCGATGTGGCCGTCACTCATCGTGATCCGCAGCCAGTTGCCTGTGCAATTGCAGGCATTGGTTTCGACGGTTTCATCTTTGTTCAATACGCCAATGACTTCGAAGTGCGATCCGGGTCCCGCGTGGATGTCTGCGTCTTTTGACGCCCAGACTTGGAGCGCAAACACGTCGCTGGCGGCGTTCTGGATCTCGATGTCGCCGAAAAGAGCGTAGGTGATGCTGGCGGGATAAGTCGAGGGTTGGACGGACATAACCGCCACACCCCATTCGCCGGACGATTGCAGCGGGCTAAGACGCAACGCGCAGATAGTACTCAGCGGGATAATGTCCCCAGAAGAGTCGAATTCGAGCGCCTCCTCGCAGTTTACAATCGCGCTGACGTCGGCGTGGCCGTAACAAACTTCATTGGGTCCCAGGTTGGTACAGCTACTGGCCGCGGCGGCTATACCGGTGGCCACGGTTGCCGGACAATCCTCAACCTGTGCAGCCACGGGTGTGACTATCAGTAATAAAAGGGCGGCAGCAATCAATATGTATTTCATTGTAAGCCCCGTTGAGACTATAGGTATTGATCTCATCATTGGGCTTGATTGAATTCACGTAAAGTGAGCAAGGTCACGGCTGAGGTTCGTCATTGATCATAACTTGGTGCGAATAAGCATGATAAGTCCTTGGATGTCCAAACTCAAAGCGGTAAGACGGTAAAATAGTGTTGCATGGCGGATTTCGAAAAGCAGGGCGTGAGGCCGACAGCGCCAGCCTCACAAGAGCAAGGAGTATGCTCGCGCGGTGTCTGTGGTCGATTAGCCTTCCCAGGAGCGCCCGCGCAGGTCTTTCCATGGCCCACCGTCCGCGAAGCGTTCTGGTTCGAGAATCTTCGGGCGTGGATCTTCGGCCTGGTCGAGTTGGAGCACCATCCATTTGGGATAGGGCGTGCCGGGATCGGAGACCTCATTCAATTCTGTCACGTCTTCCTCGCTCAGCACGAGATCGGCGGCGGCGATGTTATCTTCCAGGTGTTCGAGCTTCCGTGCGCCGAGGATGACACTGCTGACCGCCGGGCGGTGCAGCGTCCAGGCGAGAGCGACTCGCGCCGGGCTGACTGCGTGCCGATCAGCGACGCGCTTCAGCGCTTCAATCACTGCGTAGCTTTCCGCGGGCTCGAAATTGACGAACGGCCCTGCTTCTGCGAAGCGCGTGCCTGCCGGTGCTGTTGTGCCGGGTTGATATTTGCCAGACAGGAAGCCACCAGCCAGTGGACTCCAGACGAGAATGCCCATGCCAGTGTATTCACAGTACGACATGAACTCGTGTTCAAGCCCGCGTCCGACCAGGCTGTAGTACATCTGCGCCGTGACGTATTTCTCCAGGCCCAACCGCTCCTGCATATCGACCGCCATTGCTGCCTGCCACGACAGATAATTACTGATCCCGATATAGCGGACTTTGCCCTGGCGCACGAGATCGTCCATGGTGCGCACAGTTTCTTCCAACGGAGTGTTGCTATCCCAGCCGTGAAGCTGGTAGAGATCGATGTAGTCGGTCTGCAGGCGGCGCAAGCTCTCTTCGACCGCGCGCATGATGTTGACGCGCGTCGCGCCACTCTGGTTGAAATTAGTGTCACTCATCGGCAGGCGGCATTTGGTGGCGACAACCAGATCCTGGCGGATGCCTTTGAGCGCGTTGCCGACGAGCGTCTCGCTCTCGCCACGGCTGTACACGTTGGCTGTATCGATGAAATTGATGCCGCGCTCGATGGCGAACTTGATCATCGCATTGGTTTGCTGTTGATCGAGTTGGCCCATATTCATCGCTTTGCCGAACTGCATCGTCCCCAGCGACAGGGCGCTCACGATCAAGCCCGTGTTGCCTAGTCTCCTGTAAATCATTATTGAATTCTCCTGTGAAGCCGTTTTGAAATCATTCGCGCACAATGGTAACGCGGAATCCTGGCTCGTGCAGCCGATTCAGTCCCGCCATGCAGTCATGTGACTCGATTATTGAATTCTTCGGCTTTACTCATGAGTTACTGTTCTAATTAAACCTATAATGTGAAAATGTTCACAAATAGAGGTGGGGTGTAATGTTATCGTATTGGATGGGTGGGTATAAAAACTGGTTTGATCGTGTCGATCGTGCTGCGACGCGATGGATGGCGCGTAACGGCATCACACTATTGCGCATTTCCATGGGGGTAGTTTTCATATGGTTTGGGGCGCTTAAGCTCGTGCCGGATCTCAGTCCGGCGGAACCGCTGATCCGCGAAACCATAGACTTCATCCCCATGGCGATTTTTCTGCCCCTGCTCGCCATCTGGGAAATCGCTATCGGCCTGGGATTTATCACCGGCAAGTTCATGCGCCTGACAATCCTACTGCTCTTCTTGCAGATGCCAGGCACGATTTCACCGGTGTTTTTGCGCCCGGATCTTGTGTTTACGAGCTTTCCATTCGGACTGACTCTGGAAGGCCAGTACATTGTCAAGAATCTGGTCTTGATCAGCGGCGCGCTCGTGATCGGCTCGACGGTGCGGGGTGGGAGCTTATCGGCGGAACATGACGCAGGTTCGTGAGCATGAGGCGGTCAATCGCCCGCCTCACGCTCCGACTCAGTGCAATCGCTCAGGCCTGTTCGGTTCGTTTGGCATAGACAGGCGTCAGCCATTCACGGTATTTTTCGACCTGGCCGCGAACGAGGCTGTGATACAGGCTGCTGATCCGCTGCGTGATCGGCCCCATCACTCCGTTCGCTACCGGTCGATGCTCAATCTGGGTGATCGCTGCGATCTGCACGCCCGTCCCGCAGAGGAAGACCTCGTCTGTTACGTAGAGTTCCGTCCGGTCAATGTCGCGCTCGACGACCTCGATACCGAGTTCTTCGCGTAAAAGATGGATGATCGTCCGGCGTGTAATACCTTCCAGCACATCCGCATACACCGGCGGTGTGATGACCACGCCTTTGCGAACGATAAAGACGTTCGAGGCACTGGTTTCTGAGAGGTGGCCCCCGCTGTTGAGTACTAGCGCTTCGTCATAACCAGCCAGATTCGCCTCGGTTTTGATCAGTGCCGAATTCGCATACGCTCCGGTGACTTTACCGCGAGCAGGGATAGCATTGTCGTCCACGCGCCGCCAGGACGAGAAGCCGACGTGCAGCCCGGCTTCCTTGTCGTTGACGTAACTGCCGAAGGGCAGGGCGAAGATCGTCAGGGCGTTATCGACATCGTGCAGCTTGACGCCGATCATCTCGGTCGATTTATAGGCTAGCGGACGAATGTAACAGTTCTCCCGAAAGCCCTCTTTACGCAGCAGATCCAGCAGAATATGAACCAGTTCCGTTGCGGAGTAGGGCAGATCGATGCGCATCATATATGCGGATTGCAGGAAGCGCTCAAAATGATCGTGGGGTCTGAAGACGAAAAGCTGTTCCTCGTCTTCATTCCAATATCCCCGTAACCCACCGAAGACGCCTGTGCCGTAGTTGAGCGCGTGCGTCATCACGCCCACTTTTGCGTCTGCGATTGGGACAATTTTGCCTTCGAAAAATGCATATCGCGGTTTACCTTGCGCCATTGTCATCTTTCCTCAATATCTATATGCTCAGCAGTATCTATGCGCAGGATAGGACGTTCGGCTGTTTGCGTCAATTGCCTTGCCAGTCCAACGCTTGCTTCATCAGGGGCCTAATAATCCCAGAACATGACGTGCGCTGAGCATCATCGTCAGGATGAGCAGCGCAAACACGCCGACGATGCGCCGCCAGCGTCCACCCTGCTCCAGAAAGCGCGCCATCAGAATGGTGAGCGGGAACAGCATCAGCGCATAGCGGCCAAAGCTCTGTGTATGGGTAATAATGTTTGTGCCATAGGCGTAATTGATCTTGGAAACGAAAAGGAAAAGTGATGTCACAGTGTAGATAGTGAGTGGCAGGTGACGTTTTCGCTCCTGCAAGATCAGTAATGCCGTCAGTAGCAGCGTCGCGACGACCGCCCACGCATCGACGTTCGACAGATCATGAATCGTCCATAACCAGCGAAGGTTTACCCACAGACCTGTCAACGGGTCAACAAACGTCAGATACGAAATTTCTTTGTAAACCTGATCGAGTGGAGGCGCGTGGAGTGCTGTTCGAAAGACCGTGAAGGCGACAACGCCAAGCAGAATGAGCGCCAGTGGATACCCACGGAGCAGCAATCGCTGGATGCGCGCTTTCCACGTCGTTTCGCTGCTCAAACAATCCTGGAGCAAGAACAGTCCGGCGACCGGCAACAGGAGCACACCCTGCGTGCGTGTGAGTGTCGCTAGAAATCCGGCAATGCCCGCCAGCCACCAGCGCCGCCGGAAAGCTGCATAGATAGTTGCCAGTGTCAAAGCCAGATAGAGACTTTCGGACATAGGCGCAGCAAAGAAGTGCCCAAGCGGCAGCAGTGCCATCACCACGACCGCCCACCGAGGCAGGGCAGAGTCGTCATAATACGTGGCGCACAGGCGATATAAGAGCGTTAGCGCCAGGCCAAACATGAGGGTACTTGTCACCATGCCTGCCAGATCGACCCCGCCGGGCAGCAGCAGATCGAAAGCGCGTATGCTCCAGGCCGTCAGCGGCGGGAATACGGACATCCCCGCGTCCGCACTGCTATAGCCCTGCTGCGCCAGATTCAAATAGTGGATTGCATCCCAATGCCGCCAGACCCCGAAGATCAATGATTCAGCGCCACTCAGTTGAGGTAGTTGCGCTGATGCCGGCACTTGAAAGTCCGGGCGCGCGCCGAAATACGGGCCGGCAATTTGCCAGATGAGTGCCATCCAGACGCCAAGCAGCACGCGCTGGATCAAAGCCGCGCCATAACCCCAGCGTACTGCCTCTGCCCAGCCAGAGGGTGTATTGGAAGGAGGATCGAATCTTTGCATGTAAATCAGTGTAGGGCAATTTGGACGCGTGAAAACGCAAGACCGGGTCTAACCCGGTCCTGTGCGATATTCATGTAGATTTGTAACTGCGCAGATCTAGCTGAGGTAGTCGCGCAGATTATGAGCCAGCCGTGGGTGACGCAGACGGCGCAGCGCTTCTTTTTCAAGCTGGCGAATGCGTTCACGACTCAGCCCAAACTTGTTGGCGATTTCCTCCAGGGTATGAGGCTCACCGCCACCCAGGCCAAAACGCAAGCGGAGGATGTGGCTCTGGCGTGGTGTCAATTCGTCAAGAACGTGCTCGATGGTCTCTTGCAGTAGATGCTGGGTCGCCGACTCTACCGGACTGGGAGAGTCCTGATCTTCAATGAAGTCGCCAAATTCACTGTCGCCATCATCCCCGACAGGGCGCTCAAGCGCAATCGCGTGCTGGCTGGCATCCATCATACTGCGGATGTTGTCGGCGCTGATGTCCATCTCATAGGCGATTTCTTCTGGCGAGGGGCGGCGTCCGAGGTGCTGTTCGAGCGACTGAGCGGTGCGGTACATCTGGCGAATGCGTTCCGTCATGTGTAGCGGAATGCGGATCGTGCGGGTTTTTTGCGCCAGCGCACGTGTTATCGCCTGCCTGATCCACCAGGTCGCGTAGGTGCTAAAGCGGTTACCGCGCTTGTAGTCGTATTTATCAACCGCGCGCATCAGGCCGACATTGCCTTCCTGGATCAGATCCGGGAAAGGCAGTCCCTGGCCCATATAGCGCTTGGCGATGCTCACGACCAACCGTGTGTTGGCACGTCCGAGGTGCTCGCGTGCTGCCTGGCCGTCATAGACCAGCTTTTGCATGTACTGCACCCAGGCATCGCCGTAAAGCTCACAGATTTCGGGGCGTCTGACTGCTTCACGGGCGCGTTTACCAAGTTCAATGCGTTTGGCGAGGTCGATTTCTTCCTGGGCGCTGAGCAGGGGTTCTTGCGCCATTTGCCGGAAATACAAGCCGACGGGGTCATCTGCGGAGACTGCATTAATATCCCCTATCCCAGGGTCATGCAGGATTTCTTCGGGTTCGAATTCCAACTCCATCTCTTCGGGGAGGAGCATTCGTTCAACGGTTTCAGGTTCGTGTCTTAATTCTATCCCTAACTCATCTAACTCGTACAACAGTGTGTCTAGCCCAACTTCATCCTCGTCTTCGTCCAGTACCTCCAGAACATCCTCTATGGTGATATACCCCTGCTGGTTCGAGCGATTGATGAGTTCCTGTATCACAGTGGTCCCGCCTCCTTAACGAGAGAACCAAAGCCACGTTTGTTTAGGTTACAAACCCGACTAAACTATTTTTAGCCAACTCATTGTAGCACCATAATCATTACTTTGTGAATTACATCTTAAAGTCTGGAAGGTAATTTGTGACAACAAGCGCAAAATAGGCCAATTTCATGCCGCTAACACTCAGCTTCGATGTCTGGTTAAGGGCTGCATACGTCGCGCGACACGCCAGGATTGAGCGGAGACAAAACGAGATCTAGGCAGCACATCCGCATAGGAACTGCGACTGAGAATGGCCGCAATTCCTACGGATTCGTTGGCTGCTCGACCGTATCCGTGGCCGAGATGATCTAAAGCGACGATTTCAGGTCGTCGGCGTTTCGCGCGGGCGAATGTAGTTCAGCTGGGAGAGCACCCGCACCTGCTCGTCGGCGCGGTAACTGCTGCGCACGAGCGGCCCGCTCTCGACCCACTTGAAGCCGAGTTCCTTGCCAATCGTGACAAAGCGGTCGAACTCCTCCGGCAGGTAGAAACGTTCTACCGGCAGGTGTTTTTTACTCGGTTGGAGGTACTGCCCGATAGTGAGAATATCCACGCCACGAGCAGCCAGATCGCGCATCACGTCAACGACTTCTTCGAATGTTTCGCCGAGGCCGACCATGATGCCGCTTTTCGTCAAAACAAGCGGGTCCAGTTCCTTGGCATTCGCCAGTGTCGTCATGGCCCACGCATAATTGTCTTGCGGTTGAACTTTCTTGAACAGGCGCGGCACGGTTTCGACATTGTGATTGAGGATCTCTGGTTGGGCGTCCATCACGATCTTGAGCGCATTACGATTGCCTTTGAAGTCCGGGATCAGGACTTCGATGCTGCATCCCGGTTGCAACTGGCGGATGCGCCTGATGACCATAGCGAAGATCGGCGCCCCACCGTCGGCGCGCTCATCGCGGTTGACACTGGTGATGACAACGTGGCGCAGATTGAGGGCACGCACAGATTCGGCGACACGATTCGGCTCATTCCAGTCAAGCGGATTGGGCCGACCCGTCTTGATGTCGCAGAAACCGCAGGAGCGCGTGCAGGTATCGCCCATCATCAAGAAGGTTGCAGTGCCGCGCCCCCAGCATTCGCCAAGGTTGGGGCAGAGCGCTTCTTCGCAGACGGTGTTGAGATGCTGGCGGCGCATGAGCGCCTGGACACGCTCGTAGTCTTCTCCGCCGGGCGCGCGCACTTTGATCCAGGGCGGACGACGGCGTGGATGCTGAGGATCAGGCTGCCATCCGCTGGCATTATCGACGGGGATTGCATCGGGGGTGATCAAATCGGTCACGGTAAATCTCCATTATTCCCGCTCCGCTTATTCTAACACGCCAGCGAAGCAGATACAGAACCAATCAATCCAGGGATAGCGTCGGCGACAAACAGTCAACCTCGTCCAGCCGTCGACACGCGAGATGCCATAAAACTCTGCACGACGCTTCGCGCGCCAGCGTCACCAACGCGACGAGCACAATCGTCATCACCGTTTGCGTTTCGGTCTGCAAGGTGTTTATCAGTGTGCGCATGGGCTGTAGTTGAAAGATGAGCGTGATCGCCGTTATAGGCAGAGCGTAGACGCCGAACTGCACGATTTGAAAGATGAAAAATCCGGCCAATTGTGATTCGGTACGCCGCCCGGCCAACAGCGCGCCCAATATGCCTGAGAGCGCTGCACAACTCATCCCGTGGATATAATCGAGATACAGCAGGCCGAGCATCGCTGCTATCTGAACGATAATCAGGATAGACCCTGATTCAAACCGGTATCGATTCGACTCCAAAATGGCGAGCATCAGGAATAGCCCCAGCGCCGCGGCAATCACTGCAATCGCCCATTTGAGGCTGCGCAGTCCCCGGCGCAGCAGTCTCCATCGATGAAATGTCGCTTTGCACAATGACCACATGACGCCTGTCGGCCCGGAGGGAGTGACTGCCAATAGATCCCACTGACGCTTACGCCGATGGATAGCGATTCCATCTGCCACGCGCATTGCCCACATGCTGCCGTCCACAGTGGTGCTGAGGATGAGAATGAAACCAAAGATGATGGGGATGCCACCGAGAGCGACGACAAATGCCCACGTGGTAAACGATGACGTCGAAATCAAACAGAGTGTCGAGCAGATCAGCGTGCCCATGGCAAAGGTGATCAAACGGATCACGGGGAGTGAGAGTTGGTCAGTTTCTGATTTGATCGCGAATTGGAAAATCGGATTCTGGGTAGAGGCTACGGACAATGCGAGCCAGATCTTGCGTGCGATCATACTGGGGCTACCCCTAACAAGCTTTCGTCGATTTCTCCCACGCGCCTTCGCGTCATGATCATAAGCAGACGGGTTACTCCTTCCCGGATACCGATCAAACAGGCGAGGAACAGCCCATAGACTGACAGTAAGGAAAAGCCTTCGAGGGCGAATTGGTGGGAAAGTTGCGGCAGCGCGATGAAGAGCATGACGTATGCCAGAAACAGATAACCGATCTGAATGCCTGTGAACATTGCCATGGCGACCAACGACGCTTCGACCTGGCGGCTGGCGACCGTTGGCGCCAGCATCCCGACCAGCACAGCCGAAACCAACGATGCCATCAGCTCGAAATGTAGCGCCAGGCCGGTCAAGATCACGCCGATGCCTGCCGATAGGAAATTCAGGGCATAGGGCGAAGGGGTCTGATCGAGGATCAGGCTGAGGAAGATCGTACCGGCGGTGGCAATCACTAATGCCCACAGCAAGACACGAAAGCGCCGTGTGCGTGACCGAAACGCCTGATCTGCATGGATATAGGCACAGGCGATCATCCAGGCGACGCTTCCCGGCCCGGGAGGCGTCAGTGCCAGCAAATCCTGTGTGCCGCGCTCACGTCCACGCGCAATCATCCCTGCGATCCCCATCGCCCATTGCAGACCCCAAAAGGCGCCGCTGAACAGCAGACTCAAGATGACGTAGAGAAAAACCAGGAACACCATCAAATAGATCAGAAATACGAACAGGAGCGTGAGCAGTGCCAGGAAGAGGTAGCGAACGATCTGCCGCACCCATTTAGGAATGCCTAACGCATCCCAGCGCAAGATCGCGTTCTCTGGCCGGTGACGCAGGCGCAGCGTTTGCTTGAAGATTGGATGCGCATGGATAACTGAGGTGAAACGGAGTCCACGCCAGAGCTTGAAGGTGATCATCCCGGTGGCAGCCCCCAGGCGGCTACATCAGGCGCGCCGAGTGCGGGATATATGCCTTCACTAAGGATGGTGAAGATGCCCGTTTCGATACTGAGTGCCAGAAGGAGATTGGGTTTTTCGTCACCCGGTATGTCTGCGCCGAAAGCGATATGCGTGCTATCAGGCGACCATACCAGCCGGGGCGGGTTGGGGGTGTTGGTTTCGGTAGTGAAGTGACAGTATTTCTGCGTGGCTCCGGACTCGACATCGACGATGTGGATCGTGGCACCAAGCGCTGTCTCAACCGGGTCGAAGCCGCCGAGATCGACCAGCCAGAAGGCGATCTCTCGGCCATCTGGCGACCAGCGCAGTTCGCCCGCCGCCAACCCATTGATGCGTGCAGTGCCATACGATTCGAGCAGTCGGGTGAGTTGTACAACGGAGCCATCGGCGGGCGTTGCGACAAGGAGTTCGCTGCCGTCTGGCAGGTCGTCGTCGTTGGTGAAGATCGGCGCGACATAGGCGAAGCGCGTGCCATCCGGCGACCAGCCATAATCATCAAAATAGGCCAGATCGACGCCCAGGTCGATTCGCTGCGTGCGATCACTCAGATTCACCAATGCCCGCTCGAAGCGGTCGCCACGGGCTTCCAAGACCAGACCCCAAGTGCCGCCCGGCTGTACAGATACGACCCCCGCCGCATCGATGGGATCGCGTGCTCCATCGCTCCTGAGTAGGTAGGCATTTCGTCCCGGTGTCCACACGAGCCAGGTATCTGCCGACCACCAATCCACGGTTGAGGCGTACTCGCTCACCAGAGAACGCTGCGTGCCGTCCAGTCGCATCCGGTTATAGGCGTTCGTCAGGTCGTTGAAGTAGAGCAGCCAACGCATATCCGGGGACAAACGGCAGTTATAGGTGCAAGGAAAAGTTTCTGGCAGCGGATAACGCCGGTCACGCTCGACATCGTAGACCCAGAGGTTATAGCGGTCGAAGCTCGTCAAGATGATGCCGCCGGTTTCGTAGGTCGGGCCGCGCACTTCGATGCCCGTCACCGGGCACAGGTTGCGGATGCCAATCTGGGCTTTCACCGTTGGCGCGACCAGGAGAACGAGACTACAGCCTATGATCATGAGTAAGACTGGCAGGCGGCGATACATCAGCGGTTCCTTATCGAGAAGTGATCAGTGATGCGTAACGGTTAATGAGTATAGATAATACACTTTGTGGCTTAAGGTTGAACGCCATGCCGAATCTCAATTGATGGCGACAAGGGCTCAAGCATAGCGTATCCTGGCCGCTCAGCCATACAGCGCTTGCCAACGCTTCTCCGCCGAATCGCCCGCTTTTTCGATGCCGTCGATGCGCCAGATGTGGACGGCGCTGCGACGGTCGTCGGCGCCGCCATCGGCGATACACAGGTGGTCGAACGCCGCCAGACAATCCATCGGACGCCGCAACCGTACGCCAGGGAAGTAAGACATTTGCTGCGTCAGCGTGGCTGTGTCGGTAGTGCCAAGGGTGTGCAGATGGGCAACGTAAAGCGGCACGGTGTCGTAATCATAGACGTAGCCATCGTGATCGCGCTTCGGCACAGGAAGTGCATAGGCGATGCGCAGACGACGACAGACACAGTAGACTCTGGAGGTAATTGGCGCTTCGGCCAGGGAATAGCTTTCTGCCAGTCCCAGAACCATGGGTGCGGGCACGGGAAGGTTGAGCGACGCGGCCAGGAATACCTTTTCTTCGAGCGTCAATGGATGGACGAGTGAGTCGATCTGCTCGTCTGCGCGAATGCCCCGGTGGCGCGCGCCAGCGAAGTTCAGCGACATGGTATGCCATGCTGTGTATGGATGTACAATATCAGTGGGCAATTCGAGCGGATTCGTGTGACCCAGGCCTTCATCGACTGCCGCAATTAGCTTACCCTCGAGAGTGTGTGCTGCCTGTGCTACCAGGCCGTCTTCGCCGTAGATTTCTTCGCTGTAGAGGGTGAGATCGCCCCCCAGGCCGAGTAAACAACAATCACTTGAATGCTGCAAGGAAATGCTGGTGAGGTAGGTGAACGTGGCCTCTGACATACCTGCGTCTCTCATCCGCACACTCTAACGTTAAGTCTCAGGTCGAAAACAGTTTGCTATAATGAAGGCGAAGCTCAATTTTTCTCATTGTAGTCTTTTATAAGGCGGCGGGGATGAGCAAACGATCCCAATCGGTGTCAACCAGTCAAGAGTATGCATCCGACTCGGAAGACATCCAGATGATGCGTGAGCCGCACATTAAGCGCCACACTGCAAGTCTGCCGAGCGCCGCCCTGGACGTCGGAGCTGGCGCGCCCCACTCGGAAACGGGCGTGGCCGCCGCCGTTGTGGTGTCGGCAGATGGCAAGGACAATGACGACCGGCAAGACGCTCCGCTAGCAGTCGGTGAAGCTCATCCTGCGACCGCAGTTTCTGCCAGGCCGGTTGTGTTGCTGGTCGAAGACACACATGAGATCGCGGAAGTCATCGTAGCCGTGCTTTCGCGGGTCAAGATCGAGACGGTTCATGAAAGTCATGGCGCCAGGGCGCTGGATCGCTTCAATACCATGAAACCCGACGTGATCTTGCTCGACATCGGTCTGCCCGACATTTCCGGCTGGCAGTTCCTTGAGAACTTGAAAGCCCACACTCAAGCGACGGGCAGAGGCATACCGCCGGTGATCGTGATCTCAGCCTTTGGTGATCCGGCGAACCGTCTGGTAGGGAAATTTCAGGGCGTACATGATTATTTGATCAAGCCCTTTACTGCCGCAGAAGTCGAGCAGGTCGTGACGAAAGCGTTAGCAACACGCGGCGAATGAAGCATCGGGTCAGAATATCAATCTGCGTCGGCTTGCTGCTGATTCTTGCATCGTGCGCGTCTGCTGCAGCGGACGTGCCTCTTGCTTCACTCGATCCTCAATTACTACTAGAGCGCGTAGATACCTATCGACGGTTGAACCGCCCCATCCAGGCCCTGCATATTGTCGAAACAGTGGCGGCGCGTGACGGCTGGACGCCGTCGCTGGCAGGCATCGCCGGTACGCTGCGGCGCGCCACTGGCGACCTGGAAGGGGCAGTCGCTGCCTGGAGTCTGATCCCATCGCCGGATAGCGGCCTGCTGCGATCTGTGGCGCAAACCCAGATCGAGTTGGGCGATTGGCCGGAAGCCGCTGAGACACTGGTCAGATTGATGGACATTGCGCCGGACGAACGCTGGGCTGCCCTCAATTACGGGTTATTGATGGCATCCATCGATCCGCAGGCGGCCACCTACGCGCTACAGACGGCGGCAGAAGACAATGCTTATCGCACCTTGGCAAATGTGATACTCGATACGATCAGCAGAAACCAGGATCAGCCCCTGCTGCCGATGCGGGTCGGGGTTGCGCTGGCTGATCAGAGCCAGTGGGCGTTTGCCGAAGTTGCCTTCGCACGCGCCGCCGATCTGAATGATCCGTATGCCGAAGCGCTGGCCTATCTGGGGTTGGCACGTGATCGTCAGGGCAAAGACGGTGGTGACTCGATTTTGCGGGCGGTGGCACTGGAGCCAGGTAACGCGCGCGTGCGCTATTTGCAGGGCGTTCATCTTCGCGCTGAGGGGGATGCGACGGGTGCTATCGATGCGCTGGCACAGGCCGCCGCGCTCGATCCGCAAAACCCAGCCCATTACGCGGAACTGGCGCAAGCTTACCGTGATAACCACGATCTGACTCAGGCTGAGAACTGGCTGTTGACGGCTGTCGCGGTATCCAACAACGCGCCACGTTATCAGGAGATGCTCGCCCTGTTTTATGCGGATGAAGGTGTCAATCTGACCACCAGCGGTCTTGAGGCGCTGGAACAGACCTTGACCGGTCTCCCAGACAGCGCCGACGCGCGTGCTGGCTATGGCTGGGCGCTGTATACTGCCGGGGAAGTTGAGCGCGGTAAAGCGATCATCGAAGAAGTCCTTCAGCGCGATTCCGGCAATACGCGTGCGCTGTACTTTAAAGCCCAGATATTGCTGGATTCGGGCGTGGAAGACGAGGCACTGGCGTTGTTAGAGCGGGTCGCCAGCGGCACGTCGGATTTTGCCGTGCCCGCGCGCACCTTGCTCGACGACCTGCGGAGATAAGCGCCGTGCTCAAGTTCCGCCCGATGATCAATCCTGTGCGGCTGTCTATCGCCCGACATCCGATCTTTCGTCTGGAACGGCGGCGCGTGCACTGGGCTGCTGGAAACACGGACTACCTGCCATCTGCCTTGCGCTGGGTAGGCCTGTCCTGCCTGCTCATCGTCGGCTTCTCGTGGCTTGCTGAAGCCGTGGCTGCCAGAAATAGCGTGGCGCCATACCCTGAAGCGTGGCAAGGCGACATTCTCATACTCGCATTCGGCCTTGTTTCGCTGGCCGGGCTGCTGCTTGATTTTGCCTGTCTTGTGCTGGCAGGTGGCGCGATCAACAGGGAGATCACTTCCGGTCGATGGATCTTACTCTGCCTGACCCCGTTGAGTGACGAGAGCATCATGCAAGCGAAACATGCGGGCGTGCGCTTGCGCTGCTGGCCCTGGCTGCATGTTCTGGTCGGGATGCGCTGTGGCATTGGAGTTTTGCTTGTTCTCTGGGGTCTTGATGAGTTGCGCTATGTCTCAGCATTGGAAGCTTTTCTGGCGATCGGGCTTTTCATGCTGGCGGTTGTGCCTTATGTGATCGAGCCATTCTGGCGCATCGAGGCGATGACCACCGCCGGCCTGTTCTTTTCAACACTCAATCGCACCACAACGTTGACAGTGCTGACGGCTGCTCTGGGGTTGTTTGCACTCTGGCTGGCACAAGCTGTGTTCGTCGGCTCAGTGAGCTATGCCGTACTGCTCACCCTGAACACGCTCTATGAAAGCCTGACCGAATTTCGCGGCTTATGGGTCACTTTTCTCTTTACCGGCCTGACTGTAGGTTGCTTCTGGTTGCTCAATTATGGTTTTTATGAACAGCTTGAGCGCCGGAGCTGGCGGCGGCTACTGCGCCGCCTCGCGCGTTTCGACGTTTAGTGCGTTGTGACAGGTATCAAAGGTCTGATGGCGTGGCGAAGGTATTCTCGGCGGTCAATTTACTGGGGCAGACGATTGCGGCGCATCCGGTCTTCGTCGCTGAGGCGCGGCGCAGTCGTTGGGCGGTGACGCGAAAATCGTTTCGCCAAACGTCCATGCGCATCTTTCTAGTGGCGATGATCGCGGCGCTGGTCATCTGGGGATTGATCTCACTGCTGGCAATGGTTTCGCAGCGTGCCGATCCATGGCTCCAGGTCAACCTGGATGAACAGGATATCTATGCTCTAATGTTGATCGCCAGTTTTCTGGGCGGTCTATGGCTGGATTACCACAGCCTGTCGGCGTCTATCAACGCAGTGAGTGGCGACATTACCGGCGGACGCTGGGATTTGCTGCGCCTGACCGCGCTCAACGACAGTGGGTTAATCGCGGCCAAGCACGCCGTCAGTCAACTGCGCGTCTGGCGTCGGCTCCTTGCCATCGTGGCGATCCGCCTCGCTCTCGCGCTCATCGGCCTGATCATCCTGCTGCGCGACATAACCCGGATCCCCGATGGTGACGTGATGGTGTCGGCAGTCGGGGCCATCGTCGGCGGGCTAGCAGTCACATTCTTGTTGACAATTCTGTATTTGTTCGAGCCATTCTGGCGTGTTCGCGCGATCACGGCCTTTGGGGTTTACGTTTCGGTACGTGAGCGCAACACGGCGTCTGCGCTGCTGGCCGCCATTCTTGGCCTGGGTGGGATGTGGCTGGCGCAGGCGATCTTGTTGGGGTCAGTTGCGATGGGGTTGGCGTTCGCGGTCGTGCCGCTCCTGTTAGGTGTGTCGGCAGTCGGCTCCAGTTACCTGTTCTCGTTGTTCTGTAACGGCCTTTTCATTATCCTGTTCATATCGTCTGTCTATGGCTTCCACCACTTGGTCGAGCGCTGGAGTTTGCGCCAGGCTCAGCGGCGGCTGAAACTGCTCAACTGAACGTTTACCCCGCTTTGCCCCCATGTTAGAATCGCGCCCACAGACCAAAAGCTAAAGAGGTGACCGATTGCGACGGTTACTCACACTGGCAGTGCTCGGCGCGGCACTGCTGATTTTGTTCTACGTGAATCAACAGGTGCAGAATTGGCATTACGTTGTCAGCGGCGAACCGGGGCAGCTCCTTTATCTCGCTGTGTTCGATGATGGCGCGGCGTCTGACTGGCAGCAATACCCGGGACGCGTGTCGGCGCAGGTCACAGAGGGGCAATTCCGCATCAGCAACGGCGTTTCGGGCAACGTCGCTTTTTCGGTCACCGAGCCATACTTTGCCGATTTCGATTTGCGCGTCCAGGCGCAGGCTGTAGGTGGCCCGCTCGATAACGGCTACGGGGTGATCTTTCGTTACCGCGACAACGACAATTTCTATGAGTTTCTAGTCAGCAGCGATGGGTTCTATCGCGTGAACCGGGTGCTGAACGGTGCGCAGCGTGAGCTGAGCACCTGGGTCGATTCTCCCACTGTGCGCCAGGGATTGAATGAAATCAATTACCTGCGTGTGGTGGCGCGGGGAGACCAATTCGCGTTTTATGTCAACAATGAGCGCGTGTCGCTGTGCATCCCCTCCGATCCGGAGGCGCTCAGCACCTATCGGACTGGGCTTGGCTGTATCGGCGGCACGATGCAGGACACCCTGACCGATGCTAGCCTGAATACGGGCCGGATCGGTGTCGCGGCGAGGTCGCTCGGAGAACCGGATGTCGAGGCGGCGTTCGACAATCTGATCGTCTTCAGCCCGGAGACCGCAGAGTGAATGTCCATTTGCGGATGCTCGGCTGCCGCTTGAATCAGGCAGAGATCGAGCGTATGGGGCGTCAACTGGCAGCGCAGGGGCATACGGTCGTCGATGATGTCACACAAGCCGATCAGATCATCGTCAATACGTGCGCCGTGACCCACGACGCCGTGCGTGGCAGCCGCAAGCTCGTCCGCCAGATGCACCGCACAAACGACTCCGCAGCGATCACCGTCACCGGCTGTTACGCGCAGTTGGAGCCAGAAGCACTGCGGACTCTGCCGGGTGTAACGCGCGTGGTCGACAACCAGGAAAAAGATCGCCTGGTTGAAACGCTGACCGGACAGCCGCTGCCTGATTACGACATCGAACCCGTCTCGCGCCATTTGCGGGCAGTGAGCGGCGGGCGGACGCGCGCCTTCGTCAAAGTGCAGGATGGCTGTGACAATGCCTGCACATTTTGCGTCACGACCGTGGCGCGTGGGGCAGGGCGCAGCCGCACGGTTGCGGATGTGTTGGACGAGATACGCCTGCTCCTGGCGATGGGGTATCAAGAGGTGGTGCTCACGGGTGTCCATCTGGGGAGCTATGGGCACGACCTGGGGGATGCCCAGGGCTTGCTGCATCTGGTACAGGCGATCTTCGCGGAAACAGACGTGCCGCGCCTACGCCTTTCGTCGCTTGAACCCTGGGATCTGACGCCTGAGTTCTTCGATCTCTGGCAGGATCCGCGCCTGTGCCGGCATCTGCACTTACCTTTGCAAAGCGGCTGCGACGCAACCCTGCGCCGCATGGCCCGCCGGACGAATCAGGCGCAGTTCAGTGCCCTCGTGCAGGAAGCCCGGCAGCGCTCGCCAGAGGTGTGCATCACGACCGATGTCATCGTTGGCTTTCCTGGCGAAACCGATGAGGAATTCGAAACGAGCTTTGCCTTCATCGAATCGATGGACTTTGCCGGATTGCACGTCTTCCGTTACAGCAAGCGTCCGGGAACGGCAGCGGCGCGGATGCGCGGTCACGTTGCCGAGGCAGTCAGCCGTGAACGCAGCACCCGGCTGATGGCCTATGCCGATGCGCAGGCAAGGCGCTACGCGGAAAGATTCGCCGGGCAAGCGCTCGATGTGCTCTGGGAGCAGGTTGCAGGGGCGACCGAGCGAGGATTTGTCAACATTGGGTATACTGATAACTACATTCGAGTTCGCTGTATTCACCCGCGCGCACTGACGAATCACATCATCCGCGCCCAACTGGATGCCTATGATGTGGAGCGGCAGCAGATGCGTGGGATAGCTATTCTGGATTGAAGGCAGATCCCATGAGCGATCCCAAAGCGAAGTTGCAGGAAGCCTTGAAGGAAGCGATGGTGGCAAAGGACACCAAGCGCCGCGATGTGATCCGTATGACATTGAGCGAAATCAAGCAGGTCGAGATCGATGAGCGCAAGACACTGGCCCCGGACGAGGTGCTGACTGTCTTGCAGCGCGAGGTCAAGAAGCGCCGCGAAAGCATCGAGGAGGCAGCTAAAGCCGGTCGCACCGACCTTGCCGAAGATGCCGAAGCGGAGATCAAGATTCTGGAAACATTCTTACCTGCTCAACTGACGCGCGAAGCGATTGTGGCGCTGGCAAGCGCTGCGATTGCCGAGAGCGGCGCGACCTCTGCGAAAGATATGGGCAAAGTCATGGGCGTGCTGATGCCGAAGGTCAAGGGACAGGCAGATGGCAAGCTCGTGAATGAAGTCGTCCGCGAATTGTTGAGCTAAATTGATGGCACGCGCGTTACGCCGCTGGTCTGATACGTGGTTGAGCCGCCCGAATTGGGCGACTCCGCAAATGCTGCGTAACTTGAATGTGGTGGCGCTGGCGTTGCTCTTTGTCTTGCTGGTGACGGTGATCCTTTCGCTCGACACCATTTTCCCGGCAGGCAATCAAACGGCTGATTTGCGGATTGGCTCGGTCGTTGATGAAGACATCCGCGCGCCGCGCAGCCTGACCTACGTCAGCCGTGCACTGACTGAACGGGCACGCCAGGCGGCTGTCGAAGCCGTCGCGCCCATCTACGATCCGCCCGATCCGACTGTGGCACGTCAGCAGCTCGATCTTACCCGTGCTATCCTGACCTATATCACCAATGTGCGGCAAGACCCGTATGGCACGCGGTCGCAAAAAGTCGGCGATCTCAAGATGATCGCGGCGTTCGATCTGCCGGAAGTGTTGTTACAGCGCATCATCGAGATCGATGAGGATGCATGGCATGCGATTGAAGGCGAGATCATCAACGTTCTGGAACGGGTGATGCGCGAGCCGATTCGTGAGCCTGATCTTGTCAGCGTGCGCGATCAACTGCCGATGCAGGTAAGCGTCCGTTTCGATTCCCGTCAGGCTGACATTATCGTCGCTATTCTCGAAGACACCGTCCGCCCAAATCAATTCGAAAACCCGGATGCGACTGAAACTGCTCGCCAGGAAGCCGCCAACGCAACCGAGGACGAGACACGCAGTTTTGCCCAGGGGCAGGTGATTGTGCGTGCGGGAACGCGGATCGACGAAATCGACTACGAGACGCTTCAGGCATTCGGGCTGCTTCAGCCGCAGGATCTCGGCGGACAAATCCTGCTCAGATCGCTACTCGCCAGCCTGACGATTCTTCTGAGTGGTGGCCTGTATATCATGCGTTTCCAGCCGGTGCTGCGGCGTGATTTTCAAATGCTGGCGCTGTTGGTAACGCTTTTCTTGATCGCTTTATTAGGCGCAAAGATTTTCGCCGGGAGCGGCCAATTTTACCTGTACCCGGCAGCAGCCGTGGCGTTGTTGTTTGTGTCTTTCGTGCCGGTCGAAGTGGCGATCATCGGCGGTCTCTCACTCGCCTTGCTTTACGGCATCATCACTGGTGGCTCGCTGGAAGCGATGTCACTGGCGGGCTTTGGCAGCCTGGTGGGCGCTGCCTCGTTGAGGCGGGCCGAGCGCGTCAACACCTTCTTTATCGCTGGTTTGATGATCAGCTTCGTGAATTTGCTGGTCGTGGTCATGTTCAATATCGACGCCTTGAGCAACGGCGAAAGTGGCCGGTTGGGCGTGTTCGTGCTCTTCAGCGTGATCAATGGTATTTTCGCGGCTGCGGTTGCGCTTGCCGGTATGTACGTCGTGACTCTGGGCTTCAATCTGCCCACGAGTTTGAAACTGGTCGAGTTGAGTCAACCAAATCAGGCGCTGTTGCAGCGGCTGCTGCGGGAAGCTCCAGGCACGTATCAGCATTCGCTTCAGGTCGCCAATCTGAGCGAGCAGGCGGCGCTGGCGTTGGGGGCGAATGCGCAGTTGGTGCGTGTGGCCGCGCTCTATCACGATATTGGCAAGATGCTCAACCCGGCGTTTTTCATTGAAAACCAGGCCGAGGGGGTCAACCCGCACGATCAGCTCAATGATCCGGTGCGCAGTGCTGCGATCATCTTGAGTCACGTGCCGGATGGCGACCGTCTGGCAAAGCAGTATCGATTGCCCGCGCGCATCCGCGATTTTATTCTCGAGCATCACGGCACGACGGGGGTCGGCTATTTCTATAAGCAGGCGCTCGACCAGGCGGAAGAGCCGGATACCGTAGACATCGAGCAATTTCGCTATCCGGGGCCGCGCCCGCGCAGCCGAGAAACGGCCATTCTGATGCTGGCGGATAGCTGCGAGAGCACCGTTCGGGCGCGGAAACCGACGACCCGGCAGCAGATCGCCGATATTGTCGACGAGATGGTTGACATACGGCTGCGCGATGGCCAGATGGACGACGCGGATCTCACGACGCGCGACCTGAAGACGATTCGCACGATTTTCGTTGAAATGCTCCAGGCCGTTTTCCACCCGCGCATCAATTATCCGACGTTGCCCTCATCGCGTCGCCCTGGAATTGAAACGCCTCCCGCGGGCCGCAGTGTCGTTGATGATCGGAGCGAGCCGGAGCCTGTCCCTGAAGTGCAGGCTGTCCCCAACGCGCCGCCTGACGACACGCCACTGCCTGACGTACCGCCGCTGCGCCGCGTCGCGAAATCAACCCAAGAAACGAAGGCCGTCAACATCAACAGTGACAAAGACTCTGAGCACAGCCCCTCGGAGATGGAGCAGGGCGGCAATGGCACATGAGATTGAAGTGCTTAACGAAGCGGGATTCACGCTGGACGCGGATCTACTCTGCGCGGCGGCAACCTGTGTGCTGAATCAGGAGCACGTCACTGCCGACAGCGCCATGACCATCGTCATCAGTGACGACGCGCATGTGGCAAGCCTCAACAAGCAGTATCGCGGCATCGGCGCTGCAACCGATATTCTGTCGTTTCCTGCCGACGCACCGCCCATCGCCATCCCTGATGAACTTCCGTATCTGGGTGATCTCATTATCGCCTATCCTTATGCTTCGGCTCAGGCAGCCAGAGAGGGGCATGTGCTGAGCCAGAGCCTGGCGCTGCTGGTCGTTCATGGCACACTGCATTTGTTGGGCTATGACCACGACTCGCCCGAACAGCGCGCCAGCATGTGGCAGGCACAGGCGACAGCTCTAGCCACGCTCGGCATTCCTCTGGATTATGTCCCGACGCTCGAAAACTCAGTGGACGATCATCATGGCTAAACACGGACGCTTACTTGAGGCGCTCACCAGCACCGCGCGCATCAATCCGGATGCCTACAGTGTCAAGACCAGCCCGAACCGGATCAAGAGTCTGGGCTATGCCCTGGCCGGCTGGCTGTACATGCTGCGCTGGCAGAAGAACGTGCGGATTCAAGCCCTGGCGAGCATCCTCGTCATTACTTTGTCGCTGTGGTTGCAGATCGATTTCTACGGGATTGCGTTGATCGTACTGGTCATAACGATGGTTTGGATGGCTGAATTTCTGAATGCAGCGGTTGAGGCAGTGGTCAATCTGGCGACCGAAGAATGGCATCCGATGGCGAAAGTTGGCAAGGACGTCGCTTCGGCTGCGGTGCTGCTGGCGGTGATGGCTGCGGTCATCATCGGGCTGTTGGTGTTAGGGCCGCCGTTGATAGGGCGTTTGGGGATCAGGTGAGGAGGGCGCGCAGCTATGCCAAAACAAGGTGATCAACCAGAGCGAGACGAAAAACCAGATGTGCTGATCACGCCGGAGGGCGAGGAACTTGATCTATCGATTGGCGGGACGATGAAACTCGACGCGAGCGAGTACAGCCCCGTCACCAATAAAGATCGTTTCTCCAGCCTGAAGTACGGCCTTGCCGGCCTGCTTTATATTCTCCGACGTGAGCAGAGCATTCAGTTCGCCACGGGCCTGACGGTGATTGTCATCATAGTGGGGCTGTGGCTGAATATCGGTGTGCTCAGTTGGGCGCTGCTGACCTTATCACTGGGCGCCGTCTGGATCACCGAGTGTTTGAATACGGCAATTGAAGCCACGATCAATCTGGAGTCGCCTGATCCGCACCCGATGGCGAAGGTCGGTAAAGATGTGGCTGCGACCGCTTCACTCATCGCCACCGTCGTTTTCTTGATCATCGTCGTATTGATTCTCTTGCCGCAACTGTTGGATCGATTGGCGCTGCCGGGGGCGTAGCTGCATGGACGACCGAGATTTTCTGCAATCTGAACCGCCAGTAGAGCCGCATGACACGCGCCCAGCGGGGCGTGCCCGGCAGCGTATCGCCCAACGCAAGCGTGAGCACTCTGCAAAAGGCAAGCATGAACCGGCTCGCAAGCGCGGGTTCGAACAGTTATCGCCTGCTGGTGGGTTTCGGTTGCCTGATTTTCGGCTACCGCGCAATCAGATTTATCTGGCGTATATGGGCGGCGCCTTATTGTTCATAGCGGTGATTGTGTTTGTGCTTGGACGCCTGCGAAACGATACGCCAGAGCGTCCTCCGAACGCGATTTGGATCGGCACTGAGTGGACATATGAGACGCACGACGATCAGGCAGTCGAACAGTTCACGTCCGATCTGCGCAACCGCAAGATTGGGACGATTTATGCCTGGGTGAGCTGGTTACAACCAGACGAAACCTGGCGCGGCGTGGATAATTTCGACAAAGTGCGCGCCTTTGTCGAGCAGTTCAAACGCTTCTACCCGGAAGCGGAATTGCTGGCCTGGATCAGCTTGCCGGTGGATGATGGGCAAGGCTACCGTCTTGATCAGACCGACGTTCAGGAAAAAGTCGTCCAATTCAGCCAGACGACGATCAGTGAGTTCAAGTTTGATGGTGTTTTCTTGAATGTCGAGCCGGTCTGGAATGGCGATGACAACTTCCTGAGCCTGATGCGCCAGGTGCGCGCAAGTTTGCCCGAAGCCAGTTTGATCGGCGCGGCGATACCGCCGGATTGGAGCCCGCTCAATGCGGACATCCCCGTGCCGCCGCTGATCGTGCCCGGCACGGTCTGGGACGAGTCGTACAAGCAGAGCGCGGCGCTGCTGCTCGATCAGATGGCGATTATGAGCTACAACAGCGGCCTGAGCAGCCCAAGTGACTATACGCTGTGGACGGCCTACCAGGTCAAGACGTTTGCGCAGGCAGTTGACGCCCTCGGCTCAGGCGCGACGACCGAGCTTGTATTCGGAATGCCAACCTATGAGGCGGAACCTCCGGGACACGATCCACTGGTTGAAAATGTGGCATCCGCCGCCGATGGGATCGCGTTGGGATTGCAGCAGGTGGGGGAGGCGGCGCGGCTCGTGCGCGGCGCCGCCATCTACGCGAGTTGGACAACCGATGAGCAGGAATGGGCGCAGTATGAGCAGTCCTGGCTCAACCGCTAGTATCCGGTTGCGCGCGGCGCTCTAGATCTTGGCTATCTCATCGAGGAATTGGATGTTGGTGTCAATTCCTTTGTAGAAAAGCTCAATCGGATAGTGCTCATCTGGCCCGTGCGCGCCATCGGTCGTCAGGCCGTACCCCAACAGCAAAGAGTCGACGCCGAGTTCGCGGCGGAAGGTCGCCAGAATCGGCAGCGTGCCACCTTCGCGGATGAAGATAGGTGTTGCGCCCCACACCTGGGTATAGGCACGGATGGCTGCCTTCATTTCCGGGCTGTCACGCTCGATGAATGCCGGATCACCTTTATCAATCAGCTGGACTTCGGCATGGACACCAGGCGGCGCGATGGATTTCACATAGGCTTTGACCAGTTCGAAAATACGCTCCGGTTTCTGATTGGCGACCAGACGGCAGCTAATTTTAGCCATCGCTTTGGCTGGGAGGACCGTCTTGCTGCCTTCACCCGTGAAGCCGCTGAGTAAGCCGTTAACTTCCATCGTCGGACGCGCCCCCACACGCTCGCGCAGTGAGTATGCATCTTCGCCCCAGCTTTGGGGAACGCCGGTTTCAGAACGAACAGCATCTTCACTAATGGCCGTTTTCGTGAGTTCTTCACGCTCTTCCGGAGTCAACGGGATGACATCATCGTAGAATCCGGGTACGGCAACGCTGTTATCTTCGTTGTGCAGCTTGCTGATGATTTGCGCCAAGGCCAGCGCGGGATTATGAACGATGCCACCATAAATCCCACTGTGAAGATCGCGTACCGGGCCGGTCACGTCGATCTGCATATACGACAGACCACGAGTCGAATAGGTGATGGCTGGCTCATCGACGCGGCGAATACCCCCATCGGAGATGACGCAGACATCGCTCTTCAGCTTGTCACGGTGTTCAGCCACGAACTTGTAGAGGTGGCGTGAACCAATTTCCTCCTCGCCTTCGAGGATGAATTTGATGTTGACCGGCAGCGCGCCGACCGTCTTCATGATCGACTCGAATGATTTCAAGTGCGTCATCATCTGACCCTTGTCATCCGACGATCCGCGTGCGTACAAGCGTCCATCGCGGGTGACTGGTTCGAAGGGATCGCTAGTCCAGCCATCTTTCATTTCGGCAGGCTGCACATCGTAATGACCGTACACAAGAACAGTCGGCTTGTCCGCTCCTGCTTTGAGCCAATCGCCATAGACGACGGAATGGCCGCCTGTCGGCATGACCTCGACATTCTCGACGCCGATGGCGCGCATATGATCCGCCAGCCACTGGGCTGCTTCTTGAACATCACTCGCGTGCTCCGGATCGGTACTGATGCTCGGAATGCGAATCAACGTTTTCAATTCTTCAAGGAATCGTTCGGCATTTGCATGTGCATATTCGTGCGGAGTAGTCATGGGTCCTCTTTTTTATGATGTGAAGTCGTTTAGCGGCAAAACACCTCTGCCGCGTTGCGCCAGATCGCGCTTTTGTCTACGTCATCCGGCTCGAAAGGCAAATAATAGCCAACACGGTCGAGCAGTTCATCATAACGCGCGCGCACAGCCTGAGCCAATTCATCCATAGGAGCGATGACGGCAAACTCGCCCACGATATCGTCGCTAATCTGATCACCCATGGCTGCCCATTGGCCGGTTCGGGCCATCAGCGCCAGTCGTTCCTGTAAATCGCCCCAGCCATGCAGATCGAGCACGGGTCGGTAGCTGGGGGTGCTGGCATAGAAGGCAATCTGCGTTTTGATAGCGGCGGTGCTGGCGCGAATCTCATCTTTGTTGCGCCCTGTAGCTACAAACAACGCGCACGTGAGTTGGAGATCGGCGCGTGTGCGGCCAGCGCTCTGTGCGCCCGCGTCAATTGCCGGGATCAGCACCTCACGTAGATAGCGCGTCGTGTGTAAGGGATGGACGTGAAAACCCTGGCATAGTTCACCCGCCAGTTTGCACAGACCTTCATTGACCCCGGCGATATAAATCGGAATAGCTGGATTTTCAATTGGGCCGGGAGAAAAGAACGGCGTCATCAGCGAGAAGCGGTAATGCTCGCCTCGATACCGGAGCGGCGCACCCGTCTGCCAGGTCTGCCAGATAGCGCGCATGGCCTCGATGTATTCACGCAGGCGCGGCACCGGGGCTGCCCAGGGGATGCCAAAGCGTTTGGTGATATGTGCTTTGACCTGCGTGCCTAATCCCAGAATGAATCTGCCGTTTGACTGCGCAGCCAGATCCCAGGCAATCTGCGCGGTGATCATCGGGCTGCGTGGAAAGGCGACCGCAATCGCCGTTCCCAGTTCGATGCGCGAGGTCTGTGCTGCAGCATGGGTGAGCGGCAGAAAAGGGTTGTGGGCTGTTTCTGCTGTCCACAAGGCATGAAAGCCCATGGTTTCAACAGCCTGTGCCCAGCTACCTGCCCGGTTCAAATCTGTTGGGAAGATGGTGACATCAAATTTCATCGGTGGTTCTCGCGTGCGGCTTGGATGTAGAGAGCTGATTATAACGCGCATGGCGAACTCTCAACGGCGTGTTATCATCTGCGGCGGGGTTGTTCAGTGGGATGGGATAGGGTCAACAGATGGGTCAGTTGCCGGTATCTTCGCCTTATGGTGCGACGACGCGCTGGGTTTTGCTGGCACTTGCGATTGTCATATTTCTGGCATCTCTGTGGTTCATTCGGGGAATTTTGCTGCTTATCCTGGCGGCAATCATTCTGGTGATTCTCTTTACTACTCCCATCCGTTCTCTGGTGAAACGCGGCGTTCCTCACGGTTGGGCGACACTGATCTCGGTCGTCTTGGTTGTGACGGTTATTGTTTTGCTCATTGCTATCGTCTTACCCTCACTGACGGCGCAGTTTGGAACGCTGCTCGGCGATACGGTCCCACGCGGTATTAATGAATTGATCGCTCGGCTTGAGGACCCACAATTGCAGGAGCAGTTCGCTTTTCTTGCCAACATTAATCTGCAAGACACGATCAATGCGCTCGGGAGCCAGCTTGCGAACGCGGTCAGCCAGATTGGCGCTTCGGTGCTCCCAGTTTTGGGGGGCGTTGCTAATACGCTCTTGAGCATTTTGATCGTCATTTTCCTGAGCATGTACTTCCTATCGGATCCGAATATGCATCAGGAAGGGCTGGTGAGACTGCTGCCCGTCTGGTATCGGGAGCGCGCCAGGGAGATTATTCGCGAGATCGACGCGACTTTGCGTGGGTGGCTGCGTGCAACGCTGGCAAGCATGATCTTTGCGGGAGTAGCCACAGGGGTGCTGCTGGCACTGCTTGGCATTGAGCAATCCATCGCTCTGGGGGTATTGGCAGGCGTGCTTTCGTTTGTCCCGAACTTTGGCCCGATTATCGCTCTGATCCCCTCGGTTGCTGCCGGAATCGTCGAAGTACCTGGTAGTGTGCTCTGGATCGTCGTGATTATCTACGGCGTGTCGTTTGTGCAAAGCCAGATCATTACCCCGATTCTTGTCTCGGATACCATCAAAATCCCTCCGGTTCTGATCTTGCTCGGCCAGATCATTGCTGGCGTGTTTTTTGGATTTCTTGGCATTATGCTGGCTGTGCCGATGACAGCGATTCTGACCGTCCTGGTCAAGGAGATTTATGTCAAAGATGTTCTCGGCGATTCAGAATCCTTTGCGCCGACAACCACATTTCGCGATGAGGTTTTGGCGGATGAAGCCTAGGGTTAAGGAAAAGTCGTGAGAATGTTTAAGCTTCGTCAGTGGTTTATTTAAAGTTGCCATTGACAGCCGGATTTGAGGATGCTAACCTAATGCTACGCGCGCGGGGAAGCCGCGCGTTTTGCACCTTAACAACAGCAGCGTGCGATGAAGG
>JAHDWN010000053.1:0-39783 GCA_023382675.1 Anaerolineae bacterium
AAATCCTGTTCAAGACGCCCTTCGCTGTCCTCCAATCCAAGGGCGCTGCCTAAACCGCTAACCCTTCCTCCCCTTTCCGAATCGCGCTAACATACACACGTAATGAAATCGCCGGGGTCTACAAGCCCCGGCGCTGTTTTGTCGTGTTTGTGTGAGCGCTGGATGCAATCATGCCTCTCTTGAAACGGCGCGCCAGGCGTGTCCTTGTACTCGGCCTGGACTGTGCCTCGCCGGATCTCATCTTCGACCAATTTCGCGCGGACTTGCCTACCTTCACCCAGCTTGCTGCCCAGGGCACGTGGGGCAGGTTGGAATCGTCGATCCCCTGCATCACCGTCCCTGCCTGGACGAGTATGCTCAGCAGCCGCGATCCCGGCGTACTCGGCGTTTACGGCTTCCGCAACCGCGCGGATCGCACCTACAACGCCATGACGACCGCCAATAACACCGCAGTTAAAGTCAACCGCGTCTGGGATTATCTGGGTGAGGCTGGCAAGCGTTCAATTGTCGTTGGTGTGCCGCAGACATTTCCGCCACGCGCGCTGAACGGCGAAATGATCGGCTGCTTTCTCACGCCAGGTATCGAGAGCGCCTTCGCTTATCCGGCACTTTTGCGCCAGGAGGTGCTCCAGCGCGTACCCAACTACATGTTCGATGTGCGTGAATTCCGCACGGTAGACAAGGCGCGCCTACACCAGAGCCTGCTGGATATGACGGACATGCAGTTTCGCCTGGTCGAGCACCTGATGACAACGCGAGACTGGGATTTTCTCATGTACGTCAACATCGGCGTTGACCGGGTGCATCATGGCTTCTGGCGCTATCACGATCCATTGCATCGCCTGCACGAGCCGAACAGCCCGTTTGCCCGCGTCATTCATGACTACTACGTGCTGATGGACGATTGGGCGAAACGCCTGATCGAACACGCCGGCGACGACACGCAGGTACTGATCGTCAGCGATCATGGTGTCAAGCGCATGGATGGCGGGATCTGCATCAACGAATGGCTCTGGCGTAACGGCTGGCTGGCGCTCAGGACGCCGCCGCGTGAGGGTGAAATCACACCGCTAGAAAAGCTCGATGTCGATTGGGCGAACACGAAAGCCTGGGCAAGCGGCGGCTATTACGGGCGCGTGTTTCTCAACGTGCAGGGCCGTGAGCCACAGGGCACGATCCCGCAGTCGGCCTATGAGACGACGCGCGACGAATTGGCGGCGGCGTTGGCGTCGATCCCGGACGCTGCGGGTGAACCGTTGAATACTAAGGTGTTCAAACCGGAACAGATCTACAGCGAGGTCAACGGCATTGCGCCCGATCTGATGGCCTATTTCGGCGATCTCCATTGGCGGGCAGTCGGCAGCCTCGGACACGGCAGGCATTTCACGCTCGAAAATGATACCGGCCCGGATGACGCCAACCATGCTCAACACGGCATGTTCATTCTCCATGATCCTGGCGTGCGTGGAGCCGGGCAAGTCGATGGACATCAACTAATGGATATCGCGCCCACGCTCTTGCAGCGCATGGGTGTGAAAGTGCCTCGCGAAATGCAGGGCAAGCCGATCAAGTAAGGTGCGGGCGCGTTACCCGTCGAACGCCAGTGAGACCACCAGCGGAAAATGATCGCTGCCGCCATTGGACGACCATACGTGGGCGTCAATGGCTGCGATTGCGTCGCTGGTGAACACATAATCCAGCCGCGCGACGGGAATCCACGACGGAAACGTGAAGCCGAAACCGCTGCCTCGCGCTCGGAATACATCCTGAAGCGACGCTGTCATCTTGAAGTAATCGCCTGTTTGGTCGGACATATTGAAATCCCCGGCGAGGATGATCGGCATCATCTCACCGGCAACACGCAGCAGAATGTCGTCAATCTCTCGGCCTCGTGGTTCGGTGTTAAAGAAGCCGCGCTCAGGCAGAAACGGATGTACGGGATGAACGCTGTAGAGCGCTACCCGTCGATCATGGATGTTGAGCGTCACGCGCTGGTGGCCTAGTTCGATCTGCCAGTAGTCATCATTCTGAAGCGGAAACGTGCTAAAAATTCCCTGACCAGGATAGCCATCAGCTGGATGCAGCGCTTGATGTGGAAACGTATCGGCAAGCGCCTCTTGAAGGTAAAGCGCGGCTGCGGGCGTGATTTCCTGCATGGCAACGACATCAGCGCCGACATCGCGAATTATCCTGGCGATGGCTGCAAAGTCGCGATTGTCCTTGCTCACGTTGTACGTTAGCAAGGTGATGCCATCATCATGCGCCGGGAGTACAGGCCGGGGAACGAACAAATCCCCATAGCTCCAAATCAGCATGATGAGCGGCGGGAGTTGCAGCGCGAGGCTGCGCCAGCGCCTCAGCCCAATGCAGATCAGTGCTGTCGGCAGTGCTAGCAGCCAGAAAGCAGGCACATACTGGTCGAGCAGTGTGACCGGCAGAAGTTGCTCGCCCACGATCAGACGTAGAAGCAGGTGCAGGCTGGCTGTGAGGCCATAGAGCAAACACAGCCCAGCCGCAGCGCGGGATTTATTGATCACCGGCCCGCTCTGTGGCAGCGTGTTTGCCGCTCAAGACCTTGGACTTGAGTTGGCCGCAGCCGGCGTCGATGTCGATGCCGCGCCGCACGCGCACGGTGGCCGGAATCCCATACTGCGCCAGGGCTTCGATGAAGGCATTGACACGGCGCATGGACGACGGGCCGCCCGCATAGCCGCCGGTCGGGTTGAGCGGGATGATGTTGACGTGGCATTTCAGCCCGTGCAATAGCTGTCCGAGGGCGCGGGCTTGCTCCGGGGTGTCATTCTCGCCGCTGATCGCCGCCCATTCGAAGGTGACGCGCCGCCCGGTTTTGTCCGCATAGTCGCGGCAGGCGGCGATCAAGTCTTGCAGCGGGTAGCGCTTGTTGACGGGCAGCAGCGCCGCGCGCTCCTCGTCGGTGGCAGCGTGCAGACTGATCGCCAGCTTGACTTGCAAGCCCTCCTCGGCAAAGCGCCGGATCTGCGGCACCAGACCGACCGTGCTGACCGTGATATGCCGTGCGCCGATCCCAAGCCGCTCCATAAGCAGGTGAATGGCTTCCAGCGCGGCGTCGTAGTTGTGGAACGGTTCGCCCATGCCCATCAAAACGACGTTGCTCAAGCGCTCGCCGCGCGCCTCAAGCTCACAGGCAAAGCGCATGGATTGCTCGAAAATCTCATAGGCTGTCAGATGCCTTGCAAAGCCCATCTGACCTGTCGCGCAAAAGACACAGCCCATGGCACAGCCCGCCTGCGTCGAAATGCAGGCCGTGCGCCGCGCGTCGTCGTACTCCATCAGCACGCTTTCGATCATCTGGTTGTCGTGCAGACGATAGAGCCGTTTGATCGTGCCGTCGTGACTTTCCTGCTCGGCCACCAGTTCCAGCGCGCCCAGGCGCGTCTCGGCTGCCAGGCGCTCACGCAGCGCCTTGGGTAGATTGTGCATAGCATCGAACGAACCGGCGCGTTTCTCGTAGAGCCACTCCCAGATCTGTTTGGCGCGGTAGGCCGGTTCGCCCCAGCTTGCCAACAGTGTTTGCAGCGCCTCGGATGAGAGCGTGTAGAGGTCGATCATCGATTGCCCACTCTCGCAAAAGCGATCACCAGCACCGCGATGACGATGATGAGCACCGCCAGAATACTCGAACGCGATCCGGATTCGATCAACGGCGGTTGTGTCTGGACGGGGATCGGCGTTGCGGTGTCCAGACTGCCCGGCGGGCGCGGCGTCACACTGGGGGTGGGCGTGTGCGTCGGGCGCGGCGTCGGCGTTAGCGTGATCGTCGCTGTCGCCGTTGCCGATGGCTCTGGACGCTGGGTGCGCGTCGGCGGGAAGGCGGTGAAGGTTGGGCTCGGTGATGGGATGGCCGTTGGCTCACCATAGAGCACGACACGGAAAGCTGCTGACGCACGCGGCGATACCAACCAGTCACGCACCAACGGGATCAGGCTGTCAGGGGGCAGCCCGGTTGCGGCCTGATATGCCGTGGCGAAAGCAGTAGTGTCCGCAGTCTGTGCGAGATCGTACACCGCCGGCAGGCCGAGCGTGTCCGCCAGATAGAGCACCATGCTATAGGCCTGCGCATTCCAGCGTGAGCGCAAGGTCTCATCCTGTGGTGCTGCGGCCATCTCGCTCAGGCTGAACAGCGTATTGCTGCGCGCCGCGCTGGCCGCCGGGGCCAGGAGCGCATCTTTGGCTGTCGGCGTATACAAACGCCGCAAGCCATCGACAAACCATTGCGGCACGTCCCGATCTGTCCACATGGGCAGATAGAAAGCGTCGAACAGGGAGCTGCTGATCGCATCCTGACTACTGTTAAAGGCATTCAGACGTGCGTACACGATGTCATAGCCGCTGCGGGCAATGATTTGCTCGCCCAGGTCTGGAACAGGGCATGGCAGCACTGTGCCGGTCGTTTGCCCGACGGCGACCAGTTCGCCCTCTGCATCGGGCGCGCAATTGTTCACGTTGATCGCGCTGTCGTACAACACAATGTTGAGTGCTGGCCGTCGCTCAGTATTCGCTGCCATCAAGTCGTAGACGGTATCTAGCGAGCGGCTAAGCTGGCTGAGATTGACACTCGTTGGCGCTGTCAGATCGAAGGGGCGCGATTGACTCTCGCGTCTTTGCCAGGGGGTGCGGCTGTCTGTAAACTGGAGAGTGCCTTCACCGACGTTTGTGACACCGCCTGTGTTGCGCACCGTCCAGACATAATGGATCTCGCTGAACAGCAGCGGCGGGTTAGCCGCGTCGATCTGCCAAACGTAGGCGAATTCCGGGTTGGGGAAGTCGCTCACCAAGGCTTCCTGCATGTCGATGTTGATCGTTTCGGCAGCGCGGTTTTCGACCTCGATGCGCAAGCTCAGGCCGGCGATGCCTTCCAGGCGTTGGAGGATAATCGTCGTGAAGCGGATGCCGACAGGGAAAATCACTTCTGCATCGGCGCTGTAAACGAAGCCCTCGGTCGTCACGGCCAGAGTCGGCGCAAGACTTGGCGTGATCGTGGGCACAGGCGTGGGGGTCTCGGTTGGCAGTGGTGGCACCGGGAGCTGTTGCCCATCCTGCGCCATCGCCGGTAAGGCGAACCACATGATCGCTGCCAGGATTACAGTGAGCCGACGCATCATGATGCACCGCCCATCACCACATTGCCGATCAGCACTGCTGCGGCAAGTTGGAAGAAATCGTAGCCGATGTGAGCGACAATCGCGCTGGCAGTGCCATAATGCTTGCGCAAGTAGCCAAGCCCCAGTGAAACCACAAAGATGATCAGCGTTGCGGGCGTCAACGTGTATTGGGTGTGGATGACGGTGAACAGCAGACTGGTCATCAAGTTGCCAAACACGGGCTGGACGGCGCCACGAAACAAGATCTCCTCACCGATGCCGACGGCGACCGCAACGAAAAATGCCATGCTCACCGAGTTGAACTGCTGCACAAGCGCCTCGCTGGCTGCCTGTTGTTGTTGCAGCACGTCAGGTTGCAGCAGCATCTGCATCGCTATGCCCGCGAGAATGATGAAGCCGATGCCCGCAACCACGCCGACCAGACCGGCAATGATGTTACGAGGTGTGAATGTGTTCAGGCCAAGGCGATCAATCGTTGCCTTGAGATCGCGCCTGATCCATAAGCCGACGCCGAAGACAGCCAGCGCCACCCAGATTAGATTCTGGAAGATCACGCCGTTCAACGTGATCCCGGTGTCCGCGATGTCACTGGCGAGGCCAGAGATGCCGCCGCCAAGAATGAAAAGGATCAGATTGGCCGACACACCCGTGATGGCAAGCACGAACGCCGCCAGATGCATATTCGAGTCCGGGTCGTAACTGCCGCCTGTCCCAATCACGCGCTGGAGCATCCGCCGAAAATCAGGCGCACTAATCGCGAACAAGGCGATGCCGCTCGTGATAACCGCCAGCGCGAAAGCGCCACGGCCATCCGCAGCGGTGAGTGTTTCGACGCGACCGCTCAGGCCGCTCAAGAGCGCCGATGATCCCAACATGAGATTCAGCCCGGCAATTCCGTAAAGAATCCAGTTGAGAATGGGTCTGTATTTATGAGAAGCATCCCCTACATTAGCGATGTAGATGGCCGTCAGGATCAAGCCGACAATGATGAGACCGATCAAGAACACAGTGTTCCTAGCCTGTCATTGTATAGGACACATTATGTTCGCATTATACCAGTGCCCTTGGCGTATTCGCAGTGAGGTTGGCGCACGATGTAAATTTGTCGATATATCGGCTAAAATACCGATTGATGTATACCTTCCAACCCTTTCGGCAGTCCAATTCACTGCCGTTTGCCTCGTTTTGAGTTACATGGGGATAGCGCATGAGCAAACGAATTGACGCATTTGGAGCTAAAGGCACCCTCGACACCGGAAATGGGCCGGCGATCATCTATCGGTTGAGCAAGCTTGCGGAGCGCGGTGTCGGTCACGTTGACCGGTTGCCCTTCAGCATCAAGATTCTGCTGGAGAACGCGCTGCGCAACCTCGACAACTACGAAGTTGACGAGGCGGCTGTGACCGCCATCGCTGGCTGGAATGCGCCCGATCCGGGGCAGGTGGAAATCCCTTACAAACCATCCCGTGTCATCTTGCAGGATTTCACCGGCGTGCCGGTCGTGGTCGATCTGGCCGCGCTGCGCAGCGCGATGAAGCGGATGGGCGGGGATGCCAAGAAGATCAACCCGACCGTCCCGGTCGATCTCGTCATCGATCACTCGGTTCAGGTTGACCGGTTCGCTTCGGCGGGCGCGATCCAGTTCAACGCCAACATCGAGTTCGAGCGCAACCGCGAGCGCTATGAGTTCCTGCATTGGGGGCAGAAAGCCTTCGATAACTTCCGTGTCGTGCCGCCCGCAACCGGCATTGTCCATCAGGTTAATCTTGAATACCTGGCGAAGGTCGTTCAGCTTTTCGATGTGGATGGCGAAATGGTCGCTATGCCGGATACGCTTGTCGGCACGGACAGTCACACGACGATGATCAACGGACTGGGCGTGCTCGGCTGGGGTGTCGGCGGCATCGAGGCAGAGGCGGCGATGCTCAGCCAGCCGATCTACATGCTCATGCCGCAGGTGATCGGCGTCAAGCTGACGGGCAGCCTGCCGGAGGGTACGACGGCGACCGATTTGGTGCTGACCGTGACGCAGATGCTGCGCAAGAAGGGGGTGGTCGATAAGTTCGTGGAGTTCTATGGCGAAGGTCTCGGCAGCCTGAGCCTGGCTGACCGCGCGACGATTGCCAACATGGCGCCGGAGTACGGTGCGACCATGGGCTTCTTCCCGGTCGATGACGAGACGCTCAGCTATCTGCGCCGCACAGGCCGCGATGAAGCATTGGTTCAGCTTGTCGAGCGCTACTGCAAGGAGCAGGGGCTGTTCCGCACCGCTGCAACACCCGATCCCGTCTTCACCGACACGCTCGCGCTCGACCTAAGCGATGTGCAGTCGAGTATGGCGGGGCCGAAGCGCCCCCAGGATCGCGTGCTGCTGCGCGACATGAAAGCCACCTTCGAGAAGGCGCTGATCACGCCGGTCGATCAGCGAGGCTTCGCCGTTGGCGAGGACAAGGTTGGTCGCCGTGCCGTTGTCCATGATAACGGGCACACGGCGGAGGTCGGACATGGGGTAGTCGTCATCGCTGCGATCACGAGCTGCACCAACACCAGCAACCCCTACGTGATGGTCGGCGCGGGCTTGCTGGCGAAGAACGCCGTCGAAAAAGGCCTGGACGTGCAGCCCTACGTCAAGACCAGTCTCGCGCCCGGCTCGCGCGTGGTGACGGAATACCTGGACAAAGCCGGGTTGACGCCGTATCTGGAAGCGCTCGGCTTCTATACCGTCGGCTACGGCTGCACGACCTGCATCGGCAACAGCGGCCCGCTGCCACAGCGCGTGGCACAGGCCGTTCAAGAGGGCGATCTGGTTGCGGCGGCGGTCTTAAGCGGCAACCGTAACTTTGAAGGTCGCATCAATCCGTTCGTGAAAGCGAACTATCTGGCGTCTCCGCCGCTGGTCGTCGCCTACGCGCTGGCGGGCACGGTCGATATTGACCTGGTCAACGACCCGCTCGGCAGCGACCGTGACGGCAACCCGGTCTACCTGCGCGACATCTGGCCGACGCAGGCAGAAGTCCAGGAAACGGTCAACAGCGTCATCACACCGGAGATGTTCCAGAAGCAGTATGGCAACGTCTACGACGGCAACGAAGTCTGGAACGCGATTCCCGCCAGCGGTGGCGACGTCTACACGTGGGATAACAGCAGCACCTATATTCAGGAGCCACCGTTCTTCTTCGAGTTTGCGCGTAATCCTGCGCCTATCGAAGGTATTCACGGGGCGCGCGTCCTGGCGCTGCTCGGCGACTCGATCACGACAGATCACATCTCTCCCGCGGGCGACATCGCGCTGAAAAGCCCGGCGGGCGAGTATCTCGTTTCGAATGGGATTGAGAAGCCTGATTTCAACAGCTATGGCACACGCCGTGGCAATCACGAAGTCATGATCCGGGGCACGTTCGCCAACATTCGCCTGCGCAACCAGCTTGCGCCGGGCACGGAGGGTGGCGTCACGATCTATCTGCCCACGGGCGAGCAGATGAGCATCTACGAGGCGTCATCGCGCTATCAGGCTGCGCGCACACCGCTGATTGTGCTGGCGGGTGCGGAGTACGGCACGGGCAGCAGCCGCGACTGGGCCGCCAAAGGCACGGCGCTGCTCGGCGTCCGCGCGGTCATCGCCCGCAGCTTTGAGCGCATCCACCGCAGCAACCTGGTCATGATGGGTGTGCTGCCACTCCAGTTCAAAGACGGCGACAGCGTTGAGTCACTTGGTCTGACCGGGCGCGAAACGTTCGACATTGTTGGCTTGAGCGACGACCTGCAGCCCAAGCAAACACTGACCGTGCGCGCCACGGCGGAAGATGGCAGCGTCAAGGAGTTTGAGGTTGTCTGCCGTGCCGATACGCCGGTCGAGGTCGAGTATTATCACAACGGCGGCATCTTGCAGACGGTGCTGCGCAAGTTCCTCCAGTAGACCTGTGCAATTTGATGAACGACCAGGGGCGGATCAACGTATCCGCCCCTGACTTTTTTGCGTTGGGTCGATAAACGGCGATTGTTCGATGAGGTGATATGGAGCAGGAACAGAAAGTCATCATTTACACCGATGGCGGTTGCAAACCGAATCCCGGTGCAGGTGGTTGGGCGGCGCTGCTTATTTATGGGGATATGCAGAAGCCGCTGTACGGTTACGATGCACGGACGACCAACAATCGCATGGAACTCACGGCGGCGGTGCGGGCGCTGTCTGCGCTCAAGCGCCCCTGCGCAGTCGAGTTTCACACCGATTCGCAGTACATGCGCAACGGCATCACTTCGTGGATTGATAAGTGGCGGCAAAACGGTTGGCGCACGGCCAACAAGAAACCGGTCGAGAACCAGGATTTATGGATGCGGCTCTATGAGCTAACGCAGCAGCATACCATTGATTGGAAATGGGTGCGGGGACACGCCGGGAATCAGTATAATGAGCGTGTTGACCAACTGGCGACCCGCGCGCGCGAGCAGCGGATCTCGTCAGAGGCTTGATCCGCTCATCACTTACTGATGGAGTATGTCTGATGCCTGCCATCGCCAATCGCGTCGCTTCTCTGGGGACGACGGTCTTCACCGAGATCAACGATCTCGCGCTCAAACACAATGCTATCAATCTGGGGCAGGGCCGTCCCGATTTCGATGGGCCGGCTGACATCATCGCGGCGGAAGTGGCCGCGCTCCAGGATGGCAAGCACAACCAGTATGCACCCGGTGCGGGCACGCTGAACATGCGCAAAGCCATCGCCGATCATGCCGGGCGTTTCTATAACCTCGATCTCGATCCCAACACCGGCGTGATTGTCACGGCGGGGGCGACCGAGGGTATCTTTTCGTCGCTGCTGGGATTGGTCAACGCGGGCGATGAAGTGATCGTCATCGAGCCGTATTTCGATAGCTACGTGCCGAACCTGCAATGGATCGGCGCGATGCCGGTCTACGTGCCGCTGCGCCCACCAGCCTGGACACTCGACCCAGATGAACTGCGCGCGGCTTTCACACCGCGCACGCGCGCTATCCTCCTCAATACACCGCAGAACCCGACCGGACGTGTCTTTACCTACGCCGAACTCAAGCTGATCGCTGATTTATGCATCGAGTTTGACGTGATCTGTATTTCGGATGAGGTCTACGAGCATCTCACCTTCGGCGAGACACCACATATCCCGATAGCGACGCTGCCGGGCATGGTCGAGCGAACGGTGACGATCAGCAGCCTGGGTAAGAGCTACAGCGTGACCGGCTGGAAGATCGGCTGGGTGTATGGGCATCCGGCGCTGGTCACGGGTGTCCAGCGTGCGCACCAGTACGTGACATTCGCGGCGCATCACCCGGCGCAGACGGCGGCGGCTTATGCCCTCAGCCAGCCGGGCACATATTACGAAGACTTTCTGACGATGTACACCGCCAAACGCGATCTGATGATGGCCGCGCTGAACGGCTCAGGCCTGAAAGCCTTCGCGCCGGAGGGCACGTACTTTGTGATGGCGGATTTCCGCGACGTCTTCGACGGCGACGACGTGGCCTTTGCGCGCTATCTGACCACCGAGATCGGCGTCGCCTGCATCCCGCCGAGCGTCTTCTATTGCCCGGAGCACGCCGAGATTGGCCGTCGCTTTGCACGCTTCGCTTTCTGCAAGGGCGATGATACGCTCCGCGCCGCAGGGGAACGGCTGGCGAAGCTCAAGCGATGACCGCGTTGACGACGCGCCGTAGCATCGTCTCGCCAGAGGCGATCCTGGGAGTCACGGTAATCGTTGCCTTTCTCCAGGCGGTGCGCGTCTATCTGCCGCTCACGGTCTTTCATCCAGGGCTGTGGTGGCGCACAGCTTCGGAAATACAACTCGGCCTGCTGACCCTGGTGCTCTTCTGTGCGCCGCTGCTCGCACCGCTCGTCACGCGCCTGCTTGGTGTGCGTCGTTCGTTGTGGTTGGCATTCGGCGGCCTGGCACTGATGCGCCTGGCGCTTCAACTGGCTCCAAACCCTCACGTGACGCACATCTTCGCTGCCGCAGCTATCATCTGCGGATTGCTTGGCGTGACGCTGTGGGCACGTCATCTGAGGTCGGATGTGGTTGGGTTCATCCTCACCGCATTTCTGGGGCTGGCGCTTGACGCCGGACTCAATCTCACTTTCCTGACCTGGGACTACGCCTGGCAGCCCACTCTACCCGCCATCCTGATCGCGTTCAGCATCAGCGCCGGGCTAGTCTACAGCTTGTATGCTGTTACGCGAGCGAACGCCGACAGGCAAATCGTACCGCTGTCGAGCCATACGCTGCTTGCGCTGGCAGCGTTCCTCGCACTTCACGTCATCCTGATTCACAACCCGGCGACGGTCGCGTCACTGACCGGATTCTCGTTGCCTGGGGCTGGGGTGGTCGTCATTGCTTGCACCACTGGGGGTATTCTCGGTGCCCAGGCTGCATTGTGCTGGCCGATGGCGGTCCCGCTCCGTAGCGGGATCGTAGCGATCGTCGTGCTCAACCTCGTGGTCATCCGAACGCAGACGGGTTTGATCGTCGTGATTGTCCTGCTGGCTGCTTCCACGCTTTCGGGGAGGCTGCTGGCGCTTTCCTATAGTCAAACTCCCGAGCGTCCCAGGACAATATCATGGCTGCTTGCTTCACTTGGCGCATCACTCTTGTTTCTGCTCCTCTTGCTCGCGATCAACTACCTGGGCGGGCTCGTTCGTATGCCGGTCGAACTCTGGTTTGCGCCGTCGCTGGCAATCGTAATTCTGTTGCTGATGAGCCGAACGCTGGCGCCCGATGGGCAGCGTTACGTCGGGTTCACGTGGGTGCTCGCGCCGCTGATCGGACTGCTCATTCCCGCCGTCTTGTTCGTGCAGCTCGTGGTGGAGCAATCCGCCGCAACGGACTCCCTGCGTGTCATGACCTACAACATCCGCCAGGGCATCGACATTGAAGGCCGGGTGGCGATGGAAGCCCAGGTAGCGACGATCAAGGCGGAACACCCAGATATTGTGCTGCTCCAGGAAGTGATGCGCGGTGCAATCGCCAGTGGTAACGTGGATACGGTCGGGTGGCTGGCACAGCGTTTGGGGATGAACTATCACTACGCCGCCGCCGATAGGCAGTTTGGCAACGCGATCCTGTCGCGCGTGCCTATCCTCGAGCGGGGCAGTGGGCTGCTTCCGCGTAATGACGAAATGGGGCAACGCAACTATGTGCGCATCGTCGTCGATGTCGGTGGTGAGCCTGTGACGATCATCAGCACGCATCTGGATCATCAGCGGCGCGAGAACAGGCTGCCGCAGGTGGCGAGTTTGATCGATCTGTGGGCGGGTGCGCCGCGCACCATCATCGGCGGCGATCTCAATTCGAAGCCGGATAGCGTCGAGATACAGGCGCTGCTGGATGCGGGACTGCTCGACTCGCAGGCCGTGACCGGCAATGGTGACGTACTCACTGCCAACACGTTCGATCCTCAAGCGCGCATTGACTACATCCTGACCTCGCCGGGCGCGGTGTTCAGTGACTTTTCACGCCCGCGCTCGGATGCCTCTGATCATCTCCCTATTGTCGTGACGGTGAGATTTTGATGTGCGTTCGGCCATTTTTTGGGGCAGAATGCTATCATGAAGTTCATTGTGTCGAAGACGGAAGAGAAACTATGGCCGCAAATGAAATGGATGTGATTCCACCGCCGCAGGTCGAACTGCCGGATGCGCCGGAGATCCACGACAATATTCTGGGCGTGATGGGAAATACGCCGCTGGTGCGTCTCAATCGCGTGGCGCGCGGCGTGCGGGCGCAGATGGTGGCGAAGGTCGAATATTTCAACCCTGGCGGCTCGGTCAAAGATCGCATCGGCACATACATCATCGAAGATGCCGAGCGCAAAGGCCTGCTCAAGCCCGGTGGCACGATTGTCGAGGCGACATCAGGCAACACGGGTATCGGCCTGGCGATTGCGGCGGCCATGAAGGGCTACAAATGCGTCTTCGTGCTGGCGGATAAGCAGTCCGAAGAGAAAATCCGTATGCTGCGTGCCTATGGCGCACGTGTGATCGTCACGCCGACCAACGTCGAGCCGGATGATCCGCGCAGTTACTACAGCGTCGCCAAGCAGGTCGTGGCCGAGACACCGAACAGCTTCCTCGCCAATCAGTATCACAATCCGGTCAATCCGCTGGCGCACTATCTGACCACTGGCCCGGAAATCTGGCGGCAAACGGCGGGCAAGATCGATGTGCTGGTCGTCGGCATGGGCACGGGGGGGACGATCAGCGGGGCCGGGCGCTATCTGAAGGCGATGAATCCGAAAGTGCAAATGGTCGGCGTCGATCCTATCGGTTCGATCATCGCCGATTATTTTTATACCGGCAAAATCACTGAGGCGAACAGCTACAAAGTTGAAGGTGTCGGCGAAGATTTCATCCCATCCATCTATGATTTCTCGGTGATTGACGACTGCGTGCGCGTCAGTGACAAAGAGTCGTTCTTGATGACGCGCCGCCTGGTGCGCGAAGAAGGCTTGTTTGTGGGCGGGTCGAGCGGCATGGTGCTGGCAGGCGCGCTCAAGTATGTCGCCGAGCGCGACCTGGGGCCGGAGAAGCTGGTCGTCGTGCTGCTGCCCGACGGCGGTGCGAAGTATTTGAGCAAAGTCTTCGACGACACGTGGATGCGCGAAAACCGCTTTCTGGAAAGCGACTGGGTCGAAACGCGCGTCTCGACAGTACTTCAGCGCAAAGCCGATCAACGTCTCGTGCTGGCGCAGGCCCGGCAGACGGTCGGCGACGTTATCCCGCTCATGAAAGCCGACGACGTATCACAACTACCCGTGGTCGGTGAACAAGGCGAACTGCTCGGCCTCGTCAGCGAAGTCAATCTACTGACGTTCTTGTTGAGCGGCGGCGCGAGCACGACACCGCTCGAAAGCGCGGGTGTCATCGATGCGAATGTGCCGACGCTGAACATCGAGACGCCGATTGAATCCGTCATGAGCATCTTTGGGACGACGCCGGTTGCGCTGGTCACGGAGCCGCTGCCCGGCAGCGAACACAAGCGCGTCATCGGCATCATCACCAAGATTGATCTGCTGGATTTCCTGGCTAGTCGCTAGGATTCGAGAACGCCGTCTCGAAGTGCTCAATCGTCGGAGCCGGGTCGTAAAACGGATAGAGTTTCGCGCGGAACGTCTGGTACTCGGGTGATCCGCGGAACCCTATCGTGTGATCTTCCAACGTCTCCCACTGGACGAGCAGCAGGTACTTGCCTTTGACCTCGATGCAGCGCTGAAGCTGATGCCAGATGTAACCCTTCATCGACGCGATGATCGGCGCAGCCTCGGCGAAGGCGGCCTCGAATTCTGCCTCGCGCCCGGCAACGATATAGAGGTAGCCAGCTTCTAAGATCACGACAATGCCTCCTGCAAATCCTGGATGAGATCGTCCACGTGCTCGATGCCGACGCTCAAACGGACGAGCGTGCTCGGCACTTCGAGGGTGCTGCCCTGCGTGCTCATGTGCGTCATGGCGGCGGGGACTTCGATCAGGCTTTCGACGCCGCCAAGGCTCTCTGCCAGGGCGAACAGCTTTGTCCGGCTGACCATGCGCTGCGCGGCGGCTGGACTCTCTACCAGAATGCTGATCATGCCGCCAGGGTAGCGCATTTGTCTGCGGGCGAGTTCGTGCTGTGGGTGGCTCTCCAGACCGGGATAGAGCACATGCTGGACGGCAGGGTGATCTTCCAGGAACTGCGCGATTTTGAGCGCATTCTGGCTGTGCCGTTCGATGCGCACAGCCAGCGTTTTGATGCCGCGCAGCACCAGGAAGCAGTCCATCGGGCCGGGCACGCCGCCAGCGGCATTCTGCAGGAACTTGAGTTCGCCGTACATCTGCTCGTCGTTGAGCGCCAGCAGTCCGCCGACGACATCGCTGTGCCCGCCGAGGTACTTGGTGCTGCTGTGCATGACAATGTCCGCGCCGAGGCGCAGCGGTTGCTGGATGGCCGGGCTGGCAAAGGTGTTATCGACGGCGACGATCACGTGATCCGGCACACGTTCCACGAGGGCAGGGATGTCAACCAGCGTCATCAGGGGGTTGGTCGGCGTTTCCAGCCAGAGCAGTTTTGTTTGCGGAGTCAGCGCAGCGTCGAGTGTTTCCGGTTGCGTCAGATCGACCCAGCTAAAGCGCAGGCCATAGCGCGCCAGCACCCGCTCGAACAAGCGGTACGTGCCGCCGTAGACATCGTTGCCGACGATCACATGGTCGCCCGGATTGAGCAGGCGCATAACGGTGTCGATGGCCGCCAGTCCGCTGGCGAACGCCAAGCCATATTGCCCGCCTTCCAGCCCGGCGATACAGTGTTCGAGCGCTGTGCGGGTCGGGTTACCGCTGCGGCTGTATTCGTAGCCTTTGTGGTTGCCCGGCTCGGCCTGGACGAAGGTCGAAGTCTGATAGATCGGCGTCATAATCGCGCCGGTTGCCGGGTCGGGTTCCTGTCCGGCATGGATGGCGAGGGTTTCCAGATGGTAGGCGTCGTTCACGATCACTATCCCCATAAAGTCGGGCTTGGCAAATGAGAGTCGCGAAAGTATAACACCATCGGTCGATCTCCAACGCTGGATGGACTGGCATGGTTCTCATCACCGCACGTCGCCAACTCCATATCTACCTGATCGCGATGCTGATGCTTCTCAGCGCCTGTAATCTCACGGGCGCGCCGCGTGAAACCTCAACCCCGGCAGCACGCACGCCTACGCTTACGCGTGAGTCTTCGTTATCCACCACGGCAGAAACGCCAGATGCGACCACAGCAGCGTCGCCCGATGTCACGAATCTCGGAGCAACCGACGCTGCGCCCCTTTCCGCGACCCAGGCTTCGGGTAGCCCGCCGAGCGCCAGCAACGCGGTGATTGCGTCACCGGTGGTCGGGGCAGTCGTGAGCGGCACGCCGCTGGAAATTAACGGCGTCGTCAGCGGTCTGGCGGAAGATCGCTTCTGGCTCGAACTGGTTGACGATCAAGGCAATGTGATCAACCGGCAGGAAATCACCCTACGCAATCCGAGCCGGGCGCGCGAGATCAACTGGTCGGCCTCTCTGTTTACACGCTATACCGGTGAAGGGCAACTGCGCCTGATCGCGCGCGATCGCAATGGGCGGGAGTATGTCGGCACGTCAGTGAGCATTATCGTCGCGTCGGAAAGTGGCGCTGCGTCACTCCCAACAACGACCGTGCCGTTGGCAACGATTACCAATCCGGCTCCTGGCAGTACGGTGCAGGGCGAGACAATCCAGATCAGTGGCACGGCGGGCGGGCTGTTCGAGGCGGCGTTCACCCTGGAACTCGTATCGGTGAATGGCACAGTCATCACGAGCCAGGCGATCACGCTGACCAGCAGTGATCCCAGCTTTGTGGTGCCCTGGTCGGCGGTGCTTGACAGCGGTGGTTATCGCGGCCTGGTGGAGATCCGCGCGTATTATGAGCAGGCATCAGATGGGCAGGCGGTGACGCTCGCGAGCGTTACCGTCACGCTCGAATAAGATTTGCAGCTTTCGGAGTATAGATCTTGGACACGACGCAGAAACAGTTTATCGCCATCGCCGGCAATATCGGCGCTGGGAAGTCAACGCTGACGGGTCTTCTGGCTCGCCATTTCGGCTGGGAACCGTTTTACGAGGCGGATGTCGAGAATCCGTACCTGGCCGATTTCTACACCGATATGAAGCTTTGGAGTTTCCACTCACAGGTGTTCTATCTCGGCAAACGGCTGGAAGCGCACCGTTTGCTGGTGGATCACCCCGGCAGTGTCGTGCAGGATCGCACCGTGTACGAGGACGCCGAAATCTTCGCCCAGAACCTTTATGAACAGGGCGCTATGTCTGACCGCGATTACGATGCCTACCGCCGTCTCTATCGTGCAGTCAGCAGCTTTTTGCCGCCGCCGAACGTCATCATCTATCTTCAGGGCAGCGTCGATACGCTGATGACGCACATCCACCGGCGTGGACGCGACTATGAACGCAACATCGCCCCTGCGTACCTCGAAAGCCTCAATCGCCTCTATGATCGTTGGATCGATGGTTGGACTCTATGCCCGGTGCTGCGCATTTCGATGGATGGGCGGGATTTTGCCGGGCGTGCCGACGACTTCGCGCACATCGTCGCCGAGGTGCGGGCCTACCTCAGTCCGATCAATCTCGATACACCCTAACCCGCGGTCTGTGGCAACAGCCAGAGCGTGCTGCCATCCGTCCACAGGTGCAGCGTGCCGGATATATCCGTGCGATAGAGCGGAAGATGCTCGACTTGTGCCAGCGTATCCGGGTCAGGATCACCGATGCGGTTGGCCGGGTCGGACTCCAGGAGCACGATCTGCGGCTGTACCGCGTCGAGGAAGGCGTCTTCAAGCGCACGGGCAGCGCCGTGTTTGGGCAAGATCAAGACGGTCGCATGCGCGGCGTAACCTTCGTCAACCATGGCTTGCTGTGCGAACGCGCTGGCATCCGACGTAATCAGGAATGAAGCGCTGCCATAGCTCAGGCGCATGACGAGCGCGCCGTCGTCCAGGCTTTCACCCAGGACGGGTGGCTGTTCAGGGTGCAAGACTTCGAGCGCGACGCCATCGCTGAGCGTGATGTTCTGCCCCGCCTGTAGCGTTTGCATCTGGGTATCGCCAGCGGCATTCAGAAGGGCTTCGTAGGTTCGACTCAAGCTCGGCTGCCCGTTGGTGACGATCAGGCCTGCGTGGTAGCGCTTCAGCACCTCCGGCAGCGCGCCGTAGTCGTAATCATCCGGTTGTGTAATGGCAAGGAGATCGATCTCGCGATCATTGAGCGCCATATGGTCGCCGAGCGTCAGCAGCAGCCTGGAGGGAAAACGCCCGCCGTCGATCAGAATCTGCGCGCCGCTGGGTGTCTGCACTAGCAGTGTGTGGCTGTGACCCATCTCCAGCAACCACACATGCAGCATTCCATCCGGGCGTGCGATCAGCAGCAGGGTGATCAGCACCAGCAAAATGAGCGCGGCAGCAACTGCGCTTACCCGAACTGTGCTGCGGCGCACAAAGGTCACACTTGCTTCAATCCATTCCGGCTGAGTCGCCTGGATCATCACCGCGGCGATCACGACGACGAAGAAGGCTGCGATCCAATTCGGATGGAACTGGACGGCGATTTCTGCGGAGGGTAGTTGCGCGAACTGGCGAACGATGCCCGTCGTCCATGCCAGCGCCGGGATCGCCGCGTAATAGGCTGGCAGCGCGACGAGAGGCGAGATGAGCGCCACGATTGTTGCTAACCCGCCAAGCACCAGAATCAGCGGCTGTACAGGGATGATGAGCAGGTTGACCAGCATCGAGACGATGGAGATGCGTTCGAAATACAGCGCGATCAGCGGCAGTACCAACACCTGCGCGGCCAGGCTGACGATCAGCGTCGGGCCGAGCCAGTTCAATACGCGCTCGGCAGCACGCGGCGGCAGTACAGCATCCACGCCGCGCTGAAACCAGCGCGTGAATGGCGCAGTAAAGAGGGTGATGCCCAACGTCGCGAACAGGGATAGTTGAAAGCCCACATCCCAAAGGACGTAGGGATTCGCCAGCGACATCAGCAGTGCGGCAAAGGCGAGAGAAGCCGGGACGAAAGTCTTGCGCTGCAGAATGCTGCTGCCCGCGATCCAGAGGCTGGTCATCACGGCAGCGCGCACGACACTGGCGCTCGCCCCGACGAACACGGTATACAGAGCAACGACGATGATGCCGACGAAAGCCGCTCGCCGGTCGGGTATCCGGGCGCGCTTCAAGACGGCCAGCACAATTCCGCTGACGACCACCATGTTGAAGCCGCTGATGGCGATAACATGGGCCGCGCCGGTGCGGGCGAAGGCATCCTCGATTTCCGGCGCAATGCCGCTTTCGTCGCCGATCAGTATGCCCGTCAGCAAACCCGCGTAAGGCTCAGGCAGCGCTGAGGCGATGCGCTCACGGGCTTGTTCGCGCAGAGAAACCAGCGCAGACGCCAGTGAGGTATCTGTACTCCGCTGAACGACTTCGACGGCGGCGTTGGGCATCAGGCTGAAAATGCCTGCACGCGCCAGATAATCCGCATACGAAAACGTGTCATAAACGGGCGGGCGAAATTGATCGCCGCTGGCACGCACGCGGTCGCCGAAACCGAGCTCCTGGTTGCCCGGCGTTTCGGCCAGCACGATCCCGCTCGTGGTTTCGGTGCGACCTGCGTAGCTGACAGTCTCTGCGGCGATGCGCAGTTGCAGGCTATCGCTGTTGCGCTGCGGCGCTTCGACGACGGTACCTTCGACTGTCAGTGCGTGGCCGTTATGGGCCGCCAGAGCGCTGGTGTTCGGTGTGAGTGTGAAGCGCAGCCCGCCGAGCGTGAGCACCATCAGCAAAAGGTGCACGGATCGATAACGGGGTTGACGCCAGACAAGGGCAAGTGAGATCGCGGCGAGACAGAACGCCGCCAGCCAACCAATGGGCAGCGGGGCGCTGAGGTTGGCGGCGCAGACAATACCGGCACACCAGGCGAGGGCAACGTAAACAAGACGCATAGTACAAATTTACCAGTCCGTGCCCAACATGCGCCTAAATGATCTGTTTATGCTGGTTCGTCTTTTCAAACAAAAGAAGGAGGTCGTCGCTGCACGCCTCCTATAAAGGCCGATCGTGAATTGATCGGTTAGCGCGTTTCTTTTTCTTGTTGTTTGTTCTCGACATCGATGGTCTCGCGCGCCGGAGTCGGCGGCACAAACGTCTGCGGCGGCTGCGAGCCTTCGGCAGCGCCCGACTCATGGACGTGCTGAATACCGGCTCGAACTTCGCCAAGCAGCTTGATCAGCCGCTGTTCCAGCGCGCCCAGATTGTCGAGCACGTACTGGTCGGCGTCGTCGGTGATGCCTTCCGCTTCCTGGCGCGCCTGCTCGACGATGTTGGCGGCGCGGCTTTGCGCTGCCTGCACCATCGCTTCGCGGTCGATCAACTGCTCGCCCCGTTCGCGCGCCTGCTGGATCACACGCGCGGCTTCTTCGTTCGCCTGGGCGAGAATGCGGTCACGCTGTGCGAGGACGCGCGTGGCTTTTTCGATCTCTTCCGGAATGGAGATGCGCATCTGGTCGATGATTTCGAGCGCTCGTTCCTCATCGATCATGGTGAACTTGCTGAAGGGCATGTGTCGCCCTTCGTCGATCAGATCTTCCAACCGGTCAATAAGATGTTGAATATCCATACGCTTCCCCTTCCGTGTCGCACGTAATTATCAGGCCTTCGCATTCACGCGCGGGTTGTTAACCTCAGCATACCGCCGTTTCAACGCGTCAACAATAAACGGCGGGGTCATGCCGGAAACGTCGCCGCCAAGCTCGGCTATCTCACGGATAGTGCTTGAACTGATATAGACGTGCTTGACATCGGTCATGATTGCGACTGTTTCAATCTCCGGCGCGAGCTTCTTGTTCGCCAGGCCCATCCTGAATTCAAATTCGAAATCTGAAAACAACCGCAAGCCCCGCACGATCACCGTTGCACCAACTTCTTTTGCATAGTCTACAGTGAATCCTGAAAATGGTGCAACCCGTATATTCGTTGTGCCTTCATAGGCCTTTTCGGCTAGTGCGACGCGCTCTTCGATACTGAAAAGTAACTGTTTCTTGGGTAAATCATATACTCCAATAATAACTTCGTCAAAAATTCGTGCTGCGCGGTGAGCGATGTCAATGTGCCCATAATGGGTCGGATCAAACGAGCCGGGATAGAGAGCGCATATCATCATGGCGACGACTCCTGAGCTGCGAAAACGATCAATCTAACTGATGTCACTCCGTGCATCGTGCAGCATATGAACGCGCTGCGCCAGCAGTTGGTGTTGTTGCTGTCTGAGTTCGGGATCTTCTTCGAAAATGGTGCGCGCTTCTCGTTGGGCCAATTCGACCAGTTCCGGCGACATATCCTCCATAAGCTGGAGCGCGTTTTTCCCACTCTGCCGTGTGCCGACGAGATCACCTGCGCCGCGCAGCTTCCAATCGATTTCGGCCAGCTTGAAGCCGTCGTTGAAGCGTTCCAGGGCGCTGAGCCGTTCGCGAGCTTCGGGGACATCGGTATCACAGACCAGCAGGCAGTACGACGCATAACCACCGCGTCCAACACGCCCGCGGAACTGGTGCAACTGCGCCAGGCCGAAGCGGTTCGCACCCTCGATCAGGATCACGGTCGCGTTCGGGATGTCTACGCCAACCTCAGCGACCGAGGTCGTTACGAGCACGTCGAATTCACCCTGGCTGAAATCGGCCATGATGGCGTCTTTCTCCGCCGGTTTCATACGACCGTGGAGCAAGCCCACCTTATGGCGATAAAAGACTTGCTTCAGCTGGTGGTAGGCTTCGGTGGCGGCGGCAGCTTCGATTTTGTCTGATGCTTCGACCAGCGGGTAAACGATGAATGCCTGGCGTCCCAAATCGAGTTGTTCTTCGATCAGCACATAGCTGCGCTCGACAGCGGTCGGGGGGATGACTTTGGTCGAGATCGGCGTGCGCCCTGGCGGCATCTCGTCAATGATCGACAGGTCGAGATCGGCGTGGATCGTCAGCGCCAGCGTGCGCGGGATCGGCGTGGCAGTCATGATCAGCAGGTGGGGATTCTTGCCCTTGCCGCGCAGCGCGCCGCGCTGTTCCACGCCGAAGCGATGCTGCTCATCGATGATCGCCAGCGCCAGATCGGCAAATTCCACGCCTGACTGGATCACGGCATGGGTGCCGATCACTATGTCAATGCTGCCGTCAGCCAGACCGGCATAGACGCGGTCGCGCTCCGCCGCTGTCACAGAACCTGTGAGCAGCGCGACGACCGGCTGCCGCTCGCCGGGCATTTGCGCCAGCGCGGCGCTGATATTGCGGAAGTGCTGCTCGGCCAGGATGCCGGTCGGGGCCATCAATGCTGCCTGCTTGCCATTGGCAAAGGTAATCGCCAGCGCCGCAATTGCGACCGCCGTCTTGCCCGAACCGACATCGCCCTGAAGCAGACGATTCATCGGTATCGGTTTGGCGATGTCTCGTCGAATGTCATCGATGCTGCGGCGCTGTGCTCCGGTCAACGCATACGGAAAAATCGCCTGTAGGACGCTGTCCAGATGTGCATCGTCGCTAGAGAGTGGGTCGGCGGGCGTCGCTTGCCAGGCGAAGCGATTGCCCAGAATTGCGAGTTGCAAGAGCAGAAGTTCATCGAAGATGTAGCGACGCTTGGCGTGATGAAGGTGTTCCCAGCTTTCGGGAAAATGCAGATTGTTGAGCGCCCAACCGAGATCGGCCAGATCGGCGCGTTCCAGTGTCGCTTCAGGGATGTAATCGGGAATGCGCTCGGCCCAATAGTCAAGCGCCTGACGGATGGCATCGCGCAGCGTTTTTGCGCGCAGTCCTTCTGTAAGTGAGTAGACCGGCACGATTCGGGCGAGTTGCAAATCGTCGGGATCGAGTTCTTCCCAATCGGGATTGGTCATTTGCAGGCGGTCGCGAAAGACAGACGTGATGCCGCGCAGCACGAGCTGTTGCCCGATGCGAATACGCTGCTGCATATAGAACTGTCCCTGGCCGAACATCGTCACGGAAAGCGTGGCACTGCCATCGTCAATGACAAAGGCATAGTCCTTGCGACCGCCGCTGCTGATGCGGACTTCAGTGTGGCGCACAACGCCGATAATCGTCACCTGGGTATTGGGCTGGAGTTTCGCAATTGGAATGAGTTGCGTGTAGTCATCATAGCGGCGGGGCAGATAGAGCAGCAAATCGTTGATCGTTTCGATGCCGAGCTTGTTCAGGATCGATGCTGTTTTCGTGCCGACACGGTGAATATTCTCGACGGTCGCTTCCAGGCCGTGCATCGTCGCCCTGGCTTGCTCCGGATCAAGCTGCGGACGCGGCTTGCGTGGCGGTCGCTCGAGGCGCGGGGGAGTCGGAATGTCACGTTTGGTCGGTACGCGAACATCGCCGCCATAGGTCGCATATTCCGTGCGCTCGCCGTCGCTGCCGAACGAATCACTCGACGGCAGGTTTTCCTGTGCTCTGCGTCCGTCCCCTGGTGACCGACTCTTCTTGCCGCCGCGCTTCTCCGGGCGACTGCTGGGCGACTTTTTTGATTTGCTTTCTGACTGCGCGGGCGCAGACATGCGCTCCTGCTCGGGCTGGCGCGCCTTTTCCGGTTGCTGTGCGGTCACTTCCGACGCTGGCGCAGTGGGCGCGGGAATTCGACCGGTGATCCGGTCGAGGATGTAGCTGACGGTGTTATGGCGCTCATTGCGGTTTTTCAGTTCATCGTACTGGCTGAGACGCTCAGAAATCTCATCGACCAGTTGGTGATGTTCCGGCTTGCGCGCCTGTGTATGGGCCTGCTCTTGCCAGCCCTGGGCATAAGCCGCTATACCGCCTATGACGGCTGTATTCTTATACCCGGTATCACGTTCGAGCTTGAGGATTTTGACCAGAGTTTCCAGTGCCGATGGCATTGTATGCTTACGCTTTCCAGCTTTGACTCACGGTAGCTATCCCTAATCCACCAGGGCCGATATGTGTGCCAATGGTAGGGGTGATGTTCAAGATTAGCGTGTTTTCCGGCACAATGTCCTTCAGTGCCTCTCGAAGGTCTTGCGCTCCTTGTTCATTGTCGGTATGCAAGATACCGAGCCGATCCAGCGGCGCTTGCTGGTGTGCCAGATCGACCAGGGCTTCGAAGGCTCGTTTGAATGTGCGCACGCGGGCGTATTGTTTGACTTCTCCGTCTTGCACGTCCAGGATGGGCTTGATCTGGAGCAGCGCGCCAATACTGGCGCTGGCCCACCCCACACGCCCGCTGTGCATCAGATACTCCAGCGTATCGAGCGCTGCATACAAACGTTGATTAGCACGGACGCGCTTGATGGCATCGAGCACCTGTGCTACGTCACCAGTCGCTTCAGCGGTCTCGGCGGCGATCAAAACCTGCCAGCCCAAGGCCATCGCGACCTGACCACTATCGATCAACGTGACTTTCTCTGAGGGAAAATTGCTCGCCCCCAAACGAAAAGCATTATACACGCCACTCAATTTGGCGGGAACACACAATATGACCACATGTTCTGCTTCCTGGAAGGCTTCGTCCAGCAGTTGTTCCGCTATGCCGGGCGGAAAAGCGGATGTTTTCGGCACGGGGCGGATGTGGCGCAGATCCTTGTAATACTGTTCACGGGTAAGCTGAACACCGTCATCGGCGTAGCTGTTGCCGCCGTAATTGATGAAACACGGGGCTACCCCAATTTTGTGCTGTTCCAAGAGGTCAGCCGGAATGTCGCAGGTGCTGTCAGTGATGATACGAATATTCTTGAATGCCATTTTCATAATCCTATTCACTTATAGGGTTTATAGAATTTAGCGCAAGGTGCGATCACTTTCAGGCAGATTAGGAATGAATATTGCTGCCTCGCTCGTTTGTGCTACATCGCCTATCATACTGCACCTTCCAGATTCGAGCTTGCCCGGTTGTCAAGCACAGGGTTGGACACAATACTTGGATCACACGGACGCACAAGCTGCGTTCGAACGTACATCCAGGCAGGGAATTCAGGCGCTAACATCAGCCGTTCGGCTAGACATCACCCGAAACGCCTTCCACTTTCGCAGACGGCGTCGTCACAATGGCTATGCCGATAGCGCCAAGTCCTATCAGCGCAGCTAAAGATGGATTATAAACCATCGCCGCGACATTCTCCGCAGGTGCAAAGCCAGATAAACGCGCGTATAACCGTTCTCCGATGTCATGGCTTTTGTGATCGTGCAGGATCACTATCGAGTCTGCGTTGGGAAATTCGGTTGCGAATTCCAGCAAGCGGTCGATAGCATGTGTGCGGGAGCGAGCTTTGGCGACGGCGTGCAGCAGCCCACTTTCCATGCTGAGGATTGGCTTCATATTCAGCATGGCACTGAAAAGAACATGCTCGGCAGATAACATCTCGATCTGCCGCAGCATTTCGACCTGTTCGACCGCAATCATGAAATAGGTGCGCGCCGCGATAGTCCGCGCCAGCCGTTCAATGTCGTTGATCTGTGGCTGGCTGGCAATCGCTTCGGCGATGGCATTCGTCGCTAGCGCCTGACCGGCAGAGATAAGCTGTGAATCGATCAGCTTGATTGGACTTGTCCCGGCTGCCAACTGTGCGCCCCGACGGGCGCGTTCCCAATGGGCAGTCAAATGGCGGGACGGGCAAATACACACGATCTGGTCGGCATCCCGCGAAAGCGCCGTGAAGGTACGCGCATACATCTCTGGGGTAGGTGGTTCAAGGACAGGCGGGGATGGCGACTGCGCCAATAGCGACAGGGCTGCCTCGTTGCCCGGTTCCTGCTCCTCCAGAAATGTGCTGCTTGCCGTCGTTATTTGATTCGGCAGGATCGTCACTGGCAAAGCGGCGCGCTCGGTAATATCTCCCAATGAAACGCCGCTATCCGTGATGATGGCTGTGCGCTGCATCTACTCAATACTGATAATGTATGGATAGAGCGGTTGCCCGCCCGAAATAACCTCGAATTCCAGATCTGGAAAGCTGTCTGCGAGAATCGCGACCATGGCGCGTGCATCGGATTCACCGATGCCTTCGCCATAATAGAGTGTGACGCGCTCAAAACGGCTGGCGTCGGCCATCCGCAGCAGATCACGGGCGACCTGGGTCAGATCATTGCCCGCGACTTTGAGCACGTCGTCGATCAAACCAATGAACTGCCCGGCGCGGACTTCAAGCCCGTCGATTTCCACGTCGCGGGTGGCGCGGGTGATTTCGCCGGTGACGACCTGAGATAGCGTCTCGGTCATCATTTCGGTGGTGTCGTCCAGGGTTGCCGGTGGCTCCATGTTTGCCGCGTTGACGTACTCGAACATCGCGGCAATTCCCTGGGGCACGGTTGCGCTAGGGACGACGCGCACCTGCTTATGCTGCTCTTGCTCCGCTGCCTGGCGGGCTGACAGCAGCACATTCTTGTTGTTGGGCAGCAGAATGATGTCGTTGTTTGGGATCTTGTCGATGGCGGCCAGAAAATCGCCGGTGCTGGGGTTCATCGTCTGCCCGCCGGTGATGACGTAGGCCGCGCCAAGTTCCTGGGCAAACAAGCGCTTCATCCCTTTGCCGGTGGCGACGGTGATGACACCCACACCTTCGGTTTCGGTGAGGACATCGCCTTCCCGGTCCGCGCGCGCCTGCACGTACTGTTCGTACTGGCGGTGCATGTTTTCGACCACGACATCGTCGATGTCTGCACCGCTGGAGATGGCATAATTCAACGGTTCCGCCGGGTTATGGACGTGGACATGTACCTTGATGAGATTGCTATCGCCGACGACGAGGGTTGACCAGCCCATTGCATTGATGTCCGTGCGCACCTTAGCAACGTCCATGTCACGCCCGTGCATCAGAAACTGCACGTCATAGCCGTAGCCTTCCTCGTCTTCCGGCACGAGCGCTTCCTGCCACGTTTCGGCCTGCTGCCCCAGAATTGGCACCGCCACGTCCACGAGCGAGATGTCTTTGCCACACAGCGCGCGCAGCATCCCTTCGAGAATGAAAACCAGCCCTTGTCCGCCCGAATCGACTACGCCTGCCTTCTTGAGCAATGGCAGCATGTCCGGGGTGCGCCGGAGTGACGAACGCCCGGCGAAGACCATCGTCTTGAGAATGCTGACGAGGTCATGCTGCTTCTCTGTCTTCTGCACGACTGCATCTTTGATGTCGCGCGAGACGGTGAGAATTGTGCCTTCCACCGGCTTTTCGACCGCGCGATAGGCCCAATCGACCGCCGAGACACAGGCATCGGCAACCGAGGAAGCGTCGAGTAATTCGTGCCCATCGAGCGCGCGCGCCACGCCGGCCCAGATCTGGGACAGGATAACGCCCGAATTGCCGCGTGCGTGGCGCAGCGCGCCATCTGCGAAGGCCTTCGATAATCTGCCGACGTGTGGTTCCTCGATGTCAGCGATCTGGCCAAACGCGCCGCGCATGGTCAACAGCATGTTCGTGCCCGTGTCGCCATCCGGCACCGGGAAGACGTTGAGTTGGTTGACCTGTTCTTTATTGCGTTCCAGCCATTGAACGCCGCCCACTGCGAGGTCTTTAAGCAAATAGCCATCACAGATGAGATTGCCATTTTCACGGAACTGTGCTCGTGTCATAGCCATGGTTCTAACCCTCGTTCAGGATGAAAAACATTTTTATCACCTGGCCGCCATCTGCTTTTGGCTCACATCATAATTTTGCAGGGCTGTTCGCAGACGTTCCATGCCCTGATCTGGGGTGAATTTCGTGCTAAAGAACGCACTTCCAACCACCAGGGTATCCGCGCCTGCTGCCACGACCTGGCCGATGGTCGTTTCATTAACGCCGCCGTCCACCGCGATACTGATGGCGAGATCCTGGCTATCGATCAATTTGCGCAGTTGGTTGACTTTAGTGAGTGTTTCCGGAATGAGCGTTTGTCCGCCAAAGCCCGGATTGACGGTCATGACCAGCACAGTGTCAACCAGCGGCAAAATCTCGGTCAGAACAATCGCCGGGGTGTGCGGGTTGATCGCGATACCTGCCTTACAGCCCAATTCTTTGATGCGGCTCAGCGTGCGATGAATGTGGAAGCCCGTCTCCCAGTGGATATGGAGCGTCGATGCGCCTGCCTTGACGAAGGCATCGATCATGTTTTCCGGTTCGATCATCATCAGGTGAACATCAAGCGGTAAATCGGTGCTGCGCCGCGCTGCTTCAACAATCAGTGGCCCCATGGTCAGGTTAGGCACAAAGCGCCCATCCATGACATCGACATGGATGAGTTCAGCCCCGGCCACCTGTGCATCATGAATTTGCTGCCCCAGCCGGGTGAAGTCGGCGGCGAGGATAGACGGGGCAATACGAATGTGATCTAACAAAGCCTATGCAACCTCTACAATTCTCTGTCAATCATTCTGGCGGGTAATTGTATTGTTTTCCTTTGCAAAAGGCGAACAATTGCCCACCGTCTTCACACATGCTCCTAGATATGAAAACAACCTGTCTTGCAGAAAGTTTCTGGATGCACAATCGATTGCTTCTACAGACTCACTGTTATAATGTTGCCCCAAAAAAGGTTCATGAAACCATGAGGCGGCGATTATGGAAGTCGATCTTGAGCTTTATCGAGAAGATATTCTTGTCAGTGAAGACCCTCCGGTGCGCATCAGTTACATCGAGGTTGCGCCAGAAGCACCCATCGGCACGCTGGTGTTCGTGCATGGTTATGGTGGCTATGCGCTCCAATGGCAAAATCAGCTCAGGGCGTTCTCGGATGATTATCGGGTGATTGCGCTTGACGTGCGTGGGCATGGCCGTTCGGATGCGCCGCCCAGCCGCTACGATATGAGCGAGCTACAGTCTGATCTGGATATGGTGCTGGCGAAGCTCGAAGTCAAGTTCCCGATCATTCTATGCGGTCATTCGTTTGGCGGCGCGCTTGTCACCGAGTTTGCGCATCGCCGCCCGCAGGATGTCGCGCGGCTGATCCTGGTGGCGACCACGGGCGAGTACTCGCTCTTCAAAGGCGCGGAAACGCTGCTGCGTCTGCCGCTGACGATTTTGCGACCAATTCGCCGGATGGTGCGCCGCCAACTGGCTGCCGAGGCACACGTGCTCAAGAATCTCTATTTCAATACCATGCGGGTCTGGAACGGTTGGAGCAAGTTTCGCGATCTGCAAATGCCAGTGCTCGTCATTCGTGGGGAGCGCGATCAGGTCTACCCGACTGCCGCATTCGAAGAGGTCGCGCAGACGATTCCTGACGCCGAGGATGTCAACATCGGCGTATCCAGCCACCTCGTCCCCCTGGAGCGGGCGGATGCCGTCAATCGCGCCATCGAGCGGTTCATCAGCGATCCGGAAGCCGAGAAATCCTGGCGCGCCCAGCGTGGCCGGCAGTCGATAGGGGCGAACAGACCATGGATACGCCACTACGAGAAAGGCGTGCCCTCGACGCTGGGCCTGCCCAATCGCGCCCTGCATCGGCTGCTGCACAGCGCTGTGCGCCGCGCGGGGCATCGCCCGGCAATCAGCTTCTATGGCCGGACGATGACCTACCGCCAACTGGACGCCGAAGTCAACCGGTTGGCAAATGCGCTGCGCTCGCTGGGCGTTGACAAAGGCAAGCGTGTCATGCTCCTGCTGCCGAATACGCCGCAGTTTGTTATTGCCTATTATGCCGTGCTCAAGGCCGGTGGCGTCGTCGTCTCGACCAGCCCTGTCAATGATCGCGAAGAGATTCAGCGGCAGGTGCTCGATTCCGGGGCGGAAATCCTGGTGACGCTGACGCTGTTCAGCAAGACCGCGCGTGAGGTCAAAGCGCGGGCGGATCTGCGTGCGCTCATCTTCACCAACATCAAAGATTACATGGGGCCTATGGAGCGGACGGTCTTCAGCTTCGGACGTGAGCGACGCGAAGGGCATCTGCTGTCGGAAGGCTTGCAGCCGGGCGAGTATAGCTGGCTGGCGCTGATCCAATCGCATCCGGCAATCCGTCCTCAGGTCGAGGTCAGCGCAGATTCGCTGGCCGTCATTCAATACACCGGCGGCACGTTGGATAAACCCAAAGGCGTCATGCTCAGCCACCGGGCGCTGCTTGCCAACGCGCTCCAGACGCGCCACTGGATCACCGAACTGCGTGAGGGCTATGAAGTTGTGCTGGGGGTGCTGCCATTTTCGCATTCCTATGGCATGACGGCGGCGATGAACGTGCCCATTGCCCTGGGCGCGAAAATCGTCATTCTGCCGAATTTCATCACCCAGGATGTGCTCAAAGCGATTCAGAAGTCCAGGCCGACGCTGTTCCCTGGCGTGCCCACCATGTATATGGCGATCAACCAATTCTCCGGTGTCCGGCGCTATGGCATTCAGAGCATCAAAGCCTGCATCTCTGGCGCTGCGCCGCTGCCGGTCGAGGTCGCCGAAGCGTTCGAGAAGCTGACGCGCGGGCGCTTGGTCGAAGGCTATGGGCTGACCGAAGCCTCGCCCGTCACCCATTCAAATCCGCTGCATGGCTTGCGCAAAGTGGGGAGCATCGGCGTGCCTTTGCCGAACACTGAGGCGAAAATCGTCGATCTGGCGACGGCGGAAACACTGCCAACCGGGCAGATCGGCGAACTGGCCGTGCGCGGCCCCCAGGTAATGGATGGCTACTGGGGACAGCCGGACGCCACAGCGCAAACCTTCACCGCCGATGGCTGGCTGCTGACCGGCGACATCGCGCGTATGGATGACGATGGCTATTTCCAGATCATCAGCCGCAAGAAAGAGATGATCCTCGCGGGCAAATACCAGGTCTATCCACGTGATGTCGAGGAAGTCTTATACGAACATCCCGCCATCAAAGAAGCCGCGGTCGTCGGGTTAGCGCGCGCAGGCAATGGCGATCAGCGGATCAAGGCCTACATCGTGCCGCGTGAGGGGACTCGTCTGACCAAAGATGAGATTATCGCGCTGTGCAAACGCCGTTTGAAAGAGTATGCCGTGCCCTGGGAGATCGAATTCCGCGATGAACTGCCGAAGAGCTTCGTCGGCAAAGTGCTGCGGCGTTTGCTGGTTGAGGATGATGACGAAATGCCCGGAGAAACGATCAGCGGTGGCGAGTAGGTTTGTAGACGCCCCGAATGGGACGCCTACGAACAATAAGGCGCGCTTATTGGGCAGCGATCCCTAATTGGTATTCACTCTGAACATCGCGGAAGATGTAGTCGCTCTCATCCGCAGCGACCATAACGATATAGATATCGTCTTCGTCCGCGTCGATGGTGAGTGTCCCTTGTTCGATAAAGACGCCAGCAATTTGCCCCAGGGGGCGCAACGTGCCTTGATTGACGACGTTGACGGACAGAATCGGAATGTAAATCGAGTCGCCCGGTTGGTAGAGCACCGTCACCTCACCATCGGCGGGCAAATAATAGTATTGATCACGCGCATCGTTATCGATTTCGCCGTCGATCAGGTCTGCACCTGCTTCCAGCATCGTCGGTTGGATCAACTCAAGCTCGAATTCGCTCACGCTGTCGCCGTCCGCGTCGTCGTTACGTGTCGCGACGATGGTATATGTAGCTGAATCGGTGAGCTTTGCGACCAGGACGGCTGCGCCGTAGCTGAACGTTTCTGCGGTTGTGGCGATTTCCTCGCCCTCGCTGTCCAGCAGATGAATTTCAGGGCGCGTCATGTCTTCGTCCGTGTTGGTGCGGCGCATCTCGACGACGACGACATCGCCCTCGCCGCCTTCAAACGTGTATTCGAACGCAAACTCGTCTGACGTAATCGAATTCGTGACGGTATCGCCATAGGCCATCGATTCCTGAGCCAGTGCCGCCGGAACCAGCAGCAACACCGCCACGCACACCACGAGACACACGGCAAGTCTTTGCATGAAAAACTCCTTGGTAAAGGTTACGCTGAGTCCATTGTATTCAGAAGTGTGTATGGCGCAAATAAAGCAAAAACGGGAGGCGTACACCTCCCGTATTCATCTTTGCTGCAATGTGGTGTGTGGTTTTAGCCGAACGTTGCCATCAGCTTTGCCAGAGCCTCTGGCGACGGGCGCAGTTGCTCGTCGGCCAATGCGCTCAGCGGTGTGTCCACCAGATTGAGCGTTTCGCCGAGGGTTGGGCGCGGCTCTTCGTAGTAGATCAGCCCTGTCAGGAACAGCTCCTCACGCTGCGCCTTTTCCAGCACTGACAGCGCGGCGGCACGGTTGCGTGGATCGTGATCCTTATCCACTTGTTTCAGGCGAATGTACGAGCCGTCGTGCATTTGCACTTCGATCAGCTCGTAATCGCTCTTGACCGTGATTTCTTCGCGTTCCGGCACGAAGCCTCTGGGCATGTAATCGATCTGATGCAGCGGGATTTCGTTCGCCTTGCCGTATTCATAGCTCTTGGTCGAATCCGGTGCGTTGTTGAAGGTCACGCACGGGCTGATGATGTCGAGCACAGCGGTACCGCGATGGCTCAGCGCTGCTTTAATCAGCGTCTGAACCTGTTTCGCATCGCCGGAGAAGCTGCGCGCGACGAAGGTGCAGCCGCTGATGATCGCTTCCAGGCACAGATCAATCGGCGGCAGTTCGTTCTTGCCATAGTATTTCAGCTTCGCGCCTTCGTCTGCCGTCGCTGAGAACTGTCCCTTGGTCAGGCCGTAGACGCCGTTGTTTTCGACGATGTAGACCATCGGCACGTTGCGGCGGATCAGATGCTTGAACTGTCCGAAGCCGATGCTGCCGGTGTCGCCATCGCCGCTGACACCAATCGCGTAGAGCGACTGATTCGCCAACATCGCGCCGGTCGCTACCGAAGGCATACGACCATGTACGGCATTGAACCCGTGCGAGCCTCGCAGGAAGTAGGCGGGCGTTTTGCTGGAACAACCGATGCCGCTGAACTTGACGACATGCGGCATGGGCAGGCTGAGGTCATAGGCAGCGCTGATGATCTGGTTCGCAATCGAGTCATGGCCGCAACCGGGACATAGGGTGCTCTGTGCGGCGCGATAGTCTTGTCTTTCCAGGCCGAGTGCGTTGGGCATGTTACTTGTTCTCCCCATGCATGACTGATTCGAACACCCATTTCGCCGTCATAGGCAGTGTGTCGCCGAGCGGTAGTGAAATCATGTGCCGCGTGTCTTCCGCCGCTTCCATGCGGATGATCTGCGCCAGTTGTCCGTCGTGATTATTCTCCAGCACGTACACACGCTTATGCTTGAGGACAAACTCCTTGACCGACTGCGCCAGCGGCAGCGCGCGCACGCGCAGATAATTCGTCTTGATACCCGCCGCCGCCAAGCGGTCGCGACCCTCTTCGATGGCGGGGTCGTTCGAGCCGAACGAGACCAGGCCGATCTCGTTCTGAGCGTCGAAATCGATGATAGGCTGCGGCAATAGGACGCGGCTGTTATCGATCTTCTGCGTGATTCGATTCAGATTTTGCAGCCAATCGTCGCCGCGTTCGCTGTAGACTGCCATGTCATTGTGACCCGTGCCGCGCGTGAAATAGGCCGCGCGCATGTGATCAACGCCGGGAATCGTGCGGTAAGGCACCCCATCCTTATCATAATCACGATAGCGATACCATTCGCCGTGCTCGGCTACAAACTGCTCGTATTTTTCCTTATTGGCGAGCAGCTTACCGCGATTCAGCGGCTGATCCGGGTAGACAAACGGGTCGCTCATCCAGATATTCATGCCCAGATCGAGGTCGCTCATGACGAAGACAGGTGTCTGGAATTGATCGGCCACGTCAAACGCACGCCAGCCGAATTCGAAACATTCAGCGACGCTGCCCGGCAGCAGGGTGATTTGGCGTGTGTCGCCATGTCCCAGGAAGTGAATGAACAGCAAGTCACCCTGGCTGGTGCGGGTCGGGAGGCCAGTGCTGGGGCCCATGCGCGTAATATCCCAGATCACACACGGAATCTCCGCGAAGTAGGCCAGGCCGGTGAATTCGGCCATCAGACTGATACCGGGGCCGCTGGTCGCAGTCATAGCGCGCGCGCCGGCCCAACCTGCACCAATGATCATGCCGATGGCGGCGAGTTCGTCTTCGGCCTGCACGACGGCGACGGTATCTTTGCCCGTCTCCGGGTCTTTGCGGAGATGCTTATGATCCAGAACGCCATCGATCACGCTGGTCGATGGGGTGATCGGATACCAGGCCGCGACCGTGATGCCGCCAAACAGCGCTCCCAGCGCCGTCGCCTCGTTGCCCGTGATCAGGATTTTGCCCGTGGTCAGGTCGAGCGGCTGGAAACGGAACGGGTCTTGCTTGACCAGGTTTTCCTTCGACCAATCATAGGCATTCTGGACAACGCCGAAGTTCATGTTGGCCGGTTTTTCTTTGCCGTTGAAGGTGTCCAACAGTGCCTGACGCACAATATCGAGCGGAATGTCGAAAAGATAGGCGCAAGCGCCGACGTAGACCATATTCGCAATGCGATCGCGAAAATCGGACGGAATATCCGACATTCCGAGCGTCGATTTGACCGGGACTTCGTAGTAGATGATGTCCGGGCGTGTTTGACCCCACTTCCACTCTTGCGGAATGATGCAAACGCCGCCTTCCGGCAGATTGGCAATGTCTTCGGCGGCGGTATCCTGGTTCATTGTCACCGCGATATCGGTGGTGGCCCGCCGCGCAATGTAGCTGTCTTTACTAGCGCGAATGGTGTACCAGGTGGGCAGACCCTTGATGTTGGATGGGAACAGGTTCTTGCCGCTCACCGGAATTCCCATGCGGAACAAAGATCGGATCAGGACTTCGTTCGAAGTCTGGCTGCCGGAACCATTCTTTGTCGCTATCATGAGGGCAAAATCGTTGATGACCGGCTCGCCCTGGTACGCAGAATGCGTTTTCGTGTCCGTTTGGATGTTGACTGTGCTCATGCACTAAGCTCCTGCTAGTCACATTTTCAGCCTGGCCGTTGGCTGCCAGGTATCTTAAATAATAGGAAGGTGGGAACCTGCGGCTGTCCCGATAAATGCTCCTTTATTGGCACGTGTTTATCACAATGGCTCATCTCCATTCAACCACGGTCGGATCGTCTGTCGCCGGAGCTCCATGTGGATGCTGCCGGAGGTCGATGTGCTCGATAAACAATTCCTGAGCGCGTTCGAAGTCGCTCGCGCAAATTGCGTCCAGGATGCGCTCGTGATAGTCCCACACTTTGGTGTGGTAAGCATAATCAGCGTAGCGGCTCACCTCAACCGCTTCGTAGGCGTCCCAATAAGCTTCCAGGATGCCGATCACGAACGGATTTTCAAGATGATTAAACATGCCAAGATGAAAGGCGCGATGCTCTTCGTAGGGGATGTGGATGTGGCCGTTATGAGGGCTGAGTTTTTCGCGCGCCGCCAGAATGCACTGACGCATTCCTAGCCTGTCTTCGTCCGTCAGTAAAGCGCAGGCCTCGTGCCAGAAGGCGATTTCGACGTGGTTGCGGAGGGCGCTGAAGGCTTCAAAGAGCTGGGGTTGCGCCGAGAGCGCGTAGAACAGGCTCAAGCGGATGGCCGGCGTGAACGAATACTCACGCAGCTTCATTCCCGTCTTGGAGCGGACTTCAACGATTCCGAGCGCGCGCGCGACTTCGAGTTGTTCGCGCACTTTGCTGATGCTGATGCCGAGATGTTCCGGGTCTTGCAGCTCGTTGATCGTGGGCAAACGATCTCCGGGGTGAAAACCCTTCTTGACGATGAAGTCGAGCAGGTCAGAATCGAGGGGCAAACGTGCCATGAAATCTTGTCAATTCATCTGATCAATCAGAATAATCAGTTGAATTCAGTATAGCACCCTGCCTCCCGTTTGTCGATACAGATCAAGATGCCGTCGCTAGATTCGTCACAATCTACAAGTCGCTGCCCTGTATCATTACTGCTGGACGAAAAACCAGAAGGCAAATGTGTAAACGCCGCCGATTATGCCCAACAAAATGCCAATCGGGACGACAGGGTTACTGCGTTTGCGCGTGCGCGTCATACCGGCGACAAGGAAGGGGAATAAGGCGGTTGTAGCATTCAAAAACAGGATGCCGAGCGCGCGCGGCTGAAAGAACGCACTGATCGATGCGCCGGCAACGGCCAGTTTGGCGACGACGGCGGCCATCAGAACGAAAGCGATCAACAGGGTAGACGGCAGATTCTTGTCCGGCATCAGGATCAGGGCGATGAACGCCAGGATGAAGATGATGTACTGAAAGAGACTCCAGAAGATCGGGGAAGGGACAGAAGCGCCTGCTGGGGACAGGCTGAGCAGGTTGAGAATCGCGTTGAAATCAATTTCCATGCCGGGTGTACTCCATTATCGATGTTAGCTTCGCCCTATATGTCAGCATCGTAACATGAATTCCGGCGTTGGAAATGAAGGACTCTCTGCTATCCTGAAGGAAAAGTCGAGGTTATTCGGACATGGCGCGTATTTCCAAGCCCTTGACCACGTCATTGGTTTGGTGGTGGTCTCAACAACCGGAGAAAACCCGGTCGCTTCCGCTGTATTTGCGTGGCGTAGTGCATGGATTCCTGCGCTATGGCACGCGTCAGGCGGCGGCGCTTGCCTATTACGCGATCTTCTCGATTTTCCCCCTGTCGCTGCTGCTGGCAGTGGTCATCAGCCGTGTGCTTGGCCCTGTAGTCGCTCAGCAGCAGATCCAGCTTGGTCTGAGCAACTTCTTGCCGCCCACGGTCAGTTCCATATTCGATGTCGTTGAAACCAATGTCACCACCGCGTTGGCGCAGAGCCAATCGTTCGGTCTGATCGCCATTGTCGGCCTGACCTGGTCAGGGCTGGGGCTATTCAGCAACATCACGACATCGCTCGACCACATCTTTCGTGTCCCCGAAAGCCGCAGCATCTGGCGGCAGCGCCTGATTGCCATCGTCATGACCCTCATCCTGATCGCGCTGGTCGGCGCATCGTTTGTGACATCGGCTGCACAACGTTTGCTCAACGCACTGTTGCTGGAGCGCCCATCATTCTGGCTCACGATTGGCGCCTATTTCTTGCCGTTTGCGCTCAACATGGTGATCTTCGCGCTCTTGTTTCGCTATGTGCCTGCCCGTGCAGTCAAGTGGGATGCGGTCTGGCCTGCCGCCATCGTCGGCGCTCTGGGTTGGGAACTTGCCAAGTCGAGCTTTGGCTGGTATCTGAACAACGTCGCCAATTACCAGTTTGTCTATGGCAGCATCGCAACAGTGATCGTGCTCTTGTTCTGGGCGTATCTCGTCGCCGCGATCTTCTTGTTCAGCGCTGAACTTTGCGCGCGTCTGAATGATTGGTTGGAGATGAACGAGCAAAACGCTGTCGACGAAAGCGCCCCTGGGGCGCTCACTCAGTTGCCCGGCGTCGGGCATTGACCATCCCAGACAATCCGGTAGATGCTCATGTTATAGGTCTCGCTGACGTCTTCGTTCATGCCCCGCGCCCTGAAGATCGGGCACAAATGCGAGTCGTTCGGGTTCGCATCCGGCAGTTGATCCGCAAAGCCCATGATGTAACGCGCGTCGCGCTCGCGCAGCATATTCCAGGTTGCCTGTGCATTCAGTTCAATCGGGATGAGCGGCAGCAGTTCCGGGCTGACGAGTCCGGCGAGATCGACGATTGGCCGCGGCGCATAATAGCCGACTGCGCCGATGTCATGGATGGCGAGCAGCTCGTCTGTGGGGAGGTTGGCTGCGATCCAGTGCGCCGCCGTCACCATCTCATGGTCGATGATCGACACGTCCTTCTGGTAGGCTGACAAACCCAAGCCCAGGGTCATGACGACGTAGACGACAACCGTCGCCAACGCCAGCGCCCGCGAGAGCACACGCGCCCAGCGCCCACGCCGCGCCCGATTGATCAGCAATACTGTGCCGGCGACGCCACTGACGACGAAGGCGGGCACAGCCGGCATGACGTAGCGGCCATGCTGGAAATAGGCGGGCAGATAAGCAGCATAGAGCAGAATCAGGGCGGCGCTCCACGCCAGCGGCAGCAGATGGAGCAGCGCTGTGCGATCACTGCGCAGAGTCCGCACGCGGTCGGCTGTGAAAACGAGCGCGCCGGGGAGCAACAGCAGCATTCCGCTTGCCGTGAGCGGCAGGATCATATCCACAACCCGCGAGAGATACGGTGCATTGAAGAGCAGGACGAGATCGGCGCGTTTCGAGGCAGCAGTGTTCGGCAGCAGACCGCCCATAAGCTGCACATTGAAGCTGAGGTAGGGCGCGAGCACGATACCAAAGGCGACGACCGCGGCCACGCCCCAGACGATCAGGTTGGCCCACGTCATGCCAGGGCGCACGATCAGTAGCGTCAAGCCGATCATGCCGACCAGGAGCACACCTTCCGGGCGCGCCAGCGTCGCCAGCCCGGCCGCGATCCCGAAGATCGCGCCGCGTACTGCGTATGAGCGTGACTGCCCGTTTGACGCGTCAAGCTCGCGCCAACCCAGCCAGATCAGCACCAGCGTCCACATGCTGAAGACCATCGTCTCCATGCCTGCGGCTGCCGCCCAGAGCAAATGCCATTCCGCGACCAGCGCGAGACCCGTATATAGACCGATGTTTCGATGCTCCGGCAGCAGCCGTTGTGCCATGCGCGCGCCGACCAGCCCGGTCACGATCAGGCAGATGATGCCAAGGCCATGCGTCCAGATGGCGAAGGGAATGCCCAGCCGATAGCCAATCGCCAGCATGACCGTGTACAGCGGCGAGGTCGAGGCGGTGCTCGGCGTGCCGGGCGTGAACGCCCATTCGCCGTATTCGGCCAGATTGCGGGCATACGTCTGATGAATCCAACTGTCATCCAGCGGGAAGCCGCCGCCCGCCGCCCAGATGTAGAGCAGCACCAGCCCGGCGGCGATGGCTGCAATGAACGTGTCGCCCCTACGGAGCAGGCTGGTCGATGGCATATAACCTCGCGTCGGCGTTCTCAAGCGGAATCGGGGAGAGGAAGGCGGGCAGCGTGTCGAGCAGTGGCGTTAGCGGTTCGGGGATGGCCGCCACACGCGAGCCATCCTCGAATGTCTGGAATTGGATCAGCAGATAATCAATGTCATAGACGCGCGCGATGTCGAGAATGGTCTCCGGCGCTTCATTCGGCAGGACAACGCCGCCGTGCCCGGTGTAGTAGTAGATTGAGGCCGGGTCGTTCGCCATGATTCGTGCGCCCTCCGGCAGTATCGCACGCAGTTCTTGCATGAGGGCTGGCTCGCCATCCGGCTTGCCCTGCTGGCGCAGGATGCCGAGAATGGTTAGTGCCAGGGCCAGCGCCAGAATGCCGACCGAGAAGAAAACTTTCGCGACGCGCGCGTTCCAGCGCCGGCGTTTTCGCGCTACCCAGTCGATGCTGTTGTGCAGCCCGACGATCCCCAGCGCAGCCCACCAGGGGACCAGCGCCGCTGCCGAGTGGAACAGGCCGCCACGGTAGCCCGGAAATGGAAAGACCAGCGTCATTGCCAGGTGCAGGCCGAGCGCGTACAACCAGAACGGGCGCAGCAGCCGCTCCCAGCGCCGCTGCCACAGGCCGATGAGCATGAACGGCGTCAGGATGACCCAGCCTTCGACGACGACCAGCGTGCTCAGATTTTGCGTAAACGCCAGCCAGCGCGACTGGAGGAACACGCCCACGCCATCGGCAAACAGGCTTTGCAGGCCGGAGTCCGGCGGATAGCTGAAGATCTCGTCGTAACTGCGAAACCACATCGCCTCTGCGCCGCCAACCGGCAGCACGCTGCCGACCGCGTTGAGATTGCGGATGAACCACGGCGACATGACGACGAGATAGGCGGCGATCAGAACTGCGATCTGCACGATTCGTTTCGAGAGCGGCGTTCTATCCCACGGCCATAACACGATCATGACACCAACAATCGGCAGCAAGAGGCCATCGGCACGCGTCAGATGTGCCAGCGCTGCAAACACGCCCGCCAGAATCCACCAGACGAAACCGCGCCCTTCCAGAGCCAGGCCGAGCGTTAGCAGGCCGAGCGATCCGGCGAAGGCATAGGGCGTGAAGGTATCGATTGCGCCCCAGAAGCCCGCGAACAGCCCGCTGAAGATCGTCAGCAGCCCGGCATACCAGCCGTGCGTCTTGCTGCCGCCCAGGCGCACACCGAGCCAGAAGCCGACACAGGCGACGACCGCCAGCATGGGAATGTAGAGG
>JAHDWN010000053.1:39793-40041 GCA_023382675.1 Anaerolineae bacterium
TGCGCCGCGCCCTGGCTGCCGGGGGCGTTCAGCAGCCACATGCCCGCCGCCGCCGTGATCGAGGTGAACGGCATCCAGTAGAGATGCGACGGGGCGGGCAGACTCAGCGGTGCGCCGATGTAGTTCCACAGGTAGGCATCGGTCAGCCCTTGTCCGCCTGCCAGTTGTGCCGCCGCGTTGAAGTGGTAGTAGGCGTCGGTATAGGTCGGCGCAGCTACAGTGCGGACGATAACGAAGGCCGCGATCAG
>JAHDWN010000054.1:0-9696 GCA_023382675.1 Anaerolineae bacterium
TGCGGCCAAGCAGGCGCTCGAATGGCAGATTCTGATGAAAGAGGAACTCGGCGACGACTGGCTGTATCCCGACCTGTTCCGCTTCGGCGCGAGCGGACTGCTGACGGACATCGAACGCCAGCTCTGGCATCACCTCACCGGGCGTTACGCCAGCACCAAGTACATGCCGATGGGCTAACGTTCGTCAACCAGCGCCAGCAGCCGATCTATGTAGGCTTGCGCCTCGGCGTCGCCCTCGCGCGGTAACCAGGGTGCGAACTTTTTGTGCGTGGACGCGTCATACGGCCCCTGGATGATTTCGAGGACGGCGGCGGGCGTCAGCGCGAAGAAGGTGTGATAGGTGCGCGGCGGAATATCGACCACACGCAGCACGCCACCGGCATCGACAATGTGCAGGCCAGTGACCTGCCCTTGATCGTCGAACTGGTACATAGCGATCCTGCCGATCAGCGGGCAGATCAACTCGATCTTGTCCGGGTTTTCGTGCTTGTGCGGCGTGATGTAGCTGCCCGGCGTGACGGCATTGATCATGCGCTGCACCGGCTCATCTGGCGCGTGCAGATTGTAGTTGATGCGTCCGCGCGGGGACTGACGAGCCTGTTGCAATAGATCGTGCAGGAAGTCGTTGCTCAGGGTGCGCAGGTTGGTTTCAGGCATACAGATCGGGGTCGTGCTCGTTGATCTGGATCAGCAGGCCGTCCGGGTCGCGCACGACCAGCGAGCGGCCAAAGGCTTCGTCGGCGATTTCGCGCGCGGGCGTGATGCCTTTTGCGCGCAGCCGTTCAAGCAGCAGTTCGAGCGGCACAGTGCTGACGAAATTGAGTGAGACCCGGTTCGGCTGGCCGCTGCTCAGGGCGTCGTCGCGGTGGATACCGAGTGTCGCATCGCCCAGGCGCAGTTCTGCCCACATCGGCGAGGGAGCGTTCGCCGTTTCTTGCAGACCCAGCAGCTTGTAGAACGTGAGCGCGCGCTCGACATCGCTCACGTAGACAATCGGCATCATCTTCATGAGTGCTTGTCCTCGTCTGGCCTGACGTTTTCGGCAGCGATTGTGTCCAGCCGCTCGCGCAGCGCCCGCTCGACAAACAACGAGAGAGACTCGTCAGCGTCGAGTGCCGCGCGCTTCACCTGCCGGATCAAATCCGGCGGCAAATACACGTTGAACTGCCGCTTTTCCTGGGGTTGCTCATTCATGCTAGTATGCTAGCATGATAGCATTCAATTGTCAAGCCAACCGATCACCCTAGAGCGTGCGGATCACACTCATCACGCGCCCCTGCACACGGCAGCCAGCGGCGCTGACATAAATCGGCTCCAGAGTCGGGTGCGCGGGTTGCAGGCGGATGCGCTCGCCTTCGCGATAGAAGTACTTGAGCGTCGTTTCGCCGCGCTCTTCCAGCCAGACGGCCACCATGTCGCCATCGGACGCGGTCTCTTGCTTACGGAAGAGCACGATGTCGCCGTCCTGGATCATGGCGTCGATCATCGAGTCGCCCTTGACGCGCAGCGCGAAGATCTCCGCCGGGTCGGTGTTGCCGATCAGCGCTGGTGACACCTCAATCGCGTTCTCCGGATCGGGATAGTGCCCCATGTCTTCCGGGATTGGCAGCGGCGCGCTGGCGACGATCTGCCCCACCAGCGGCACACGCATCTGCTGACGTGCTTTGCGCACCGGCTGCGGCTGCTGTGACGTCAGGCGGATGCCGCGCGACTTACGATTGAGGCGCGCCAGATGCCCGGCCTGCACCAGCTTGTTCAGGTTATAGTTGACGACGGAGGTCGAGCGGATGTTGGTGGCTTCGCCGATTTCGCGAATGGTGGGCGGAAAACCGAAGTTCTCAATATACGACTCCATAAACCGGAGGATATTGCGCTGCCGTTCCGACAGCTTGGATTTATCGCGCATAATTTTGGCTCCCTGTGACCTTAAGCAATAATCGAATTGTAAACGAACAAAAATTCTATGTCAAATTTTTGTTCTACGCAAAAGCGTTCTATAGAAATGACTTGAGCGGGAACGACTCAGCTTTTTGGCATCTCGCCGAGCCACTGCATCGGTTTGCCGTCGCCACCGCGCCGGAGCATGACGATCTCGGCCATGATGCTGATGGCGATCTCTTTGGGTGTCTCGGCGTTGAGTTCCAGGCCAATTGGCGCGCGCACACGGCTGAGCTGCGCGTCAGTCAGGCCGCGCTCTTTGAGCGCAGTGACGGTCAGCGCCCAGCGGCGGCGGCTGCCGATCACGCCAATGTAGGCGGCGTCGGTCGTCAGCAGCGCCGGGATCAGGTCGATATCAACCGGCAGCCCGCGCGTGACGGCGGCGATGTAGGTTTGCGCGTTGACCTTCACCTGCGCCAGCAGATCGCTCGATTTGCAGACGAGATAACCATCCAGGCCGGGCGCATACTCGGCGTTGCAGAATTCGGGGCGATCATCGCTGAGCAGCACGCGGAAGCCCATCCATTTGCCCAGCTCTGCCAGCGCCTTGCCGACGTGCCCGCCGCCGATCACCAACAGCGCGGGTACGACGCCGAGCGGCTCGACGAAAATTTCGACCGTGCCGCCGCAAACGCCCGGATCGCCCGCTTCGATGTCGTTGAGCGAGTAGTTGAGCGTGCGTGTCTGCCCATCCGCCAGCGCGGCGCTCGCCGCCTGGATGACCAGCGACTCCATCTTGCCGCCGCCGACTGTGCCAACGAACGTGCCATCCTCGCGCACGAGCAGTTTGCTACCCGCGTGGCGCGGCGCGCTCCCCTGGACGGCGGTGATCGTCGCCAGCGCGACGGGTTCGCCGTTATCCTGGGCGGTGATGATCGCTTCGTAGACTGCGCGTGTATCGTCCATGGTTGGTTCTCTGTCAAAACACCGTTGTAGGGACGCGATTTTTCGCGTCCGAAACGCGGACGGCATTCATGCCGTCCCTACGAGGCTGCGTCCTCGACCTCAATTGTACCAATGAATAGACGCCCGTCATCGGTTACTCGATAGGCGGGCGGCGCGGCAGCCGTCAGCGCGGGAATGAGGCGCTCGAACGTGATCGGGTCGTAGAAGCCGGTCGCCACTTCGTAACGCCCCGGCGGCACACCCGCCAGGTCTACCACAAACCTGTCGTTCAGCGCGCCCGGCAGCCAGTCGCCAGGCGGCAGCGTGCCGTTGCCCGGCCGGCGATCCGTCTGGGTGATGACGCGCGTCTCGTCGCCTTCGGGATAGAGATGGACGAAGGCGATCCAGTCGCCGGTCGCCGCGCCGTCGCTGCGCCAATCGAGTTCGACGCTCAGGCCCTCACCATTCTGCTGGATGGCCGTGCGCGCCAGGCTGAACGCCCCGTCTTGATAGATCGCCGCCGCGGACTGGTCGGTTAGCACATCGCCTTGATAGTTACCTTGCCAGGCCCAATGGCGATACGGCACGTAATCACCCTCCGACAATTGCGGCACGATGCGAATCTGCGTCTGGTCGCTCGTGACGCTGACGGCGGGGATGAAGGTCGCGATCTCCAGCCACGATCCCGGCAGGAACGGCAGGACGCGCGTGGCGGCCAGTTGGCCGTTCGCATACACGTCGAATGCGCCCGCGTGCGCCGGATGCATCCGCGTGATCAGGATCAGATCTTCGCCGGGCCGTGTGCGCAGCGTGAATGCTTCCTCAGCATTGATGCGCCGTCCGCCATCCATCGGCGTGCAGGCGTCCGGTGCATCCACACAATCCAGCGCGGCGAACTGGTTGAACTCCGTCGGAAAGCCCTGCACCGGGCGACTGCTGCTCGCGTGATAGTCATGCGCATGCTCATCTTCAACATCAGCGACGTTGATCTGATCGGCCAGTGTCATACCCGCCAGATACGGCAGCAGACTCACCTGATGGTTGGCCGTCGCTGCCTCCGCCGCCGTCCAATCCGGGCGGTAGATGCCCTGTTTGGCCGCTGCCAGTGCCACGTTGAAACGCGGATCGAGCTCGACAGTGAATTCCGCCAGCGGCTCGGCATACAGATCCGTCTGCGCCAGGAAGCCCAGGCCCAGCCCGTGCCCCTCGCCATAGTTGGCGATGTAGTCCGGGCGCTCGCGGACGATGAATTCGCCGACCGTGCCGGGGCCTTGCCGCCAGGACTCCGCCGCGCCGGGCGTCGTCAGGCCGACGATGTCGAGCGTCGTGCGCCCGCCGGCGTAGCGCATCATGCCCACGTCGTGGACAGCGATCACGACGTCTTCGGGCGTGTTCGCCGCCAGCCACTGCGCCATCGCCAGCGGCTGCGCGCGCACGTAGCCGACGTTGAGCGCGTAGTAGCCCAGCCACGGCAGCCACGAGGACACTGCCAGCACACCGGCGACGATCAACAACCCCCACACCACAAACCCGTAGGGACGCGCAACGGCGCGTCCGCTCGTGGATTCACCATCCTCTACGCTGGAGACATGGAACCCACCCGCAATCCAGCCCGCGCCCCAGGCCGCCAGCGGGAACAGCAGCGCCATGAACGGCATCTGATAGCGCTTGAAGTGCCAGAAGGCCGTGTCGAGCGTGCTGATCAGCAGCGCACCGCCGATCAGCCAGAGAGCGATCACAACCGGCGGGCTTAGGAGGAAGGCGAGCAGCCGCGAGGCCACGCGCCGAACAGGTGAGGTGAAATGTGAACGGTGCTCTGTACGCAGAACCCAAAACCCGGAACTCAGAACCCCCACCAGCGCTAACCCGCTGACGATCAGATTGAGGTAGACCGGCTCGCCCTGCGGCAGCAGCCATTCGCGCCACATGCGAATGAAGTTGTCGGCGATGCGCTGGAGGATGTCTGGCAGCGGCAGCGCGGCGGAGAAGAGCGATTTCGCCTGACTGCCTGACGCCGTGGCGCTGCCGGTGATCAGCAGGTTGAGCAGCGGCTGCGCCCCGATGGCAAGCAGCGGAATCAGAGCCAAGATAATTTTCAACCACAGAGGCGCGGAGGACACAGAGGTAGATTCATTCTCGTTTCTCTGTGATCTCTGTGCCTCTGCGGTTTCTATGATTGTGAGACTCGCCAGCACCGCCCCGACCGCGCCTTCGGGACGTGTGATCGCCAGCAGCGCGCCGCCCGCAACCAACCAGCGCCGACTCGGGCTGGCGATGCCATAGAGCAGCACGAGCGCGAAACAGGCCGCCAGCATCGTCTCCATACCGCTCATAGCGTGCCAGGCGAACACACCGCTCACGCTGAAGACGAGCGCGGCCAGCGCCGCGATCGCTACGCTCGCTCGCAAGCGGCTGATCCGGTAGACGAGGTTGATCGAGACGGCAAACGCAACCGCACCGACGATCATCGCCCATAGGCCGAGGCGCAGATCGTGAAAGCCGAGCAGATAGCCGGGCGCGAGCACGAACGGATAGATCAGGCTGCTCGCGCCGCTGGTCGGCGGCAGGCCGGGGTTGTAGACGTAAGGCTGGCCGTTCGCCATCTGCCGGGCATACTGGAAGTGGATATAGACATCATCCAGCGGCATGACGGGCGCATCCGCGCCGCCCGCCGCCGTGCCGGTCATCAAATAAACGACGAAAGTGAAAGCCGCGATCAAACAGGCGGCCAGCCAGACGAGACGCCCGGCACGCGCAGGCTCCACGGCTTATCTCGTATCCGCGCGCAAATCGAGCCAGGCGATCTCGGCAGGCGTGAGCTTGAGGTTGGCGGCAGCGATATTCTGATCGATTTCCTGGCGGTTGACCGGGGCGATCAGCGCATAAATATCCAGCGGCTGGGCCAGGACATACGCGACCGCGATCTGCGCCAGCGTCAGCTGCTTTTCCGCCGCGAGTTCCCTGGCGCGCGCCAGACGGCGGAAGTTCGCCTCTGAGCCATAGGAGTGAATGGCGCGCAGGTCGTCCTCATCGGTGAACGTGTCGAGATTATCCGGCGTGAAGCGTCCAGACAGAAAGCCCCCGGCCAGACTCGACCAGGCGAAGATCGACAGCCCCTGTTCGGCGTACCATGCGCGCGACGCCGCGCCCGATTCCCCGGCAATGCCGATGCAGTCCGGCCACGGCGGGCTGATCATCTCGGCCAGGCTGAAGGCCGGGCTGGTGAGCGCGAACGGCGTCAATCCGTGCGCGCGCGCATAGTCGTTGGCCTCACGGATGCGCTCGTAGCTCCAGTTCGAGCCGCCAAAGGCGTGGATCTTGCCCGCGCGCTGGTGCTCGGTGAGCGTTTCGACAATTGGGCCGACCGGTTGTGTGGGGTCGTCGCGGTGAAGCAGGTAGATGTCGATGTAATCGGTTTTCAGACGCGCCAGCGAATCATGCAAATCCGCGGTAATGTCCCAGGGCGTGACGCGCTTGCGGTCGAGGTTGTGATGCGCGCCTTTGTCAATGATGACGATCTGGTCGCGCAGCCCGCGCGCATGCATCCAGCTCGCCAATGTCCGTTCGACCGTGCCGTAGCCGTAGACGTGCGCCGTATCGAACGCATTGATCCCGGCGTCAATCACATCGTCGAGCAGGCCAGGGCGCTGCTCCTCCTCCACCATCATCAGGGCCACCGTGCCCTGCACCACGCGCGAGATAGGCTTGGACACACCAGTTAGCGAACCGTACTCCATAGCGGGTTACTCCATTGGATATTTCAGGCCCCACTGGGCGCGGATAGCATCCATCGTCTCCATAATCGCGAGCGATTCATCGAGCGGCATGATTTCGTGTTCGAGCTTTCCCGCGCGCAGGCATTCGCCGACGGCTATCGCTTCGTAGTTGTAGCCGTTGCCCTCGTAAGGCAGATCGACCACCTTCTCGTCCTGGCCGTGGACATGCACCGTCATGCGACTCGGCTTCCACCAGCGGCGGTGGATGGTGATGCGCCCGTGTGTGCCGTTGATCACGGCTTCCTGCGGTGTCTCGGTGCGCGAGGCGGACGAGAGCAAGGCCAACTGCCCGTCTTTGTAGCGCAGGAGGTAGGCGGATTGTTCATCGACGCCAGTTTTGCCCAGATCGGCACTGCTGGCGACATGCTCCGGCTTGCCGAAGATCATCGAGGCCAACGCGAGCGGATAGATACCCACATCGAGCAGCGCGCCGCCGCCCAATATCGGGTCGAACAGGCGATGCGACGGATGATACTCGGTGCGATAGCCGAAATCCGCCGTCAGCATTCGCGGTTCGCCGATGTCGCCCTGTGCCAACAGCGTCTGCACACGGCGCATGATCGGGAAGAAGCGCGTCCACATCGCCTCCATCAGGAACAGACGGCGGGCGCGCGCCTCGCGGATCATCTCGGCGGCTTCCTGCGCGTTGATGGCGAACGGCTTTTCACAGAGCACAGGCTTACCCGCGCCCAAACACAACAGCGTGTTGGCCTTGTGAAAGCTGTGCGGCGTCGAGATATAGACCGCATCGACCTCCGGATCGGCAGCCAGCGCCTCGTAGGATGGGTGGCGGTGCGGAATGCCGAATTCATCGCCGAACGCATCAGCGGTGGCCTGCGCGCGCGAACCGACGGCGATCAGTTGCGCGTCCGGCACACTGCGCAGGCCGGTCGCGAACTGGTGCGCGATGTTGCCTGTGCCAAGAATGCCCCAGCGGATTTTTGCGTGCATCAGATTCACCTTTTGGGGGTAAGCAAATTAGCGCATTAGTGGATTAGCGAATTAGGGTGTCAGAGCGGCGATTCAGCAAAGGCGCGCCCGATGCTCGAAGCATCGGGCTGGACAACCTGGAAGCCACCTGGAAGGTGGCTGGTCTGCGACAAATGACGTCTGGCAGCCTGCTTCCAGCAGGCTTTGCCGTGCCAGCCAGTGGCTTCGAGCCACTGGCGAAAGTGGCGCCGTCTCGCATACCCATGCCAAAGCTAATCCGCTAATTTGCTAACGTGCCAATTCGCTTACGCGCTATACCCATTCGCGAACGTATCGATCATCAGGCGCACGTCCGGGCCGAGCGGGTACAGGATCGGGCAGGTCGCGCCATAAGCGACGTATTCGCGCACCTTGGCCTTGACCTCTTCTGCTGTGCCGCTGGCCGTGATGAGCTGCACCACGTCGTCGGGCACGAGCTTCATCGCTTCGAGGATCTGCTCCTCGGTCGCCGGCCAGGTCAGCACCTGATTGATTTCGTCGAGCAGTTCCTGTTTGACACCGCTGGCCTTCATGATGTGCGGCTGCTGGCCGAGATACTGCGTAACCAGCTTGCGCGCGCCATCGAGCGCCTTCTTGCGGTCATTATCGACCGAGCAAACGACGAGCTGCGGGCGGTCGATGTCATCCAGCTTGCGCCCGGCTTTCTTGGCGCCGATCTCAAGCTGCGCCAGTGCGCCCTCGTTGTAGGCGGGCGAAACGAGGTAGTTAAGCACCGCGCCGTCGCCGATCTCGCCGGTGAGCGCCATCATCTGCGGGCCGGTCGCGCCGATGTAGATAGGCACGTTGCGCGGCTCTTTGCGGCCATGCACCACGTCGAGTTCGATGTCGTCCAGGTGAACAAACTCGCCCTCGAAGCTGACGCGCTTGCGTGCCAGCAGATCGCGGACGACGGTGACGACCTCACGCATCGCCAGCAGCGGCTTGCTGCGATTGATGCCGACTTTCTTCGCCAGCGGGTCCCACCACGCGCCGATGCCGCAGATGATGCGGTCGGGCGCAAGATCATCCAGCGTAAGGAACGTCGCGGCGATGATGGCGGCATTGCGCGTCCAGTTGTTGATGACGCCGGAGCCGATCTTGATGCGGCTGGTCGTCGCGGCGAAGGCGGCCATCGGCACGATGGCATCGCGGACGAGACGGCTCTCCGCCTGCCAGACGGCCTCGAACCCGCGCGACTCGGCATACTGGACGTATTTGATCGCGTCTTGAAGGGGATGCGCATCCTGCAAATAAAGGGCTACACGGTCAGGCATAAATCACTTTCCTCTGCATGTCGTCACAAAAGTATGGGCTGTATTGTAGCGATGCTTGATGGGTTGACCAAGTAGGGACAGCATTTTTGCTGTCCGCGTTGTCTCACGGCCTCGGTGTCGCCGTGGCTGCCAGCGAGGTCGCCGTTGCCGTCAGCGCAGAGTCGATGGTCGGAATGAAGGGCGCGATCTGGGTCGCGCGCGCCGCCGCCGTTTGCGTCGCCTGGATCGGCACGGATAAATCGACGCTGACGCCGACATCACCCGTCGAAGGCGAGGGGTTGAAGCCGAAGACGATGGCGTAGAAATAGCCTTCGAGATCGCAGCCCAACGAGCGCGAGTCGAAAGCGATACCGACTTCGTTGTAACGCTCGTCGAAGACGGGCAGAAGCTGCGTGCGCCCCTGGCTGAGGCGCAAACTCTGCGCACGGCGCTGGCCGCGCCGGTCAAGCTGATCGAACACCCATTGATTGACGACTTCATTCGGGCCGTAGCCCGTCCAGACCATGGCGACGAGATCGGTCGTGTTGCGAAAATCACTGCCGCCGTACTGCTCGCGGTTGAGCACGTCGCTCAGGGTGGCATTGCGCGTTGCCAGGAACGGATCGCCGCGCACGGTCGCGTTGCAGTTCTCGATGACGGTGCGCTCCAGGAGGCTATCGAGGAACACCTGCGCGACCCGGTTGAGCGTGGCATTGGGACCCAGAGGGTCCAGACCGCCGGGAAAATAGATCGACTGCGCGGTGCGATAGACGTTGATCTTGTCCAGGATGGTGGACTGCTCAGGCGTCAACTGCACCACACTCGTGCCCTCAGCCGACACCCCCACCACGCGCGGAAAAGCCAGGGCAACGCTA
>JAHDWN010000054.1:9706-37165 GCA_023382675.1 Anaerolineae bacterium
AATGAACATCAGCAGCCAGGCGAGCAGCCATCGTCTCATTGAGGTATCTCCATGACCAGCACCCACACGCCGCTATCCGGCGACTGCGCGAAGCCATAGCGAGTATACAGGCGGTGAACATCGCCCTCGCCGCCCTCCCGGTCGAGCGCAAGCTTGACCGCGTCGAAAGTGAGCATCTGCTGTCGCCCGGCCAGGCCGAGCACCGTGCCCGGAACCTGCGCATTCTCGGCCAATGAACGAGCGAGATCGGTGGCGGATTCGATACCGGTGGCCGAGGGCACGCCAATGACGCTCAAGACATTCTGCGCCACCTGCGTCAGCAGTGCGTTCTCCTCAAGCGGAGGATAGCCGAATTCCTCGTGGAACGAGTTCAATTCCGTCAGCGCCGCCGGGGTCGGGATGTTATCACCCCCGCCATCGCCGGTGTCCAGCAGGCGGCTGATTCCAAAGAGCAGCAGGCCGATCAAGACAATAAGCACCAGCAGCAGACGCCAATTCCAGCGAAACGGTGTGCTCTTCAGGATCAGATCGGCCAGGAACGAGACTTCGGCGTCAATCGTGCCGCCGCTGCGCTCGAAGATTTTGACGCCGTTGCTTTGCAGCAGCCCTTCGACCGACTCGTCTGGCGGATTCTCCGGGCGGACAAAGCCTTCCTGGAACACCGGGATCATCAGGCGCTGGGTGTTGTGGGCGTGTTCGATCTCTTTGCAGACCCATTCCGAGTCAAGTGTGGACTCGGCGAGCAAGCACAAAAAGGCGTCGCGTTTGGCGATGGCGTTCAGCAGCTTGGGTGTGAAATAACCGGCGTCAAGATCGCGCGAATCAACATAGACATCCAGCCCACGTCGTTCCAGCGTTTCATGCAGCAAATGGGCTAACGCGGTGCTCGGATTGCGCCGGTAGCTCACAAACACTGTGGGACGTTGCCGGAAAGGATTCGCCATACGCAGACTTCGGTTAATGCGCCTTGCAATTGTTTAAGATCATACCGCACTCAAACTTTGTGAGCAACCGAGGTTGTGGCATCGTCCTTCCCATTCGCGGGTACTTGACACCCTATTCGTTTTCTCAAATAATGATAAGTATCAAATATATTCTTATCGATGGTGATCAACCACGACGCTACATCACAGTTAGCGGTCAATCTGGCTCAACTGTGGAAAGTTTTGTACACCGCAATCCTCTTCCCTCTACTTCGGCAAACTGCCACATATGCATAGTTGAGCACATTTTGTTCAGGGTTGAATCCCTGAGTTCTGGTTATGCTCTTGGTTTCGTATACTCGGTCGGCAATATATGTGTTATTCAGGTTTTCCATCCAAGTAATGTTAAGTAGCGTGACATCGCGTTGATAACCATACAGCGCGATCCTCGCGGCGAGCCTCATGATGGCCAACATCTAGACCAAGGAGAAGTATTTTATGGAAGAAACTCAAAACATTGATCTAGCCTCGGTTATTGTTTCAGTGGCAAAAGCTGTTGTAGAAGCAAATAGGATACTCAGTGAAGACACTGAAGCACCAATGGGGATAAGCGAATTCACAATTCAATATCAAGTGCATGCCTCGCTTCATATTTCGGCCGCTGAAACCTACAACAAGGGTCTCCGACAAACCGAGACCGGCGTGTTTAAATTGGAGAAACCACAAATCAAATCCGCGCAGCTCCATAACCTGACAACTTTGACACCAAGGGAGCGGATACTGACTGGTTACTTGAGAGATGCTGACCTGACCATAACAACAAAAATGGAGCCGCTGCCCAGGACTGAGTAATGGTCCATGGATTGGAGTCGACTCAGAGAATGCTCATGATCAACACAATTCGACCAGTGCATGAAATCAGGAGGGAAACATGGCTATCGTACAGATGAATGTCCCGTTGGCCGATGTGCTAATAGAGACTGGCCTCGGTATCCACCATATGAACACTGCCCTGGCGGCTAACAATGTCGGAGCCACAAGCGCGACTGTCAAATTCCTGTTTGTTGCCTCGTTTCAAGAAGGATTTGATTATAAAGACCACAGCCACTCGGCAGGAGGGGCGTTTACGTTCTGGTTCATTGGTGGCGCTGCTGCCGGCTGGTATAGAAACACAGAGCTACACCTGTACCGTAACTACGCCGAGTACATTCGGATGGAAGTCGAAGTCAACTTCGAACTCTTACCAGCAGTACAGGCTGCACCCGCCGGACCGTAGCGTGTATGCATACTGTTGCTGAGATAACCTGAAGGTCAACCAGACGAAAGGGTGCATCTCGAACGATGTGAATTCTCGATACGGCCCTATCAACTTGACCGACAGGCAGCAATCATGCAGTCCTGTCGGTCAAGTCTTCTAGAGTCGGTACTGTCCGAGATCATGTTAGGCGTGGTTTTCACACGAGTATGGCATGGCTGAATTCATCGATATTCGTGACCTGTACACCTCTATCGTTAGATCCGTTGATGAAGCAAACCGTCTACTCGAAGAAGTCGCTGGGAAACAGGAATTTTCCTATGCCATCACTGAGTTAGATTTTTCTGCTTCATTTCAAGAAATAGTGATTGAAAACGAGCGAGTAAAAATCTTACTGACAGAAGAAGGCAATCAGGCAAGCGAAAATAGGAACGTCAAGTTCAAGGTGCGGTCTGTCCCGCGCACGATTGTGCAAAAAACCGTGGAAGAAGAGGAAGAATTACCGGGCCAAATCGTGCCGGATGTGCTAAATCTGCTGATTGGCATCGCCACTGAAAAGATCAAAGCTTCGGGACTTGAGGTGGGCGAGATCAGGTACGATCCAAGGGGAAGGCCTGTTGGCCATGTGATGTCCCAGTCCCCGGCACCTTTGACAAGAGTTGTGCCTGAGACCAAAGTCAATCTAGTAGTGGCTGGGGTGGCGCCTGAACCTGCCCCGCGATCAAAGCGTACGAGTAGGAAGAAGCCTTCACAATAGAGTGAATCAATAGAAGATTCGTAGACAGAATTGCGTGGTTTCGCACAAATCTATAACCAGCTGCAGATTTGGCACACCTCTTTGCGGCCACTCTGAATAATGGCTGCACAGGAATAGAGTGAGATGGCAGGCAGGTTGATCCGTATTGGCGAATTTCATGAGATCCAAAGCTCGCAACTGCGGGCGGCGAATCAGATCATGGAAGAGACTCTATCCAGAGGAAATATCACTTATGTTTTGGGCAGCCTGGAGTTCAATCTTCCAGTTCGAGAAATTGTCCAAAACGGGAAGACTGAGATTTTTGCCCTTCTCAGTGGGAGAATGGAGCCCGGTGATAAAGTCGCCAGGGTGAGAATAACATATTAGTTCAAGGTTGTGACGTCTGCGCCTGAACAATCTGCAAACAGCTAAATGTGGGCATGACGTTCACCCGCTGGGTGTATTTCAGTTTCATCCATGCCGGTTCAGCATCTGAACCTGACTTGGCAAGTTTCAAGTGTAAATGCACTGGCGTGAAATCTTCCCTTCGACGGGCGACCACCCGCCCGCGTATAATTGCGCCACAGTCATCTGATCACATATCCCTACACCTCGGAGTCTCAGCCATGGCCTTCTTCGACATGCCCCGTCACGAGCTTGAACACTATCGCCCTGAGCGCAAAGAAGCGCCCGATTTCGACCAGTTCTGGGCGCGGACACTGACAGAGGCGCGGGAATTTCCGCTGGACGCGCGCTTTAATCCAGTCGATACCGGCCTGCGCACGGTCGAGGCCTACGACGTGAGCTTCAACGGCTACAACGGCCAGACGGTGCGCGGCTGGCTGCTGCTGCCCGTACAGCGCACGGGCAAGCTGGCGTGCGTGGTCGAATTCATCGGCTATGGCGGCGGGCGCGGCTTCGCGACCGATTGGCTGTTGTGGAGCAGCATGGGCTATGCGCACCTGGTCATGGATACGCGCGGCCAGGGCAGCACGTGGTCTAAAGGCGACACGCCCGACCCGGAGCCGGAGGGCACCAACCCGCAGCATCCCGGCTTCATGACGCGCGGCGTGCTCCAGCCGGACACCTACTACTACCGGCGCGTGTTCACCGATGCCGTGCGCGCGGTAGAATGCGCCATGGCGCATCCGGCGGTCGATGCCGAGCGCATCGCAGTCACGGGCGGCAGCCAGGGCGGCGGGATTTCGCTGGCGGTTGCCGGGCTGAGCGATGCAGTCAAAGTGATGATGCCCGACGTGCCGTTCCTCTGCCATTACCGCCGCGCGACTCAGATCACCGACAACGATCCTTACGCCGAGATCATGCGCTACTGCAAGGTGCATCGCGACAAGATCGAGCAGGTTTTCAACACGCTGTCGTACTTCGACGGGGTCAATTTCGCTGTGCGCGGCAAAGCGCAGTCGCTGTTCTCGGTCGCGCTGATGGATCTGATCTGCCCGCCCTCAACCGTCTATGCAGCCTATAACCATTACGCCGGGCCGAAGCAGATCACCGTCTGGGAGTACAACAATCACGAGGGCGGCGCTAGCTATCAAACGCAGGAGAAGCTGCGCTTCCTACGCGAGCGACTGCCGATCTAGGCGATGATCGCGACGGTATTGAGCAGGACGCGGCCTAACGCCACATCGCCGTCGATGCTGACCTGCGCGGCGGCCTCGTCGAGCGTGATGCCTTTGGTGAAGATGCGCCAGGCGGTATCGCCGTCCAGCATGACAACGCTCGCCGGGGTGATATCCGTGTCTTTGTAGAGCGCCCAACCCTCCGCCTCAAGGATCACATACCAGTGATCCGCCGCCGCGCCGGTGACGCGAAGCTCGACCGTCGTCTCTGGCGGCGCGGAAATGCTGGCATAGGTGCGCGGCAGGGCGTAAACGAAGGTACACAGCACCGGATGCAGGAAGCGCCGGTCTTTCAGGCTGGCGACGCCGACCGCTTCGCAGACATGCTGGTGATGCATCCAGTATTCGGTCAGCTCGCGCGCGATCTGCAGCCACATCGGCGCAGGCGCGTCACTCGCCCAACTGACAGGCTGTGCCATATCGTCGAGCGACACGCTGGCGATGTAATCGGCGAACTGCGCGCCGGTCAGTTCCAGCAGCGTGATCAAGAGCGAGCGACTGATGCGTTTGGCGGCGCGCACCCACAGATCGTTGTGTGCGTTGATTTGCTGGACGAGATCATCCCAGTCTTTGGGCATGAGGGTCAAACCGTCATGATCGCGGTGGCGGGAGAGGTAGGCCAGATCATCAGCGAGGATATGCCCGGCGACGTCGCGCACCGACCAACCAGGGCAGGCGGTCGGCAGCGCCCAGGCCTCATCAGGCAATGACCGCAATACACGCAGGAGTTCTGCGCGCATCTGAGGAAACAGCGCGGCGGTCGAAAACGGAACGGGCGGCGTCTTCAACGGATTTCGTCGCGCACGCGCACAATGCCGTTTTTGCTCGCGCCGTTCTGCCAGCGCGCGTACACGTCGAGATCTTCCGGCAGGTCAATATCGAGTTGGAGCCGTTCCGACTCGTAAATCTGCACGTGCGCACCGGCAGCCTTGCCGCGCTCGATGTGCCGGTCGAAGCTCCCTGGCCCGTAACCGTATTCTATCAAGCCGGGCGGGCGCACGAGCATCGCATTGGTGCCGTCGCGATCCTGGTCAGTCGCAATCACCATCGTGTAGAGTTCATCGCCCATTTCGACCATCGCCACGACATCATCCACCGAAATCAGCGGCAAATCTGCCGGAAGAATGAGCACCCCGCTGCCCCGCCAGCGCGCGATCAGGCTGGTGGCACGCATGAGGGCGGCATTCATTTCGGGCGCGCCGCTTTCTTGCACGGTTTTCGCGCCGTATTCGCGTGCAATCGCCAGCGCCTTGTTATCCCGGCTAATAACGAGTGTGCCGGCAAGTTGGGGGACGCTGGTTGCAATTTCTAAAACATGACGAAACATCAGCTCGGCAAGCTGCTGGCGTTCAGTGGGCGTTAACGCGGGAGCCAGACGACTCTTGGCGTTCGCCAACGGCTTGACAGGGATAATTGCCCAAATACGACTCATAACAATTCACTCTCAATCCAGGTGAGCGCCTGGCGCGCCAGTTGGGCGCGGTCGGCGTCGGTGTACATGACAGTATTGGTCAATAAGTGTTGCACGTCCGGTTGACGATCATTAATATCAACTTGATCATAAATGAATCCGTTAATGAATTCCCTATAAAATTCCGCAACGTTTGCTGCAGACACCTCGTAACCTAGCTCCGCCATCAGTTTTGCCGCCGGCCCCTTGATGGCTTTGCCGCCCACAATCGGGCTGATGGCGACACGCGGCAGAGCACGCGCCAGGAGCGCAGCGCGCAATTCAGGCAGCGCCAGCATCGGCGCAATCGAAAGCCAGGGATTCGATGGGCCGATCATGATGGCATCCGCGCAGGCAATGGCATTTGTTACCTCCGGCGTTAACGCCGCCCTTTCAATGCCATCGTAGATCAGCGACCTTACAATTGGCTGCCATCGATGCCTAACAAAATACTCCTGGAAGCCAACTTTTCCGTATTCAACAGTATCCACAATAGTGGAAACTTCGTCATCTGTCATCGGCAGAATTGACGAATGTATGCCGAGGGCACTTGTCAGACGCTGCATAATCGCGGTCAGGCGCTCGCCGCGATGCAGGCCTTCGGTGCGCAGCAAATGCGTCGCCAGGTCTTGATCGCCGAGGCGGAACCAGGGTGACTCGCCGAAACGCTCCAGTGCGCCGAGCATCGCCGTCGTATCCTCGCGCACGCCCCAGCCATTGACGGGATCGACCACCCCGCCGAGAGTGTACATGACGGTATCGAAATCAGGACAGATGCGTAAGCCATAGTGCCAGAAATCATCGCCCGTGTTGACGACGACGGTCAGGTTCTCTGGCGGCAATACCTGTGCGAGCCCGTGTGCGAGTTTCGCACCGCCGACGCCGCCAACCAGAGCTACGATTTTCAACGCCACAGTACCACTTCTCCCAGAGGGTGTCTCGGTTTCTCTTTTGTCTCTGCGGGAAAACCGAGAGTGATCAAACCCTGCGGCTGCCAGTCATCCGGCAGCGCCAGCGCGTCACGCACGACATCCGGCGCGAACAGTGGCGCGCACAACCAGCACGCGCCTAGCCCAGATGTATGAGCCGCAAGCAGCAGGTTTTGTCCTGCCATCGCCGTACTCTGCACCGCCATGAGGTATTCGTTGTGCTGGCGGCGCTCGTCCGGATAGGTATCCATGTCCATCATCGTCAAGGATACCACAATCAGCACGGGAGCGTTTATCAGACGTGCATTAGAACGCTGTACATCCTGCACGATTAGCGCTTCAGATACGGCATCCGCTTCGAGATCACGGCGCAAACGCGCGCCCATGGCCGAGGCGAGCGCCGCTTTCGCAGCCGCTTCGGTAACGACGGCGAAGCGCCACGGCTGGCGGTTGTGCGCGCTCGGTGCCCAGATGGCAGCGGTCAGCACCTGCTCGATCAGGTCGCGCGGCACCGGGTCAGGCCGGTAGCGGCGGATGCTGCGGCGGGAGCGAAAATGGTTATAGGGAGCTTCCAAGGCTGATCACCCTAAGATGAAGAATATCATCGAGAATAACAATCATATACAATGGGATTTACTTTTGTTATTCGAGGATGTCGAATGAATATTGTCATCGATCTCCCATTGGACGCCATTCGTGACTTCTGCGCGCGCCACCCGATCAAGCGCCTATCAGTGTTTGGGAGCGTGCTGCGCGACGATTTTAGCGGGGATAGCGATATTGATATCCTGGTCGAGTTCGACAAATCCGTCCCGGTGACATTCTTCGATCTGGTCGATATGCGCGACCAACTTGCGGAACTGCTCGGTCGCGAGGTCGATCTCTTGACTCCCGGCTTCCTCAGCCCGCACATGCAACAGCGTGTGCTCAAAACCGCGCAAGTGCTCTATGTACACGGGGTTGATGATCAGCAGAGCTGAAATCGACGCCCTCAGTGCTGACTTCTTATGTTTTCCAGCCTCTTTAGCAGGCTTGATTAACACTAGCCGACCGGCTTCAGCCGTCGGCGGATACAAACGCGACACGTGTCAATTCGAATTGTTTTTCGCTGAGGTCACACCGGCAGCGTGAAGAAGAAGGTTGCGCCTTTGCCGGGCGCGCTTTCGACCCAGATGCGCCCGCCGTGTGCCTCGACAATCGCCTTCGCCAGATACAACCCCAGTCCGGTGCCCTGTGTCTTGCGGCTGAGCGTGCCGTCCACGCGGTAGAAGCGCTCGAAGATGCGCTCCTGGTCGGCGTCGCTCATGCCCACGCCCTGATCTTTGACAAACACAGTCACCGATCCGTTGTTCACCCGCCCGCCGATGGTGATCGCGCCGCCGTTGGGCGAGTACTTGATCGCGTTGCTGACGAGATTATCGAGCACCTGGCGCAGACGCGTCTCGTCGCCCTGGATGACCGGGAAGTCCGGCGGGAAGTCGAGCACGAGCTTGTGGCCAGTTGTCTGCGTGTTGAAGCGCTCGACCACGCGCGCTGCCAGTTGATCGAAGCGCATGTCGCCGCTGTTGAGGCTGATGCCCTGCTGGGCCTGGATGCGGCTGGCGGTGAGCAGATTGTCGATCAGCGCGGTCAGGCGGTCGGCCTCTTCCTCGATGACCGTCGAGTACTCGCGCACGATGTCACGACCCCATTCGACGTCGTCACGGCGCAGCGTGGCCGCGTGGCCTTTGATCAGCGCGACGGGCGTTTTGAGTTCGTGCGAAATGCCGGAGATGAAGACGTTCTGCATCGCCTGCGCCTGGCGAAAGTTGGTGATGTCACGCACATTGGCGATGATGCGCGCCAGTCGTCCATCGGCGCTCAAGAGCGGCGCGAACACGATGCCGACGCTCTTGGCCAGCCCATCACGGCGCAGGAGATCGCCCTCAACGTAGAGCGTTTCATGCACGGGATCGGCGGCATTGAGCGGCCAGCCGTCGTCGAGCGCGCGGCGCAGATCGCCATGCTCTAGTTGCTTCCAGACGATCACGTCGTCGTAGCTGCTGCCGATGGCATCGTCCGGTCGCCAGCCGGTCATGCGTTCGAGCGCGCGGTTAAAGTTGACGATCTGAAGATCCGGATCGAGGATCATGACGCCGTCCGCGCTGTTTTCGACAATGGCGGCCAGCTGCTGGCGCTCTTCGTCGATGCGCGCGTAAAGCTGAGCGTTGTGAACGGCGATAGCGGCTTGATCGGCGAAGCTTTGCAGCACCTGGATGTCATCGGCGGTCGCCATGCCCCGCTGCGCGCGAAAGACGATCAGCAAGCCGAGCGGCTGTTCAGCAAAGACGAGCGGCAGCGCGAACGACTGGCGCATCCGCCGGTCAAGCCCGATGGCGATGCGCGTGAGCTGGTCGGTGAAGCTGTCGTAATCGAGCGCCTCGTCCGCCAGCAGCTTGTTGAGCTGATCGTTGAGATCCGGTACGTGATCGGTTTCGATGCCGAGCGTGGCACGAATGCGATACTCGCCGCCGGGATCGCGCAACGCGACGAGGCCAAGCTGCCCGCCGAGCATGACGACGGATGCGTTCAGGACGCGGCGCAAAACCTCGCTCAATTCGAGTTGAGCGGTGATGGCGCGCGAAATTTCGAGGAGAAAATCGCGCTGGCGGACGCGGAAGTCTTGCAACATCAACATAATGCTGCCAGTTTAGCACGGCCTGTATTGGAATGTTATTGGAGCGCAGCCACGCGCAGCGAAGGGAGGGCGAGCAGCAGGGCACGACTCGAATAGCGCACGCTGGAATACCAGAAGCCCGCGTCTATGCCGCGCCCACATTTGTGCAGCCGCTGCTCATGTAGCGGCGTAGCTACTTCTCGCCGGATTTGCGCTTGGCGTCCTCGCGGAGGGATTTGCGATTTTCCATTGCCATTTTCTTCGCTCGCCGTTCGCGGGCGGCTTTTTCACGCACCATCTGCTCGCGCTCTTTGAGCATGTCCTGCTCTTTGACGTTGATGCGGCGCTTGGGCGCAGCGATGGCGACGATGACGGCGACAACGCCCAGCATGATCACGAACATGAAGACCGCGACCGCCACTTCGCCCTGGATACCCGGCAACCGAGTGAGCTGACTGCGCACGCTGGCGGGCAGCAGATTCATCACGAAATCTTTGCCTAACCAGGCAATCGCTCCCAGGGCGACTGCCATTATCAGGCCCATGACGGGCCACAACGCGCGCCGATTCTTTTTATGCGCCATGCGCACCTGGCTCATGCTTACCGCTCCTTTTCAGCTTACGGCCACCAATGACATCAGCTTTCAGCTTACTGCAAACTGTGCCTGCGAAGATGGGCGATTTCGCAAGCCTAGCTGCGGCTCAGGCTTTTTCGCTCGCTGCCTTGAAGGCTTCGACGATTTTGTAATAGCCGGTGCAGCGGCAAAGATTGCCGGTGATGCTCTGGCGGATCTGCGCGTCGGTCGGCTGCGGATGCTCCTCGATCAGTTTGGCCCCGGCCATGAGGAATCCCGGCGTGCAGTAACCACACTGCACCGCGCCGTGCTCGACAAATGCCGCCTGAATCGGGTGGAGGCTGCCGTTCTCGGCCAGGCCTTCGATGGTGACGATGTTTGCGCCGTGAGCGCGCGGCGCTGCGACCATGCAGCTCATGACCGCCGCACCATCGAGGAAGACGGTACACGCGCCGCACTCGCCCTCGGCGCAGCCTTCTTTCGTGCCCGGCAGGTGGCAATCTTCGCGTAAGAAGCGCAGCAGCGTCTTGTCGTGTCCGCTAGCGACGGTGTGCGACTGGCCGTTGATGGTCGTGACAATCGGATCCCCCAGCCGGTGCTCGGTATGCTGACCGAGCGCGCCATAGCCCTGCTGCCCCCCCCAGAGCATCGCCGGATCGTCGGGATAGCCCGCCGCCTCCGTGCCCGCGGCCAGCGCCCGCAGCGCCCGCGCGACCAGCACGCTAACCATCTCTGTGCGGTAGGCAGCGCTGCCGCGCACGTCGTCAATCGGTGAGGGTGTCGCCGCCGCCAGCCGCGCCGCCTCGGCGATCACATCTGGCGTAAGCTGCGTACCGGCGAGATAGGCTTCGGCGGTCGGCGTGCGGATGATGGTCGGCGCGACGCTGCCGAGCGCGATGCGCGCTGCACTGACACGGTCGCCATCAAAGCCGAGCACGACCGCCGCGTTGACGACCGAGATCGCCTGGGCGCGGCGCAGGCCGAGCTTGAGGAAGATGCCGCGTTCATTGGCGCGCAGCAGCGGAAAGCGGATTGCCGTCAGCAGTTCGTCCGGGCGCATGACGGTGCGGCGCACGCCGGTATAAAAATCCGCCAGGGTGACATCGCGCTCGCCTTCGAGCGAGGACAGCGTGACCGATGCGCCGAGCGCCATCAGCGGCGTGATCGTGTCGTTGGCGGGCGAGGCGGTGATCAGATTGCCTGCAACCGTCGCACGATTGCGAATTTGCGGCGCACCGACTTCCCAGCACGCCTGCGCCAGCGGCAGCGCGCGCGTCCGGATCAATTCGCTGGCGACGACCTGATTATGCGTGACGAGCGCGCCGAGGCGTGCTTCATCGCCATAGCGCGTGATCGTGCTCATCCCCGGCACACGCGACAGATCGATGAGTGTATCGACGCCGGGGCGAACTCCGCGCTCAATTTCAAGGATGATGTCCGTGCCGCCGGCGATAATGCGCGCGCGTTCGCCGTACTCCGCCAGCCGTTCGAGCGCCTCTTGCAGCGTTGTCACGTTATAGTAGCGTTCCCACATCCGTCGTTATCCCTGTTACACGCCGAACGAATCTGCGCATAGTGTAAATCCACACTGCGCCGCGTGCCAGCGTTCCACGCTAGGGACATTCTCCATCCGTTGTCACGGTTTGAATTCGAACTAGTCCTCGCTGGAGTCTTCCTGATTCGGAAGCAAGAGGATGCCGCCTTCCACCCTGGTCGGTGTCACACTGGCTTTGCGCGGCTCGATGACCAGGTGCTTGATCAGGATCGACACAGCCCCCGCGACCGGGATCGACAGCAGCGCGCCGGTCACCCCACCGAGGCTAAAGCCCAGTGACACAAACACGACGACCAGCAGCGGGTCAAAATCAGCACCCTGTGACATCATGCGCGGCGTCAGCCAGTAGTTCTCGACCTGCTGGAGCAGAAAAGTCACAATCAACGCGATCACGGCGCTCGTCGGCGAGGTCAGCAAAGCGATAAAGGTCGCGAGCGCAACACCAATCAGCCCACCGACGATCGGGATAGCGGTCGCCACCGCGTAAAAGAAACTGATGGCGGCGGCATTCGTCACACGCAGCAGCCCCAGGATCACGAAGCAGGCTGTGCCGACGATCAGGGACACAAGCACGATGGAACGCACGTAGCTGCCGAGGACGCTCTCGATCTCACCCAGGATCGCCTGAATCTGGCCCCGGCGGCTGAGTGGAGCGAGTTCGACCAGGAAGGCCTCGGCGCGCTCGCGTGTACTCATCCAATACAGACTCATAGCGATGACCAGGATAAAGTCGCCCAGAAACGAGGTCACGTTGCCGAGCAGCGAGGGCGCGGTCACACGCAGTTGCTGCACCACGTCAGTGATTGACGCGCGGATGTTCTCATTCTCGATGCCCATCTCGAAAGGGCTGCCGGTGATGTCGGTCGCCGTCCGCTCGACCCAGAGTTTGGCGCTGATGATACGGTTGGCGAGGCGGTCTTCATTCGTCAGGTAGCCGGTAAACTGATTGATTACCGGCGGCAAAACCAGGATCAACGTCGTAAACGTTATGACTGTTAATACCCCGTAAACGATGAATACTGCCCATCCCTGGGGGATGCGTGCTTCGCGAAGCTGCAAGATCGGCTTGCGCAGGGCAGAGGCCAGGACGATGGCAACCACCACGCCTACCCAGACGTTGATCGTGATGACGAAAATGTAGGCAACCCCCAGCGCCGCCAGGATGGTGAGGGTGATCTTGAAGATCTGTGTGAGCGTCACGGTGCTCAATCCTTATCTGATGTAGACGATTGCGAAACCCAGTCAACGACCACCACCAAAGGAGGTGGCTTGTAAGTCAAGACCGCTAGAAGCGGTAGTGCCTACGTTCGGCGGGTTGACAGCCGCCCGGCGCGAAATATTCAGCGCCGCGTTCACATCCGCGTGGTCAGCGTGTCCACAGGATATGCAGGAGAAAGTCGCTTGAGCAGGTCGATTACGTTTATCCACACAACCACAGACAGAGCATTCTCGGCTGGTGTTGTGCGGGTCAACGCACACGACCATCACACCAGCAAGCTGCGCTTTGTAGGCGATCTTCTGGCGCAAATCGTGGAAAGACCAGCTATGCAATGTCCGACGCTGAGGCTTGCCAACCGTTACCCTCGCGCGAATACCGCTCAGGTCTTCCAGAGCGATACCGCGTCGAGTGTCTTGAGCCTTACGGACAATGCGCTTGCTGATTTGGTGATTGACATCGTGACGAAAGCGCGCCTCGCGTCCGCTCATGTTTTTGAGCAGGCGTTTGGCAGACTTGGTGCCTTTGCTTTGCAGCTTTTTGCGCAAGCGGGCATAGCGATGGCGCACATTCAACAGATGGTTCGCCGCGTAGATTTCGCGGTCGCTGTCGGTCGCGATGTTTTTGATGCCCAGATCAACACCGAGCCAGCCTTCCGGGTCAATCGGCGCATCATCAGGCACATCACAGGTGGTGTAGAGGTAAAAGTTGCCCTTGCGATACACCAGGTCACTTTCGCCGCGTTGATATTGCAGCAAATAGCGCTGATGCTCACCACAGACGAAGGGCAGCACTTCGCGACCGCCGAGCAACCAGATCGAGACAGTACTCGATTGAAGGCGGAAGTTCAGAATGCGCTCGTCATAAGGAATGGCACCCAGTTTCTTGAATTGCCGCTTCGCCTTTTTATCGCGCTTATACGCATCTGCAACTTTTCCGATGCAACGCACGGCCAGCTGTGCAGTCAAGTCGAACGCTGCTCGAACATGGGTATACGTCAGACGATGCATGGGCACACGACCAAACGCCTGCGCTGCCCATGCTTGCTCACTGATGTAATTGCAGGCAGCATTGGCACGTTCCAGCGTTTGGTACAAGCGTTGCCGTTGTTCCTCGCTCGGCAAGAGTTTGACTGTCGCGGTCAATTTCATGCCTCAAGTTTAGTAAATTCGGTCTCAGATATCAACATGTTGAAAGGAGGATGGCACTCCCCCACGACCATAGGTAGTGGTTTCCGGGCCTGATTGTGAATGATGGATGCTGAGCGTCTGCCGTCGTCAATCTTGTGTCTCACCCTCCAGGATGGATTGCACACAGTTCAGCAGCGCCTGGGCTTCAAGGGGTTTGGGCAGAATATCGTTAACACCCATGGTGCGAGCAACCTCCTCGTCCTCCGGAGAATCCAGCAAGAAGACAACAGGTGAAACCGTGCTCTTGCCAAATCGCACCTGGATTTTGCCCACAAAATGCGTCCCATCCGTTTCAGGGTCGAGAAAATCGCCGATGAAGATATCAGGCATATCCACTTCGTCAAGCATTGCCAACGCGGCTGCCGAATCGCTCGCCGCGTAGACGATGTATCCACTGGCTTCCAGCGTCGTCTTGACGAATGAGAGATCGGCGGCACTGTCACTCACCACCATTACAGAAAACGTGCGGTCCTCTTTTTTCTTTCGGTTGATCAAGCCGCCGAGCATTTCAGGTACTCCGTGTATGTGAGGAATTATTCCTGTGTCGAATTGTATGCGACACTATATCCGATCATATAACCTAACTTAAGCACCAGAAGTCCTATCTTTTCGATCTCATGGGCAGTCACATGCGCATTTTGTGTGCAGGGATTGAAGGCACAGCGGGAGCGCGGGTACAATCGCGCGGCGAAAGCGGCAAAGACGAGCAGGAGCGCACGATGCAAACGCAATATCCGCAGCCGCTCGGCGCGGGCTGGGTGATCGGTCAGCTATTTATCTTCGCGGCGATTTTCGTCGCGCCGTTCTTCGGCCCCGGCGAGCCGCCGATGCTGCTGGCTGTGCCGCTCGGGCTGATCGTCGGCGGTATCGGGCTGGTGTTCGCGCTGGCAGGTGTGCTCGGTCTGGGCACGAGCCTGAGTATCTTCCCACGCCCGGTGCCGAATGGCACCCTCAAGCAAACTGGCGTCTACGCCCTGGCCCGCCACCCGATCTACACAGGTGTGATCCTGACCGCGCTCGGCTACAGCATCGTCACCTGGAGCTGGCTCGCGGTCGTCTTGACGATCTTGCTGGCGGTCTTCTTCGACCGCAAGGCGGCGAATGAGGAAAAGATGCTGGCGGCGAAATACGCCGGTTACGACGACTACAAGGCGCGGGTCAAGAAGCTGATTCCGTGGGTCTATTGAGCGCGGGTCTGCCGCGGGCAGGTAAGGGGTGACGGTGCGACGTAGAACGTATGGCTGGGCTGCCCTTCAGATCGGTGTGCTGCTGCTGGCGTTCTGGCTGCGCATCCACCTGCTGAGCGCACAGCCCCTGCGCGGTGACGAAGCCTTCACCGTCCGCTATTGGGCAGCCGCGCCGGCAGACGTACTCAGCCATCTGGCCTGGGTCGAGCCGCATCCGTTCGGCGCGTTCTTCGGCTTCTGGGCATGGAAAACGCTCGCCGGGCAAACCGAGTTCGCCATGCGGCTGCTGCCCGCGCTGCTCAATCTGCTCGGCGCGGCGGCGGTCTATGCCCTGGCACGGCGGCTGGCCCAGCGATCCGGAGGCCCTGCGCGCGTCATCGCCCTGATCGCTGCGTTATTGTGGGCGATCAACCCGAATCTGATCTGGCACAGCCAGGACGTGCGCAATTACGCGCCCTGGGCAGGGTTGAGCGCGACGGCGCTCTGGCTGCTGGTGCGCGCGGCAGATCGCAACCGGCGCATCGACTGGCTGCTCTACGTCATCGCCGAGACGCTGGCGCTCTACACCTTCTTCCTCGAAGCCTTCATGCTGGTCATGCATGGGCTGTACGTGCTGCTGATCTCCCGGCGCAAGCTGACCGGTCGCCCGCTGATCGCGTTCACAGCGCTTGGCCTGCTGCTGATCCCATGGCTGTATCAGGCGGCGCGGCTGGCAGGCAGTGGCTATGGCGGCACGGCGGCGCGCAGCGATCTGGCCGCTCTGGGAACGACGTTCGCGCCGGAGCTATTGTTCGGCGAAGGTCTCGGCGGGATGGCGGCAGCGCTGCCCGGCCTGCTGGTGACGGGCTGGTTGCTGGCCATCGTCGTGTTGTGGTGGCTGCTGATGCGCAATCGTGCGGCGAGCCTGACGCTGCTGCTGTTGATCGTGCCGTCCGCCCTGCTCTACGTCGCCGGGACACGAATCGATGTCTTCCGCCCGCGCTACATCCTGGCGATCATGCCGGGGATCGCGCTGGCGCTGGCCTCGTCGCCGTGGATCAGGCTGCGGCGCGAAGGCACGCGTGCTTTCGCGATCCTGGCTCCGGCGGCGCGGCTGGCGGGGGCGCTGCTGCTGGTTGTGACCGTCATCGTCAGTGCCGATGCGCTGCTCGACTATTTCGGCGGCGAGTATCACAAAGCGCCGGACTGGCGGGCGCTGGCGGCCTACCTGGAGGCGAACGTCGGCGCAGATGACGCGCTGATCGTCACGGCGGCGGATGCGTCCGGCAGCCTCGACCCAACGTTCCAGTATTACTACGGCGGCGCGTTCACCGTGCTGCCGCGCGCGGATGCCGACGTGCCCGCCGAGATCGCGCGGTTGGTGCGCGAACACGCGACGATCTACCTGGTCGATCAGCCGAGTTGGGATCAGGCAGTGCGCCAGGCGTTGGAGGCGACCGCCTCGTACGTCGAAGATGCGCAGGCAGACGCCTTCCGCATCGGTGTCTACCGCGCGCGCTGACCGGGTGTCACGGGGCGATGCCGAAAGCGTCCCGGAGCGCGGCGCGCTGCAACTGATGCAGCATCCGCGCCATGTCGCTCGCGGCGTAGGGCGTGCGGCTCGTCAGCCACCAGTCCATCAGCGCGAGCTGTGCGCCGACGATATAGTTCGTCAGCACATCCACCGGTAGGCTGGGCGCTGTCTCTGGTAAGGCAGCCACCAAGCTTTCGCGCAGATTGTCCGTCATCAGCCGCCGGATCGCGCGCATAATCACGTCGGCATCCTTCGCGCGGGTGATGGTGAGATAAATAGTCTTGCCGTCCGCCATGCTCCGCAGATAGCGTTCAAACTCAGGCGAGGGTGTCTCGCCCAGCAAGTCGTCACGGCTGAACCGACGCCGCACAAACCCATGCGCGTGCTCGGCATAATGATCGAGGATCAGGTCGTCTTTGCTCTGGTAATGCGAATAGAACGTCGTCCGCCCCAGGTTGGCGCGCTCGACGATGTCCTGAATCGTGACGGCGTCGTAACCCTTCTCATAGACAAGCTGCATTAGAGCACGCTTGAGCAGGTCACGGGTGCGCTGCACCCGGCGGTCGGTCTTTTCGTCCGGCATCGGTAGCTCTCACATGAACACTTTGCCTCTATTGTTCATTACCGAACAGAACGCGACAAGTGCCCGGCACCGGACGCGCCGTTTTCGCGTAAGGTGAGACAGACAAACGACGAAAGGGAAATGACCCATGCACCCACACAGCGATTCTCAGCACCCGCACGGCGGTTTTCTGCGGCGCTGGCTGCTCAAGCTCCACGGCGTCCCCGACGCGCACGCTCATGCTCACCCATCTCTCGATACGGAAGGCCTGACGATTGACTGGGCGCGGCTCTACGACTTGCTCACCCGCGCCCTCCTGATGAGGCGGCAGGGCAAATATGTGAAATCCATCCTTGCGTTAGCGCAAATCCAGCCCGGAGAAACGGTGCTGGACGTGGGCTGCGGCACCGGCACGCTGGCGATTGCAGCCCGGCTGAACGCTCCCGAAGGTTCGGTCATCCATGGCCTGGATGCGTCGCTCGCCATGATCGAGCGCGCCCGCCAGAAAGCGGCGCAGGCCGACGCGAACGTCGATTTTCAGCCTGGGTTGGCCGAGGCGCTGCCCTTTGCGGACGCCACCTTCGATCTGGTCATGAGCAGCATGGTCATGCATCACCTGCCCGGAGATCTCAAAGCCCGCGCTTTCGCGGAGATGTATCGCGTGCTCAAACCGGGCGGGCGGCTGCTGGTGGTCGATTTCGAGCCGCCGGCGAATCCGCTGGTCAGAGCGTTCCTCACGCAGTTGCTGGGGCGCGGCATGTTGAGCATCGACAACCGCACGCTGCCGCCGCTGCTGAAAGCCGCTGGGTTTGCCGATGTGCAGCTTGGCAAGACGGGCAGCCGCCTGGCAACGTCCGTTTCGGGCGTGAAGGTGGGGAACAGTGATGAGTAATGGGTGATGCGTGATGAGGGAAAAGGGTGCTCGCTACTCGGTGCTCAGAGTTCGGTTTGGGGTTCGCGGTGCTCAGTTTACGGAACGGCAAAATGCTGTTCACTGACGCATAATGTCCAGTCAGGTTTGAACGAAGCAAACTGACTGTCAGCATTGCTCCGACACAGCGGCATCTCTCCTTCTGCCCGCCGGAAAGCTTAGCCGGGTGGCTTCCAGCCCCCGATTTGATAGATGATTCTGAATCCATAGCCCGTTAGCCGCGCATGTCCCCCTAGATACTGGGGGGACAAAAATCACCCTCCTCTATCGAGTTTCTAATGTCCACAGCGTACATTTGCCAGATGTAGATGAGCGAAATTCGCAGGAGCGAAAGCGACAATGTTTTTCGATATGGGGTATCTGCTCTGGGTCTTTATCCCATCCCTGGTTCTATCAGGGCTGGCGCAGTTGTTCGTGAGCAGTGCCTATAACAAGTGGGGCAATACGCGCAATACCATGGGTCTGACCGGCCTGGACGTCGCCCGGCAAATCATGAGCCGCACCAATGTTAGTGGCGTCCAGATCGAGGGCACGCCGGGCAAGCTGACCGACCACTATGACCCACGCGACAACACGATCCGCATCTCGCAGAGCAACGCGACCGTGCCGTCTGTAGCGGGTATGGCGATTGTGGCGCACGAGTTGGGTCACGCTCAGCAGCACCAGGAAGGCTCGCTGCTGATCCAGGCGCGCAACTTCCTCGTCCCGGCGGTGCAGTTCAGCCCGACCATTGGCTATTTGATGATCATCATGGGCTTGATGTTGAACCTGACCGGCCTGTTCCAGCTTGGCATCCTGCTCTTCGGCGTGATGGTGGTCTTCATGATCCTGACGCTGCCCGTCGAGATCGACGCCAGCAGGCGCGGCATGAAGCTGCTGCGCGAAAGCGGCGTCATGGCCTCCGAACAGGATGCGAGCGGCGCGCGACAGATGCTGACGGCGGCGGCGCTGACCTACTTCGCGGCGGCCATCGGCGCGGTCTTGCAACTGCTCTACTTCATGAGCCTGGGCCGCAGCCGCGACTAAACACGAAATTCTCCCATCCCCTTTCAAGCGCCCGGTAGATTCCCCTCTGCCGGGCGTCTTTTGTGTCCGGGCAATTCGGTTCACAGCCTGATGAGCGCAACCGCCGCCTCAGGCGCTGCCTCAGATGGCTTCGGTTATGTATCAGATCTCGGTTACACTTGACATCGAAACGCAGCTTCACCCGTTTCAGGAGCATTACCTAAAGGAATGACTTATGACCACAGCACGGAAGTTTGATACCCGCGCCACTTACGCGGTGTATTTGAACGACGATGGGCAGGCATTTCTGTATGATGGGCAGGCCTGGAATCACGCCCTGGGCGAGCCGCCAGGGTTGGTGGATGTTGTCGTCTGGACGAGCGGCATGATCCTGGCGCTGGCCTCCGATAAGTTCGTCTGGTCCTACGACCCGATTGCGACAAAGTGGACGAAGGACCCTGTGGCGTCGAACGTGACGAGTCTTTCCGTAGACGACCAGAAGAACGTCTGGTGCGTCAATACGTCGGGCGAGGTCTACCTCATGCAGGCGGGAACACCGCTCGGCTCCTGGCGCATGATCTGGAAGGACATTCCAGCGATTGCCAAGCAGCCGCCGGGAGGCGTGTGGGAGTACAGTGTCAAGCCCGGCGAATGGCTCTCGCTGATTGTCCGCCGGGAATACAAGATACCCGCCAACGATTGGGACACGACCAACCGGCTTATCGCGCAAATCAAGGCGCTCAACCCCAGCTTGAACGTCGATCACATTGAGGCGGGCCAGGTCTTGAAAATGCCCGCCAAGAGCTAAAAAGCGCTTCAGAAATCAGATGTGGCAGCGCCGTCTTTCTGCGTTTCGGCGGTGACTGCCCATCCGCTCAGGTCAAGCGCCGGTAAAATCACCCACGTCCTGCACCCGTTTCTCCGGCACAATAGAGTGATGACGAACTTGTGGAGACAGTGCGCGTGACTTCGTATTCCGGCGATGACATGCCCAGCCTCGACCTGCTTGTGGGCGATGTGCCAGCCGCCTCGCCGCTGCAACGGCTGCGCGCGGCGGTGATCTCGCACCCCGCGCCTATGTATGCCTATCTTGAGACGGCGCTGTGGGCGCTGATCCTGTTTTCGATTGTCGATCATCTGCATGACCCGAACGGCACGACGGGCACGATCATCTGGGTGTTCACGATTGGTTTTCACGAGGTCGGCCACTTCATCTGTAACCCGTTCGGCGCGCTGCTAATGTTCCTGGGCGGCACCATCTGGCAGGTGCTGGTCTGGGTGCTGGTTGGCGCGTGGGAATGGTTCGGGCGTGGGCGCATCACATCGCCGCTGCTGCTGTGGGCGCTGGCGGGGCACAGCCTGCTCAATGCAGCGGTCTACGTCGGCGATGCCCAGGCGCGCAGCCTGCCGCTGCTGTTTGGCATGAACAGTTCGCACCACGACTGGTGGAATATTCTCAGCATGACCAACCTGCTCGACTACGACTGGCTGGCGGCGCTGCTGACACGCATTCTCGGCGTTGGCGTGATCGTGGCCTGCGCGCTGGCCGGGTCGTATCTGGCGTGGGTGCGCCCGCGCACCGGGGTGGGCAAGCTACCGCGCTAGGCTGCCTTGCCCCCGCCCTGATCAGCGCAGCGTTTCCTCCGCACGGAAGCGGCGGATATTCCAGAGCATGATCGGGATGACGGCGATCATGATGACCGTCGCCAGCATACTGCCGCGCCCGAAGTCGCCGCCGCCGCGAAACATCCAGTTGTACATCATGTTCGCCAGCACATTGGTATCCCACTGCCCATTGGTCATCGCCAGCACGATGTCGAAGACTTTCAGGACATCGACCGTGAACGTCGTCCACACCACCAGGATCGTGCCCCAGATCTGGGGCAGAATGATGCGCGTGAACACCTGAATCTCGCTCGCGCCGTCGATGCGAGCCGACTCGATCAATTCGGCGGGCACGCCGCGCATGGCGGCTGAAAACATGACTACGGCAAAGCCAGTCTGCATCCAGACGAGAACGACGATCAAAAACAGGTTGTTCCAGAACGGCAGCGTAACCCAGGCTTGTGGCTCGCCGCCTAACGCGACGACGAGCGCATTCAGGATACCGATCTGAGGCTGGTTTGGGCCGCGATAATCATAGACGAACTTCCAGATCACACTGGCGCCGACGAATGAAATCGCCATCGGCATGAAGATGAGCGACTTAGCCAGCGTGCCCCAGCCGACACTGTCGGCCAACGCTGCGATGATAAACCCCAGCACGATGCTGGCAAGCGGCGCGGCAATCAGCCAGAGGAGATTATTGCGAATCGACTGCAAAAACTCGGTGTCTTGTACGGCCCAGACGTAGTTGTGCAGGCCGACGAACTGCTGCGAATGCGGGTCGAAAAAGCTGAGGATGAAGGTGTGGATGGCAGGGTAAACGAGATACAGCACGAGGAAGAAGAGTGCTGGCGCAAGGAAGAGCCAGGGTTCTAACCTGGAAAAGAACTTGCGAACCATCAACTATTGTCTCTGAAATCACAAGGGCGAGCCAGCGCCCGCCCTTGAAAATCGCTTGCGTATGCTCGATCTACCCGCCCTTGACAGAACCGGCGAGCAAGCCGCGCACGAAGTAGCGCTGCAGCGCGAAGAAGACGAGCACCGGCACGATGATCGAGACGAACGCGCTGCTGGTTAGAATCTCCCAGTTATCCGCGCGCGATCCAAGTAATTCACGCAGTTTGGACGTGAGCACGATCTGGTCGGGCGTCTTGCCCAGGAAGACCAGCGCCACCAGCAGGTCGTTCCAGACCCACAGGAACTGGAAGATGGCGAACGAAGCCAGCGCAGGCACAGACAGCGGCAGCACCAGACGGGTGAAGATCTGGAAGTGCGATGCGCCGTCGATCTTGGCTGATTCGATCAGCTCACGCGGCAGACTGCCGATGTAGTTGCGCAGCAGATAGATCGCCAGCGGCAGGCCGAAGCCCGTGTGTGCCAGCCAGATGCCTGGATAGCCTTTAGACAGCCCGACGTTGTTGTACAGCCGCAGCAGCGGAATGAGCGCCATTTGCAGCGGCACGACAATCAGGGCAACCACAATGTAGAACAGGAAGCGCCGTCCAGGGAATTCCATCCACGTAAACGCATACGACGCGAAAGCCGCGATCGCAATTGGAATAATCGTGGCTGGAATGACGACGGTGAAAGTGTTGATAAACGATTGATCGACCGCTTCGGCGCGGAAGATTTCCTGATAGTTCGCCAGCGTGAACGTCGGCGGAATTTCCGTCTCCATGAAGAAGCGGCGTCCGCGGTCGAAGTCAAATGGCGTTGCCGATGTATACGTGTAGGTGCCATCTGCTTCAAGAACGAAGGTGCTGCCATCGTCGAGCGTGACGACCGAACCCGGCGTGTAATCGCGAATGCCGGGCTGCTCGCCCTGGCCATACTCGACCGTACCGCTTGACGTCAGGAAACCACCACCGTATGTGCGCACCCTCTTCGTCGAGCCTTCCGGGAAGACACTGCCGGACAAAACGTATTGACCGCCTTGTTCGACCTGGGCGTCCATAGCGGCGGTGCGCCCCTGTTCGGTGGCAATAGAGGTTTGCAGTGCCGTCCACCAGCCGGTGATGGCGAGTTGGTCTTTGTCGCGCAGCGAGCTAATGAACAAGCCGAACGTCGGGATCGTCCAGGCAATCACGATTAGCGCGAGTGAAATACGTGTGATCCACCAGCCGAGCGAAACTTGAAATCCACCAGTGGGCGCTGCGGTTGCCTCGGCAGCGCCGGCCATTGTTTGCGCTTTCGTTGTCATCGCGAAGCCTCCTCTGCGCGGAAGCGCCGAATATTCCAGATCATGATCGGGATGACGGCGATCATGATGACCGTCGCCAGCACACTGCCACGCCCGAAGTCACCACCGCCACGGAACATCCAGTCGTACATCAGGTTTGCCAGCACTTCCGTGTCCCACTGGCCGTTCGTCATCGCCAGCACAATATCGAACACCTTGAGCACCACAATCGTAATCGTCGTCCAGACGACCAGAATGGTGCCGATGATTTGCGGGATCATGATTCTGAAGAAGATCTGGACTTCATTCGCGCCATCAATGCGCGCTGCTTCCAGCGTTTCTTCCGGCACGCCGCGCAGCGCCGCCGACATCAAGACCATAGCAAAGCCGGTCTGAATCCAGATCAGGATGATCATCAAGAAGATGTTGTTCCAGAACGGAATCGTCAGCCACGCCTGGGGCTGCCCGCCGAGCGCCGTCACCAGCGCATTGAGGACACCGATCTGCGCCTGTCCTTCCGGGCGGTAATCATAGATAAACTTCCAGATCACGCTCGCGCCCACGAACGAAATCGCCATCGGCATAAAGATCATGGATTTCGCCAGCGTGCCCCAGCGCACCCGATCCGCCAGCACGGCAATGACCAACCCAAGCGCGGTGCTCACGAAGGGCACAATCAAAAGCCAGAGGATGTTGTTGCCAATGGACTGCAAGAACTCACCGTCTTGGATCGCCCACTCATAATTGCGCAGCCCAACAAATTCGCCGCCGGTCGCATTGAAGAAGCTGAGAATAACCGTTTGGATAGCGGGATACACCAGATACATAAGCAATAAGAGCAGTGCGGGAAGCACAAAGATCCAGGGGCGAATGGACTCGCGAATCCGTTCCCGGCTCTTGATCACTCTCCTGTCCGGCGTCACCTCGTCCGCAAACACCTTATCGAGCACCAAGTTTGTGCCAAAATAGAACAGCACCATGGCGCCGACGCCGATAAGGATCGCGTAAACTCCCGAAAGGATTTGCTGCATAATGTTTGTCTCCGACAGAAGAATGGACGATGACTACATAGCAACCAGGGTGACCCGGTGAGTCACCCTGGCGGCGCTATACATCGTTATCGAACACTGGTGTGCTTATTCTTTGATAGCGTCCCAACTTGCCTGAACGGCATCAGCAACGTCTTGCGCGCTGGCGCCGCTGACGTAATCGACCATCCCCGTCCAGAAGGAACCTGCACCGATCGCGCCCGGCATCAGGTCGGAGCCGTCGAAGCGGAAGGTCGTCGCGTCCAGGAGAATCTGACCCTGCTTGCGCAGCGTGTCGTTGGCGTAGGCATCCAGGTTGACACCCGTGTGCGGCGTCAGCAGACCGCTCTGCGCCATCCAGACTTCATTGGCGAGCGGGGTGGTCAGCCACTTGAGGAAGGCACGTGTTAGCTCGCTGTCCTGCGTGATCGCCCAGACTGTGCCTGCGCCCAGCACCGGACGGCCCAGATCTTTTTCAGCGAAGGCCGGGAAGTAGAAGAAGTCTGCATCCGTGCCCAACACCGTTCCTTCAGGGAAGAACGAGGAGATGAAGCTGGCCTGGCGGTGCATGTAGCACTGCGGCGGCACGGTGAAGAGACCCTGCGGCGAGTCACGGAAATCCGTCGAAGCAACCGCGACCGCGCCACCATTGACCCAGGCATCGTTCTTGGCGAACATGCCGAAGGTTTCAATCGCGTTGACGACTTCCGGCGAATTGAAGGGCAGTTCGTTCGTCACCCAGGCATCGTAGACTTCCGGCGGCTGCGTGCGCAGCATGATGTCTTCGACCCAGTCGGTGGCCGGCCAGCCGGTCGCGTCACCGCTGCCGAGGCCGATGCACCAGGGCGTGCCGCCGTCAGCGACGATCTGTTCGCTCAGAGCGATCAGGTCTTCCATCGTCTCTGGTACTTCGTAACCGGCATCTTCGAAGTTCTCCGGCACGTACCAGACAATGCTCTTCAGGTCAACCTTATAGAAGAACCCATAGTAGTCAGAATTGCCATCCGGGCCGGCATACGTGCCCAGGTCAACCCAGGACTGACCGGCAGCATAGTTGTCGAGCGTGAACTGGCGCATTTCGTCGCCCAGCGGCGTGAGGAAGCCCTGCGCCGCCATGTTGGCCGCCAGACCCGGCTGCGGGAAGATGGCGATATTCGGCGGGCTGCCTGCCTGCAGGTCGATGACGATCTGCTGTTCGAAGCTGTCCGAACCCGCGTGAACGATATCGGCGCCGGTCGCGTATTCGAAGTAAGCAATCATACTTTCGACCAGTTCAGCATCCGGGCCAAGCCAGGGGCCGAAAACGGTGATCGACTGGCCGCTGTAATCCATTGCCTGGAACTCTTCCAGGTTCTCCCAGTGGAAGGGGCCTTCACCAATCGGGAAGACCAGGTTGTCCTGCGCGGCGACAAGGCTCGCGCCAAAGACCGCCAGCACCGCTGCCATGAGCAGCGCAAGCATGGCAAACTTCTTCATAGTAAACTCCTGTATACATACTTAAGTGAGGTGATAGCTTCAAACGGGCGATTCAATGCCCTTACGCTGGCATGTTAACTGCCGATGGATAAAAACGCAAATCTGTACAGTAAATTCGGGCGAAATATACAAATCAGGCTTTCCTTTCCCTTGACAACGTTGCCAATCAAAGTGACAACGTTGTAACACTGCAATTTTTTGCATCTTCCTAAATCTTTTGCAGTCACCAGAGCGCTCGCAGATTCCAGACGTTTGCGGAACGCAAAGTGATTTCTGAGGAGCCGTGCCAGCGGATTTCAAAGCCAGCCTGCTGCGTCGGATAAATCCGTGTCGCTGCGCTCGCGCGCCCCTCGTTGGCGAAGACTTCGATGACCGAGTGATCGACAAAGATGCGCAGGCTGAGCAGTTCGCCCGGCGTGAGCTTGAGGCCGCCATGCAGGTCTGACAGGTCAAGGCCGTCGGTCGTGTTGAGCGAGGAATGCTGCCGCACGATCCGCAGCGTACCCGGCCGCCAGTCGTACCGGATCGTTAGCCATTGGTTCAGATCAGGCAGCGTGTGCAGCGCGAGTTCGACCTGCCCCACAGCCTGATCGCAGCCGAATTCCGCCTGAATTTCGAGCCGCTGCCCTCGCTGACGCCCCAGGACGATCCAATCGTCTGCCTCAGCCGGCTGGCTTTCAGCGTTCGTGAGCGTCGGCGCGCTGCCGTCCCGGAGCGCGCTCACCTCAGGCGCAGGCTGCTGGCGCAGACGCCCATCGCTGCCCAGGGTGACGACGCGCGGCAGCGACATCACGCCTGACCAACCGGCGGTCACACTGGCGTCGATGCTGCGCGTCTCACGGATCCAGCCCCACATGAGCCAGCGCCCCTGCGCATCCTGCAGCGCCTGCGGGGCATAGAGCGCAGACCCCACCAGTTCGAGCCGCTCCATGAACTGCGCTTCGAACTTGCCCTGGCGATAGCTGCCGCCGTAGTAGATTGTGTAACTAGGCTGCGGCGGGTCCCAGACGCTAACGATCAGCGCCGCGTGTTCGCCATCGAACGTCAGCAGTTGTGGGCATTCCCAGGTCTTGCCGAGGGCGTCGTGATGCAGCAGCCCGGCATACTGCCAATGACGCAAGTCGGTGGAGTCATAGACGAGCACCGCACCGCCCTGGCCGCGCAGGCCTGCGCCGATGCTCATGCGCCAGCCAGCGCCTTCCCGCCAGACGATAGGATCGCGCTGGCCGACGATGACGCCATCATTGGGCAGGGCCGGGACAGCCGGATTGGCCGCCAGTTTGTGCCACGTCTCCAGGCCCGGCGCGCCCTGGGCAACACCAACCGGCATGTTCAAGAGTCCGCTGCTGACATCCTGGGAGACATTGCCGGTGCCGCCGGTATAGAAAAGCAGCACCTGCCCCGCGTGCGCGACGGCGCAGCCCGACCAGATGCCCGCTTCATCGAGTCCGGGTGTATCTGGCTTCAGAGCGATGGGCAGATCGCGCCAATGCACAAGATCGTCACTGACAGCGTGCCCCCAATGGATCTTGTCCCAGATCGCCGCGTGCGGATTTTGCTGGTAGAAGAGATGATAGCGACCATCGACCTCAATCAGTCCGTTCGGATCGTTCATCCAGCCGCCAGGCGGCAAAAAATGGTAGCGCGGGCGCTGCGGGTCGCCCGCGTAGGTTGGCCGAGTCAGATACGGCATGTACAGCGCTTTCCTAAGTTGTTGCAGTGAGCGACAGAACCCAGGCCGAAATGCAGCGGCCTGGCAGTGTGTTGGCGTACCTTACCCTTTCACGCCCGCCGACGCCACACTTTGTACGAACCACCGCTGGAAGAGCAAGAATAGAATCAACACCGG
>JAHDWN010000055.1 GCA_023382675.1 Anaerolineae bacterium
AGATCGTCACGATCATTGGCGCGAACGGCGCGGGCAAAACCACGCTGCTGCGGACAGTGTTTGGCCTGGTCAAGCCGACGAGCGGGCACATCCGCTTTGAAGGCGTCGACATCACGGGCAAATCGACCTTCGATCTGCTCAAGATGGGCATCGCCTATATCCCTGGCGGCCGAGCCAACTTCCCACTCATGACCGTCCAGGAAAACCTGGAAATGGGCGCGTACGTTCGCCCGGATCGCAAACAGGTGCTGGCGGACATCGACACGCTGTGCAAACGATTCGCCATTCTCAATGAGAAGCGCCACGCGCTGGTCGGCAACCTGAGCGGCGGCCAGCAGCAGATGGTCGAGTTTGCTATCGCGCTCATGCTCAAGCCGAAGATTATGTTGATCGACGAGCCGACACTGGGCCTTGCGCCGCTGCTGGTCGACGAAGTCTTCGAAGTCATCAAAGAGATCAATGACGCGGGCACGACCGTTCTCTTGGTCGAACAGAACGCCCGCCGCGCGCTGGAAACATCCGATTATGGCTTCGTCCTTGAGTTGGGATCTATCCGCTATCAGGGCGATGCCGTCCAACTTCAACAGTCCGAGGAAGTCTACCGCGCTTATCTGGGAGAGCGCTGACAAAAAGGGCTGTATATCGATTTGCATAGAGGATCAAACAATGCTTGTACATGCTGAGCGTTTAAAAGCCAAAATGTCAGAGCAAGGTCTGGACGCTGTCGTCGCGACGACCATCGAGAATGTTCATTATCTGAGCGGCATCTGGAATGTGACGCTGCAAATGTTCCCGCACGAAGGGCAGTGCTATGCCATCGTGACGCAGGATCGCCCGGCAGAACCGATCATGGTGATGCCCACGCTCGAAGTGGATCAGGTGCTCGACGGCTTCGACACCATCCGCGGGACGCATACGTTCGGCACCTTCTACCGTGAAGAGCCGGTCGGAGTCACGTTGCTTGAGCATGAGCAGCGCTTGCGCAGCATGTCGCTCCTGGAGAACGCCGCGCCAAACTCCCTGGAAGCGCTGGTCGTGGCGTTGAAGAGGGCGGGGCTTGCCGACAAGAAGATTGGCATCGACGAGATCGGGTTTGCGCCGGGCTATATGCAAAAGCTGGGAGAAGCGCTGCCGCAAGCCAGCCTGGTTCCCGTAACCAGTCTGTTTCGTTGGGTGCGGCGTGTCAAAACGCCTGAAGAAATCCGCCGTATCCGCGCCTCGGCACACGTCACCGAAAGCGCGATCATCGCGGCGGCGGGCATCGCCCGCGAAGGTGTGACCGAGGCCGAATTGGCGCGCGAGTTCGAGCGCTCCATCGTCAGCCAGGGTGGTGTTCCGCGCTTCGCGCTCATCCGTTTCGGTCGTAATGCCGTCGCAGGGCAGGTGCGCCCGGATCGCACCGCTTTGAAACGCGGCGACACAATCTGGTTCGACGTCGGCTGCACTTACGAGGGTTACTGGTCGGATCTCGCACGCAATTTCAGCCTGGGCGAGCCGAGTGCGCGCGCACGCCAGATCTATGATGCGATGCTCCAGGGTGAAGAACGCGCGGTTGAAGCCGCTCGCCCTGGCATGACCGGCGCGCAGGTCTTCGATCTGATGATGGAAGGCGCGCGCGCGGCGGGGATGCCGAATTATCGCCGCCACCATCTCGGCCATGGTATCGGCGCGGAAGTCTACGAGCAGCCGCTGGTCGCTCCCACCAACCAGGAAGTCGTCGAGGAAGGCACGGTGCTCAACGTCGAGACACCCTACTACGAGTTCGGGTTGGGCGCGCTCCACGTCGAGGACCCGATTGTCATACGCAGCAGCGGCAATGAACTCCTGACTACGTTGGGTCGCGAGCTGCACATTCTGTACTGAAATCACGGGAAGGTGTGGCGAGATGCAGCTCACGTTGGGCGCTGGCTTCTTCTGGACGCAGCAGCCGTTCGCCGAGTTCACGAGCCTGCTCCAGGAATGCGAGCAGCTCGGCTACGATCAACTCTGGCTGGCGAACGAGAAATTCTTCCACGACATGTACGTCACGGCGACCGTGGCTGCCGAGCGCACGACTTACCCTTCGATTGGCACGTTCGTCGCTGACCCGTATACGCAGCATCCTGCGTTGACGGCGATGGCAATCGGCTCGCTCGACGAAGTTTCTGGCGGTCGGGCGATCCTCGGCATCGGCGCGGGCGGCACCGGCTTCCCGCCCATGGCTATCGAGCGGGTCAAACCAGCCAAAGCGATCAAGGAAGCGATCCACGTCATCCGCCATCTGCTTGCCGGGGAGGTGGTCAACTACGAAGGTGAGATCATTACCTTCCGTAATGGCCGTCTGAACTTCGACGCGCGTCCGAATATCCCCATCATCGTCGCGTCGCGCGGTGATCGAGTCTTGCAGGTCGGCGGCGAGGTTGCCGATGGTGTCATGATCGCGACCTACGCCGAACCCGTCGGCATCGGCCACGCCCTAGCGCAAGTCGAAAAAGGCGCGCAGCGTGGAGGCCGCAGCCTCAAAGACCTGCGGATCGTGTCGCGCATTGACGCGTGCATCAATCAGGACAGCGCTGCCGCTTTTGAGGCGGTCAAGCCGATGGTGGCGGTGTTCTTGTGGACGAGCTACCCCGACCGCACCTTCGTAGAACGCGTCGGTCTCGAAGTGCCGCTGGAGCTGGAGCAGATCATCGCCAAGCGAGACTACAACCTGCTGAAAGAGAATGCGCATCTCGTTCCGAACAGCTTTGTCGAAAAGTTCTGCTGGGCGGGCACGGCGGAACAGGTTGCCCAAATGGTTGCCAAGGTCGCAGCGATGGGCATCCACGAGATCACGATTCTGCCGCATCCGCCTGTGGGAGGCGATGTCAAAGAGACGCTGCGGGAATTTGCCAGCACGGTGAGGCCGATCGTGGAAGACATGCTCGCCTGACGCCAGTTCATCGAGAGGACACTATGACTTCAGCAACCGCCAGACGGCTCCAGGTGAACGCCGACAAATCGACCGCCAAAGGTCAACGCTGCCTCTTCTGCGGTGCGGAATATCCACTCTATCCGCCCATGATCGGCGGTTGCGAAAAGTGCGCCACCGACACCTTCAAAGCGCCTGTGGAAGTCGTTTACGACTACCCCGCCAGCAGCGATTGGCTGCCGGATAGCCCGCTGCCGGGGATTGATCGCTATGCCCCGCTGCTGCCGCCGCTGGCGGAAGGGCTGAGTATGGGCGAAGGCGGTACGGCGCTCGTCCACCAGCCGCATGATGAGTTCGAACTGTACGTCAAGGACGAAAGCCGCAATCCCACCTGGAGCCATAAAGATCGACTCAATCTATGTGTGACCAGCGCAGCATTGGCTGTTGGCGCGCCCGGCATCGTGGCCGCATCGTCGGGCAATCACGGCGCAGCCGCAGCAGCCTACGCCGCGCGCGCAGGCTTGCCCGCGATCATCCTGTGTACGCCGCGTCCACCTGCCGTGGCGAGTTTCATGCAAGCCTATGGCCAGACCGTCGTTGCTGTGCCGGATGCGCCGATGCGCTGGACGATCATGAGCCGTGTCATCGACGAGATGGGCTACCATCCCGCGAGCAACTATACGACCCCGCCGACGAATCACCCATTCGGTTCTGAAGGCTACAAGACGATTGCCTACGAGCTGTTTCTCCAACTCGGACGCCGCGCGCCGGAAGCCGTATTCACGCCGGTCGGCTATGCCGAGTTGACCTTCGGTATCCACAAGGGCTTCAAGGAACTCCTGCGCTACGGGTTGATCGAACAGCTTCCCCATATTATCGGCTGCGAGCCGGCTGTCGGCGCGCCGCTCAAGCGTGCGCTCGAACAGGGGACACCGATTGCTCAGGTCGATATCTCTGCGTCTGATGCCTACGCGATTGCTGTGCCCGTTAATGGGTATCGTGGCACAGTGGCCATCACCGAGTCCGAAGGCGATGCGATCGCCATCACAGAGGGGGAGATGCGGATCGCACAGGCGGAGCTTGGGCGTACCGGGATGTGGGGTGAAATCTCGTCCGTGATCTCCTACGCCGCGGTGAAACATGCGCAGGAACACGGACTGGGCAAGCGCGGCCCGCTGGTGGTCGTGAACACATCCAGCGGCTTCAAAGACGTCCACACGGGTGAACACTCCATTCCGTTCATCGACGGAAGCTGGGTAGCGTTCCAGAGCATTCTCAACCAATCGAAGGCGTAAACAAATCTCGGAAAGGCTGGATCATGATCTACAGTGCAGGACTGCCCACATGCATGGAAGGGATGATGTATCCGCTGCCCTTCGTGCCCACGCCGGATCATGTCGTCGAACTTGCTAAACATGCCGAGGCGCTCGGTTTTCATTCCGTCTGGGGCAACGATCACATGACGACCCAGAAGTACGTGCGCCAGGAGTTCGATCAACCGCCGAACTACTGGGAGCCATTGATCACCTACGCTTATCTTGCGGCAGAGACGACGACGCTGAAGCTGGGGACGGGCATTCTGGTACTGCCGATGCGCCGCGACATCGTGGTCGTCGCCAAACAAATCGCGACGCTCGATCACTTCAGCAAAGGGCGTTTCATGCTGGGGGTCGGCGTCGGCGCTTACCGCGAAGAGTTCGAGGCGCTGCAACCCGGCTGGGACGCGCGCCGCGGTGACGTGTTGGAGGAGGCGATCCAGGCACTGCAACTCCTCTTTGCCGAGAAGAATGCGAGCTGGAACGGGCAGAACTTCCATTTTGAGGATGTGCAGATGTTTCCCAAGCCGCTGCAGCAGCCCGTGCCCCTCTACGTCGGTGGCAACAATCCCAACGCTGCCCGCCGCGCCGCCATGTATGGTGAAGGCTGGCTGCCCGCCGGGATGCCAGCGGCACAACTGCGCCAGCGTGTCGACGATATCAAGCGTATCGCTGCCGAGCATGGACGCGACGGCTCGAAGATCGACATCGCGCCTCAGTTGATCACATACATTGGCAAGACCCATGACGCAGCCGTCGAACGCTTCCGCCGCAGCCAGATTTACCAGCACCTGGTCTCGCTGCGTGCATCGACGCTCAAGGATCAGGCTGGGGTCGCCTTTGAGGAAGCCAACCTGATCGGCACAGTTGACGAACTGGTGGAGAAGATTCGGCGGCTCGGAGAGGCCGGGGTGACGCACCTATGCGGCACCTACTTCACCGCCGACACCGTCGATGAGCTGAAAGAGCAAATGGCGATCTTTGCCGAAGACATCATGCCGCGCGTCAACCGGCACTAGATTACGATGCCACGCGAAGACACAGTGGCACACCTTGACACCGCAGGGAGCCTGTAGGCTGGAACAACCGTATCGGAAGCTCTCCGTAACCTTGGGTTGGCGTTAAGCTCATTGAAGAACGTGATATGCTCGACACCGATCAACCCGCATTTGAGGCTTCATTTCGCTCGCCTCTGATGTGTTTTCAGTGTGCCGAGATATCCCGTTTGCGGCTACAAACACTTGTACCCCCGACAGGACTCGAACCTGTGCTTTTGCCTCCGGAGGGCAACGCTCTATCCTCTGAGCTACGGGGGCATCTATCACTGCCAGTGTAGCAAAGAACCGGTTCACAGGCAAGCGGCGAAATCGCCCTGGGCTTGCGTTTCAGGGCGCGTCGGTTATGATTAGCGCGTCCGATAGACTTGTTGAAGGTGTGGGATTATCCGGTTGTTATCACGTATCGTTATTGCCGGGTTGATTCTCGTGGCGGGAGCAGGCTGTAACGCATTGAGCAGCGAGGATATTCCGGGGACGGTTGCCGTAGAAAGCACCGCTTATGCTGCTGAGGCAACAACCCTGGCGCGCGATCTTCAGGCGCAAGGGACAGCCATCTATGCTACGGCGGTCTATGCCGAAACCTACGTCACCCAGATGGACGGCATCAACCGCCAGATGGTAGCGACTCTGCGCGCAGCGCTGCCGCCAACGCAACAGGTTGTCCAGGGGCGTGATACCAGCCAACCGCTGATCAGCGGTCTGGAAGGCGTGCCCCTGGAGGAGCTACCCGGCGCTGCTCAGACGCCCTCTGGCGCTGGGGCAGGGGCGGGCAGCGGCATCACCGAATTCCAGCCGGTGCAGACCGCGTCATCTGTCCGGTCGTCGGATGGTTGCGCGGATGTATTGGCAAACGAGTTCGGGCTTGATACGCCGATCATTTATGCGACGACGCGCGCGTTCAACATGCGCGCTGGCACGGAGATGGGCGTCGAGTGGTTGTTTGGCGGGCAGGTTGTCTATTCCTGGCAGTTTGTCGTCGATGTCGATGACGCGGATTACTGCCTGTGGTTTTCGATCACACCGCAAGATGCGCCGTTCACCCCCGGCGACTGGTCGGTACGGATGCTGGCGAATGGAGCGCCGTTACCAGCAGCGGCTACGTTCAGAATTGTCGAAGCGATGTAGGGCGCAAATGACGTGAATCGGCGAGGCACACATACCGCTGTTTTCATGGCGCTGCTCATGCTGTGCGGGATGCTCGTCGCCCGTTTGCCCCTGCACGCTCAGCCAGCGCCGACAGCGACTCCGCGCGGGAATTATGTGGTGCGCGATGATATTTACGTGCGGGGCGGCCCTGCCGAAACCTATCTGCCGGTCGGCAGGTTGGTGCGTGGCGCACAAGTGAATCCGATTGGGCGCAATGCGGCGGCGGACTGGGTTTTGCTGCGCTATGGCACAGGCTTCGGCTGGATTCGCCGTGACCTGGCCTTCTGGGCCGTCGATGTCGATGCGCTGCCCGTGACTGATGAGACGAATTTGACGCCGACGGTCGAGAGCACGGCGCAAACCAATCTGGCGACGCCGACACCTGAGGGCAGCTGGCTGGATGTGGGCGCGGGTGGGGCATTTGTGCGCGTCGGCCCCGGCGTGACTTATCCGCCATTGGGCGTGGTAGCGAACGGTGACATCGTTGAACCAGTCGGACGTATGCCGGAGAACGACTGGATCTTGATCCGCTTCGGCGACGGCTTCGGCTGGATCGCACGCCCGCTTGTGCGCTGGAACGTTGATCTGCGAACGCTGCCGACGCTGCTGCGCAGCAATCTGACGCCCAGCCCAACCTTCACCAGTACAGCGACACCGACATTTACGGCCACGCCCACAAGCACAGCGACACCGACGGCCACGTTTACGCATACAGCGACCGCAACGATCACGCCGTCGGCTACGCCAACCGTAACGCCATCGCCCACAGCGACGGCGACAGCCAGCGTGACTTCCTCGCCAATTCCGCTGGCGACCAACACCGCTCGCCCCTCACAGACAGCCACCGCGACTGCGTCATCCACACCCACCATTACGCCATCACCGACGGCGACAGAAACGGCATCGCCCACGCCGACCGCGACATCGACGCCGCGCCCGACTGAGACGCCCACACCCACGCCTACACATACAGCTACATTCACAATGCTACCGACTGAGACATCCACCGCGACATCGACGGCAGTTGTCGCGGCCCTGGCTGCCACGTCCACGGCGACTCCATCGCCGCGTCCCAGCGCGACCCCCACCATATCACCAACGCCAACCCTCGCGCCTTCGCGTACGCCGACAAACACGTCAACGCCTACGGCTACGTCTACCCACACGCCGACCGAAGCACCAACTGCGACGCCGACATCCACCCATACGCCGACCTCAGTGCCGACGGTGACACCCTCGGTGACGGACACAGCTACGCTTGCGCCAACCTCGACGCCAACCCTCACGAGCACAGCGACTGCAACACCATCGGCAACAAATACGCCGCGTCCGAGCGCTACCACCACCGTGGCCGCGTCGCACACCGCTGCGCCAACGATGCCCCCAACCGCCGCAGCGACCGAAGCTGCCACCGCGACGGATGTGCCGGCTGCCGCCGTTGCAACTCAGGAGCCTTCAAGGCCGGCGGCGAGTGCGACCTTGCCGCTGACCGCCACCTCTACAGCGACGGCAACGGCGACGAACACGGCTGTGGCTGTCGCCATCATTCCCACGCGCATCGGCTTGCCGGGCACGGCAGCGACGGAAGGCGCACCCAGCCAGCGCATCCCTGTCGAGATGATCGCCGGTATCTTCGGGTTGGCGATGGTCGGCGGTTATGCGGTGCTTTACTGGCGCGGGTTACAGGCGACGGATCGCTATAAGAATGGCTTCGTGATCGATGTGTGCCCGGTCTGTCGGGAGGGCCATCTCGTCGTCGTCAGCCGCAACGAGCGCTTCCTGGGTATCCCGCGTCCGCGGCGCACGGTTCACTGCACCAACTGCCGCTCAGTCCTGCGCGAAGCGGGCGAGCGCCGCTGGCGTTATGCGGTCGATAGGCTGGATAATCCGGCGCTCTACAACCGTCTGAATGGCAAGGTGTTGGACGAACAAACGTTGATTGAGCTGTCCTCGCAGCCGCCGGATGCGCTGCCTGCGATTCAGACGCCGCGCCCGCCTGGGGAACCGCCAGCATTTGTTGACGACGAGGATCAGTCCTGAATGCCTCTGATCGAATGTATCCCAAATTTCAGCGAGGGACGCCGCCAGCCTGTGATCGATGCGATCGTCGCCGCGATTGCCTCTGCGCCTGTCGATGTGCTGGACGCCAGCAGTGACACCGATCACAACCGGTCGGTCGTGACGTTCGTTGGCGAACCGGAAGCCGTCGCTGAGGCCGCCTATCGGGGCATTCAGACGGCAGCCGAGCATATCGACCTGACGGAGCACACGGGGGTGCATCCGCGCGTTGGCGCTGCCGATGTCGTGCCATTCGTGCCGCTGCGTGAAAGTTCGCTGGCGGAATGTGCTGCGTTGGCGCGCACCCTCGGCCAAAGGGTGGGGGAGTCGCTGGGGCTGCCGGTTTTTCTGTATGAGGAGGCGGCGCTCGTTCCCGGTCGCACCGACCTGGCGCATATCCGGCGCGGCGGGTATGCGGGCTTGCGCGAGCGGATGCAACAACCCGAATGGCAGCCGGACTTTGGCCCTGGCCAGTTGGGCAAAGCCGGCGCGGTCGTCATCGGCGCACGCAGACTGCTGATCGCCTTCAATGCCTATCTCGACACCGATGATGAGCAGGTAGCGCGCGCCATTGCCTACAAGATACGCGCATCAGGGGAGGGCCTGCCGCTGCTCAAAGCCATCGGCGTCATCGTCGGCGGCGTTGCGCAGGTATCGATGAACCTGATCGATTTCCGGCAGACATCACTCCACGCAGCCATGAGCGCGCTGCACGCGGCGGCGGCAGAACATGGCGTTCACGTGACGCGCACCGAATTGATCGGCTTGATCCCTCAGGCGGCTCTGCTAGACTATGCGCTGGCGAGTCTTCAGCTCCCGCGGACGACTCGCGAACAGGTATTGGAAACCCGTCTCGGTGCTGCGAATGGCGACTATCGACCGTTGGTATTTGAATGACAAAAAAGCTCAGAATCATCTCTATTGTCGTGCTGCTTGCGATAGCGGGCTGCCAGACGGCTGTTGAGCAAACGCCGTTCGCGGCGACGTTGCCCTCAACCGTCGTGGCGACACAGGCTGTACAACAGAACACGGCCATTCCGACCGCGAATTTGCAGCCGAGCCGGACGCCGACGCTGCCGCCAACCCTGACGCTAACGCCATCGCACACGCCAACGATCACGCCATCGCCGACAATCACACCGACTCTCACAGCGACCCCCATCCCGCCGAGCGCGACACCTATCGCATCGGCGACACCGACCGACCCGGCAGACGATCCGAACAACACGCCCGTGCCCACCTGGACGCCGCCTCCGGCCAATCCAGCGACGCAGATCACGGATCATTACGTCTTCAGCCGTCCCATCGCTGACGGCGGCGTCAACTGGGCCAACCGGGTCTATCCGTATGCGGCGACGGCTGGGGGACGCTTCCGGCCACATCACGGCATCGACCTGGAAAACCCGACCGGGACGCCGATCCTGGCTGCTGGCGATGGTGTCGTCTTCTATGCGGGCTCCGACATCGACACGCTGTTTGGCCCGCAGCCGGATTTCTACGGCCGTGTCGTGGTCATCCAGCACAACATCAGCACGCCCGAAGGCCAGCCGCTGTTCACACTCTACGGACACATGGACTCATTTCGCGTGGAAACCGGGCAGACCGTCACGCGCGGGCAACAGATCGGCACGGTCGGCGCTGCCGGGATCGCGTTAGGTCCCCACCTGCATTTCGAGGTGCGCGTTGGCGATCCCTACAACTACGGCGCGACACGCAACCCTGAGCTGTGGCTGCGGCCATATCCAACCTTTGGCACGCTTGCGGGCATCGTGAGGGATGTGAGCGGCAACCGCCTGTTTGAAGCGCCGCTGCGCGTCGAATCGGTCGATATTTCGCGCTTTGCCTTCAGCTATGCGAACGATAACACCAATCCTGACAGTGTTTTCGATGAGAACTTCGTGCTCGGCGATTTACCCGCCAACTACTATCAGGTGACTGTCAGTGACAATGGCCGGGTGCGTTTCCGCCAGATCGTGTATATCTATCCAAACCGGACGACCTGGCTGGACATTACCCTCAATCCATGAGCGGCTGCATTTCCGTATGTACTTTTGCCGCCACTCCATCGTAAAATCGACCTACATCGGCATTGCTGCGTTGAGCAGCCAACCCCAATCGTATGAATGGTTCGAGACTGGAGAGGCATGATGACCGGCGTCACTTATTTGACTGTCGAAGGCAAACAAGAACTTGAGCGCGAACTCGACACGCTGGTGAACGTGAGACGCCCGGAACTGGCTCAAAAGCTGGCAGAGGCCGTCTCCCAGGGCGATCTCAAAGAGAACGCCGATTACCACGACGCCAAGGAACAGCAAGCGTTCGTCGAGGGGCGCATCAAGTATCTGGAGAATCTGCTCCGTTCGGCGGTGCTGATCGAGAATGACGGCGCGAGCGGCGTTGTAGGGCTGGGGACGCGCGTTACTATTGTCGAGGAAGGGTTTGACGAGGATGAGATCTACACCATCGTCGGCGTGGCCGAAGCGAACCCGAGCGAGCGCAAGATCTCTAATGAAAGCCCGGTTGGCAAGGCACTGCTCGGACACAAGCCGGGCGACAAGGTGCGGGTTACTACCCCCGCCGGATCGGTCATCTTCAAGATCAAATCTGTCGACTAGCCGCATATACCGGAGCATGATCCGGTGGCGCAAAGTGAGAATCAAAAGCCGGAGCGTAACCTCCGGCTTTTTGCTGCTGTTTCAACGTACCGGGTTGAAATCGCCGGTGCCACCGAACGGATCGTCGTCTTCGATCCGTGGTGGTTGCACAGGCGACGCAATCGGCGGCGGCGAACTCAACGGGCGCAGTGGCGGTGGCGCACCAAAGGTTGGGTCTGTCGGTGGGGGTGCAATCGGCGGCGGCGACATGACCGGTGCAGGTGTGCTGACGGGCGTAAAACTGGGCAGCGGCGCGGGTGCAGCAGCGGCTGCGACGGGTGCTGGCGCGGCTGCCGTAACGGGTTGTTCCCCGGCGGCCTTGCGCCAGGCGGCCAGTTCGATGGTCAGCTTGCCGAAATAGCTGTTGGGTGGCAGCGGGCCATCGCCATACTCGATCTCGACGATACGCGCCTGTAACCGCAGCGATGCAGTCTCCAGGATGGTGACTGCGCCGGGTTTTGCCAGTACAACCGGGCCTTTCGGCTCCAATTTGGCGCGCAGGCCGGGATCATTGTAGGCATGTTCCGACGCGAACACATGTGTGATGGTGCGCACGAAATCATCTTTATCGAACAACCAGACTTCGACGGCGGCCACATGGGCCGGGTCGCCCGTGCCGATGATCTCGGAGATACCCGCGCCGCATTCACCGAGGAATTTCTCTTCTGCGTCTTCGATGCTGAACGAGTCGTCAAACTGCCCACGTCCGGGGATGTAAACCGACATGCGCTGCATCAGCGGCTTACCGTACTGCGAGATAGTGAAGTCGGTCTTTTGCGTGGCTTCCGCCTGGCGGCGCATTTCCGCTTCCTGACGCGCGCGGGCGACGCCCTCGTCGGCTGGCGCGCCAGCGCTGGCACGGCGGCGGATGACCGGCTCGAACAGGTTCGGGTAGATGAACAGCTTCCACAACCACGTGAGAATGACGAACACGATGGCGATCAGCAGCGGCGCGACGATCCACGGCAGGATGCTGCCGACCAGACTTGGCTGCGGTGCAGTGGCAGCCGTGTTTTGCGCAACTTCGGCATAGGGCAGAATCGCGCTCAAACGCTGAACACGCCCGGATTCCGTCGGGTCGTTGATCAGGCGGTTGATGATGCCGACCGGATCATCGACCTGGCGCAGGAGCAGCGTGATTTCCTGGCTGACATCGGCGTTGGCTGCGGCGTTGCGATCTGCGAGCAACTTGACCCACTCATCCTGCCAGGTCTGATGCAGACTGTTGGGATCGGCGTCATAAAAAACCACGGGCGCAATCAAATATGCCCACATAAGCCCCAACAGCACGCCGACGACCAGTGCCAGGACGGTGCGGCGTCGCGGTGTGACTGGTTCGAGCAATACTTTATACAGGCCGTTATAGCTATCTTGCAGCCATTTGATCATGCCGCCGCCTTTCGTCTGTGAGGGTGTTCAGCGCAGCGTGCGTGGTACCACCAAACACGCAAACACGTCAATCCAATCTCAACCATTATAATATAATGCCATTCATAAATTACACAAACGGAAGGGCGCACTTGTCGCGCGCCCTGACTTATTGACTATCAATGATTGTCACGCCGATTCAACGCTGGCATCTGCCGGTTGTTCAATCGGCTGTGTTTGGCCGCACTGCGTGCAGACGGCGGTTTTGCGGTTCTGCTCCACGAGGAGGCCGCCGCAATTCGAGCACGGCTGCGCCAGCGGACGTTTCCAGCTCGTGAAATCGCAGTCAGGATAGCGAGAACAGCCGTAGAAGGTGCGCCCGCGCTTCGAACGCCTGACGACGAGTTCGCCGCCGTGCTCCTTGCTGCAAACCGGACAGGGAATGCCCATCCGTTCCAGGTAGGGTTCGGTGTGGGTACATTCCGGAAAGGTCGAGCAGCCGATGAACTTGCCGAAGCGCCCATAGCGGATCACGAGCGGATTGCCGCAGACGGGGCAGTCGCGCCCGATTCGTTCTTCCTGGCTGACGCGCGGCATATGTGAGCGCGCCTGATCCAATTGCTGCTCGAACGGCTCATAGAATGAACCCAGCATGGGCCGCCAGGCACGACCACCGCCAGCGATCTCGTCAAGCTGATCCTCCATTTTGGCGGTGAACTGGTAATCCATCACCTCCGGGAAGTAGCCCACCAGCAGATCGTTGACGATTTTTCCCGTCTCGGTTGGCAGCAAGCGCTTGTCATGTTTGGTGACGTACTCGCGATCCTGAATGACACCCACGGTCGGCGCATACGTGCTGGGACGGCCAATGCCGTATTCTTCCAACGTGCGCACGAGGCTGGCTTCCGTATAACGTGGCGGCGGTTGCGTGAAATGCTGCTCCGGCAGCAGTTCGAGCAGGTCGATGGCTTCGCCGACGGTCAAATCGGGCAGCACACGGCCTTCGTCTTCGTCTGCCGCTGCATCTTCATCACGTGTATCCTCGTAGAGGATGAGGAAGCCCTGGAATTTGAGCGTGCTGCCAGAAGCGCGGAACAGATAGACTGTGCCTTTGTCCCCGCGTGCTTCGATCTCGACGCGCTGAGTGCTGTAGACAGCGCTTTCCATCTGGCTGGCAACGAAACGCTGCCAGATCAGCGTGTACAGACGGAATTGATCGTTGGACTTGAAATATGCCTTGAGCTTTTCCGGCTCGCGCATCACGGACGTTGGGCGAATGGCTTCGTGAGCTTCCTGCGCGTTCTTGGCACGTGTGCGATAGGTCGGCGCTTTGTCCGGCATATACGCCTTGCCGAAGCGTTTTTCGATGTATTCGCGTGCTTCTGTCTTTGCCTGCGGCGCGACGTGCATACTGTCAGTACGCATGTAGGTGATCAGACCGGTCGAACCTTCTTTGCCCAGGTCGATACCTTCATACAACTGCTGCGCAATCGTCATCGTCCGCCGGGCGTTGAAACCCAGGCGGCGTGATGCTTCCTGCTGGAGTGTGCTGGTCGTGAATGGGGCAGACGGCTTACGCTGGCGTTCACCGCGCTTGACATCGACCACCTTGTAGTCGCAGCGCTTGAGCACGTCGAGGTGCGGTGTTACGTCACCTTCGACCTTGAGGTCGGCATCATGCTTGCCGATCTTCACGAGGCGCGCGACGAATGGACGTGTATCCGGGCGCTGGTGCTTTTGCAGGCGTGCGTCGAGCGTCCAGTATTCCTGCGGCACGAATGCCTCGATCTCGCGCTCGCGATCAACGATCAGGCGCACGGCAATGCTCTGAACGCGCCCAGCCGACAGACCGTTGCGCACCTTGTTCCACAGCAGTTCGCTGATGGTATAACCGACCAATCGATCCAGGATGCGGCGTGCCTGCTGCGCATTGACGAGATCGAGGTCGATGTGGCGCGGATGGCTGAAGGCATCGCGGACGGCCTGCGGTGTGATCTCGTTGAAGACGACGCGTTTCATCTTGTCGGCGTTGGCTTCAGTGGCGGCGATCAAATGCCAGGCAATCGCCTCGCCCTCGCGGTCGGGGTCGGTTGCCAGGAAGATCTCGTCTGCTGCGTCTACCGCCGCCTTCAACTCCTTGACGACGGCGCGCTTGTCGTTCGGCACACGGTACTTCGGCTCGAAGTTGTTTTCCACATCGACCGAAAGCTGCGAGACCAGCAGGTCGCGGACGTGGCCTTTGCTGGCTTTGACCGTGTAGCCATTGCCGAGATAGCCGCCGACGCTGCGTGCTTTCGCCGGCGACTCAACAATCACGAGCTTGCCGACCTTGCTGTTGGAACGGACTCCGGCACGCGCCTTGGCCTGCTTTTTCTTCTTCTTGCTGCTGCCTTTGGTCGCCTTCTTGGCCTTCGGTTTAGACGGCGTGTGCACGATAACTGGCTTCGGCAGCCCGGCGTGGGCCTCGGTCGCGCCCATGCGAAACAGCGTCGTTCCGCAGACGGGGCATTGCCCTTTCGTTCCGGGCGTGCCTTTGGCGGTGAAGGTGGCTTGCGCGTTGATCATTTCGCGCTTGGTCTTACATTTTACGCAGTATGCTTCAAAACCCATGTGACTCGATTCACATCCACTTTGTTGACGGTCTAGATATAGTCGTTCATGTTCGTTGCTTTGAGCTGTTCGACGATGTTTTTGACATCTTGAGCGCGCTCACGAGTGCAGATGAACAGGGCGTCATCCGTTTCTACGACCACAAGGTCTTCGACGCCAATGGTCGCCACGAGCTTACCGGAATAGACGAGCGTGTTCGTCGTGTCGATGGCAATCCATTCCTGCGGATTGCCATGTGTGCAATTGCCCTTGTCGTTCTTACTCAGCACATCATACAATGTACTCCAGCTTCCCACATCGCTCCAGCCTATGTCAACCGGGATCACGGCGATTCGGTCAGCATGTTCCATGACGGCGTAGTCGAGCGATTTCTTCTCGAAGCTTTCCCAGGTAGCCTGGAGCGTCGCCTGATAGGCTGGGGTATCAATCGCGCTGGCTATTTGCGCCATATGTTGATGATATGCTGGCTGTTGGCGCTCAAATTCGTCGACCGCGCGTTCTGCGCGCCAGATGAACATCCCGGAATTCCAGGAATACTCTCCAGACATCAAAAACTCAATGGCCTTCTCTCGCGGCGGTTTTTCCTCGAACCTGGCCGCATGATACGCTCGCAAGCCACGTGTTTGTGTCAGCGGCTCTCCCCGCCGGATATAGCCAAACGCTGATGACGGTTGCGTCGGCGAAATGCCGAGGGTGACGATGTAGTCTTGCTGCGCCACCTCATAGGCGGCGGCGAGCGCGTTGCGGAAGCCGGATTTGTCGGCGATGTGATGGTCGGCTGTCAGAATCGCAATCGTCGCTTGAGGGTCGTGCTGATGAATGACCGCCACGCCTAAGGCTGCCGCCGGGCCGCTGTCGCGCGCCGAAGGCTCCAGAATGAAGTTGCGTTCGGGGATTTCCGGCGCTTGCCGCATCAATTCCTCGGTATAGCGTTCGCCAGCCACGACGTAGACGCGATCCGGCGTGAACAGCGGTGCGAGCCTTGTCATGCTCACACGGAACATCGACTCGTCTTCGACCAGAGGCAGGAACTGTTTGGGCGTTTGCCTCCGGCTCATCGGCCACAGGCGTGTGCCGCCGCCGCCCGCCATGATCAGCGCGTAGTAGTGCTCCATCCGTCGATTACCTCTAAAGATGATAGGGAAAAACAAATTATGTCATTCGGCAGTATTGCATGTGACCGACGTTCTGCGCAAGCCCCTTTAGTTCAAGCATCGTCAACATACTGCTCACAAACGCCATTGGCAGCCCGGTTAGTCGCGCCAGATCGTCGATGTGCAGTGGCTCGGTACTCAGGTGTTCGAGGAGCTGCGCTTCCTCGTCGCTGGCCGGTTGGATGCGCTCGGCGACTCGCTGTGTCTGGACAGTGGTGTAGGCGACGTTGATCTCGTCCAAAATATCCTCGGCGCGCATCACCAGCTTCGCGCCATCCTGGATCAATCGGTTCGTGCCGGTGCTCGATAGATTGAAGATGTTGCCGGGCACGGCGAAAACCTCGCGACCCTGCTCCAGCGCGTGGACTGCCGTGATCAGCGCGCCGCTCTGATCCGGCGCCTCTGCAACCAGGACGCCGAGCGCCAGTCCGCTGATGATCCGGTTGCGACGCGGGAAGTTGCGCTTTTCCGGCGGTGTGCCCAAGGGAAATTCGCTGATGATCGCCCCCTGGCGCATGATCTTCTGGGCAAGTTCGCTGTTGCTGCGCGGGTAGATGCGATCAATGCCACTGCCGAGCACGGCAATCGTCCTGCCACCGCCTTCGAGCGCGCCTTGATGGGCGTCGGCGTCAATACCCTGCGCCAGCCCGCTGACGACGGTGACACCCTGTGCGGCGACTGCCTTCGCCAGTTCGTGGGCGGCCTTCTGGCCATAGGCGCTGGGCTTGCGCGTGCCGACGATTGCCAGCGCGACGTTATCCATGTCTGCCAGCGCGCCGCGCACGTAAAGTACCGGCGGCGCGTCTGCGATGCGCAGCAAGAGTTCAGGATAGCTGTCGTCTGCCTGCGTGATGATATGCGCACCTGTTCGGCGGATGCGCTGCATCTCGGCGTCCAGGTCGAGGGCAGCGCGCGCCTTGAGCAGGTTGGCAAGCGGCACGCCGCTTAAGCCCGCCTTGAGCAGTGCCGCTTCCGGCGCTTGCCATGCCTCGCCAAGCGTTTGAAAATGTTCACGCAGGAGCGCGATCCGTTTGGGGCCGATTTCCGGGATCAGGCTGAAGCCAAGCCAGAAACGAGACTCTGTCAACCGCGATTCCCCATGAGAGCAGCGTAATATCTACTTCTCACAGAGTATCAACCGCTTATAGGCCGCGTCAAGCGGTAATTCGGAATCGGATTTGCCGATCAGCGGTCGGGCAGCAGCCCTTCTGGAAGCTGCACAGTCATCTTGCGGGCGTCGATGTCCGTCTCAACGATCACGCGATCGATAGCCGGGATGAGCACTTCGCCATAGGTGTCGCTCTTGATTACGTAAACGTCGTTCGCGCCCGTCTCGATTACGTCAACCAGTGTGCCCAAGCGCTCGCCTTCAACCGTGCTCACCTCGACACCGATCAGCTCGTAAAGATAGAATTCGCCCTCTTCGAGCGGCACGGCATGATCCATATCCACCAGGACATATAGCTGGCGCAAGGGTTCGGCTTGATCACGGCCATCAATGCCACCCAGCGTCAGCAGGGCGTAGCCCTGATGCAGGCGCACGTGTTCCAGCATGTAAGCAGTAACGGATGTACCTGCCTCATCTTCGCTGAGGTAAACGTATTCCAGATCAGCGAGGCGTTCGGGGTAGGCGGTCAGCACGTGCATGCGCACTTCACCGCGCACGCCGTGCGGGCGAAGAAGCTTGCCGAGGACGAGATATTCCGGTCTTTGAGGCGTGTCGGACATGCTAGACGATCTTGAGGATGACCCGCTTGCCCCGTTGATCGGCTTCGGTCACTTTGAGCAGTGCGCGCATGGCGTTGGCGACGCGGCCATTCTTACCGATGATGCGCCCGGCGTCTTGCTGGGCGACGCGCAGCTCTAAAATAATCGTAGACCCGGCTTCGCGTCTTCTGACGCGCACGGCTGCGGGATCATCAACCAGACTGGTGGCGATGTATTCAATCAAATCTTGCATGACAGGCTCCGGTCATGGATTAGAGACAAATCAGGGCACACCACGCGGCGCACCCTGGTCTTCATAAGCGTTTCTACGCTTCGTCTTTATCACCTTCAACGGCGTCTTCGATCGCTTCGACAACATCTTCTACGACTTCTTCGACCTTCGCTTTGGCTTTCTTAGCGCCAGCCTTGACCGCCTCGACGACATCTTCTACAGCATCTTCGACGACGGCCTCGACTTTCTTCACGTCTTCCTTGATCTCGTCGACAACATCTTTGGCCTCGGTCACGGCGGCTTCCGCGGCAGGTGCGGCAGCGGCAGCAGCGCGTTCGGCGGCCTTCCACTTGGATTGACCATCCGCCGGGGCGGCGTAGCGCGTCTTCGGGCTGACCTGGACTTCGGCAAGCTGCGCGTTGGCTTCCGCGACCAATGCTTCCACCGCTTCGCCCTTGCGCAGGCGCTCGAAGCGCCCCAAGGTGCCGGTGCGCTGGAGGATGCGCTTGACGGCATCACTCGGCTGCGCGCCGACGTTGAGCCAGTGCAGCGCGCGATCTTCCTTGATGTTATCAGTCGCAGGCTCGGTGCGTGGGTTGTGGAAGCCGATGATCTCGATGAAGCGACCGTCGCGCGGGCTGCGCTGGTCGGTCACGACGATACGATAGCTTGGCTGACCCTTCAAACCCATACGGCGTAGACGAATACGAACCATTCTCGAACTCTCCTTTAGAGTTTGCGCTCCTCTTCGCCTTCCCAGGCGGGGAGCTACTGGCACGGTAAATGTGACTCAGTTGCGGTAGGGGGTTGCGTTGCCCTAGCGCATAAAGCCAGGCGGGATGCCTCTCATTCCAGGGAAGCGCCCTTTGCGAACCTGACTCATGAGTTTCTGCATATCTTGAAACTGCTTGAGGACCTCGTTGACGTCGCGCACTTCGACGCCGCTGCCCGCCGCAATCCGTTTACGGCGGCTGGCGTTGAGCACTTTCGGATTCTCGCGCTCTTTCATCGTCATCGAGTTGATGATGGCTTCGACGCGCGTGATCCGAATGTCGACGTCGCGTTGGTCGATCTGGTCGGCGAAGCGACCCATGCCTGGGATCATGCTCATAAGCTGCGTGAGCGACCCCATACGCTTGAGTTTCTGAAGCTGATCCAGAAAATCTTGCAGCGTGAACTGGTTTTCCAGCAGTTTCTTCTGAAGTTTGAGCGCTTCACGCTCGTCGAATTCTTCCTGCGCCTTCTCGATCAGCGTGAGCACGTCGCCCATGCCGAGGATGCGCGAAGCCAGACGATCCGGGTGGAACTCCTCGAAGCCGTCGAGCTTTTCGCCCGTGCCCAGGAACTTGATCGGCACGCCGGTGACAGCACGCATCGAGAGGGCCGCGCCGCCGCGCGCATCGCCGTCGATCTTGGTCAGGATCAGGCCGGTGATGCCCAGGCGATCATTGAAGCCCTGCGCGATGTTAACGGCTTCCTGGCCGGTCATCGAGTCAGCGACCAGCAGGATTTCCGCGGGTGTTGTCCGCTTCTTGATCTCCTCAAGCTCGGTCATGAGCGTGTCGTCGATCTGCAAGCGGCCAGCCGTATCCAGGATGGCGACGGCGGCATTGGCTTCGCGCGCTGCTTTCAGGCCGCGCACGCAAATATCTGGTGGCGGGGCACTGATGCCTTCTTCGTAATACGGCACCTGGATCTGCTTGGCGAGCGTGACGACCTGTTCGACGGCTGCCGGTCGATACGTATCCGCCGCGATCATGAACGGTTGGCGTCCAGCGCGGCGCAGATGCAGCGCCAGCTTGGCGGCGGTTGTCGTCTTACCAGACCCTTGCAAGCCGATGAGCATGATCACGTGCGGCTTGAAGCTGCCTGCGAAGTCGAGACGCCCCGGCTCACCGAGCGTTTCCAGCAGTTCCTCGTGGACGATCTTGACGACCATTTGCCCCGGCTTGAGGCTCTTGGCGACTTCTGCGCCGACGGCGCGCTCTTTGACGCGCCTGACGAAATCTTTGACGACCGGCAGCGATACATCGGCTTCGAGCAGCGCCATGCGCACTTCGCGCATCGCGGCATCGACGTCGCGCTCGGTCAGTTTACCGACGCGCCCCAGGTTGTCGAACGTATTTTGCAGGCGGTTCGTCAGTTGCTCAAACATGCGGTTTGCGTGTCTATTCCCTCGTCAAGCAGCGTTTCATTGTAGTTGAGGGACAATCCGTAAGCAAGGGTGGGGCGGAGTGGTCTATAATCATTACACAGCGTATGATAAGCCCGCACATGCTGATCGCGCCAATAATAGGGGAGCATTACTGTGAAAAAGTGGCTTGTTACCGGCGTATCCGTGAGTTAACGCATCAACGTCCTGAATGAGGTCAAGGCTGAGGCCGAAAAGCGCGACATCAGCATGATGATCCATGATCTTGGCGAACTCATCAAGCGGCAGGCGGAACGTCACCAGATGCAGGTTGTGGACGAACGTTTCCTCGACATTGACAAGCATCAACTGCGCTTGTTATGTACGTCTGCGCTGCAAACCGTCGAGATGGACATCCTACGCCACCCGGAAATCGAGCATCATTTCATCGCTGTACACGCGACCTTCCGCTGGAAAGGCCGCTTGATCCAGGGCATCTCCTACGCGGACGTGCTCGCGCTCAAGCCGGACGCGCTCATCAACGTCGTCAACGACGTGCAGACGATCTTCGAGAACAACCGGCGCAACCCCAAGTGGGATGACTCGACCGTGCCGACGACTCAGGAGACGCTCGATTGGATGCTGGAAGAGGAGTTCGTCACCGGCATCCTGGCCGAGGTCATGAACGTGCCCATGTTCATCATCGCCCGGCGGCACACGCCAGGCAATCTGGCTGACCTCTTCTTCACCGATAAGAAGCGCATCTACCTGAGTTACCCGATCACCGCTGTCCAGGACGAACAGCCGGAGATGCTGGATCAGATCCAGGGGCCGATTCTCTCCCGATTGGAAGAATTGTTCGTCGTCTTCAACCCACTGACGATTGAGGACATGCCGCTCGCCGAGAAGGGGACGATGGTATCCACTGACGATCTGCCACAGAATATCAGCCAGATCACCGACCGCGCCATCGACCAGATCAAAAAGCGCACGGTCGAGCGCGACTACCAGTTCATCGACCAGTCTGATGCGGTGGTTGTCTTTTATCTGACGGAGAAGCTCTCGCCTGGCGTGATCTCCGAAGTGCTCTACGCGCATCGCAACCAGAAGCCGGTCTTCATGGTCTTTAGTGGCAAGCGCAGCCCATTCCTGGAAGTGCCGACGACCGAGATCCACAACACGCCCGAAGCGCTCATGGAGTCCGTTGTCCGCTTCGCACAGAAGTGAGGACGCGATGGCAGCATTGTCTCCGGCGGGTCATGGAGTTATTTTCCCGCCGGAGCCGCCTGTGTCGATAAAAGCCGCCAGCCCTCCCCACAAACGGGTCACCTGTCCTATCTCAAGTTAGGTGTTTCACTGCATGTTGCTTGCCGGGCTTCCAGGTAGGCTGGAGTCGTTCAACGTGAAAAGGAGGATAGCCCAATGGCTATGCAATCACTGGACGACTTATTTGTGCGTGAACTCAAGGATGTCTACGACGCCGAGCATCAGGTGGTCAACGCGCTGCCGAAAATGGCGAAGGCCGCCAACGCGAGCGATCTGCAAAGCACCTTTGAAGAGCATTTGAAGCAGAGCAAGGGGCACATCGAACGCCTCAAGCAGGTCTTTGATCTACTCAACCGGAAGCCTGCGCGCGAAACGTGCGACGGCATGAAGGGCCTTATCGAAGAAGGCCAGAAAGTGCTCGAAGAAGACATGAGCGACGAGGTGCGCGATGCTGCACTGATCGCTGCCGCACAGCGCGTGGAACACTACGAAATGGCCGGCTATGGCACGCTGCGCACCTATGCGCACTTGCTCGGTCATGCCGAGGCCGCACAGCTTCTGCAGCAGATCCTCGATGAAGAAGAAATCACCGACAAGAAGCTGTCGCAGCTCGCCAATGGCGTCAACCAGGCCGCTTTGAGTTGAGGTTAAGAAGGAGATAGCGACATGCAGACCCACAATCACTCTGCGAATCTGACCAACTACGTGCGCGAAGATATGGATGTCTTCGACGTGAATGGAGACAAGATCGGCGAAGTCGACTTCGTGCGCCTGAGCGACGAAGACCCCAGCACCGAATATCCCGAAACCGTGACTCCCGGTAGTGTCGATGATCAGGCCAGCACGTTCATCGAGGAGATCGCCGACGTTTTCACGGATTGGCCGCGGCTGCCCGAAGAAATGCGCGAGCGCCTGCTCCGTTCCGGCTTCGTGCGTATCGATCGCGGTCTGCTCAAGAGCGATGTCATCGCGATGCCCGATCAGATCACCAGCGTGACCGAAGACGCGGTTTATCTCAACGCGGCGGAAGACAAGCTGCTGGCGCTCTAAGCGTAGCGTCACGAAATCGGCACAACGATACACAAAACGAGAGGCTCAGTTACCTGGGCCTCTCGTGCTTTCCCGTCACTCGCCAATCGTTTCCCGCTCAATCGAACGGTAGTTGCGGTCGAAGTAGAGCAGCGGATCGTGTGGGGTTTCGCTCCAGCCGGTGGCTACCACTTCGCCGATGTAGATCCAGTGTGTGCTGCCGTCGTGGCGAGCATGCATACGGCAGTCGAGCCAGCCAATCGCCTCTTTGATCAGCGGCGCGCCGGTCACGGCGGTGAATGTCTCGACACCGGTGAAGCGATCTTCGTCAACCTCTAGGGGAATACGTCCGGCGAAACGATCGGACAGGTGTTCCTGGTTGGCGTTCAAGATCGACACAGCGAACACACCTGACGCCTCGATTACCGGGATCGTGCTGGAGTCTTTGTGCAGGCAGACCAGGATCAGCGGCGGCTCCAACGAGAGTGAATTGAATGCGCTCACGGTCAGGCCGTTGCGCTCTTCGCCTGCCGCCGAAGTCACTACCGATACACCGCTTGCCCAAAGGCGCAGCGTATTGCGCATGTCATCCGGGTCAACCATGTCAGCCATGAAAATCCTCAATTCCTACAACGTATGTCCACATTCACCAGTAAATCACGTGCTTATTAGAGCCGGATGTGTGGTTGCCTCTTACTTAATCTTCCCCGAATAAAAACGTGGCGACGCGTGGTGCGATGTCCGCCAGCGTTTGCAGTCCGTCGGCGAATGTCTCTTTGCCGCTGCCGATAATGACCGTCGGCACATCGTTTTCGGTGTGCTTGCCGTGGCTCAGGTCTTCCATATTGCCGTGATCACTGGTGATGATCATCAGGCCTTCGTCATCATCCCAGGCGTCGAGCGCTCCCTGCATTACGCCATCGAACAGCTCCAACATGCGTGCGCCTTCCTCGACTGTGCCACGATGGCCGATGGTATCCGTCACCCAATTGGCGAAGAATGCGAAATGGTAGCGCCGCGACAGCTCGACCATCTTGACGCCTGCCTCATGTGGTGTATACACCGGGCTGTCCGTGTAGCCAAGCTGCGAGCGCCAGCCTTCGCCTGTCCAATCGACCGCCAGCGCGTCCCCGCTGTAGATTTCGCGCTCGGTGAAAGTCGGCAGCCCGGCGACATGCGGTGCTTCCTGGTAGCTAGCGCGCAGGCGTTTGCCACGCTCGACCGCCTGATGCCAGCCAGGCGGGTAGCCTTCCAGCAGCGCGGCGGTCATCCCGCGCGCCACCACCTGCTTGTAGATGTTGTCTTCGGCCAGCAGCTTGCGGATCGCCGGGCTGGGGCGCGGGCCATAGTGTTCGCCGATCATCTCCGGTACATTGCGCCCGGTCAGGATCGTCGCTTGCCCGGAGCCGCTCTGGGGCTTGCCGGGTACACCCATGCGCGGGTCGGCCGGCACGAAGACGGCACGCGCGCTCTGCTGCCTGCCCGTGCTCGAAAGCCAGCGCCGCCCATTGGTGAGGCTGTTCAGCGTCGGTGTGTTGGCTGCGGCGAACGGGTTGACGGACGGATCATCGTCACCGAGGCCGACCCCATCGAGGAAGATCATCAGAATATGTTTCATGTGCATGGCTTCCCGGCGGCTTTCGATTATTTCTGGTGTTCCAGCCACTCGATCAGGAACGGGTTGGTGCGCCGTTCATCGCCGAGCGTGGTGCGCCCGCCATGACCCGGCAGCGCGATCACGTCGTCGCCGAGTGGCAGCAGCTGATCGAAGATGCTGTGCATCAGCAGGTCGAGATCGCCGCCGGGGAGATCGGTGCGTCCGATGCTCCCCTGGAACAGCGCGTCGCCACAGAAGACAATTTTCTGCGCTGCCATATACAAGCTGAGATGGCCCGGCGCATGACCTGGCGTGTAGATCGTTTGCAGGGCAACCGGGCCAAGCGAGAGCGTTTCGCGATCGCTTGTCAGCAGACGATCTGGCTCAGCGGCCTCCGGGAATGGACGCCCGACGAACATCATACCCTGCTGTGGCAGCGCTTTGAGGTAAGGTACACACTCTTGATGAATCCAGAACGGCGCGCCGGTCAGCGCCTTCAATTCCTTGCTCGCCAGGACGTGATCGAAATGGGCGTGTGTCGCCAGGATCAGCTTGATCTCCCAGCCAGCAGCGCTGGCGGTGCGCTGGATGGCCTGCGCATCATCGACAGGGTCGATCACCAGGGCTTCCTGGGCTTCGGTATCGCCGACGATGTAGCAGTTGGTGGCGGCGAGGCCCAGTGTCATCATTCGAATCTGGATCGTCATGTAAGCGCCTCCGCGAGCTTTCTGCGCCGGAACAAACGGGTGAGAATCGTGCGGACTTCGTCCATGCGTAGCACGTATGCGCAGCCGATGAAGACCACTGCGCCGATCAGGGCTTCCAGGGCGATGGTCAACAGCCGCCCCTGACCTGCGTAGCCGAGGGTCTGCCAGATGGCCTCGAACGCGACGACCGCTGCACCCATGACGAGGCTCGCCGCCAGTGTCTTAAACACAGTACGTGCGAGCGCGTTCTCCCGGATGCCATGCCAGCGGCGGCGCAAGACGAGCAGGAGCATGGTCACTTCGAAGCAGACGCCGAGCGTGTTTGCCCAGGTGATGCCGCCGACGCTCGCCGGGTCGAGGTTGGGCGTGGCGTAATTGGCGTCAAACAGCGCCGCCAGCGGAACACCTGTCGCGATCAGCGCCACGGTCAGGTTGATAACCGCGCCGCCGATGGCGATCAGCAGTGGGGTTAGCGTGTCTTTATCGGCGAAGAAGCTGCGCGCGCCCACCTCGACAATCGACTGCACAACGACGCCAAGGGCGAAGCCGCGCAGCGCGATGTAGACGAGGTCGGTCGCGGTGGCATCGAACGCGCCGCCTTCGAGCAGGCTGATCGCCGGTCGCCCGATCAGGATCAGACCAATGGCCGACGGGATCGTGCCGATCAGGATGAACTTGAGCGCGCCCGCCATCGCGTTACGCTTGCCATCGATGTCGTTGAGTTCGCTCAGCGCCGCCAGCGTCGGGAAGATGACAATGCCCATCGCCGTGCCGATCAGCGTCTGCGGAATCTGCATCAGGCGATAGCTCCAGCTAAAGGCGCTGATCGCACCCTCGCCTAGCCGCGACGCCAGATTGACCGCCATGTTCATGTTGAAAGTGAAGACGCCGAGATCGACAATGCGCGGCAGCATGAGCACGAAGACACGCCGCACCTGCGGGTCGCGCCAGCCGAAGCCCGGCGTCCAGCGCGCGCCGACCCGGATCAGCGCCGGAATTTGCACGCCAAGATGCAGCGCTGCGCCGATAACCGAACCGTAGGCGATGCCATGTACGCCGAATGGCTTGACCAGGAAGCCCGCGCCAAACAGGATGCCGAGGTCGAACAGAATTGGCGCAATGGCGGGCGCGAGGAAGCGGTTATGACTTTGCAGCAGCCCCATCGCTGTGCCACTGACGGCGAAGATTACCGTCGCGATCAGCAAAATGCGCATCAGCGAAACTGATTCCGCCAGAGCTTCCGGGGGCAGACCGGGGGCGACCCAGGTGCTGACCAGCGCAGGCGCGGCGAAAAACGCGATCACACTGGCGATCAGGCACGCCACCATGATCGTGTTGAGCACGTGACTCGCCAGTTTCCAGGCATCGCTTCGTGCGTCACGGGCGAGCAGGCCGCTGAAAATTGGGATCAGCGCCGTCGTCAGCGCGCCGCCAGAGATCAGACGGACGATGGCGTCGGGGATCTGGTTGGCGGCGATGAAGGCATCCCACTGTTCGCCGACACCAAACACGTTGGCGATCAGGAACGTCTGCGCCAGGCTGATCACCATGGCAACGGCAAAGCCGATGAAGACGATGATCGTCGAGCGCGTGAGCGTGCGTTCGCTGGCGACGGTTTCTACAGCCATAAGCGTCCTTATGCGCCGCCGAGCGCGTTCAAGGCGTCCTGAGCGGCGGCGAAACTCGGATTATGCCCGATTGCTCGCTGGAAGGCGGTGCGCGCATCGCTGGTTTGCCCGCGCGCTGCGTAGACGCGCCCCTGCCAGTAGTAGGTCTCTTCGACGTAGCTGCCGCCGTTGCTCAGGTTGCTGTTGACCAGGCCGAGTACATCGTCGTAGCGCCCGACGTTGAAGTAGGTTTCGAACGAGTAGAACTGGTACCACAACATGCGGAAGGGCAGGCGCAGGCGTGTCGCTTCGTCAAAGGCATGCTGCGCTTCGTCGTAACGTTCCAGGCGCGCCAGGGATGCCCCGATGTTGAACCACACGAACGGATTCTGCGGGGCGGTGCGTGCTTCTTCGCGCGCAACCTCCAGGGCGTGTTCGGCGGCCAGGTTAATATCTGCCAGATCGCCGAGAATGCGCACGACATCGTTTTCGCGGTCGGGTGGGTAGACGACGATGAAGATGCGGTTGAATGGCTGCCAGGTGCTGTCGAACTCGTCGTAAGGGACAGTGATGCCGTTGCCGTCGCCGATGCCGAGCCAGGTGTCATAGATGAGCATCGCCTGCTGCGAATCGTCGTAACCGACGACGGTGCGATAATGGCCGACCCAGTTATCGCCTTCATAGAGCAGCCCGCCGACTTCGGCGATCACCGGGAAACCGGCGGCGACAAACGCCTTGATCATGTTCATGTCACCGCCGACGCGCGTCAGGCCGCGCACGAACGACTGCTCGTTGATGAAGCGCACGATCTCGCCCGGAGAGACGTTCTTGTCCTCGCGATCCGGCTTGAGATAGCTAGCAGCATCGTCCTGCGTGCCTTGCCAGCCGTAATAGCTCAATGCCATAGCCGCGTTGGCCGGGCCGCAGTTGTTCCAGCCCTGGCGGTCGTAGCGAAAACCGCCGTTATAGGCCGATACCGGCAGGTTGAGTGCGGCGCTGGCGGCTGCCGGGATCGGTGTTGCTGTCAGTGGTGCGGTGGTAGGCACTACAGAGACCGCTGTCGCTTCTGCCGTCGGTGGGTCGAGTGTTTCCTCGGCTGCGGGCGTCGGTGTCGCGGGCTGTTGTGTTGGGGTGGCGCTCGGCGGCCGTTCGGTCGGTGTTGCTGATGGCGCTTCCGTTGCGTCCGGCGTGGCGGTAGCATTGCCCAGCAGCAGTTCGAGCGCGGATGGCCCGCCTGTTGGCGCGACCACCGTCGGTACAGAGCCGCCAACCGGTGTTGGCGGCAAGAATGCCCGCAAGAATGGCAGCGGGGTGATCAGTTCTGTCTGGTAGCGCGGCGGCAGTTGATCGCGGTAGTAACCGATGCCCACGAACGCGCCGATGACGGCCAGGATGATGAATGCCAGCAGCAGCCAGAGGGCAAATGCACGCGGCAATGACCGCCGGAAGATGATCGCCAGCGCGATAGTCAGCACCGGCACAAGAATAACCACTGCCAGCCCTACAGGCACGAGCGCCACCAACCGACCTTCGCCCCGATAGGCGAGATAGCCGACGATGGCGGCGATGATGGCGATGGCGAACAGGCCGATCACCAACCAGAACAGGAACTGAGGCGGCGCGCTTGTCGGTCGGACGGCGCGGATATTTTGTCGGGTAACGTCTCGCTTGTCTTCAGTCACAATACCAGTACTCCAGCCAACACGAACATCAATCTTGAACGCTGATGTATGTGTGTTTCATGCTTAACTGTGTCAGATTTATGCACCGTTTGCTTGTGTTTTACCCGGCGCTTGCCCAACGTTCGGCGCATTATATCATAGTCTGGTCGGGGGCTAACCCCGCTGTTAGAATAGCCACCGCCCGTTCGAATCTGCGAGAAAACAAGCCCATGTCCCAACCCTGGCGCGTCGAATTGCACAGCCACACGCTCTGGTCGAAAGACTGCATTGTCGCCTTCGAAACCATTCTCAATCTCTGTGAACGGCGCGGTGTCGACAAAATCGCGATCACTGACCACAACACGGCGGAGGGTGCATTGCGTATGCAGCGTATGGCTCCTGATCGAATTATCGTGGGCGAGGAGATCATGACGACGCAGGGAGAACTGCTGGCTTTCTTCGTGCAAGAGACGATCCCTGCCAGTCTGACGCCGCAGGAAACGATCCGTGAACTGCGTGCACAGGGGGCGGTCATCAGTGTGTCGCATCCGTTCGACCGCCTGCGCAAAGGCGCGTGGGAGGAAGCCGACCTGCGCGCCATTGTTGAGCACGTCGATGCGATTGAGGTGTTCAATTCGCGCTGTCTGTTTGCGGAGGATAACGCGCGCGCCGCCGCATTTGCCCAGTCGCTGAGGCTGCGCGGGACCGCCGGGTCGGACGCACACTCGCGGCCTGAATATGGGCGTGGACTGACACTGCTCGCACCGTTTTCGACGCCTGCGGAATTCATCAGCGCGCTCGATAGCGCCGATTATGTCCGGCGCTACAGCCCGGCCTGGGTCCATGCCAACAGCACGACCGCCAAGTGGTCGCGCAAGCTCGGTCTACGACCCCGTTTGTGGAAAGGCGGGTGATCCGCCGTTTTCGTCAGTAAGGGCAGATTGCGCCGCCTGCAAGATCGTGCCGCCAATATCCGCTGCCAGCGCGGCATCGTCGCTTTGTTCGATAACGACCGCCGTGACGACGCCACGTCGCCCGCCCAAGGTGCTGAAACCGACAAACCAGGCTAATGCGCCATCCCCGGCGTAGGCGATGGACGCATGTCCGCCCATGTCGATGCCGGGGCGGCCAGCGTTGAGCGCCGCGCCGTTCGCGACCGCGTTGCGCATCAGGTCTTGCAGCCGCCGTGCATTCGTCTGCGTCATCATCGGGATCGACGGCGCATTGGCGATGTAGCGCGCCCAGGCTGCCTCTGGCGTGTGTGTCGCCAGCAGAATCTGCGGCTGCGGCGCATTACCATCGTTGACGATCGCGGCGGTCAGCAGCGCCATACTCAGCGGATTGACTGTCAATTGCCCCTGGCCGAGCACGTTGTCGAGGCGCAGGTTGCCATTGGGCTGAATCGGCGGCAGCGGTTCTGACGTGGCCGCGGCGCGCGTTTCGGCGCGTTCCAGGGTATAGTCTTCCAGCGCGCGCATCATGTCGAGTGCTTCGTTGACAAATGATGGTGAGTCGCTCTCGGCAAGCTGCACGAAGGGCGCAGGGCAGCCAAACGCATAGGCGTCGCGGAGCGTGAGTGCGAGCGGCGGCAGGCGCACGGAGCAGTTGATCGTCAGGTCATGCAGCGTGACCGGCGCGGTCGCCTCCGCGAATTCCTGATCGACCTCCTGACCGGCAAGGAGCAGCTTGATCATCAGCGGCGTTTCGAGCGCGCCGCCGGGCTGGTAGCGTCCCTGAAGCGCACGGTTGAAGAAGGGATTGCCTTCCTCGGTGAGCAGACGTTCCCAGTCCGCGTCAAGTGTATTCGGGTCGAACGTCGGCAGGCTGAGAAGCGCCAGCACCTGCCCGTCTGGTACGCTCAGAACGACAATCGCGCCGCGCTGACCCTGAAGGGCGGTGGCGGCGGTACCCTGTACGTCCAGATCGAGCGTGATTTGCAGATCGCTGCCAACCTGAGGGCTGCCGAACAGGAGATCGGCAAAGTCCCGCTCCTGATCGTCTCCGTTCAAGATTTCGTCGAACAGGGCTTCAATGCCGGCGGAGCCATAACGCAGGCTGGCATAGCCGACGGCGCTGTAGGCTTCTTCATGCAAATAATGACGCTGCGTGAAGCGCGTCTCAGTCGCTTCGCTGACAGCCAGCGGCTCGCCATGACGGTCATAGATCGCACCGCGCAAAATGGCCGCGCGCGCTTCCAGCAGCCGGGGGTTGTCTTCACGCGCCAGCAGCCGCTCACGCTCGATCACAGCCCAGTAGGCGGCAGAGAGCGCGACGATGGTAAATGCCACCAGCATCCCGGCCAACAGCCGCCGGAGTTCGCGGTTAAGCCCCACGGTCAATTTCCTCTGAAGACAGGCGCAGGAGCAGACCGACGATGATGAAGTTCGCCACCAGTGAACTGCCGCCATAGCTCAGGAACGGCAGCGTCACGCCCGTCAGGGGGATCAGTTTGAGCACACCGCCGGTGATCAGCAGACTTTGCACGCCGATCAGGAGGCTCAAACCGGTGGCCAGCAGGCTCAGGTACGGGCGGCGGTTGAGGCGGGCAGCCGTCCTCAGGCCGCGCGTGACGACGATGGCGATGCAGACGAGCATGGTGATGACGCCGAGCAGCCCCCATTCTTCGGCGATGGCGGCAAAGACAAAGTCCGAATGCACGACCGGGATATAGCCGGGTGAACCGCCGCCGATGCCCTGGCCGAAAACGCCACCCTGGGCAAAGGCGAACAGGCTTTGCACGATTTGAAACGCACGGTTATCGGCGTCCAACCAGGGATTGAGCCAGATGTCGATCCGCAGTTGGACGACATCGAAGAGTGCGTAGGCCACGACACCTGCGGCTGCGATCAGAAGCGCGCCGCCCAATAACAGCCAGGTAAAGCCGCTGGCGACATAGAACAGGAGCAGGAAGACGATAAAGAACAGTGTCGCTGTGCCCAGGTCGCGCTGCCAGATGAGCACGATCACGGACAGTCCCCACATGAGCAGCATTGGGCCGAGGATGCGTGGCGATAGTCCGGCGTTCCGGCGTCCGGTCGGCGTTTGCAGGGCGCGCAGCATCGGGTACTGCTCGGCCAGGTAGCTGGCAAGAAACACCACCAGGATGATCTTGAGCACCTCGGAGGGCTGGAAGAAGATACTGTTGAAGCCCAGCCAGAGCTGCGGCGCACCCACCTGCCCGGATGGATTGGTGCCGAAGATGATGGTTGCCAGCAGCAGCGCCAGGCCGAAAAGCAGCAGCGTGTAGCGATAGTCACGCAGCTTGCGCAAGAGCTGTGGCACGGCGATCATAGCAGACAACGCCAGCACACCCACGATCAACCAGATCGTCTGGCGCTCGGCGAAGAACGGTGTCAGGCGCTCGATGATGATGACCCCCCAACCGCCCAGGAACATGGCGACCGGGAACAGCAGCGGGTCGCGCCAGGGCAGACTGCGACTCAGCCAGACATGACCGGTCACTGCGCAGACGATCCAGACCAGCAGTGGCAGCCAGTCGCGGCCTTGTGTGCCGCGTACCATCAGCGCCAGGGTGGTGAACGTCAAAAAGACGCCACCGAACACCAGCAGAATACGTTCAGCCTGGGCGGGCAGCACCGGGCTTTGCCTGAACGATTGCGGTACAGACGGCGTGGTCAATGCAGACACCTGAACTCAATCAAAGAAGCGCCCCAGGAGCGGGCGCAGTCGGGCGACTGACTCTGGGTCAGCGCGCTTGCGGTCGGTCATGAGGGCGTTGTCGAGCGCATGATGGCAGTCGCAAGAGCGCTCTGCGTCCAATATCTCGACGCAGTTGGCGATCGCTGCCTGGGCAGTTTGCACGTTGCGATGGAGCGTTTCAACGACCATATCGACGGTGACAGGCGCTTCGCTCGTATGCCAGACATCATAGTCGGTGATGTGGGCCATCGACGCATAGCAGATCTCGGCTTCGCGAGCCAGAAACGCCTCCGGGCAGGTGGTCATGCCGATGATGTCGCATCCGAGCTGCCGGAAAATCTGGCTTTCGCCGCGCGTGCTGAAGCGCGGCCCTTCGACGATCACGAACGTGCCATCCGCGTGCGCTGTGCCGCCGGCGCGCTTGACGGCTTCATAGGCTTTCTCTCTCAACGTGGTGCAGAATGGATCAGCGACTGAGATATGCGCGACCAAGCCACGCTCGAAGAAGCTGCGCCCGCGATCCGCCTTGGTGTAATCGACCAATTGGTGTGGCATAACGATGTCGCCTGGAGCGTAATCTTCGCGCAGCGAGCCACAGGCGTTGACGGCGATGATCTGGCGCACGCCAAGCTGTTTCAGAGCGTAGATATTGGCGCGATAGGGCACGTCGCTAGGCGTGAAAACGTGGCCGATGCCATGGCGCGGCAGAAAAGCGACACGCTTGCCGCGCAGCGTCCCGACGACGATGGCCGCGCTCGGTTTGCCAAATGGCGTATCCAACTCGTAACGCCGTATGTCGGCAATCTCTGCCATGTTGTACAGGCCGGAGCCGCCGATCACAGCAATGCGGACAGTTTCCATTCGAAGTTACTCCAGTTCCAGGCGATAGTGAGATTGTCCAATGCTAACGATGTCGCCATCGGTAACGATCACTGGCTGGTCGATGACAATCCCGTTCAGGCTTGTGCCGTTGGTGCTCTGGCGGTCTTCCAGCCACCAACGCCCACCACGTAGTGCGATGACGGCATGATCGGTGCTGGCGAAACTGTCTTCGACAGGGACGACGTTGGATGGCCCGCGACCGAGGCTGGTCAGCGAAAGGAGCGGAAATGTCTCTGGCGTCGCGACGTAGCGCCCATCGATCTGCTGCAAATGCACAAGGCGACCATGGACACGCCGGTTAGCGTCGATTTCTTCGCTGGCCGTCGCGAAATCACGCCACATGACCCAGAACAGCGCACCCAGGAACACCAGGAGCGCCAGGGCGGAGACGATCCGGAGAATGAAGAAGACGAGCGGCGTACTCAACGTCTGGCCTGTCGCTAGTGCTGCTGAAGAGGATAGACGTCGGTCTGGGAGTTCCCGCCAGATTCCGTATCTTCGATGTACAACATGCGCGTCCGTCCCATCAAGATGACATCTCCGGGCTGAAGGCGATGTTCACGGACGCGAACATCGTTGATGAACACACCACCCTGACTGTCGTTATCAAACAACGTGTATGTGCCGAAGCGCAGGCGGAGTTGGGCATGGTGGCGCGAGATGTATGGGTCGTTCAGCATGATGTCGTTATCGTGGCTGCGGCCAATATTGAGCACGTCGGCTTCGAGGACGACCGGATCATGCCCATCGATGATCAACTGCGGATTGCGGACGAGCCGGTCGGTGGCTTTGATATTGACACGTTCAAGCGAGGCCGTCGCCAGTTTTCGGCGCTGCTGATGCTCCGCTTCAACGACGATTTCCGTCAAACTTAACTCTGGCCTGGCTGCGATCTCGATGGTGGGCAGGTTGATCATGCGCATATCCAGACTTGCGCTCAGTTCCGACAGGTGCTCAACCAGCAGCGCGATGAACTGCGGTTGGTGCTCCAAGAAGCGCTGGCGAATGTCCGGATGCAGATAAATGGTGAAACGGTCGGGCGCGATTGGGCGCGGATCATCGCGTTCCGGTTGTTCGAGATTTTCCTCGAACGCTCTGGAAACCTCAAGCAGGATGTCATGCGCGCTGACGCGGTGGCGAAAAAGCTGCGCGAAGGCACCCTCGATAACTCGTTCCAATTGCGCTTCAATCCGCGCGAGATGTTGGTTTGCCATGATGGCATTATAGCCACCGTTTTCTGAGGGGGCAATGCTGCTGCGTCGCCGTATGAAAGAAAGAGGGCAGGCGTTTGCCTACCCTCTAAGCAGTTCATTGTACTGCGCGCAGTTGGAGCGGCGGGTCGGTGGGGACGTTGTCGATCCAGGTGTCGAAGATCTGGATGCTCGCGCTCTCGTCTGCGCGGACGCCGTCCAGCCAATCCTGGAAGGCACGTGCCTTCGCCTGCTCGAAATCGCTGTCGCTCATCTCGCGGTCTTCGCGGGCGCGCACCTGAAGGATGTGATAACCGAAATCGGTTTGTACCGGGCCAACAAAGGCACCGATTTCTGCATCACGCGCGGCGTCCGCGAACGGCGTGACATAGCGCGCGAGCGGTGCCCATCCCAGTTCACCGCCGTTGCCAGCGTTCGAGGTGTCGGTCGAGACGGCGGCGGCCAGAGTCGCAAACGACTCGCCAGCTTGCAGCGCCTCAAGCACGTCCTGCGCCTGAGCTTCAGTCGCGACCAGAATGTGGCGGACGTTGACGTAGGTCGCCGTGTGAGACACGTCTGCGGCTACCTGCTCTTGTACCGCGTCACGCAGCGCCTGTGCCTGGAAATAAGCCTGGAGGTCACTGTCGCTGATCTGGCTGGTGGTCGTGACGTAACTGAAGAAATCCTGGCGTGTCGTGTTGTAAATGGCTTCGCGTGTCGCGGCATCCGGCGTCGAAGTTGCCGTTGCAGTTGCCTGCGGTGTTAGCGAAGGCGTTGCTGTGAGTTCAGGCGTCGGTGTCGTCGTTGGCGTCGATGTTTCGGTTGGTATGGGCGAGGGTGTTGCTGTGATGAACGGCGTTGGGCTGGCCGTCGAGGTTGGCGCGGGTGTCGCTGTGTACAGACCCGCGTTCGGATCATAGCCAAAGAATTGACGAATGCGCTCTTGCACCTGTTCGTCGCTGACCGTGATGCCCATGGCCTGCGCCTGCTGCCGGATCACGGTATCGTCCACCATGTCGTTGAGCACACGATTGCCCAACTGGTCGGGCACCTGCATCTCGCTGATGATGTTGCTGGTAACGGGGTTTTGTGTGAGCGCTTGCTGGGCATCCTGGTCGCTCGCGCCGAACGCCAGGTAAGTGTAGTAAGCGTTGGTCAACTGCTCGTTCAAAAGCGTGCGTTCCAGACGGACGCGGCGTTCGAAGTCACCGACGGTGATGGTTTCGCCGTTGACTTCCGCAACAGCCTGGCGCGGCGCAAGT
>JAHDWN010000056.1 GCA_023382675.1 Anaerolineae bacterium
TGAGCTGGGGATTCTTATTCCGATCATTTTGGGGATTTTTATCCCGATCTTGACAGTAGTTTGATTTCGCCAGAAATTGGCATTTCAGCGGGCACATTATTTGAAGTCAATTGGGATGCTTTGACAAATCAGATTACGGCTGCAATGTCCCTTGAGAACGATCCATATGACCAGGAAGTGGGGGTAGTTGCCAGAGGTAGCGTCAAAGCAGCCGAACTGCTAGTGAAGAAATACAACTTGGTGATCACAAACGTTCCCTATCTCGGAAGATCACGACAAAGTGATTTTTTGATGGATTATTTGGACGACTTCTACCCCGTCAGTAAGAATGAACTAGGGTATGTATTTCTCGAGCGCTTCATTGATAATTTGAGAGCAAACTCAGGGGTAATTGCCTTAGTTCAACCGCAGAATTTTCTCTATATGCCGCGATACAAACCTCTAAGAAAGCTATTGCTCCAGACTGATACTTGGCATTATGTGGCAAGACTAGGTACAAGCGCCTTTGAAACCATATCTGGCGAAGTAGTAAATGTAGGTTTGTTCATACTTTCAGGCGCTTACGCCGATGACGATCACATTGTCAACGGCATTGATGTGGGCGAATTAGATTCTGCCGAAGAAAAAGCAGAAGGTCTACATAAACAGCCACAGCAATGCGTGCTTCAACAGAAGCTTCTCGAGTCCAAGGATCATGTATTCTCATTTGGCTCTGTTTCCCATTCAGAAGAACTTCTTGAGAGTTATGTTGCCTGTTATCAAGGACTCAGAACGGGTGACGCAAATCGCTTCGTTCGATTTGTATGGGAAATACCTCAACGAACCTGGCAGTGGGATCTATTCCAATCCTCAAGCTCGAGTGAAAAAGGTTTCTTCTCCGGTTACACCAATATTCTCTTTTGGGAAAACGCCAGAGGTCAACTTCACCGATATGCAGCAGAGACAAGATCGAAGCTTCATGATATGCATGAAAGCGGGAATCGCTCTTGGGGAAAATATGGTGTCGCTATCGGACAAATCACTTTGCGAGCAACTGCCTATTTCGGTCATAAATACGACAATCCGATAGCAGTTATTACACCAGATAAGCCTGAACATCTTGGCTCCCTCTACTGCTTTCTACAGGACGACCAATACTACGCCAGTGTAAAAGAGATCAATCGTGGCCTATATGTTACGAATGCAGCACTAATCAAGATTCCTTTTGATCTTGAACACTGGCAGGCCGTTGCACAAGAACGCTACCCCAACGGATTTCCCTCGCCTTACTCCGACGACCCGACGCAATGGATCTTTCACGGTCATCCCTGCGGCAGCGTCGTCTGGGATGAAGACGCCAAGGCGCTCGCTCATGGCGACCTGCGGACAGATGACACGGTGCTTCAGGTGACGGTGGCGCGTTTGCTTGGCTATCGCTGGCCTGCCGAACTCGATGAAGAGATGGAACTCAGCGCCGAGTCGCGCGAGTGGGTGGCGCGGTCTGGGGAACTGCTCGAATATGCCGACAAGGACGGCATCGTGTGTATCCCGTCGGTGCGCGGCGAACGCCCAGCGGCGGATCGTCTGCTCAACTTGCTGGTTGCTGCGTACAGCGATGCTTGGAGCAACGATGTGCTGGGGCAGCTGCTCGCCAGCGCCGATCATGCAGGCAAGACGCTGGAGACCTGGCTGCGCGACAAATTCTTCAGCCAACACTGCGCACTGTTCAACCAGCGGCCGTTCATCTGGCACATCTGGGATGGCCTGCGCGACGGGTTCTCGGTGTTGGTCAATTACCACAAGCTCGATTACAAGCTGTTGGAGACGTTGATCTACAACTACCTGGGCGACTGGATCACGCATCAGAAGCAGGATATTCACCAGGGGGCAGACGGCGCTCAGGAGAAGCTCGCCGCTGCGGAGGCGCTGCAAAAGCGCTTGATCCTGATCCTCAAGGGTGAAGCGCCGTATGATATCTTCGTGCGCTGGAAACCGCTTGAAGAACAGCCAATGGGCTGGAATCCGGATCTCAATGATGGCGTGCGCCTGAACATCCGCCCGTTCATGAGCGTGCCTGACATCGGCAAGAAAGGCGCGGGCGTGCTGCGTGACAAGCCACGCATTGACTGGGGCAAGGATCGCGGGAAGGATGTCGAGTCTGCGCCCTGGTATGCCACGTTCAAGGGCGAACGCATCAACGATCACCACTTGTCACTGGCTGAGAAGCAAGCCGCACCTACGAGGTCGATGCGGGAACAGACGTGACAGCGCACAAGCTCACCTTTGATGAGGCGGCATAGATTATGGTCAGCATTCTTGAACACTTTGTAACGTCGTTACGCTCGGCAGCGACCTACAACCCCGACGTGCAGGTCGCGCCGCATTGTATCCTGTGGACGGACGCCGATCGCCAATGGGATGCTGTAATACCTCGTCTGCAGGAGCAAATGCCGGAGTTGTACGTCCTGGGCGACTATGCTCCGGAACAGCGGCGCGGCCCCGCCATCTGGCTTCGATGTGTATTGGCTCGCACGATACCTGATCTGAGTCACCCTGAGGATCTCCCTCCGGTGTTTTATCTACCGGGTGTCAGTCGCCAGGATTTGCGCGCGGTCGATAACTGCCCGGATCACTTGAAACCACTTGCAGAACTTCAGTATCGAGGTGTCATCTGGTCACAGGTCAACGCCAAAGACTGGACGATTCTTGCGTTCTTGCAGTCTGCGCAGGGCGGCCTGAGTTTGGACGTCGCTCAAGACAAAGACACCAAGGCAGCAATGAAGATTGCGCTCCCCAATCTCCTGGAGGCAACCACGGAGCAGTTCAAGGGCAAACGGCTGGATCGCGACGATTTTTATCGTCTGGTCAGCGGTGATCCGACATCGGAGTTGCTCAAGTGGCTGAACGATGGGGAGAGTTATCGGCAGCAAAAGAGCGACGATGAGTGGCGGGCTTTCGTCGAGCTCTGTCGCTATCAGTTCTTGTTCAACCCTGAGACTGACGGGCCCATTTCTGCCGCTGAGCGACTTGCGACTCGCCAGGGCCAATGGTCGGCCATCTGGGAAAGGTATTGCGAGGCGCACACCAGCTACAAAGCCATTCCTGATCGTATCCGGCAGGCTCGCTCCCCATCAGACCAGATTGACTGGCGCGACCCAACAGGTGATGTCTACTCGGCGTGGCCTCAATGGAACGACCTTCATGAAGACGCCCTGCGTGAAAACCTGACGCAGCTTGCCGATCAAGTCCCAGGGAACGCCGCGCAGGTGCTTGACGAACTTGAAAGACGGCATGGACACAGACGTCAATTGATCTGGGCCAGATTAGGGATGGCACCGCTTGCGCAGGCGCTGGAACATCTCAAAGTGCTCGCCTTAACGACACAGCAGGTTCCGCTCGCAGGTGGAACCCTTGATGATCTGGTTAGTGGTTATACGGCAAGCGGTTGGCGCGCCGATGACGCCGTCATGCGCGCACTGGAGTGTGTGATCAAACCTGACGACAAGCGCGCTGTGACTGCCGCCATTCGTTCTGTCTACGTTCCATGGGCAGAGAAAGCAGCACGTTACCTGCAGCAGTTGGTCGAAGTGGAGGGATATCCAGGGGGAAGTCACAAGTCCTCTCCGCCCAAGGAATATGCCCCAGGCACGTGCATACTTTTTGTTGACGGCTTGCGGTTTGACATTGCGCGGCGCCTGGTCGAGCAGTTGGAGTCGAAATTCAGTGTCGTAGAAGGTGTTCGATGGGCGGCTATCCCCAGCGTAACGGCGACCGGGAAGCCAGCGGTTTCTCCGGTGGCGGGGCAAATTGCTGGACGCGACTCAACGAGTGATTTCGAGCCGGATATTGCCGAAACGTCTAAAACAGTCAAGCATGATCGGTTTGAAAAGTTGCTCGACGATTCAGGGTGGACGATATTGAAGAACTCGAGTACAGGTGACCCTTCTGGCAGAGCCTGGACAGAAGTCGGAACGATTGACACTGCCGGTCACAATGACAATCTTGCACCGAAGCTCGATACAACAATTGCCGATATCGCCACTTATGTTGACAAGCTGCTCTCGGCGGGCTGGAAACGGATAGAAATCGTTACCGATCACGGATGGCTATACGTGCCCGATGGTCTGCCAAAGATTTCCTTGCCAAGGAATCTCACCGACAATCAATGGGGCCGCTGCGCAGCAATCAAGCCAGGTGTGTCCACGCAGGATCGTCAATTCCCGTGGTACTGGAATCCAAATCAATACTTCGCACTTGCTGACGGTATCAGCTGTTTTAAAAGTGGCATCAACTATGCGCATGGCGGGGTGAGTTTTCAAGAGTGTTTGGTGTTGAATCTAGCTGTTTCTATAGGGGCCAGTCAAAAGACTCCTGGTTCCATACTGGTGGCTGATGTGGAATGGCGAGAACTCCGCTGCGTAGTCACGATTGAAGGTGAAACGGAAGGCTTATCAGTCGATATTCGGAAACAACCAGCGAACGCAGAAAGCAGCATAGCCTTCAGCACGAAGGAAGTGAAGCCAAATGGAACAGCATCGCTGGTGGTAGAAGACGAAGAACTGCTCGGCTGGAGTGCGTCGGTCGTTGTTTTGTCAAAAGATGGGCAGCTAGTTGCCCAGATGCCAACAAAAGTGGGCGGAGATGCAAATGGTTGAGCTAGACGCAATAGATTCGCTTGCTGCTGAGCATTTTGATGGATACCTGGTTCGAAAAGACTTGGTACGAACCTTCAGCCGTCAGTTTCCAGTACCTACATATGTGGTGGAATTCTTGCTTGGGCGCTACTGCTCAAGCACGGATCCGGATGAAATCAAAGAAGGTCTGGATATCGTTCAGCGTCAGCTGCAATCGCGCACAGTCAAGGCAGATGAACAAGAACTGTTCAAGGCACATGCGCGCGAGAATGGGCAAGTAAAGCTCATTGATCTCATTACCGCGAGGCTTGACTCTCGAACCGACTCTTACCTGGCAACGCTGCCCAGTCTGCAACTTAAGGATGTACGGATAGACGCTGAACTTGTCAATCAGCATGAGCGAATGTTTACGGGTGGATTCTACGCCGAGATTACGCTGGGATATGACGCCGCTATTGCTCAGGAGAAATATGGTCGTCCATTCAGCATCGACAACCTACGCGAGATTCAGTTGTCCAAGCGTGATGTGCTCGATGTGACAGCAGAACATCGAAAGGCTTTCACTCGTGACGAATGGATCGTCTTCCTGCTTCGAAGCATTGGCATTGAGCCTGTTGGGCTACCAGAGCGGGCGAAGATTGCATTGCTTCTTCGGATGGTTCCGTTTGTTGAGCGAAACTACAATCTCGTTGAGTTGGGCCCGCGTGGAACGGGTAAGAGCCATCTGTTTCAGCAGATTTCTCCATATGCACACTTGATTTCGGGCGGGAAGGCAACCGTCGCCCAGTTGTTCGTGAATAATGCGACTGGACAACGGGGTTTGGTGAGCCAATACGATGTCATTTGTTTTGACGAAATCTCAGGCATTTCGTTTGATCAGAAGGACGGAGTCAATATCCTTAAAGGATACATGGAGTCCGGCGAGTTCAGCCGAGGAAGGGAAAGCATTCGTGCCGATGGAAGCCTCGTCATGGTGGGCAACTTCGATGTCGACGTCGAGCATCAGCAGCGGGTAGGGCACCTATTTGGTCCGCTTCCACCCGAAATGCGCAACGATACCGCGTTCATGGATCGAATTCATGCTTACCTGCCGGGCTGGGACATTCCCAAGATCAACAAAGAACTGCTCACCGATCATTTCGGACTTGTAGGCGATTTCTTGTCCGCTGTATGGTCAACACTGCGTACCTACAGTTATGTTTCGTTGCTTCACAACCGCGTCTTCTTCGGTGGAGCTTTGAGCGGGCGAGATACAAATGCCGCCAACAAGAGCGTAAGTGGCTTGTTGAAACTTGTGTTCCCTGGAACTCCAGAGATTGTCACTGAGGAAGATGTCGAGTGGGCTGTGCGTGTTGCACTGGAGTCGCGTCGGCGTGTCAAGGAACAACAAAAACGGATCGGAGCAGCCGAATTTCGAAATACGCATTTCAGCTATGTGATGGGTACGGACGGGGTCGAGAAGTTTGTCGGCACTCCCGAGCTACATAGTGAGAATAGCGTTGGAGCTGATCCCTTGGAGCCAGGACAGATCTGGACAATCAGCGAGGGCGGGGAAAATGAACATCCAGGACTATTTCGCCTCGAGATCAGTGAGATAAATGGATCGGGGGTCAAGATTCTGAACAAGCCGGCCCCACCTGCATTCCGGGAAAGTGTAAGTTATGCAGAGCAAAATCTCTATGCACGTGCGACAAGCCTCGTTGGGGACAAGGATCCACGTCAACACGAATTCTCAATCCAACTTCGAGCATTTGACGCAGCGAAATCAGGTGCCAGGGTAGGGGTCGCAATATTGGTCGCGTTTTGCAGCGCTCTCCTAAAGAAGAGTGTTCGAGGCGGCTTGATCGTTGTCGGAGAAATCAATCTTGGGGGATCTATTGAGTCAATCCTCAATCCAGTAACACTTGCAGAGATTGCGGTGGAGAAGGGGGCTACGGCTCTGCTATTGCCGGTTTCATGCCGTCGACAACTACTGGATTTGTCGGATGATATGGCAACGAAAATCGACATTCAGTTTTATGCTGATGCGCGCGATGCACTCCTCAAGGCTATCATTGAGTAGCCCAACCGTTGCTGATCATACATCGTCAAGCCTCTTCGCGACGAAGATTCGTTCCCCTGTTGTATATCGGAAGTTTTGAAGCGCTCTGACCTTGCTATCGGGCGCATTTCATGATGGATGGAAACAATGCTCGACGCACGCAAGGTGAGTATGTTGACCTGGGCTGCTCTTCTCTTTGGGTGCTTCAGCAAATCGGTCAGCTGCGGCGGAGGATCTGTGACTTCATCGACCCGGAACTATCTATCTATTGCACGGCTCTCGGTGTCTCACGACTTTGGAATCATTACTACGAATCTAGTTCGACAGACTTCGTGCGTTGCACAATCGCTTACTTTGACTTCAGTTTCTCAATGATTTGCTGACACAATTCCTGTGGCGTCATTCGGTTTGCGTTAACATACCCAATTGTCGACACGATGCCCGGGATTTCAGTGTCATCGAACCGTACAGGAAGAATGTATTCCTTGCTCGCTTGGAACGCGCGTGCTTGCGCACTCCGCCGCTCATGGGTTGTCCATAACTTCTGAGCATACGCCTTGGAAAGGAACATCACACAGTAGCGCGCCTTCTTCCGGTAGATTTCGTCCAGGTGGACATACAGATCTTTTCCCCAGAGATCAATCTGAGCATGATCAAATTTGTAGTAAAACACTCTTGTCCCATTTGCCTTAAGGCAATCGGCAACTAAATCCACATAGGCTGTGTCTTCCCCTGCACATGAGAGCGCAATATCAAAGTTGTACATTGACTCCTCCAGGGATAATGACTGAATATCATGGGTTTGGCGACCATCACGCATTGGAGCGCTCGCTACCCTATCGCCATTTTGTTTGAGGTGCGATGCTAATGTTCGCGTCAACTCATCTGGACTTAGGTCAAGATGCTGAATTCCGGCTATGTCCATCCTTTCTATATCCCTTAAAGGTATGTTATTGCCGACGGTCCATACTTTGAAGCTCGCTAAAGCGTATGTTGCCTTCCAGCCTTGGACGATCCGGATGTCGGTTGAGGAAGGGTAAAGCATCAATAAGCTGCTACCTTGGAAGAGGAGATCAAGAAGCAACCTTTGGAGATTCTGAACGCGCAATACGTTCTCCTGTGACTCATACTCTTGTTCAGTTAATGGGCATCTTGAACTCTGCTCCACGTCAAGAGTTCCGTAGAGCTTGTAGATATGAGTGACATCCGAATTCGAGATCGAATGCGCAAGATGATCCTCGATTACTTTGTGCGACTTGTTTTGGAGGTTATAGAAACCTTCGATATAGGAGTGTTGGTTAGTTGTGAAGATTGCCTTCCAAGGCAAGCCGGGAAGAAATCGAAAAACATCCGGCGCTCTATCGACCGAGAAATAGGCGATGTGGTTTGCGAGGAGTTGATCTCGACTAGCATATTTCTTGACGAAGATCGATGCCATGCTCCGGTGAGTATCCTCTGGCAATGGCGAATATCCTACTTCACGCATCAAACGTGTCATGAGATGGAATGGAGTTAGATAGCTGGGATCATCTCCCGATCGACGGCCAACAAAGAGTATGACTTCGCCCTTAGCGAGTTCGTCAAAAAGATCCACCTGTTGGCGGGTCAAGGGATTCATTGAGTCGACTTCGTTGTTTGATTCGTGTGGAATGTGAGCATCGATAACTCGAAGATCCGGAATAATTGAATAGCCTTTGTCCAAACTCTCAAGCCGAGAGCAGATCAGCGAAGCCGAGATCAACGCATGAATCTTCTTCTCAGTAGTGACATGCTTAAGGCGAATTACATTTAGAGTGGCCATTAGCACCGCTACAAGAATCTCAGACTCATCGTCTGGTGCTGTTGGAAATCCTTGTTGCTCACGACAGAGCTGTCGAATTTGCTCGATGATGACACTTGTCCTAGCAAGTAGTAGGTTATCTGAGACCTCTTCTTCGTTAATGGTCTCAAGTCCGAGCAAATGCTTTTCTAATGTTATGAAGTCGGGCAAATCTAGTTTTTCTGCGAGCCTGTACTTTATGTCTGATTCCAGGACAACCAGATCCCGCAGTATGTGGCTCTCGCCTGTCCTATAGAAATCGATAAGCCACATTTTGTGATAGACGAACGTCTTGCCTTGTACGTGTTCGATATACTCCGTAGTATCAGTCATGATGTTACGTCCAGTCAAATCGCCATGGGTTACACAACGATACGCTGGAAGAATGCATCGATCTCTATGTGTCTCGAGCCACAAAAATGGGTTGAGAAGTGCGTCTTTAAGGACTGCAATCTTGAATTGAGGAGAATGCGGATCAAATTCAACCACGTATTTTCGCACGTCATCATTCTCTAGGACTTCGTCAATGACTCTCTGCAACCGCCCCTTTTCTTCTAGTTCGAACGCCTGATAGTAATCGTCCGGTAAATAGAATATTTCTTGGTTCCGTTCCCCGTACAATAATCGGAAGGTTCGCTCGAATACGAACCGCAGTCCCTGGCAAATCGCCTCGTTTCTAATCTCATGGTTCTTGAACAGAACGTCGAATTCACGGAGTTCAGAACCTCTCTCGTTTTCCGCAAACCGATAACATATTGCGCCAAGATCACGGGTGGAGGCCGCAGCAGCGGCAGTTACTGCCCCTCCCGTAAACTTGGGCGAAACAAGCTCTGAGTAGTTCTTGTATTCACGTTCGATTTTGTCACGCCGACCTATCTTGACGACATAACGCTGCCCCAAACCTCGTGTAGTACCGGAAGGGCGCGCACGGATAATAGCGGCGCCCGTCAATCCCGACGACATTGTCGACAAAAAAAGCTTGTCTTCATTGTAGAAGAGTTCATTGAGCAAATCATAAACCTGCAGGGCGATCACATCAGGAGAAATGAGTGATTCTGAGGGCAGAGACTTCCATTTATCTTCGGGAGTCAAAAGGGAACTGATTTTGGGACCCTCGTGTTCAATTATGTGCTCCACTGCTTTGGGGATTACTTCGAGATCTGAATTGACCTGAAACTCCAAGTTGAGTTTCACACTGTGGTTTATACGCGCCCTTTGCCGTTCATTACGTGACTTTGTACTATCAAAAGCCTCGTCCAGTGCCTTTGTGAGGAGAGTAACGTAATCTTCCTCATGGGCATCGCTATATTTCTTTAGAGCCCTAAAAACTCCCCATTCACCAAGAGCGCGCGAATATAGGTCGACATCAGGGTAATTCGTTAATATAATCCGAGTCAGAACATCATTAAGACGGCTGCTATGGATATCGGACAGCAACCGTTCGCCAGATCCACGTTCACCGATTTGACTTGGTCCCTTTCCCGCATTCAAGAAAATATCCACAATAGCTACATGAAAGTGGTTGGCATGAAGTTGAAACCTTGCATCATCAACATCTGTCGCGAGTGTGACCTCATAGCCTTTTTGTCGCAAAACCCGTAATAGTTGTTTATAGAAGATCTCGTCGTCTTCGACAAGGATGATGCGACGCTTTCTCTGCGGAAGTTCGAACATCTTTGGGCCTTTGAGCACAAGGTAGGTCAACCGTTAATCTTCCACCATGCGGGCTTAATGGGCAGTCGCAAACACATGACTGTCCCTTTCCCAACGCTGCTTTTCTCAACGTACAAAGTTCCTTCGTGAGCTTGAGCTAGCTCCCGAGCGTAGAACAATCCGATACCATGTAGCAGGCGGTCGTGTGGGTTGGTTGCAGTATAAAATGGATCGAATATTTTCCCCCATACACTCTCGTGCATGCCGACGCCATTGTCTTTCACTCGTATTAACCAGTAACCTTTGGACCTCTTCACGGAAATCTCGACGATGCCCTCAGTGTCCTTCCGAGATATCGCCGAATAAGCATTAAGTAGAAGATTCTTCAGAAGCAGCTCAATCCAGACCTTATCTACATGTACTCTCGAATGGATATGCCGCGGATTTGTCTTTATTTCAAGATTCTCGGGTGCATCGTTAATCGCAGCTTGAATACTGGTGTCGATTAGCTCGCCAAATGTAACATAGTCTGGACTGAAGTTCCGCGTCTTGAGAAATTCTTCTAACCTTTCGTTGATACGACTTACGCCCTCTACGGCACTTACGACGCTATGGATCTGTTCCGAGTAGATCGAAGTGAAATCCTCTGAGATGTCTGACATCTCCTTCATTGCTGCGGGAATGACACCAGTTACCGTGCGTATGTCGTGTATGAGTCCTGTCGCAAGCACCGCAATCTCTTGTCTCCACTTCTGCTCCTTTCCTCGTTGAAGGTCAACGTGCTCATGAGCTTTTTGCAACGCAATCCCGGCGAAATCAGCTATGAGTCTTAGCAGGGCGTGGTGTTCCTTTTCATTAAATGGGTCTGGCAAATCACTCTCGACAATAAGTGCTGCAGTGCTTGAAATCCTGATACACAATTGAGATTGAGTCGACTTGATAGCCTCAATGTAGTGTTCGATACTTCGGTCTTTGATGTTGCACTCAATCAGAATATCTCCATCTGAATGATACCTCATGACCATCCCCGCCAAACCCATGCGTTTGTCAGCATTGACTATGAACCCCTCACCTGACTTTGGCGGATCATCCAGGCGATAGAATCCATTGAGACTTACGGGCCCAATATAAAGGCGATGGGATGTAGGGAGATATTCGACGAATGCACAATTATGAGCGATTCCGCTAAATTCCTTGCTTATGGTACTCAATATTGTCCTCATGACGTCATCAGGGTTCAGACTCTTGATAGCAAGCGCCAATTCCTGCACAATCTTCAGGTGCCGCTTTTCTCGCTCCGATTCTCGAGATTGTAGTGCGCGATTGAAAGCGGTGGATGCCGACTCGACGAAAAGCTCTAGGAGATTTCGTTCCTCTTGATCAAATTGGTGTTGCATTCTGTAGCAGAAGAAAATCGCTCCAACGTTGCGAAGATTTGTTGAATGCACTAATCCTCGCATGGCATAAGCTGCAACGCTACTGATTCTTTCGCTCTTGCAGAAATCGCTGGACAATAGAAGCTGCTCCATCTCTGAAGCACCCACAGATGCCAAGAAGACTTCGTTAAGTCGATTGTCAGAAGCGTCAAATCTGTCAGGATCGCGTAAACCGTACTGTGCTATGAACAGCTCGTCTGTCAGGTCATCGTTGTAGCAAACAATAAGGGCATCAAGCGATCGAAGTGCTTTGCTTATCTCACTAACTAGAATTTCGGCAATCTCATGAAGATCGAGACTTTCGGCAAAACGTATTGAAAGTTCCCGCAATGCGACTAGGGCGTTGGTAGCGTCATATTGTCTTGTGACAGCTGCCAGTTGTCGGCTGTAGCGCGCCAAAATGCTTTGGTTGCGGATTACCTGCGGGCTCTTTCTGAAGCTTTGCCCGAAAAGTTGAGGTATTAGGACTTGGTTGAAAAAGATTCCTACACAGGTTTCTCCAACCCGGATGCTCGCCGCCACAACATATGAATGTGGATCAGCAGTTTCAAGCTTATGTTTTGAACGCCACGCGAAATAACTGCGGGTAGGTTCATTCTGGGCCGACTGAAAAAACTGGACGATCTCCTTGGCAAAACTCAACAATCGGTTGTGCTGCGGAGAATCAAGATCTTCTATGTTGATTTCTGATGTCTGGTCGATCTCGTACTTTCGCCATCCGCCGAGAGGAATCTTTATTACCAAAAATGTGTCGCGAAGTTCTTCGACTAGTTGCCGAAGAAGTCCGTCGATTTCTTCGTGAATATCTATTTGTGTCTTACGTTCGTTTAGACTGAAGACCAGGTGTTCAAAGCGCCTCGTTGGTGAGTTATTGATTCTGTTTTGTTCACGAATACGTTGGTGAGCTATCAAGTGGGAAACCTGGTAGACATACATTTGCAGAACGTTCAATTCAATGTCGGTGAACGTTCTTGTTTCAAGCCAGTTAACATAAAGTATGCCGATAGGCGATTCTGGTTCTCCAAGTCTGAATCCTACAAAAGAGCGTATCCTCTCGCTACTAACAAAGGTGTTGTCAACATATAATTTTAGTTTCTTATTAGTCTCTATTTCATCCATGTAGATTGCTGGATAGGTGAAAACATTTTCAACTACGAGCAGATTTTGTCGTATTATGAATTCTGCAATTCCTGAACCGGCACGGATAGGCTGAAGCCTCCCTGCCACATCTTCAGGATCGCAGCTGATGCTTTCCGTAACGTAGCGATCGTTGGCATCACCTGAGTTAGTCAAGGTATACAAGACCGCACAATAGGAATCTTCGAAGATGTCTCGCACAGAAGTAACAATGGCACCGTTGACGTTCTCGGGGGTATTCCGTGCTGTAATCTCGACGAAGTTTATCGCCTTGTACAAACGATTGAATAGAAGCTGGATCGTGGTTTCGCTAGACAACTTGTCGGTAATTCCGGTTATGTCGACACGTTAATAATAATCCCAAATGCGAAACTGCCCTGGTAGACTCGCTGGGAACTTCAATCGCTCCAAATTAGGCTAGGATATTAACCGTTTAGTCGTCATGATGCAACCAATAGCGATGTCCCATGGGAATGCTGGTTCCATGTGGCGCCACCAGAACTCCAGTTGAAGTCCGACCAACAACAAGTGCTATGCACTGCGCCAAGAGTTAGAACCCAATACGGTTCGGTTAAGCAAATACGAAGGAGAAACCTGCCATGCTTGACGCATAGTTCTCCCGTACAGAGCTTCAGAAAAAGTCAGAAGATATTGCTAGAAATCCCTTATCCCTACCGTATTGAGTTAGAACCCAGCAACCACATATATGCTTCGCTGCTGGCGGCCACATCAAAAGGACGGCTTGGACGGTGTATATTGACCGGGAATGGGATAGGGGATCTCTTGTAGTGAGGCAGTCTCTTGCCTGCTCACGCCGCTAATTCCTTTTGCGGTTCACAATCTGATGCACGCGCTGTTTCGTGATGCCGTAGCGCGCGGCCAGGTCACCAAGTGATACTCCTGCTTCATATTCCGCAATCATCGCGGCGTTGCGGCTGCTTTCTTTCGGTGTCTTATTGTTGACGGGAAACGTGGGTTCTGGCTGGTTGGCGTAGAGCATTTCAACGAAGCGCATTATGGCTGCATCGACATCGTGTACGGAGCTGAGCCATAGTCCCGTATGGAGCATCGCTTTACCCATGCTTAGAGACCCATCAGCGGTCTCTTTTTGTTTGTCCTCGTGCTCGTACAAGGCCGCTCGAAGAACGATGAAGCGATCTGCCCACGGCTTGAGCCTGAAGTCGGTGATGCAGCGGCGATCCAGGTCGTAGGTCACAGACGAGAACAAATTCCGCACTAATCCCTGCCGATCCTCATCGCTCGATATCGTCCACAGCCGGTGAATCTTATCGACCGCCTCGATACACAGGGCAAACTCAAGGCCCAGCTTCTCAGTATCAAACGTGCGCGACTCCCAGTGGGCGATTTCAGGCACTTTCCACCCTATAGAGTAAAGCCGTTTGACCTCGTTGTTGCGCTCTGTCTTGGGTTGCGATTTGCCCGTAATTGGCTCATCAGGATGCGAAAGTCCTGCGTTAAGCCGCTGGGTCAGGGCAAAAACTGCCTCTTCCAACGAGGGTAATGGTCTGGCTAATAAGCCTAAATGGAGCAGACCATTACCCTTGCCGATGCACGTTGCAGTCAGCTGCGTGATCTATAATGTGCCAGGTTTGAGGAGATGTCGTCCATTATCTTCTCTGCATGTGCAATCATGTAGCTGTAGTCGCCGCCGACTTGCAGCCATTGGACGCCGCGCCGTGCCATGCTGACCGCATAACGCGCATCCGGCCCCATGCCAGCGCCAACGAACAGTCCTGCGCCGCGCGCCTTAGCGATGATGTGGTCGATAGCTGCCGACACTTCAGAATGATCGGGATCGCCCGTGTGGTCGAGCGAGGCCGCCAGATCAGCCGGACCGATGACGATCGAGTCGAGGCCGGGCACGGCGACAATCTCGTCAATCGCCTCCCAGGCCTCACGATTCTCAATCTGCACCGATACGAAGACAGCTTCGTTCGCGCGCGCGACATAATCCGGGCCGCCATCCCGCCCGTAGTTGCCGGGCACACGCGGGCCGTAGCCGCGCTTACCGAGCGGCGGATAGCGACAGTCGTCGACGACGCGCCGGACTTCTGCAGCGCTGCGCACCTGCGGCACGATGATGCCGTCGGCGCCGCTATCCAACACCGGCTTGATGAACGGCGTGTCGCTGCCCGGCACGCGCACGAGTGACGGCACCTGCCGACTCTTCGCGGCCAGCAGGTGCCCCTGGAGCGCCTCCGGACTCATGGCGCTGTGTTCAAGGTCGATCCAGAAGAAATCGACCGAGTCGCCGAGTGCGTCGCTGACGAGCGGATCGGCAAAGGTGATGCTCGCGCCGACGCAGATGTCACCGTCCGTCATACGCTGGCGGAATCGAAGTATGGTTTCCATCATGGTTGTGTCAGCCTGTCTGTGATGCGATCCGCGAGTAATCTCACGCCAATCCTGTCATGACGCGCGCCTCTTCCGGCGAGGCGATCTCGCGCCCGACTTCACGCGCAATGCGCACCGCTTTGTCGGCGAGTTCAGCGTTGCTCTTGGCGAAGACGCCCGGTTCGATGTACGGGCAGTCCTCCATACCGACGCGCACGTGGCCGCCGAGACTGATGGCATGGGCGATGGTCGTCCAGTAGACGGACGGGTCCATGCAGCTCATGCTCCAGTTGGCGCGTTCCGGCAGATGATCGATCATGAACTGGAGGCCTTTGGCCGTCGGCGGCATCCAGCCCTGGCCGGGCCAGCCGAAGAACATCGTCAGCCATAGCGGATCGTCGAGCAGGCCCGGCTCATCTTCGCGCTTGCCATCGACCCAGAATTCGCCCGCGCGCATCTTCTGAATCGCCCAGAAGGCGCCCGTGCTGAAGCATTCAATCTCGAGTTTGACGCCATATTCTTTGGCAAGTTGAGAATACTGGCGCAGCTCGGAGATGGGGTGGATCGAGTAGCAGTAGCCCGCAGGAGGGTAGTCCGGGTCTGGCTGGAAGTATTCGTCGTGCGAATTGAAGTTGATCGAACTCATGTCCGGGCGCAGCGTGCGCCAGAGTTCCAGCTTCTGTTCCAGGCGGATGCTGGCGAGACCAAATTGGACGATTGCCGGGCCGGTCGCGCGGATGCGCTCGTTGATCTCCGCCCAGCCGTCCATGATCGGAATCTGCAACTGGCGGCCATCGGGCTGAATGACTGGATCACTGGTGTAGGAACCATGCGTATGGCAAATCGACGCGCCTGCACCGATGGCACGAACGTACTCGTCGGCAACACCTGTCGGGTTGTCAGGCTTTGGCCCGTTCGGGTTCTGGGGATAGGTCAGTGTGGTATCGCAGGTCACGGTGATAATGAGCTTTTTCATGGAACATCCTTCATGTGATCGGTGATTGAATAAAGTTCTTTGCTCAAGGCGAATAGGTCAGCACAATGCGCCCGATGGCAGTACCAGAACGCAGGTGCTCCAGGGCCTGGTTGACCTTCTCCAGCGGATAACGATGGCGCACGATCGATTTCAACTGGCCGGTCGCCATCAGGTTGAGCACGTCGATCAAATCCTGCCTGCGCCCGGCGCGCGTGCCGATGACTTCCAGTTCGTTCTGGGCGAGCTGCTTGCCGGGCAGGGGAAGATGCTCCGGCGTGTAGCCGACGACGACCATGCGACCGCCACGCTGGACACTGTTGAAGCCCGCGTGCATGGTCGCTTCGGTGCCGACCACGTCGATGGCGCACTCCGCGCCCATGCCGCCAGTCATCATCTGCACAGCCTGCGCGATGTTTTGGGTGGTGCTGGAGTCGATGAACATGTGCGCACCATTCTCTGCCGCCCAGTCAGCGCGCTGTGAATCGTGGTCGGCGGCAATCACACGCGCACCTGCACCTCGTGCGAGCTGGACGAGCAGCGATCCGACGCCGCCGATGCCGATGATGACGACGGTTTCGCCCAGGCGCAGGCGCGATCGCTGCAGCGCGTGATAGGCTGTCAACGCGGCATCACAGGCGGTGGCCGCATCTTCCCAGGCGACGGCATCCTGCAGGCGGATCAGCTGCTGCACGGGAACACGGACGTACTCGGCGTAACCGCCGGGCCGGCGCAGAATGCCCATCACACCGCGCATGTTGGGGCAAAGCTGCTCGCGATGTGTCAGGCAGTAGACGCACTTGCCGCAGATGAGGAAGTTGTAGACGGCGACTCGATCACCGCGCTTGAAGTTGGTGACGTCACGCCCGACCTCGCTGACCATGCCCGCGATCTCGTGACCCATGATGAAGGGGAGTTCCGGTGTGTAGCCGAAGCCGTCCCACAGCTTGAGATCGGTGCCGTCGATGCCGCAGGCCATCGTCTGCAAGATGACTTCGTCATCCTCCGGCGCGAGGTTGGGCACGTCCTTGATCGTCAGGGGCTGGCCGAATTCGTGCAAAACCGCTGCTTTCATGCCGTCTGTCCCTCAATTCCTAAGGCCTCCAGCGCTATCTGGAAGCGCGGCAGTCCCCAGCGATAGCCCTGTTCCGGCAGCGGATAGCCGTACATATCGAGTGTAGCGCTGCCCTTGAAGCCGACGTCCTGCAGCGCCTTGTCCATCGCCGCAAGATCCAACGTGCCTTTGCCCGGCGGAAAATGCAGTTCGGACGAGACGCGGTCGCTATCGGCGTAATGCAGATGTTGAATGCGGTCGCCCAGCGTGTGAATCGCTTCGACATAGCCATCCGGCTTGCCGACGCCGAAATGGCAGAAATCGAACAAGATGCCGAAGTGATCGCGTCCCAGGCGGTCGCACAACTGGCAGACGAAGTCGAGATCCATACCGAGCGTGAAGGGGTGCGGCTCGGCCAGAAAGCGCACGCCATTGGGTCGCGCGTAGTCGATAGCTGCCTGAAACAGGTGAGTCAGTGTATCCAGCAGCTCGACGTGCGAGATCTTGATGCCGGGGTGCGCCCCTTCCCAGACCATGACTTCGCGCACGCCAAGTTCGAGCGCATAGTCGACATCTTCTTTCAATCCGGCCAATGTGCGGTCGTAACTCGCTCCCGACTCGAAGGGATGGAAATAATCCGCGCCGACGACGTTCAGCCCCCACAACGACAGTCCCAGGTCGGCGGCGAACTCGCGAAAGTGCGCCAGCAGGGCGGGGGTCTTGAAGCCCGATAGATGATCCTTCCACATCTCGACGCTGTTACAGCCCGCGGCGACGATGCGCTGACAGGCTTCTTCGGCGGGGTAGGCGTGAAACGAGATCGAGTTGCCGCGCAAGTAGACCATGGCGCTAAAGCCTCACACTCAGGGAGTCGGCCTGGGCCTTGATCTCGTCCCAGACGCTCGCCTCGACCGGAATGCCATCGCGCGAACGCTGCTGGGCGGTGCGATACTCCGGCTCGCCGGGCAGCAGAATTTCTTCCACGCCGGGGCGGCGGCGCGACGTTTTGACGTAACCGACCAGGTTGCGCACGCGCTCCTGGAAGGCGTCCATCGTCGTGAACGCCTTGATGTCAATCGCCTGGATGAAGAGGCCGTTGCCTTTGCTCTCGGTCGGTTCGCCGCTGGCGCCCGCGCCGGAGAGGATGCCGCCGAGCACCTCGGTCATCAGGATCAGGCCGTAGCCCTTGTGGCCGAGCACACCGCCGAGGGGCAGCAATGCGCCCAACGGCGGTCCGTAGAAGGCTGCGGGGTCGGTCGTCGGGTTGCCGTCGGCGTCGATGATGCTGTCAGCGGGCAGTTGTTCACCGCGGTGGCGGGCGACGCGAACCTTGCCTTCGGGCACGCTCGACGTGGTGATGTCCATCAGGATGGGGTAATCGAGGCCGCTCGGCGCGGCGAAGGCGATTGGGTTGGGCGTGAAGCGGCGGTCGATGCCGCCCCACGGCGCGACTGCCACGCCGCCGCCGTGCGAATTGACGACAGCCAGGCCGATCATGCCCTCGCGCGCGGCCATCTCGACGTACTCGCCGAGCCGACCAATGTGCGGGCAGTTCTGGACGACGACCGCGCCTAACCCCTGCTGTGCGGCTTTGTCGATGGCGGTCTGCATCGCGGATCGCGCGGCGACCTGACCCCAGCCGAGGTTGGCGTTCAGGATGGCGGTCGTCGGCGTTTCGTGCTCGACGGTCATGTCCGCGCCGGGGCGCACTTCGCCATTGCGCACGTGATCGACGTACTGCGTGAAGCGGACAACGCCGTGCGAATCGTGGCCGACGAGATTGGCGCGCACGAGGGTTTCCGCCACCCAGGCCGATTCGTCATGCGGCGACCCAACCGCATCAAACAGCTCCGTGCCGATTTGTTGTAGCTGTTCTGCCGTAAACAAAGGCATTATTCGTTCCTTGTCTGCGCTAAGGTCAGGCTATTGGTCGGATGTCGATTCGGGGTAGCCTCGCTTGAACGCGTCGTAGGCGTCGATCAGCCGCTCCAGCGTGAAGTGTTCGCGGTTGCGGCAGACCTCGATCACCGGGCGCTCCATGGCGATGATCTGGCGGCAGGCGTCCGCGAGCTTCGGGGCTGCTGCGTGCGGAATGACGAGCACGCCATGCATGTCGCCGAAGATCAGGTCGCCGGAGCGCACGAGCACGTCGCCGACCTCGACCGGCAGGTCGTAGTCGATGATGTGCGCCCACGAGTGGCCGACGACCACCTCACGCGCGAAGGCAGGGTAGCCCATCACCTCCAGCGGCGGCAGATCGCGCACGCCGCCTTCGAGCACGACGCCGACACAGCCGAGCGCCTGATGAATGCTGGCCTGGACTTCACCCCAGAGCGACCCGGCAGCCGGCGCCGGATCGATATCCTGGCCGACGGTCACACGGGGGCCGGGCACGCTCAGTACGTAGCGCCAGTAGTCCGCGCGCTCGACGTGCAGCTTGCCGCGGGCGGGTTGGCGCGCTTCGAAGATGATCGTCGTCGCGTAGCCGATCATCGGCGGCATCTGTGGGAACTGTGCCTTGATGCGCGACGATATAATGCCGTCGTTGCGATCCTGCTCGCGGAAACCGATCAGTTCGAGCGCGTTCGAGATGGTCGGCGCGTCGAACTGGCGCAGCTCTTCGAGCTGTGCGGCGGTCAGTGGGACTTCGGGGAGGTTGCTGGTCTGTGTCATCGTGATTGCTGCTCCGATCATGAGTTCATGGCGCGAAGTTCGTCATCGGTTGCGAGCGGCAGCGGGCGCAGATGCAAGCCGCCATCGACCGTGAACTCGGCACCGGTCGTGTATGGGCTGAGTTTATCCGATAGAAGCAAGACTGCCGTAGCCCCCAGTTCCTCCGTCTCGCCGAAGCGGCGCAGCGGGATCTGGCTCTTCATGATGGCTTCGGCTTCTGCCGAGATGCCCGCCGTCAGGGGCGTGAGGAAATGCCCCGGCACGAGCAGATTGACGCGGATGCCGAACGGCGCTAACTCCAGGGCGAGCGTATTCTTGAACACGCGTAGACCCGTCTTGGTGATGTGATAGGACGCTTCTTTGTACGCTTGGGTGTACTGCGCTGTCGAACCGACGATCAAAATGCTGCCCTGTCCACGCGCGATCATGTGCTTGCCGATCTCGCGGCAGGCCCAGATGCAGGCCGATAGGTTGGTATGCAGCGTCTCCAACCACGCCTCGGTCGTGATGCGCGTGACCGGCTGGTGGCGCGCCATAGCGGCGTTATTCACGTACAGATCGAGGTGGCCGAAGTGGGCGATGGTCTGCTCGACCATCCCGGTCACTTGCGCTTCGTCGCTGACGTCGGCCTCGATGCGCAGTGTCCCCGCGCCGAAGGCCGCGATCTCGTCGCGCACCGCTTCTGCCGGGTGACGGCTGGCGATGGCGACGTTGACCCCTTCAGCGGCGAGCGCCAGCGCGATCGCGCGCCCGATGCCGCTGCCCCCGCCGGTGATGAGCGCGGTCTTGCCGCGTAAACCGGCGTCCATCAGTGTTGCTCGGCCAGTGATAGACCGGTCTGCGCATTGAACAGATGCGTGCCGCGATGATCGAAGCGCAGATGCACACGTTCTCCTACCCGCACGGGATGGAGTGCGTCGATCATGGCCGAGAACAGCTTGTCGCCCGCACGGACGAACACCTGCTGGCGGCTGCCGAGCGCCTCGATCAGTTCGATGGTGCCGGGCACGTCGCCGGGCTGCCCCTCGTCGGCGATCTTGACCGACTCTGGACGGACGCCCCATGTGACCGGCATCCCTGGGCCGGCGCCGGGGAAGCGATCCGGCAGCTTGAGTTCGATACCTGCCAGATCGACGCACAGCCCGCCGCCGTTGGGCTTGATCGTGCCGTCGAACATGTTCATCGTCGGCGTGCCGACGAAGTTGGCGACGAACACATTGCGCGGGTTGAAGAAGACCTCCTGCGGCGTGCCGACTTGCTGCACGTTGCCGTGATCCATGACGACGATCTTGTCGCCCAGGCTCATCGCTTCTTCCTGATCGTGTGTGACGAAGATGACGGTTGTACCCGTCTCTTGATGGAGCCGCTTGATTTCCATGCGCAATTGGATGCGCAGCTTGGCGTCGAGGCTGCTCAACGGCTCATCCATCAGGAAGACTTCCGGGCGGCGCACCATCGAGCGAGCCAGGGCGACGCGCTGCGCCTCGCCACCGCTAACCTGGCGCGAGCTGCGCTGGAGCAAGTGCCCGACGCCGACCAGACCGGCGGCCTCTTTGACCTGGCGATCGATCTCGTCTTTGCTCAGTTTGAGCACCTGGAGCGGGAAGGCGATGTTCTCGTAGACCGTCATGCTGGGGTACATGCTGAAGTTCTGAAAGACCATGGCGACGCGCCGATCTTTGGAGGCCAGATCGGTGACGTCGCGCTCGCCGATAAAGACGTGGCCGCTATCCGGCGTTTCCAGCCCGGCGATGATGCGCATGGTCGTCGTCTTGCCGCAGCCGGACGGCCCCAGGAAGACGGCCAACTCGCCATTGTCGATCGTCAGGTTGACGTGATTGACGGCGACAGAACTCGACGACGGATATTGTTTGACCAGATCCTGCAAAACGACTTTCATAACACGCCTTCTTCACTCCACCAGACCCAGCGCCAGCCCTTTGACCAACTGGCGACGGAGGATGATCGTCAAAATAATCACGGGCAGCATGATGATCAGGTTGACGGCGAACAGGTTGCCCCATTCGACACGTGCGCGCCCGACGTAGGTTGCGGCTGCGACGGGCAGCGTGCTCGTATCGCGCCCGCCCAGGATCAACGCCAGAAAGTACTCGTTCCAGGCAAAGATGAAGTTGAGCAGCGCCGTCGCGATGATCCCCGGCGTGACGACCGGCAGCACGACTTTGCGCAGCGCCTGGAGGCGGCTGTAGCCTTCGACCATGGCCGATTCTTCCATCGCGCTTGGGATCTCGACGAAATAGCCGCGCATCATCCAGATTACGAGCGGGATCAGGAAGGTGAGGTAGGCCAGGATCAGGCCGAAGTGCGTGCCGCGCAGGTCGAACGTCTGGAAGAGAACGTAGAAGGGCAGCGCGACCACAATTGGCGGGATCATGCGCAGGGAGATCAGCCATTGCAGCAGCCCTTTGGAGCCACGGAAGCGGAAGCGCGCCAGCGCATAGGCCGCCGGGACGCCCAGGATCAGCGCGATCGTGACCGAGCCGGTGGCGATGATCAGGCTGTTGCGCAGGTGGAGCAGATTCTGCCGCTGGATGAAGACGAATTCGAAGTTTTCCAGCGTCGGCTGGAAGATCCAGATGGGCGGGCTGGAAACCCAGATGATCTGCGGCTTGAAGGCCGTTAGCGCACCGGCAATCAGCGGGATAACGATGAGCAGCGCCAGGATGCCCAGGATGACGTAGGCGCTCAAGCGCTGCCGTAATGAAATCGTCATGCGCTAGCGCCTTTCCACATCACGATAGAGGTAGCGGAACATCAGGGCGGAAATGATACCGATGACGAGGAGCATGATCATCGATCCGGCTCCCGCGCGGCTGAGCTTGTTGAAGTTGAAGGCTGTCCGGTACAGGTACAGGCTCAAGGTTTCCGTCGTGTAGGCCGGGCCGCCGTCGGTCATGACGCGGACGAGATCGAAGGTGCGGAAGGCATCGACCGTGCGCAGCAGGAGCGCCACCAGGATGACAGGGCGCAGCAGCGGCAGGGTGATGCGGCGGAAGATCGTCCATTCGGATGCGCCTTCGAGCCGCGCCGATTCGTAGGGCGCGCGAGGGAGGCCGGACAAGCCCGCGTCCATGATCAGAAAGATGAGTGGATACCACTGCCAGATATCGACCAGCATGACGGCGATGCGCGCGGTGCTGGTCGAGGCCAGCCACGTCTGCGGCGGCAGCCCCAGGCCGGTGAGTATCCAGTTGATCAGGCCGAATAGCGGGTCGAGCATCCAGTTCCAGGTCAGGCCGACGACAATCGGCGCGATGGTCAACGGCAGCAGCAAGATCAAGCGCAGCCAGTTACGACCGGCTGTGATCCGGCGCAGCAGCAGCGCCGCGCCAAAACCGAGGACGAATGCGCCGCTGACGGTCACGAACACGTAGAGCAGGGTGTTGCCGAAGACGACGCGGTAATCCGGGTCGCTCAGCACCCAGGCGAAGTTCTCGAACAGCACGAACGGGCGCTCGCGCGAGTCGAACGTCACGCGGAAGAACGACAGCCCGGTCGAGTAGACGATAGGGTAGATGGCGACCACGAGCACCGCGATCAGCGCGGGCGCGATGAAAAACCAGTGGACGTACTTCTGAGACATGCGGTAGAGCCACCTGCGGAATGCGCCAGCCCCGGTGGCTACCGGCTTCACCTCTGTTGATGCAGTCATAAGTCGCTCAAAAATAATCCTGGGTGACGACGGGGGCCGCCACCCAGTGGCTCAACAAAGATTGATCAGCACTCCGGGCTTTCGAGGCCGAGTTCGCCGAACAGCGTGCACACGAACTGCTCGCGTTCCTCGACGCTCACGTAGTGCGCGCCGCTGTCATAATAGCCCGCGTCCTGCACGATGCGGATGACCTCGTCGTTGGCCGCCGTCATGACTTCCTCGACGGATGAACCGGCAACCGCTGCTTGCAGAGCCTGGCCGAGCGCGTTCTCCGCTTCCGGCCACCACGGCTCGGACGGACGGCCAATGCCGACCTTCATCGCTTCGAGGTTGGCGGCGAGGTGCGGAAACTGCGCGACGAGATCGGGATCGCTCAACGTGGAGATGCGGTGCCCCGCGCCGTACTGTTCCGCCAGCATCCGTTCGAACTGCTGCCCGTAGGCCAGTTGCAGGTAATCCCACGCCAGACGTTTGCGCTCCGGCGAGATGTTGGCGTTGATCATGTAGGCCGGGCCTGCCGAGAGCAGTGCACGATGCACTTCACCCGTGTCGGGGTCACGCCAGCCGGGGATGGGCGCAAAGCCCGTCACGTCGGCCACGGTCGAGGCTTCCGGATCGAGCAGCAGCGGAATAGCCCAGCTTTCGGTGCCGTACATCGCGACCTTGCCCTGCGTGAAGTTTTGCAGCACTTCGCCGAACTGGAACGACTCGCGTCCGGGCGGCTGAAGGCTCAGGAAGTCCTGGCCGGTGAAGAACGAGGCGGCATCGAAGGCGGCGGGTGTCGCGAACAGCGGGTTGAAGTCAGGGTCGAAGAAGTTGACGCCGCGCGAGAAGCCGAAGTGGATCATATAGTCGAACAAGATGTTGTTTGGCGTGCCGTAACGATAGTTGAAGCCGTACAGATCTTCATCCGGGCGGGTGAAGAACTCGCCGACTTCCTTCAGTTCGTCCCAGGTTTCCGGTACGGCCAGTTCGCGCCCGTACTGCTCCTGGAAGGCGGCCTGCTCGTCGGGGTCGCTGAACAGGTCGGTGCGGTAGGCGAACATCCCGACCGCGATCAGCGTCGGCATACCGTACCAGGTCTGATTGTGCATGGCGACCGTACCGAACGCGCGGATCGTGTAGTCTTCCGGGTGCGAGTCGCCGGGGGCGGCCATGTAGTAGGGCGCCAGCGGTTCGAGGCAGCCGAGCGCTTCGAGCGAACCAGACCAGCCATCTTCGACGAACATGATGTCATAATCGTCGCCGCCGGCAGCGCACATCGTTTGCAGCACGGGCAGGAGCGCGCCCTGATCGTAGTTCTCGTAGATCAGGTTGACGCCAGATGCTTCAGCATAGGCGGCGTCGAAGACTTCATGCTCATAGGCCAGAATCGGCACGACTTCGGTATTGATGATGCGGAGTTCCTGGCCTTCAAAGGGGCGGGCGCCGGTGGCGGGGTCGGTCACTTCGAACGGTTCGACCTCGGATTGTGCCATCACGCCCATGGGGACCAAGACCAAGAGCAACAAAGTGAAAACTGCCAGTCGAGTGGCTTTCATCGCTATTTCCCTCCCGAAATATTCTTAAAAGCATCTCATAGACCGTGATCGCGTTATTTGCGGTGTCTCCCTCCTGTTCTCTACGAATGGCTTGTGCCGCCATCTCTGATCGGAAGCTCACGCCGGGCGCCGAGGGAGTACGAGAACTCGTCGGCGAGCGTGCGAACTCGTTGCCCAATTTCGGGGAACCTCTCGATCATCACACGCGAACTGGGGCCGGAAATACCCATTGCCGCGATGACGTGATTGCTGTTATCCCGAATGGGTGCTGCCACACAGCGAACGCCGATGAAGGTCTCTTCGTCGTCGGTCGCGTACCCTAATTCCTGAACACGAGCGAGTTCTCGCCGCAGAGTATCGCTACTCGTCAGTGTGTTCGGGGTCATGGCTCTGAGTGTGAGATGTTCGATGATGGTTTCGCGCTCGACATTCGGCAGGAAGGCGACGATGGCCTTGCCCACCGCCGAGACGTAGACGGGACGGCGCAGCCCCAGCAGCGGGCCGACCGTGAGCGCCTCCAGGCTGGGCAGGTGATTGACGTAGACGACTTCATCGCCCTGCAAGACCGCCAGATTGACCGCCTCGCCAAGGTCGTCACGCAGTTGCTTGAGCCACGGAGTCGCGAGCGAAGGCCAGTGCAGGCTGGCCTGGATGGTGCTTTCCAGGGCATAGATTTTGCGACTGCTGAGGATGTATTGGTCGCTGTGCGGGTCGCGTTCGACGAAACCGTGTGCCATCAGTGTGGTCAGAATGCGGTATGCTGTGCTGCGATCCACATCGAGCGCGTCCGCCAGTGCTTTGGGGGTCAGCGAGTGTTTGGCGACGAGTTCGAGCGCCGCCAGACCGCGGGATAACGATTGGATGAGATTGGGGTCTTGTTCCATCACTGTTGCAACTCGTGTCGCTTCGAGTTATGCTGTGCGCTATTCGCACAATGCTGTGCGTATTGTACAACGAATTGTTGAGGCGTCAAGAAATTCATTTTTGGCTCTTGGACGCTCCTCTTTGCGGCAACTGAGAGGAGTGGGGCGCGGGATGAGCACGTGCAGGGGGCAACGTGAGCGAGAAGGTGCGGTTTGGTGTGATCGGCTGCGGGGTGGCGGCATGGATGGGGCATCTGCCGTGGATCTGGAGTCACCCGCAGGCAGAGCTGGTCGCCGCTTGTGATACCGACATGGCGCGGGCGCGGCAGGCGCAAGAACGATACAACGCCACTATTGCGACAACCGATCATCATGAGCTGTTGACGCGCGAGGACATCGACGCCGTGTGCATCTGCACACCGCCGGGGTCGCACGCGCCGCTGACGATTGAGGCATTCGAACACAAGAAGCACGTGCTGCTGGAAAAGCCGATGGGGCGCAGCCTGGACGAATGCCGGACGATGATCGTGGCGGCGCGGCGCAGCGGCAGGTTCCTGATGATGGGGCACGAGAAGCGCTTCAATCTGGCGTTCGAGCGCGTGCGGCAGATCATTGAGCAAGGCACGATTGGCGAGGTTTTCTACCTCGTCGTGCATTGGGGCGCATCGGTCAAGCTGGCGCCGGAGCGCATGATCCCGGCGGGCTACCGCGAGAACTACGAGTGGCGCTGGAAAGACCCGAACGTGGGCGGCGGTATCCTCCAGGATCATCTGCCGCACTACGTCGATCTGTGGCGCTGGTGGACGGGTGCCGAGGTCGAGTCCGTTTACGCCGAAGTCCAGAACATCACACGCGATTATCTCAATCGACCCGACATCGGCCTGTGGGAAGATTTCGGCACGGTTATGATGCGCTTCGGCAATGGGGCGGTCGGTGTCTTCAACACGGGTACGGTCGGGCGCGGCCTATCGCCGATTTTGCACATCGGTTCGCAGGTCGGCGAGTGGTCGGAGTTCGGCTACATCTTCGGCACGCGCGGGCAGATCACGTTCGATATGCCGCCGTGGGACTCGCCGGAGAACGGTCGCATCATGGTCTGGTCGCTGGATGAGGCCGCTGGGCGCGGCTGGTACCAGGTCGAGATGCCCGACCCACGCCGATCACCGGGCGGCCCTCTTTCTCCGGCCACCAACGAGAATTACATGTTCTACCGGCAGATCGATCACTTCGTACGCGCCATCCAGAGCGGGACGCCACCGGGAGTCGGCGGCGGTGATGGTGTCGCGACGTTAGCGGTCGTCGACGCGGTCTACGAATCGCAGCGCGGCGGCCAGAGAGTGCTCGTGCAGCCGCCTACAATCTAGAAGAAACCTATCGTTAGCGCCTACGGGCATTGTCTGAGGAGAAAAATGATTATGAATGTGCCGTATCTCGCGCCATTGCTGAAAGAGAAGCGCCCGATCTGGATCATGGGCGTGCACGACGTCGTCTCGGCCAAGATCGCCGAGGCGGCGGGCTTCGACGCGGTCGGCGTCCAGTCGCTCCAGATGGCGTTCGTCAACGGGCAGCCGGACATCGGAGTCATCACGCCGGATGAACTGGTGGCGACCTGTCGCAAGATCCGCCGCTCGATCAATCTGCCGATTGTGGTCGATTTCGAGCAGGGCTTCGGCGAGCCGTATGTGTCCGTGTTCTGGATGAACGAACTCGAACGCGCCGGGGTCGCCGCCGTGCACATCGACGACTACGGCCTGCCATACAAGTGCCCGTTCATCCCGCCGCACGTAATGGCGCTGGAGAGCATGGACGAGACGGCGGACAAGATCCGGGCAATGGTGGGCGAAAAGCTCAACCCGGAGTTCATGGTCATCGGGCGTCCGGGGACCTACGTTGCGAAAGTGCATCCCGACGAAGAAGCGCGGCGGGCGGATTGGCTGCGTCGTGCGCAGGCCTATCAGGAGGCCGGGGCGGACGCGATCATGGCGATTTGCTGGACAGTCGAACACGCGAAGTGGTTCCGCAGCCACATCGACGGGCTGATGATGACGATCCGCACGCTGGGGACGGAGATCAACGTCGACCGCGTGCAGTACGACTCAAACATGATGGAACTCTCTGTAGACGAGTTGTACGAGTTGGGCTACCAGCTTCAGATCGAGCCGACGACGATGCTCGGCGTGGCCGTCAACGCGATGGTGCAGGCGATGGCGCTCGAACGGCAAACGGGCAAGATCAGCAGCCTGCGCGAGCAACACGGCAACCTGTACGACCTGCTGGAATCGTGGATGAACGTGGCGGAGGTGCGGCGCATCCGCGAGACGTACATCAAGGGGGGATAGCGGCAGGGGCGGTGGAGAGGGTTTGGCAGCGCCAAACCCCTACGAAAAATGTGACGTTTCGTAGGGACGCCATTTTTGGCGTCCGCTCCGGGATTGGACGCGTGAATAATCACGCGCCGCGCAGATAGGGTTCTTCGAAAACTCTGTTCATCGGAACACAAGGAGCGGCTGTCATGTTGACCGGCATCTGGACGATTGGCATCAAGGTGCGCGATCTGGAGCAGGAGCTGGCGTTTCATCGCGCCATCGGCAACGAGATCGTGCTGGACGAGATGATCGAATTCGAGGGCGCACGCTATCGCATTCCGCTGGTGAAGATGGGCGACAAGTATCTGCACATCATGGAGCAGATGGTTTATGAGAAGTCGTTGGGTGAGACGCGCCCCGTCGGCTCGACGCATCTGGTCTATATGAGCGACGATTTCGACCACGACGTGGAGCAGATCCGGCGTGCCGGTGCGACCGAACTGGCGCCGGTCTCGGACGTTTCGGCGGGCTTCGGCGAGCGGCGGGTGGCCTTCTTCCGCGCGCCCGGCGGCTGGTTCTTCGAAGTCATCCACGTCATCCGCCATCGGGTGCCGGAGGTCTAGATCATGCGCATCGGCGAACATCTTTACCTCGTCGGCAGCGAGCAGTTCGGGCTGAGTCATCCGCTCGATTCGAACTGCTACCTGATCGACGGCGGCTCGGCGCTGGCGCTGGTCGATACCGGCTTCGGTCTGGGTGTGGACGATATCCTGGCGAACATGCAGGCCGATGGCTTCGGTCCGGCGCGGCTGACCCACATCCTGATCACGCACGCGCATTACGGCCACTTTGGCGGCGCGGCGGAATTACGGCAGCGTACAGGGGCGCGGGTTGGCTGCCCGGCGTTGGGCGCGCACATCTTGCGCGATCCGTACCTGGAACCGGGGATGCAGTACAACATCAAGTTCAATCGCTACCCACCCGGCTTCGAGGCGCACGCCTGCCCGCCAGATTTCGTCTTTGACGATGGCGAGACGGTCACGATTGGCGACATCGACTTGAAAATGATACTCGTGCAGGGGCACACCAAGGATTCGACCTGCTTCCTGTTTGACGACGGAGACAAGCGCGGCCTCTTCACCGGGGACGTTGTCTTTTACGGTGGTAAGCTGGGCCTGCTCAACCTGGAGGGCTTCAGCATGGACGATTACCGGCGCGACATTCACAGGCTGGCGGATTTGGGGATCGATATGCTGCTGCCTGGGCACAGCGTGTTCGTGCTGCGCCGCGGGCAGAGTCACATCCGGCGCGCCACATACAAGCTCGGTGATTTCGTCATGCCAGAGACCTTCTTCGAGACCAACGAATTCATGTGGGAACGTGATTATCTCAAGGTGATGAGCGAATGATCGTCGATGCTCACGCGCACATTTTTCACGAACTGCACGGCCTGACCGGGCAAGGGGCGACGCGCTCGCTGACGTATGGCAAGGCGCTGCTGGGCGATCAGGTTTTCCAGATGACGCCGCCGATGATGGAGAAGACGGCGTTTCCGCCAGAGGCGCTGCTCGCCAACATGGATTGGGCTGGGGTGGATAAGACCGTGCTGCTGCAAGGTTCGTACTACGGCGAAGCGAATGCGACTGTCGCCGAGGCCGTGCGCCGCTGGCCGGATCGCTTCGCAGGTGCGGCGTTCATCGATCCACGTGCGAATGACGCCCGTGACACTTTCCTGCGCTGCGTCGAAGACTACGGCTTTCGCATCCTCAAGTTCGAGATCAGCGTGGGGACGGGGTTAGTTGGCCTGTATCCTGATTTGCGGCTCGACGAGGACTCGATGGCGTGGGTCTGGGAAGAAGCGGAGCAGCGCGGGCTGGTCATGACGCTCGACCTGGGTGCGGTCGGCAGCACGTCATACCAGACGGACGCCGTGCAGGCGATGCTGGCGCGCCATCCACGCCTGAAGGTCGTTATCTGCCACCTGGCGCAGCCGCCGGTCGCGCGTGGGGACGACGCGGCACTTGGCCGGCTGTGGCAAGAGCAAATTCAGCTTGCGACGCAGCCCAACGTCTGGTTCGATCTGTCGGCGCTGCCCGCCTACGCATCCGCCGTCGAAGCCTATCCGTACCCGCGCGCATGTGAGTATATTCGGCGGGCAGTGGAACGCATCGGTGTCGACAGGCTGATGTGGGGGACAGATGCGCCGGGCTTGCTGGCACAGGCGACCTATCCTCAACTGCTCACTTTCGTGCGCCATCACTTCAGCTATCTCGCGCCGGACGATCTGGCCGCGGTCATGGGCGAGACAGCCCGGCACGTCTACGGAGTGTAGCCAAGCTAACATATAGACTTGTCTGGGGCGGAATAATCAATCGTACATGAGAGCCAATGTATTCTCTTGTGCTACATGACTTCGCTATTGCCCCTTCAGAATCTGGTACACGCGCGGGATCGACACATCGAAATACCGGGCGATGTCCGGAACTGTCCACCCTATAGAGTCCAGCCGTTTGACCTCGTTATTGCGCTCGGTCTTGGGTTGCGATTTGCCCGTAATTGCCTTGTCAGGACGCGAAATTCCTGCGTAAAGCCGCTCAATCAGAGTGAAGACAGCCTCTTGTAACGAGGGTAATGGTATTGTCAATAAGCCCGTATGGAGCAACTCCGTACACGCGCCTTGACGGTCTTGTTGAGGCGCGTTTTCTTTGACATTCGCCGCTTGTTCCAGCTCATGGAGGCCAGCGCGAACCGTCAAAAACCTTCCTGCCCAGGGCTTGAGTCTGAAGTCGGTGATGCGGCGGCGATCCAGGTCGTAGGTCACGGACGAGAACAAGTTGCGTACCAATCCCTGGCGATCCTCATCGCTCGATATCGTCCACAGACGGTGAATCTTGTCGACTGCCTCGACACACAGGGCAAACTCAAGACCCAATTGCTCGGTCTCAGAGGTGCGCGACTCCCAATGGGCGATTTCGCGCTCGTTTTGTTCGCGCAGGCGCAGGTATTCTGCTTTGTCGATAGTGCCCTCTTTGTACAGATTCACTGCTGCTTCTATCCGGCGATAGCAGAGGGCAAGTGCTTCGGTCTTTTCCTGTTCGAAATCCCGCTGTTCGTGTACCTGTCGACCATTGTCAGCCTGGATGGCAATCTCGAGCATGAGGTGTTCAACCTCTGGCTTCACCATGAGCAGCCCCATCAGTCGAATGAAGTCCTGCTCCAGTTCCGCGCTTGGTACGGAGCGATTGTGAATACCACATTTGACGCCCGGCTTGTGACGATAACGGAGTATGCCGTTTGCAAACTGTCCACTCAGCGGACTCCGCAGCCGAGGGTCTTCCTGGCTTTCAGCCAGCTGCTCGCAGTGGGCGCAGTAGAGGACGCCTGCTAGAGGATAAAAGCGCGTCTCATGGTTCTTGCCATGATCGGATGGCTTTCTCGTTCGCTCCATGCGCACCTCTGCAACTGCGCGCAGGAGTTCGATAGGGAAGACGGCACGATCTGAACGAAAAGGCAGTTCATCGAGATTGAGCGTTTCGTAGGCAGGCCGCCACTTGGTTCCCTTCTCAAATACGATGCCACCGTATTCCGCCCAATTACTGATGACCCGGCGTACATCATCAGAGTTCAAGGCGCGCGGCGTGTTAGTGCGGTCGCGAAACGCCCAGTTCTCCTTGTTCATTCGATAGGCAATTCTGTCAAGCCCGTACTTGCCGGTGCTATAAAGGCGCAAGATGCGCTCTGCAGCTGCATGGTAGCTCTTGAAGACTGCCTCCTCCTCAGGCGGTGCGTCAGCTGTCCCGGTTACCCATGTCCCGTCGGGAAACAGCCACGCGCCATCCGGAGCGGGCTTCAGATACCCATCGTCGCCACGAATGGAACCAAACGGTTGTGCTCTTTGGTCCCAGATTTGTGCTTCTCTGCGTCTTCGTAGATCTCAGGAACCCATCCATTCTTTTCGCAGACTGCCATGATGTTTGCGCGCTGGCGTTCAGGGCTGTCGCGATCATTGGCGTCGCGCGTAAATGACTGACGGACGTAGCACAATGCGATCGTGCGCTGCATTGCTTTCCTGAGCTTCCTAGACTTTCTGGGGTACATGGCGGCTTCCTTTCTTGCTTATACGTTTCCATCTCGTCTTCATCAGATGCTTGGCCGTGATGATGGCAATGGTGTCCATGAAGCTTGCGAATTCTCTGCGAGTTGTCGTCAGCTGACCGCGGTCGGCGAATTCAAGCTTTTCGCAGACCTGCCGCGCGTACTCGCTGATTTCATCAAGTGGCGGCGGGACATACTCGAACGTATATTCCTGTTTTGTCTGGCGGGTTTGGGCCTTATCATTCATATACTCCTGTCAAGGCATGAACATGGGTCAAATAAAAACGCCGTCATGCTGTTACCCAGGCATTGACGGCGTATGACAGGCTGCGCGATACTACGCGTTAGCCAGCCGCTGCTGCTGTATTCAGCACGGTTCGGTTAGCCCCCGCGCGGTGTTGGTAGCACCGTTCGGGGGCGTTTTGTTTTTGTGACTTGTCAAGCACTATATTGCATTCTATGAGTCTGCGTCAAGTTACAACGTCTGTACTTTGCCGCGCTACCCTGTACGTGGTACCGGGGTCTTGGTTTTATGGCATGGTAGGCGAAGTAAACGAAGCGGAGGAGGTGGGTGGTGCGCGGGTGGTTAAGTGAGTGGCGAAACAGCCGCCGCTCCTCGTCTTCCAGGCGGTTCTCATAGGCGCGCTGTACGCCCGAGAGCCGTTTCTGTTCCGCCCAGCGAATGAGTTCGATCAGTTCGTTCTTTCGCCGCAATGTCGCTAATGTCAGGTGAATTAGGCTGCACTGAATGCGGATATCGTCAGTAACACTTTTCATAGACTTATGAGTCGAATCTATCAAACCGAATGGTACGAGTCAACCAGCACAGCATTGAGTCTCACAACGAGCAACCCGATCAACACTTCGTAGACTAGTGCGCTTGAAGTTCACATATTCCTACCGCATCCACCGGCCGTGAATCGTCTCAGTAATTCCGTACCACTTCGCGTTGCTTAAGTTCGTTGAGCCGTTGCCACCGAGCTTCAATCTTTGGGCGATATGAGTCGCGCTTGTTGTTATCCACGCCGCGCGGATCGCTCATTGCGAAAGCCACGCCGTCACTCTTTCTATCATACTGTGTAGGAATTCAGCTCTGCGTTCCATACTGGAGATCTGATCGTAAAAGTGGTTGTAGATGAAATGGAAATCCAGAAGATCTTGAATTTCCCACGTACTATCCATATCGTCAACTTGTTTCTCACAAGATGCCTTTTCAGAACGCGCCTTCCGGTGTTCACCGTGAAGAGTCGTCAGGAAGTCTTCTACCATCCTTTTGTTGATGTTTCGCCCCATGAAGATACAGTCCACTGCAAGCTCAATGTCAATCCCCATAAGTTCCTTCAACAAAGAATCTGGTTCACTGGTTATTCCGTAGTACATTCTAATTGCATTGTACCATCTCGTATTGGGCCTGAAGCGATCAGCCGGTGGCCCTTGCAGTGATAAGGTTCCGCTTAACCCGAGCCTTTGAAAGTAGAGAGCCACGAAATAGTCTTGAATCAGATGATGGGAGAAGCCGATGGTTTCGTCCCACCGTTCAAGAATGCTTGCACTACGCAATACTTCAACCAGTCCCTGTGCGCGTTTTTCCTCATCGGTTGTTAGGTTGTCAAGATCGGGATAAAAATCCCCAAAATGATCGGAATAAGAATCCCCAGCTCA